>JBILHS010000112.1:0-18171 GCA_044350425.1 Saprospiraceae bacterium | reverse complement strand
GATATTTTAACTCCTCAGATTTTTGATCTGATCTATACGTTTTTGTTTTGCCATCAGTCCGTTTTTTAAATGGAAAACTGGCGATTCTTACCGTATGAATCCACATTTTTATCAGGGGGGGCAGACCTCCGGAATGTTAGTAACATTTAAGGGGGGGGCAAAGCTCCGGAATAGGGGGGCAGATGAAATCGGAACAGGGGGGCAGACAGACCGGAATATACACTTCATAGCATGCAGCCTTTTAAAATCACTTTTCTGAGATTTGGTTCAGTAGAGAAAATGACAGGAAAGATTATTGGGATCCTGCCATTTCACTAAGGGCGATTGGAATGAAACGTAATATTTATTCGCATGATCCAGTACAAGGACAGCGCGCCAACTAAAAAAGCGATCAGTAATTGCCACCGGTCATTGCCAAACCAATTGAGTAACCCCAACAATGGGATTATGAGAATAGTCATTACAAGCAGCAGCATGAAACGGAATAATTGATTGCCAAAAATAGATTCCCTGACGCGCCAATCCTGGAAAGCAATCAAGAGTCCCAACACAACACTCATTGTGAATAGCAAAAAAGCGACCATAAAAACATCTCGGTATCGAAGCAGAAAATTGCCCATTCGAATTGGATAGCCGTCAGCTTCTGCAATTGGATCCTTTACTACAACAGTGTCACTGGTAAATTTTTGGTCAATCAACGACCAAAGCCCGGTATAACCATTGTCGTAACCCAAGGCCCATATTCCAATTCCTTTTAAGTTGCGGCTCAAGGCAAAATCATATTTCTTTTTGAGCGTGTATTCATCATCATACCAACATTCCATCGAAGTACTGTCTGGAAACTCAATCAAGTGGTAATTTGTCATACTTATCGGATCGTACTGAGGTGCAAACTGGTTATCGTACAGTTGCATGACTTCCCGATAGGTTATTTCTCTATCAAATTGGGTGTCATAAAGCTCGTCCTTGAGGAGGGTACTCTTCCATTGCGCTCCGTAATAAGGCAGGGCGAGTACAGTGCGTTGTGGATCAATTCCGTGTTTGACATAGTACTCTACCGTTTCCAAAAGGCATGGGGCACCATCTTGTTTGGATCGAAGTGGTGATACTGCGCCAGTCGATGGTTGCCCCGCGTTGAATGCGTAACCCATGATCGTCAGTTGGTCACAATATCTTTGCATGGCCTCCACATCAAAGGACTCCCGGTTGCTAAATGATGGCAGCGAAGCCGAAATGAAAGCGTGACCACTGTGTATTTTTTGATCAAGTCCGGTGCGCATTTTTTCCAAAAACAGAATGAGTGCACGACTGTTTTCTGCAGGTACTTGTTCAAAATTCAGGTCAACACCGTCCGCATTTCTTGCATTAACAAGCGTTGCAACTGAATCAATGAGGTTACTCCAAGCTGACTCATTGGAAAAAAAAGTAGCATTTTGTTCCATTCCATGACTTGCAACCGTCAGTAATACCCTGCAATTGTGTGCTTTTGCGGAGTCAATCATGGCTGTGGTACGCCATTCCCTTATTTGATCGGCGTTGGTATACGAGCCGTCAATGGGATCGATCTTATAACAAAAATATGCCACAGTACTCAACAAGTCGAACGAATAGCTTTTCCAAGCATTGCCCATCCAATAAGGGTGCCAACCGAATACTTCGTATTTTCGGTTTAGCTTTCGTTTGGCTTCATTCTTAATGTAATAGATATTTTGAACGGAGTCCCAAGAGATATTGGAAGAAGAGAATTTATTGATACTTTCCGGGTTGATAAAGTCGTACAGATAGCTATATTTATGGAGCATATTTTCCTGTTCCACAGCTGATATAGGTCGTGTGTCCTCGGTCTTTACAGAATCTTCGGAAGTTGTGTTGTTTTTTTTGTTCGGTCCTAAGGTGTTTTTTAAAATCGTTGCGTCGCCTTTAAACTGCCTGGTCTTCATTTGCGTTCTTTGCACGCTTCGCCGAATTTCATTATAGGAGTTATCACCGCATGAGGTGATCCAAATTAATGCGACAATATTCAGGAGCCAATAAAATAAATTAAATTTCATTTTTACTGAATTGTTATTTCAAGAGATTTGTTGATGATTGGTTTTTTCAAGGTAATTTCGACAATGCTCTGTTGCGTATAGAGGACAAGCGCTTTTATCCATACCGGATAGTCATACAGCGTTGAGTTGTTGATTGCTGCGAATTGAATGGGGCGTTTGGTGTAATCTGCGGTATTGGATGGTATGTACGCGTAATTATCTCGGGCATTGATGTTTTTTGCGAGGGGGTAAGGTTTATAGTCAGTACCATGCAGGAAGCGTTCGGTGTTGTGCTTATCGCATAGTGCAACTTTAACATCGGCGATTCTGTTTTCGGGTAGAAAGTTGATCCGGCTTCTGGCATAAGCTTCGAGCGGATCCATTCCCCCACCTGTAGCTGCTACATATTGTGCAGTTGTACGATTGCCTACCCCCACCCAGTATGCCCAACCGATTGTTTGATCCAGCTTTGGAAAAGGCAGTTGGAAATGCTGGTTTGGTGGGCTGGTAATATCAATTTTAGGATTTAAAGACAGTTTATTATCCAGGAAATATTCGCTGAGCGTATCGGTAAGGGTGATCAGTTCTTTTACTTCTTCGTATAGCGTATCCGATTTCTCTACTACAACAGTTTCTTTGTTTCGCTTAAAAAGGGTGACGAGTAATTTGGCACGTGCTGGAAAATATCCACGGTTGGTTAGTTCAACAGTCACGGTTCCTGATTTTTTTGCTACAAAACGCTCCTTAATCACCTTTCCACTTTTCAGGTTAGCGGCTTCATAAATCACCTCTCCATCTGCAGATGTACGGAATTGTTCAATTTTCCATCCCTTTAAGTGTTTGAATTGGATGCTGAGGGTGTCCTTTGCTTCCACTTTGTAGGGATAACTCATGGGAACTTTAGCGCCCAGCACTGATATAGTTAAGTTTGCAAGGCTTACGCTATCCTCTCGGGGGGGCTTCAACATGGTGGCGAGCTTGCGCTGAGCGGTATCTAAGCAAACCTTCCCTTTGGTCACCAATATTTGAGTAAGGCTATCCAAAGTATTTTTCAATTTACGGGTAACTACTTCTTCGCTTTTTTTTTGCCAGGCAGAAGGATTGACAAGCGTTTCAATTTTTTTCGAGGCATCATTTACCAGTTTTTCACCTTCAGCCTTGCCCGATTCACCGTTATTGCTTTGGGAATACCCTTCCAGAGAAAGTATCAGAAATAGGGATAATATCAGCAAATAAATGCTTTTAGAAGTGTTCATTGATGTAGATCGTTGGATCAATTGTTTGCACCATTGCGATTGGAACGGGTTAGGATTTTGTATAGTTCCAGCTCCATTTTTTTCTGTTTTGCCACTGCCCTGGCTTTTTGCTGCGCGTGAAGTTCATCCGCTTTTTCTTTGAGTTGCATTTTTGTTTCCAATTCATTCAACTGGCGATTTCGGTGAAAATCCTGATTTTGTTCCACGACGGCCGAAAGATATTGCACCTTATACTCATATTCCCATTGCTGCAAAAGATGGTCATATGGGCCTTTAGAGGAGAGCAATTTGGTAACTACAGGAGCTGTTTCAATAAGCAGAAATATGAGCATAATGGCATAAGAAGCCATCCCTGGCAGTTGGCTTAAGGCGTGCAGCCTGGCCAGTAATCCATCGGAGAAAGATGCAGTCACCGCATTTTTTTGAGCGAGCGCCGCTTCATGTATGGCCGTCCTACGCTGGTTCAAATGCTCGATTTCAGCGTCTACCTGTGTTTTTCTTTCGTTGTATTCCAGCAAAAAAGAGGCGTATTTTTCTCTTTTTCGGTCGCATTCTGATCCTGAGCCTCGAATGCCAGTGCCACAAGTTCCATCACATTCACATTTATATTCTTGGTAATAGCGCTCCCGCATGTCGAACTGTAGCTGGAGTGTAGCCTTTAAGTTTTCTTTTTCCTGTTCAATTGCTGCAAGTGGAGGAGCGTATTGATTTTCTACGGCGGCTACTTGAGCTATTTTATCTTGGGTAAGGAATTCGTTGATTTCAGATTCAAACAATTTTAATTCCAATGGCTTGGCAATCACCATGGCAATGACGCATGCCAGCAAAAGTCGGGGGAATGCCTGTAAGAACTCCTGCATGGGCTTTTCTTTTTTGCGCATGCTGGAGATGATATATCTGTCGAGATTAAAGATGATGGCTGCCCAAAAGAATGCAAGCATCCATCGAAGCCAATCTCCTGAAAAAATGAGTGAGAAGGCGAAATAAGAGGATAGCAACGCCAAAAGCGCCGTGAATACAACTGTTGCTCCCATGCTGCTGTACTTTAAATACTCAGATCGGGGGCAGCTGCGGAGAATATCTTGGCTTACACCCGCTGAAAAAATCAACAGTTGGCCTATTTTTGACTCCCTTTTTGCTTCTTTCATGACTTTTGTTGTTTTTTTCGCCTTGCGAAGAAAAGAAGTATCAATGCCCAAATGGATTGAAATGAGCGGTTCGAATTGGCTGCCGACATTTGCTTGAGTACGTACAATGCTTCTTCCAGCTCGTACGCTTCGAGCGAAACGGGCTCCTCAATTTCTGCCACTACGAAAAATTTGAGTTCAAATCGGTTGGTTCCAAACAGCGTTTTCAGTTCATAAAACAATGACATATCCTGGTCAATAGTCAACAACCGTTCACCCTGTAAAGGCAGGTCGCCTACCGTTGTCTCGCGTAATTTCCCAACTGTGCCAGCATTCCACGTAAGCCTAATTTGTTGTCCTGGGTATGCAGCATAGTAACCTTCAAAACCCTTTGGGCTACTGACGGGAATGAAGGTATCCATGTCTGATTCGTAGGCAAACACTTCAAAAATAATTGCCTGATTGTGAATTGATTTTATGAAAAGCGACTTAGTCTCTTGCGCAGTTTTATTCCTGGCGGTAATCCTAAAAAGAGTGTCTTGCACCACCATTCGTTCACATTTGTCTTTATGATCCACTTCTCCATAATCAGGCTCAAGTACTACAATTTCAGCATTTTGTACATCCCAAGTTAAGTCAACCAATTCGCCAACAGGAACATAATCCCTGGAAGACTGAAAATTGATCTCTATTTTACCACTATTGTTGATTACCTTTTCTGAATACCTGCAGTATTCCTCAAACCGCTTATTTTTTTGAAGTATAAGGTACACGACACCGACGTCATCAAGCTCCTTTAGTTCAAAGGTACTCCAAAGAGCCTGTTTGTCTATGATAAAAAAACGCTCTGTTTCGAGGGAAGGGCTGGATCGAAGGTGCCAGAATACCCTGGCGCCACCCGATACTAAGCGTAAAAGGGTATTGGTTGTATATATTGTGCCATCTTTTTGAGGTGCGAGGATTACCACTTCCAAGAGTATACCGCGTGCCTGCAAGTGGTGCAAACTTTCCTCTACTAAAAAAAAATCTTCCAGGGTGGTAACCACCTGAAGGTGAAAATGACACCGGAATACCTCACTGTTTAATGCCTGGGCAATACCATCAGGCCAAAATACATATCGAAACACTACACCAAAATTTTTGGATGATAATTACTTGTTTGAGTCTGTTCAGATGGAAACAAAGCTTGCTCTATCTGGTCACTGTAAGCATTATAATAGGCTAAAATCATGCCTAATAAACTAAAGTCTGTGACGGTTGGAGCAGTTCCTTGCAAGTCAGGACATACACAAAGCAGTAGTTTTGACTTTACATAATTTGGAACATCCAGCGCCATCAATTCTTCTATACGCTGAATCACCTTTTTTTTAGCTGATTCCGCGGGCATGACAAAGCCTGTTTGCTGAGCTACAGATGAATAATCTGCCTGATAATGCTGTTGTAAAGCAATATGGGCTCTAAAGCGCAACAAGGGCTCTTTGGAGAAACAGGCTGCTGCAACTTGCCGGTAACGCAATGTTCCGCTATCACACAGCGCTGCTAAAGCGAGATAACGGGGTTCCAAATCCATTTTTGCTGGACTTAGAGAGACCAAATATTCCAGGGTATTTGGGAAAGTACGGATCGCAGCAGGGAAAAAACGATCCAGCTTTTTCAGGACAGCCGTAGGGGTTGACTCTTGGTAAATAGGCATCAACCACCCTTTTTCCTGATCATCCAATATCAACTCAAGAATTTCCAGGGCTATTATCTGGTCTTCTGAATTCTGGCTGGCCATCAAGGTGCGAACGTTGTCAACGATTTCCTGATCATGTACTAAGGCCAGAATATGAAAAACATGCCCCAACCGAATTTCTATTTCGTGCCTGATGGCTCTTTGAAGTAAGGCGCAATCTTGGTGCTGAAGGGTGTTTTGTATGGATAATGTTTGACAATAGGTATCCAAAAATTGCTGGAGCAGGTTGTAATAATGGATATCTTTGGACACCAACTGGTGCTCAGACTGCCCCATGATTGGCAATAGGCTGCTAAGCATCTCAGAGTCCTCTTTCCACAAAAGTGTAACATATTTTTCCGAGTTGGCCTTCGTTATTTTTGCATACAACATGGCCCTCAAAGTGACCATGGCCATTTGAGCTTCCGGACGTTCATACCGATGGGCGCGAAAAAAGGAATCTGTTTCTCTCACAAGCATCTCCAGTTTCTCAAACGGGTACTCGGAGAACTGTTTGCGTGTGCGCAGGTAAAAAGCGGGAATCATCAGCCAATAAACCTGTACACTAGGATTGATGCCTGACCAAGCCTCCTTACTCAATCCATCCATTTGTGTGCCCAGCGCCGCGATTTTTTCGTTCGTAGGATGAAGGGCTAATGCCCGGGAAGCTGCTACAGTAAGTTGCTCTAATGATTCCACTCCAGAGATTTTGATGGATTCTGGAATTATGTTGGTATTGGATGCAATCGCGCGCTCTTTGTTAATGCCCGTTATAATAACTGATCTAAGGTCATTTTCTGCTGCTTTTTCTTGCTTTTTCGGCAATCCATTTCCCTGAATCATCTGTGCAATACGCACCTTGAGCGATTCTTTGTACAAGGGGACCAATCTATACGACAAATAGAAAAGCACGCAGCAACAGGTCAAGATTAAGGTGTTAAGACAGGCTACCTTGATATTGAAGGTGTAAAACATCGAAATCAAAAATAGCAATAAACCAGAAACCAGTTGGCCATAAGTCTTGCCATATCCATCCCCGTAATTCTGAGCAATACCCTTCAGTTTGCCAGTGTACACCTGAAATAAGATATTGATGGCCGGTGCATTCACCGATCGAACAAGCGAACGCTCCATTACTTTGTTTACCAAGGACGTAATAAACAAAAAAGTCAGGGCACCAAAAGCATGGGAAATCAGACCAAATACCGTGGTGATTCCGACCACCAGGCTACAGGTGATTAGTCCGGCTTGTACACCATAATGCTTGAGTAGTATGTTTGATACGGTTGTTTTTAACAAGAGCTCAATCACCTTGGCACATCCAAACAGCAAACCGAAAAATGAAGCCAGAGACTTGGTATCTTTGATTACCTCTTTGGTGACAACCATGACGGTATAATCCACTGTTGACTGTACCACTACAGCTGTCAGCACCGAAAAGAATAAGAGGCGAAAAAAAGGCGTACGCATCAAACCCCGAAAGGTTTCTTTCGACTGAATAGGATCCTGTATTACGGTCTTTTTTACGGCTTGTTCCAGTACGGTAGAATACCAAAAACGCAACAAACTGAAAAACAATAAAAAGGCCAACAACCCTGCAAATGAAATCAAAAGCAGGTTGGACTCATTGACAATGATGCCTTGACTGAGCAACAAGGGTACTGACAGGTAGGCCAAAATAGCTGAGACCACTTCCCCAGAGCTAATAATGCCGTTCAGTCGCTTGTTTTGTCCAAAACTAAGAGTTTTGCCAGGTAATTTCCAAAAAACAAGCAGAATAAAATTGCCGGTAATCCAAAACCAGGCATACGAAAAGAAAATAACAGCCGGAATTTGACTATATTCCTTACACGCATACCAGACGAGTAGTATACTGCCGGCAATCAGGGAAACCATCAGCACGGTAACACGCTCAAAACTAAACCGTATCTCCAGCGTATTAAACCATCGGGTAATCAACGTACCCCCTATACCGGATACGATATAGGCAAATGGCAGGTTGTCAACCCCGGCTACTTTTACAAAAACAGCTGAAATATATGAAATGTAATACGATATAAACACTCCGACAAAAAAGGACATCGCCACCAGTATCATTACTGTTTGAGGCTCTTTGGATGGTTCGCTTTTTTGCATGTTGCGATTAATTGACGATGTCCGGGAATATTCCGGCGATTTGAAAAAGTGAAAAGTATTAACAAGCTCTAAGCCTGCACATGGATTTTAATTGGCAGTACAAAAGCCAGGTACCCAATCTCAAAACTCACTTTTTTTAAAAAAAGCACGGATTCAAAGCACTATTAAAATCATAAAATAGACTAAAATCTGAAAATAGCACGTTGAAAATTGATAAAAATTCCATCAGGTGATTGGACTACTTTCACTTGCTGTCGCACCGAATCATCTGCGATTTCGTATGCACCAAGAATATGGGAAATCCATTGTTGATACAAATTTTGATCTCCTTTGAACTCCGCCTCAAGCCGCCTCGAGGTGTCAAAGATGTATTCAAAGAGAAATACGGGCTCTTTTGGTGTTATCCCGGCTTCAGATAACAACGACTTAAACTCCTCCTCTGAGCAAAAATGACGCGTTCTTTGCATGGTGCCAAATCCAACCAGTTCATCTTTTTTTTGAATAACGGTGGAGAAAAAATCACGCATACTTCCACACAAATACGGACGCCAGACGGTTAGTTTTCCATCAGGTTTTAACAAGGCCTTCGCCTTTTTCAAAACCTCCACTTTTTTGTCCCAAGAAAATTCATGGAACACCATTTTAAGTAGAACGTGATCTAATAGCTCTTCGGACTGAAACTCCAAAAAGTCAACCTGAAAAAATCGAACGTTTTGCTGCACAAAGGCTTCGGGAAAATCAGTGGATATCCTGTCATGGCCCTTTTCAATTTGTGCCAGGGAAGGCTCTAACAAATCGTAAAAGACCTGACGTCCGTGGTTGCGCTTCATGTATTCCAAAAATATTTCTCCATAACCACCCCCAACATCCAAAAGTCGTTCCCCTTCTTTTAATCCTAAGATGTCAAAAAAGATATCAAAATGAATGCGGCTGGTGGCATGTATGTGCGCATATTCAACGGTACGCCTGTTGTAATCTTCTGTCATAGTAGAAATTATTCTAAAGATCAAAGGTTAGTCTTGCCATCAGATAGCGCGAACGTTGTGGTACGTAAGGCACATTACCTGAAATGTTAGAGTACGACCCAGATGCTGAACGTGGCCCTGGATTGTAATACCTGGTGTCGGTTTGATCGAGAATATTGTCGTTTAATATGTTGTTGGCAATGATCGCCAAACGTATCCAGGGCGCTTTTTTATGGGAAACAATAAATGCACCATTAAAAATTAAATAGGCCTTGACCACGTTGCCGGGTACGCCCAAATTACCAGCCTGGGTTGTGCCTGGCCCAACAGGCCGGTCGCTGACGTAATTAGCACGAATGTCAAGACTGTTGTGAAGTCCTCCTAAGGAAAAACGAAAGGTAGCACCTGCATTGGCGTGGTGCGAGGCAATATCACCGATTCGTACAGGCTCAAAATCTTTGTTGATCCCATTTTCTGTCTGAAATGGATGTATAAACGTATGGTTGATGTAGGCCTTAAATCGTCCATTGGAAGCATTATATCGAAGTGTTGCCATCGTACCCAAAATGCTGTAAGAGCCGATGTTTCGGTTTTTTGTAATCCCGTTGGAATCTGTACTCGATGCTACCGCATCTTTGATGTAACTAATATAACCAGTTAAATCCCATTCAATAGTCCGCTTTGCCAATTTGCCGGACATCGATAGATCAAAAAAATCGATTTTCTCGGTTTCTAAGTCAGGATTGGGTGTGCGACCACCGCCTGTGGAGAATTTTGTCCACTGAGATACATTCTGTAGTCCCTTGGAATAGATCGCCTTTACCGTAAATTTAGGTGTGTTGTAAACAAGTACGACACGAGGCGACAAATCATAGCCAAAGCCCCCATTTGCTCGGATACGATTGTAATCCAAACGAACACCTGAATTGAGTATCAATTTTTTCGGGATAATGGAATAACTACCCTGCGTATAGGCCCCAAGGTCCAGTATAGAATAAAAGTTACTTCCCTGGTCCTGGTTCTTTACGGTTCCAAGTTCTTGGGCGTATGATATTTGACTTTGGTCAATTGGATTTTTGTAATTAAAATCAGTATAGGTAAGGTAATCACCCTGCATGAGGCTACTCCTAAATTCTACTCCGGCGGTTAAGTCAAACCGGTCTCCGGTATAGAAAGCCCTGAAATCGTTCCTAAACTGCTTGCCCTCGTAGTAGAAATAGGTGTTGGTATAACCATGCCTAGCTAATGATGTGCCGGAATTGTTGATAATCAATGAGTCCGGATTGAGTAAGTGCGCCAGGTGTAAACCACTTGAAGAGAGGCCGAATGGATAAAAATTCACGCGATCGGTAGCTTTATCCAGGCTGTGATTATTAAAAGTTGTCAGATTGGAAATAGAAATCCGTTCAAAATCCCGCTCATATTTGGCATAAAGGGTCGTATTCTTAGGTACCCACAAACTTCCATTCTTTGAGCCTGGGGAATAGATATCCTGGTAGTAATTCAACCCTTCCTCATTGCGCCAGGAACTGATACCTAATAAAAAATTGTTGAAACTTAACTTGGCGCTTACATAGTAGTCTTTGGTATGGTTGGAATAACCGGCAGGAGCGCCATTGACGTTGCCGGTATAGGAATTTTTGTCGAGTTGCCGGGCGTATTCTACCCCGGCACTTGTCAGTACAATACTGTCCACCCCGTTGTTTGCGTTTTGAAATATATTGTAGTAAGGGCTCGTTTGTGGAATGTTGAAAGTCGTAATATACTCGCTGAGGGGTATTTTTTTCTTTACTCCGTTTACATTGCTAATTGTAAAGTCACCCTTTAGATTCATCGCGGTGTACTTCAGACGGTCAATGTCGGAAGGCGCATAATCGTAAAAATCAACAAAAGAAAGATCCTCTTCATCTGAGGAGAAATAGCGCCCTGTGATAGAAAATTTGAACGCCTCGGTGTTGAGGCCTATGGTTACATCTGCATCAGCTGTGCGAAAAGAGGCCCCACTAAGGTTGGCGTTTACATATACCGGATTAGGTTGTACATCTTCTTTTGGCTTCCTCTCCAGAGACGTGTTTGGGCGCTCCCCTGGCCCCAGGGTAAGGATATTGATGGCTCCAACAAAAGACCGCGGACCATACATGGTGGAAGAGGGTCCATAAAGCACTTCCACCACTTTGATATTGGACAAAGGATACTGTCTCGAAATATAGGCGATATTTGACCAGATATCGTTCTCCTCTACCCCATCGACCATGAAAAGTGTGCGTTCTGTATTTTCCTGGCGAAATCCTAACTGATATACATTGGCGTAGGTTGCTGAATATATCTTACTAATGTCAAAACCCGGCAGGTCAGATAATAGATCGATAATGTCGACATAACCCCGGCTAATAATCTCCTCTCGAGTAACAAGCACAACAGTTGCTGGAGCTGTTTGTATGTCTTCAGCACGTTTGGAAACTGAATTTACTTTGACTACCAGGTTGGCAGCCAATTGCTGCCGGAACAATTGATCGAAGACGATATGGGGGTCAGCCTTAAATTCCGGACTATTTAGAATAATCAAATTAATGTAAGACACTGCGAGGGGAATACTGTCTTCCGCAATAGCAATGAGTGACAGCAGCCGAAGTGCCTTGTTCTTGTCGTTGAGCGTGGTAAAACCGTTGGTTTGGACGCATTTGATGATGGATGATTTGGCGATATCAAACCTTCCAATCTCATACTGTTCCATGGCCAGGTTGATTTTATTGAAATCACACTGCGCTGAAAGATATGATACCGAAAAGAAAGTGAAAAACAAGATTTTTAATCCTGAAATGGTAAAAACACGCATCATATGTAATTTTTTATAATGTACTTTAAGGGCCAAAAAGGCGGTTTTTTTCGTTGAAATTTAAAGAACAGAAGGCCTAGTTTTCATTTTGCAGGATTTTCTCCACTCGACTGAAAATGTCCTGAGGTTTGAACTGCCAGATGCGAAGGGTCATATCCTTGCTACACGTAAGGAGCGTTCCATTGATTGGTTGAACAGCCATATCCGTTACCCACCCATGGTGGAAATTAAAATCGATGGTACTCTCCTGTTCAAACTTTCCGGCGGAATCCGGTATAACATAATATACGTTTACCCGTTGATCATAGCCACTGGTAACGATCAATAGGTGATCGTTTATGGATTCCAGGTGACAGCCGCTGACACTAGACAAGTGAATTTTTCTGGTGAATTTAATTTCGCCATTGGATGCATCTATTAGATTGCCATTCCCTTTTAGATCTCCAGTCATTAGGTATTCCTTGCCCTGAAAAGTAGCGACGGCTATGCTGGTAACAAACTGATTCATAGTACAGATGCTTTTCGGGGTCTCTTCTAAATGGCCACTCCGTACTAGAATTGAAAAAACAGACCGGCCTAAGGAAAAGAACAAATGACTCGATGAAACACTATAGATCATTTCACTGGGTACTTCCTTAGTCGAGACTGTTTTTTTTGTCATTTCAGAAGTTTCAGCCAAGCCATTGAAGAGCACAATTTCGTGACCCGATACGAGGGCGATAATCTGGCGCTCGGGATCAAGGAGGGTGATGCAGCGAATCGGCTGATCAGAAACTAAGCGCTTAAATATCAACTCCCCAGTCTTAGCGTTAAAAGTGAGCAATTCTCCGGTGGTAGTACCCACCAGCAACTGCCCGGTACCGGAGAAGCACATAGATTGAAACTTTTGACCAGAAATTTTTATTTCACTGATTTTTTCGAAACTATTTTGGAAAATGGTGATGAGTCCACCAATCGAACAGGTAGCAGTCAAACCTCCAATGGGGGAAACTGCAATGTTTCGCAGGGGGTGGTTCAACTGTTGTGTATACTGTTCTGGTTGTTGGGCATTTACGCCATAGATCAGCGATTTTAAGATGTCGTGCTCATACATACTGCCACCATTGGCGAGGTTGGTGGTGTAGGCTGTTCGGGCGAGTTTCAAACCAATAATAGCCTGGTTGTTGTTGTAATATTGAAACGCGGAAAGTGCGTTTGCCCTGGATTCCTGTTGGATGCGAAGTTTTTCAGCGTTTTTGAAATTTTCATTGGCGCGCACGAGGGCTTTTTGTTCTTCTGATCGTGCAGAAATTGCGTTTTTCCGTTCAAATTCAGCTTGGTCCTTTGCAGAAATAGCTATGGCCCGATCGCGTACGGCGGCTTCCTTTGCCATTTGTTCGGCATTTCTGGCAGAGACAGCTTTTAATCGTTCCTGGTCAGCGATTTCCTTGGCCCAAAGGGCTTCCTTACGTTGAGATTCGGCGCGAACTTTTGCTTCTTGCTCAGCATTTCGGGCCAACAGCGCTTTTTGACGCTCTTGATCGGCGAGTACTCTGGCTTCGACGGCTATCAGGCGCTCGGTTTCTGCAGTTGTTTTTGCGTCAATCGCTTTATTCCGTTCAACACCTGCGAAAACAGCGGCCAGCGAAGAAATGATGAAAGCAACCCCAACAACAAAAGCAATGCCACGGGTAATCTTCAAAAGTTGTTTGCTCCGTCTTTGTTTGGCCACGAGATAGGCCTGTCTTTGTTTGGAAGACGCCTCAATGTACGCCAGTGTCAGTTCATATTCAGGTGCGTACGGAGTAGCCCAGGCCAAGGTTGGGTCCGCCTGTTCAAGCCACAATAGGGCAGCATCCAAGTTGATCCCTGTCAGCAGTTCAGCTTCGCCATTGCTGTACAACACGGCCTGTTTTTTTGTGCGCAGGTACATATTAATATGTTCCTGTTCTTCCAGAACCCATTGCTTCATCTCCTCCCAGTGAGTGAGCATCACCCTGGAAGCCAGTTCATATCGTCCATTTTTCTGGCGAAAAAACTGATATTCCGGCAATTCAGCCACCTGTAATATGTCCGATACCTGTTTTTTCGGAAAATTGGTTCTGGCAGATATTTCTTCTGCAGATAATGAGATGGAGCAAAATAAGCCATGCTCATCCTGTTTTAAAAAACATTGGAAAAAGCGTTTCAACTTTAAGGCGTCTATGTTGGCCGAAAGTTGTGAAACCAATCGATCTCCCTGTACCTGTAGTACCATGGAAAACCCGCCTACCTGCTCGTAGTGCTCCGGCAAAACGACCCTTTCTTTGGATGATTTTTCCGTAAGCAGTAAATCAACTTGATGTATACACTCTGCCACAAGGGGAAGCGGCATATTGGTTTCCTGCAAAGTTTCAGATATTACGGCCCTACATGCCGGACTTAAAATCATCTTACGAGATGCACATTCCTCTTCAACAAAATACAAAACACCCTCCCAACCTGCATGGGGTATAAATTGGCTGGAGCGGTTTAGGAGCGGTGCCAATGACGCAAGGTTATGGGTTATTTCAAGTTGATTGAAATAGAACAAACACAATATTCCATTGGATACCAGTTGATCAATATGGGACAGTTCTGTAGATATTTCAGCAGAAGACAGCCCTTGAAAAAACGCCGAACAGCCTCCAAAGGAAAGGGCCAATCTGTTGCCTTCAGGCGAGGTTTTTTTTGCGAGGGAAGCCATGTCTACACCATCATGCCTGAGTAATGACTTTTCTATACTTTCACTGAGCGGAATATTAAAAACTGTTAGGGCATGATTTGCATTCAATTCTCTTGTAACATCCAGCAAAAGATTATTGCAATATATCGAATCCAACTCCAACTCCTGGGTTCCAAAAAGAAATAACAGGCCATTTTGGAGTAGGTGATTTGAAGCCGTACGGATTGTATCAGCAGAGACCTTTTGGAATAAATTTGATGTAAAATGAGCCCTAAAAATTCCGGAGACTTTGTGCGACGATTCGGATATCACGATAAGATCTCTTATATATTAAAAATATGTATTGTTAAATACGAGGTTATTGAAAATCTCGACAGCGTAAACGATCCGATAAAAAGGGGGGTGATTCCCATTTGATGTAGAATTTCGCTCGTAAATTACCGCATATAATAGGTGAGATATTCAGTGGCATGGTAAAAATCAAGTATTTCCACCTGCACATATGGGGACAGGTAGTTCCAGTTGTCCTTCGCACCATCCGCCAGACCGGTATATCGTACTGCCTGAAACTTCGCCTCGTATCGCAGTGGTGGTACCGTCCCGGCCTACACTGATGTAGTTCACAACCTGATCAAATTCCGGAAGATCGTATTCCCATTCAAATTCTTTTACCATCGCAATATCTTCCACATGGGCCGACACTGCTTGCACCAATTTCGTGCTCAAGGGGCGGGAATGATTCATCTCCAAATCTTCGCATACCAGACGGGCAGACATAGGGCTATGCTTCCAACTGACCATTTTGCTGCACTTTTGCGTGTTGCTGCCACCCCAAAAACGGCCCTTAGCCTCCAAGGGTACGTACGTTTTGCCCCCTGCGAACGCTGATATACGTGACGTGATACCTCTACCGATCCGAAGATTGTTTGATACGTTTTTTTTCCAACCCACGGCTCGTGTAACGCTCGTTGGTAACCACAATCGGATCTCCATTGGTATCCAGTTCTTTTATTGACTCCAATAGCGCTAGGCGACCTGCTTCTTGTAATCCAATCTGAAGTGCCGTTTCCTGATCCAGCAAATCGCCTTGCGGCTTAAACGTTGTCGTGATCGTAACGGTGCCATCTGATGCTTTTTTGATTGTAGATTCCATTTTAATGCTGTATTTTTGACTCAAATCTACATCAAATGGGAATCACACCCAGCCACACCCCTTACGCCATAACAACCCTAATTATCAAAATGTTCAGTATTCTCGTCAAATAAAATACTTATTGTAAAGATAAGATAAATAATAAAGCTGTGTTACTTATTAAATTTTTTGGATAATATTACATGTTAATTTAATGCAACTTGGCAAGCATTTCTGATTTGTTCAAAACATCCTGTGCAAAGCTCGTTCCAGTTAAATCAGATGATCTTGACATTAAAAGTTGCTCCAGATTACTAAAAGTTTCTCTGATTTCATTCAATTCATTTCGAGCATTTATTGCACGTGCTTCCAGGATGTCAAACGTTGCAAGTTCAGTGCGCTTGGCAACCAATTTAGCCTCAACTTCTTTTTTGGTAATGGTGCTTCCAAACATGCTGCCCATTATTCCACTTGTATCATTTATTCGGTCTTTTCCATCATCCTTCATTTTTCCAAGTGTTTGCGTCAATTTGAAAATTTCCTGTTGGACGGGGTCTCGCATGGTATTCAACTCCTGCTCAGCTACATCTTTAGCCAACGCTACTTCTCGGATACTATCCATGAAACTCTGAGCAACCTTTTGTTTAATCAGATTAAACTCTTGTTCTTTTGCAATGCCATTTCGACCCAAAAAGGCTTTTATTTCAGCACTATTTCCATTGTTGCCAAGCAATTCCTGGGCTTTTGCTAAGGCATTGAAAGCCGTACCGCTGGCTTTTGTCTGTGTTCGGATCGCACCACTTTTAGCAGGGTCTGGTACAGCGTCTTTGTTGCCGGAAAAAACACCAGAGGCGCTTTTTTTAGTTGTTTTGCCATTCGCTAACGATAATTCTCCGCTCATATCGGTATGGCCGATATGCCATTCTTTGAATACCACTTCATAAAGTGTTGTCCCAAAGAAATAAAGCGCACGTGCTTCAACGCCACCCTTTAGAAGTGCTCGTAAATCAGCCTCAATCTCATAAGTAGCTTTTGATTGCGCCATGCTGAGCCCAAAATTATCTTCATTCATTACAATTTTTGTTGATAAGTCAACAGTTCCTTTCGCGGAAGCCTCCGCTTCTGCAGCCAAATAAATCCCCAAATAAACCAAGACTCGGCTACCAATCCCTGCTGAAGCCTTTACGCCAAAAGCAATTTTGCCGGCAAGACTTGGGCTTCCCGTTAACTGCCATACGCCAGGGTTACTTTCATCGTAACTAACTTCACCTTCTATTCCAGCCGAAACAGAGCCATTTGCATAAATTCCAATGCCTGCTTCAGCTGGAATACCTGCAGGAATCAAGGAGAAAATAAAATCAAGGCTAAATGGCCATAGTCCAGGAATATTGCCAGGTATTTCAGGTGACTTTCCACTCAGATTTAATATTGCAGACATGATCTGCAATTGATTTTTTTTGCGGTCATAGCGCATTGAAAGGTCTCCTTGCGCACTAAAATCATCCCCAATCGAAAGCGATGCTTGTGCATCCCTAAATTCCATATTGTAGTTTCCGGCACTTCCATATAGCAATAAGTTAGGAAGTTTTGCAGACAATCCTCGGCCTAATTCAAACTTCTTACCCAAACCTACTTCTATTTCTGCCCAATCAATTAGCCCATTACCAATCACTATTTTACTTCCTCTAACAGAAAAACCATTTAAAACACCAGGTATATTTCCCTCCATGGTTATGGTGGGGGCTTCCAAAGTCATTTCTCCATCACTATAACCTAAATTAGATTCCTCAATATGCATGAAGCCAAAAAGGTCCGCATTTATACTTCCATGGGTAAGTTCAAAGGTCCAAGCACCAGCATTGGAATTTTGTGCAGCTTTGATTTCTCCAGAGGCTTCAATATTCCCTAATCCTGGGACTTTTGGACTAAAACTGACCTCGCCTGACAATTCTTTTGCGTAATTTCCGGAAGTACCCAGAATGTGACCAGAAAGGTTGGATATGGTTGCAATGTTTTCAAAACCAATTGTCGTATCGGACCTCAAGGTCGCCTCCTTCCAATCCACGCCAGTTTGATTAATAGCCACTTTTTTTGCTTCTCCTGACACTTTTCCAACTGGGCCAAGGTTAGCCTCGAGGGATGCTGCGGTTGCCGTCAGACCGGTAGCTTCTGAGTAGTTGACGCCGGTAGCGTTAAGATCGAGGATATTCGCAATCTTTCCGTTGACTGCACCATTCGTCAATTCGGTCGTTATCGGGGTGCCTGAACCAGTGTTGGACATGTGTACCTTAC
>JBILHS010000111.1:0-18423 GCA_044350425.1 Saprospiraceae bacterium | reverse complement strand
GCCGCTATCAAAGCGGCAGTCTTGAACAAATTTATTCAAATCGCAGCTCCAATGTCGGTCAAAGTCGCCTGACCCCTAAACGGGAAAGGGATTGTTCGACGAAGTCGGGGATTCATGCAACAAAGCCTGTTGAAGTGATTAAATTTGCATTTATTTAAACAGGCTCTTAGCAGCACTTTGTCCAATTAAATAGTTCTAATGCATAGAATTACCCTTGTATTAATAAATGTTCTACTGGTTTCAGTCCTGAATACCCAGGCTCAAACTGCGATGATAGGGGCTGTTGGGGAAGCCCGGGAAAGTGAATTGCTTCCCTCCGATCCTTACAGTGACAACCGGTATTATAAAGCGCGTACTTTTTCGATCAAGAAAGGACAGGGTGTTCTTTTTACGATGAAAAGTACAGAATTTAAGCCTTATATAGTACTGGCTGCAGCCGCGGGCTCTTCTGTATTGGGCAAATTGAACGAAGCTGGCACCGAGTCGCGCATTTCATTTACGGCCAGTACTGATACGAGCTTTTATTTGGTGCACACCTCCGCAGAAGAAAATAAAACAGGAAAATACAGTTTTGATTATAAAATACTGGATGCTCCCCAAATGTACTTTGAGGATACTTTTTCCAGCTGCGATCGGCTTCATTACCTTGTCAATCAATGGTTTCTGGATTGGGAGCTGATCCCCCAGTATACCCTGACAATAGGCGATGTAAATGACCCGAAGGCGCCTATGGTAGAAGCCATTAGAACCAAAAGAACGTATCAGAGATCCAACGAAGGCGTCATCAACAATGGATATGAGGAACTTTTATTTAGTATGCCAAATGACTCCAATGGAGAGGTGCGTAAATACTACGACAACATCTGCAGCGAAATAAAAAAATGCCTGAATCCAGCAGAATGGGTGATTGAATCGGAGTTTAAAAGAGCCAATCCGCTGTATGTTTTTGATTCGGAGATGACCACATTTACATTATTAGACGGCGGGGAAAAGTATCCCTGTTTCAGAATCATTTTAAAAAAGCCTGTTTTGTCGTCCTTATCAAAGACCACCCCGGACTATTATTATCAGGTGCTGCTGAGATTTTAAACTGTTTCGGCGTATCCTTGCAGGCTATTTTTATGGAACTTTACCTGCTTTGCGCCTTCGCTTTTCTTGCCGGATTTATTGACAGTATCGTCGGTGGTGGCGGTCTGGTGCAGATACCCGCATTTTTTGTTTTGTATCCGCAGCTCCCGGTGCCAAACATCATTGGGACCAACCGACTCGCATCCGCAGTAGGCACCTCCGTAGCCGCCTGGAATTACGCCCGGTCGGTAAAGATCCCCTGGAAAACGGTGCTCTATGCCGGAGTACCGGCGGCTCTTTTTTCCTATCTCGGCGCTACGGTACAAAGTATGTTGCCAGCCTCCGTCCTGAAGCCGATCATCCTGTTTCTCATTATAGCGATCGCCATTTATACCTATTGCAAAAAGGATTTTGGGCACCAGGAGCAATTTAATGTCCCGCCGGAAAAGCTGCACTGGTGGGCCTCTGGGATCGGTGCAACGCTGGGGTTTTACAATGGGTTTATTGGCCCGGGCACCGGAAGCCTGCTGGTTTTTGGCTTCGTGAGTGTCATTGGATACAGTTTCCTGACCTCTTCAGCCATTTCCAAGATCATCAATGTGGTATCGGATCTTTCCTCGCTCATTTTTTTCCTGATGAACAAGTATGTCCTGTTCCACCTCACCCTGCCGATGATGGCCTGTAATGTGGCGGGCTCTTATCTGGGCAGTCGTATGGCTGTTTTGAGGGGGAATGCGTTTATACGCAAGGTTTTTCTGGTGGTGGTAGTAGGGATTGTGGCCCGGTTTGCCTGGGATATTTTTTGGAAGTAATCATTCCGACAGGGTACTCAAGCCCTTTCTAATTCATATTGTAACACCAGCAAATCTGAATTTTTCAGGGGCACCATCGCTATGGTTTTACCATGTTTATCTGCAAATTCCACTTCAAAGTCTTCTTCGCTGAAAACCTCCACGACGGTGCCCACCTGACCTTTTTTAAGGTTCTCGGCAGGTAAGGCTTTCAAAAGAGCCACCACGTCCAACAGTTTAATTTCTTGATTCATCGCAGTTGATTTATTTAATGTAACAACTCGTCAATCGAGGTGAAAATTCCAGCGGTTCTAAGATCCAGGCAGTCAGAATTATCGCTTTGCAACCATTTAGCTCTAACTCAAATTCAACTTGGTATCGCTGTCCGAAATTGTCATTACGTGCTAGCATTGCCTCAGCAGTTTGCACAGCTTCCATGATTTTATTCCTCAAAAGTTCAGCATCCACAACCGTAATTCCTAAAACAGCTTCAAAAACCGCTGCTTTATGTTTTCCAACGGGGTGGTTTGGATTTAACGCATAATCCACCAATTTTTCCAATGGTATGAATGCAAATGCTGCATTTGGCAGTAAACTCATTTGGTTAGGTAATTTTGGATATCAAAATTACAGGTTTTTACTTGAAAAACAAAATTATCCAGTCGTATAGATTCAAAGTTTCTCCAAAACAAAATCCGTCAACTTGGTAAACAAGTGTATCGTGGCATTATCTCCAAAGATCCCATGATTCCTATTGGGATAGTAATATGTATCAAATTGTTTGTTGGCCCTGATCAGTGCATCGATCATTTCTACCGATTGCTGCCAGTGTACATTATCATCCGTGATGCCATGGCAGATCAGGTAATTGTCGCCCCGCAGGAGTTTGGCAAAGTGAATCGGTGAATTCTCCTCATATCCCTGCGCATTGTCTTGTGTGGTATGCATGTAGCGCTCGGTGTAAGCAGCATCATACCATTTCCAATTGCTGACCGGCGCCACGGCCATCGCCATTTTGAATACATTCGCTCCTTTCAAAATGCAGGACGTACTGAGATATCCGCCAAAACTCCAGCCCCAGATGCCGATGCGGTTGGGGTCAGCCCAGGGCTGTGAACCAAGGAATCTGGCGGCAGCGATCTGGTCTTCCGTTTCAAGTTTGCCCAGCTGAAGTTGGGTGCATTTTTTAAAATCCCGTCCCCGGGCGCCGGTGCCTCTGTTGTCTACACTGACCACTATATATCCCTTCTGTACCAGCATCTGATGCCAGCTTCCCATGTATCCATCGTATTGATTTTGAACTGTTTGAGAGCCAGGACCTCCATAATTGTCAAAAAGGACAGGGTATTTTTTGAGCGAATCCATGACGGCCGGACGCAACATCCATCCATTTAAAAGCGTCCCATCTGCCAGGGGGATCTGGAAAAATTCTTTGGGAACAAACCCATAATCCTTTCGTAGTTTTTTCACCCGTTCATTCTTGTTCAGCACGCGCAGGGTATCGTCCTGCCGGTCGCAGATATTGACCACCGGCGGGGTGTTTGCGTTGGACCAGACATGGGTGAAATAATCAAAGGTCGGGCTGAAGGCAGCCTCATGCGTGCCTGCTGGTGGAGTGAGCAGGCGCGCGTCGCCCCCATTCAGATCGCCTTCCCAGATCTGTCGGTCCAGCGGAGTCGGGGTTGCGGCCTGGAAATAAAATTTGCCGTTTTTTTCATCTACGCCATAAAAAGCAGTCACGTCGAAGGGCCCTTTCGTCAGCGCAAGAATGCTTTCCGAAGCAGCCTGGTTCATGCCATACCGATAAATATGCTGCCAACCACTCCGGTCGCTCATCCACAGGAAGTGGCGTTTGTCTTTCAGAAAAACCAATTTATTTTCAGATTCTATCTCAACATACGCCGGGTCCGTTTCTTCCAAAAGCAAGCGGGTAGGAATCCAATTGGTCTGGTCTTCCCGCGTATAAATGGTCCGTTCCGGCATCGCCAGCAACAGATCGATCGTGTCTTGCCGGCGGTTCAGGCGTGTCATGACCAGCTGGTTGTCTTCTGTCCAATGGATCCGGGGACAGTAATCGTCTACTTCCAATCCCATCAGTTTGCCCAGTATTTGCTGCGTATTCAAGTCATACAGATGCACGCTCACCGTGGAATTAGCGGCTCCGACCTTCGGATATTTGAAGCTGCTTCGGCGGGGATATACCCCACCTTCGTACCAGGTAAGGGGCATGTCCGGCACTGCGGTTTCGTCAAAGCGGATAAAAGCCAACTGGTTGCCATCAGGGCTCCAGCGTGTGGCCACCATCTCATCCCCATCTACCGGGCTGAATTCTTCCTCATAAACCCAATCGGGCAGGCCGTTGATCACCTTGTTTTTGAGTCCGTCATGGGTAATTTGTGTGATACTTTTGGTGACCAGTTCCTTGATGTAAAGGTTGTTTTCAAAAACAAATACCACCTTGGTTCCATCGGGAGAGAGGGCTACAAACTGTTGTTTGCCAGCTTCAAAAACAGGTTCTGTTTTGCCGGTCCTGAAGTCATAAACGAAATAATTAGCCAGTACTGAATGTCGGTAAATGGGCTCCGTTTCGGTACGGATCAGCAGTTGCGTCTCATCCTGACTGAACTCAAACTGGTCAAATCCCAGGGCTTTTTCGGGCAGTTTAAGTGTGATGATGGAATCTGATTTTGCGTTACGCACATCATGGATATGAAGCTTGCCATCGTGGTCGGCTTCAGCATAGTGGGTCCCATCTTTAAGGTACTGGAAATTATCGCCTGTTTGGGGGTAGAATTTATAAAAAGTGAAACAATCGTCGAGGGTGATTTTTTTGGGTGTTTGGGCAAAAAGAATGCCCTCAAAAACCAAAAAGAAAAGCATGAAGGCAGTGGCCAGCGGAAACCTGGCAGAGATGTATTTTGACATTGTTTTTTTTAGCAGACAAAAATTCTGCGCGGCGAAAGGTAATCCACCGCGCAGAATAACAATCAAATAAACCCACCAAAGAAAACGAAAGCGTGCGCATCAGCACAAGCACTTAGTCTGCTTTTGATCGATTTTTTAGCGTGATGTTGATAAATTCAACCCCGATAGAAAAGGCCATCGCAAAATAGATATAGCCTTTGGGAATGTGAAAATCTAATGCTTCACCCACCAGGGCCATTCCGATCATAATCAAAAAGGCAAGAGCCAACACCTTCACCGCCGGGTGTTTGTTGACAAAATTGCTGATCGGAGCAGCAGCCAGCATCATGACGCCGACTGAAACGACCACAGCAGCCACCATCACTTCGATATGATCCACCATACCTACAGCCGTGATGACAGAATCGAGCGAAAAGACCAGATCTACCACCAGGATTTGTGAAATGACTGCAGCAAATTTCGCCTTGCGGACATTTTCAGCAGGTTTGCCGGCATCTTCTACTTTGGCATGAATTTCTTTTACACTTTTGTACATCAAAAATAACCCACCCAGCAAGAGGATCAGATCCCGGCCACTTAAAGCCTGCGGGCCCAGGGTAATCAGGGGCGCAGTAAGCTGCATGAGCCAGGAAATAGAAAACAACAACCCGATCCGCATAAACATGGCCAGACCCAGGCCCAGTCGGCGGGCTTTTGCCTCTTGCTCCGCAGGGAGGCGGCTGGTGAGGATTGAAATAAATATGATGTTGTCAATGCCTAATACGATCTCCAGCGCGCAAAGTGTCAAAAACGCGATCCAGACGTCCGGGTTAGAAAGTAATTCCATAGGGTAATAGTTTTGTTTGGTACATTAAAGTTCAACTCCGCCTAATTGTTTAAATTAAAACGTAAAAATTTTGACATGAAATCCACGCTATTATCGCTCGCGCTCCTCTTTTCAACGCTGATAACAGTATGCTTTATACCTCAATCAAACCAATCACCAATAAACCAACCCGAAGAACTCGGCAAGGTCCACTGGCTACGCGACCTCGATCTGGGCAAAGCCGAAGCACAAAAAACGGGCAGGCCCATTCTCCTGCTCTTCCAGGAGGTGCCCGGATGCGCTAATTGTACCCGTTACGGAAATACCACACTTTCTGACCCGCTCATTGTGGAGGCCATTGAAACGTATTTTGTTCCAGTCTGTATTTTCAATAATAAAGGTGGCAAGGATGCGGAGGCACTGCGCATTTTTGGTGAACCCGCCTGGAATAACCCTGTAGTCCGTATTGTGCGAAACGATTATCAGGATGTTGTGCTGCGAATGCCCAATTTTAACTCCTCGCTCCAACTCGTGAATGGGATGCGTCGAGCCCTGGATCTGACGGGTACAACTGCTCCGCGCTACCTGGAGCTTTTGGAAGAAGAACTTTCGGCCCGTGAAGCCGGTCTGCAAACAGCTACCTTTTCGATGTATTGCTTTTGGACAGGCGAAGGTATTTTCGGTGCAATTCCCGGCGTGATCGAAACCGAACCAGGCTATCAGGATGGAAAGGAGGTGGTGAAAGTACAGTTCGATACCAGCGTGACGAGCCGATCCGAACTGGAAAAACTGACCCAGCCCCAAAGCATCACCGCCTGCGCCAAAAACGAAGGCTTCCGTCCCGACCGCGAACCCAAATACTATCTGGCGCAGACAGATTATTGCCTGATTCCTATGACTTCCTTACAAGCCTGCTGCGCGAATAGCCTGATAGGCAAAGGCCAGTCACCGGATGAATTACTCTCGCCACGCCAATTAAAAATGCTAAAGTAAATGTGGTCAATTTGAGGAATGTGGTCAATGTGGCCAATGGGGTGCCAGCGCTTGGTATCGTAGAGATGCCAGGCCATATAACCACATTGACCACATTGACCACATTTTTTAAATTGACCACATTTCTTTTGGAACAGATTCCAAGACCTCAACAGGCTCCAAGGTCCCGCGTTCTTTGCCACGATCCGGTGAAAGCAGGATTTTGCCGCAGCGTTTGTATCCACTCCAGGGGTTTACAAGGCCGGGTTTTTCGTCCGTATATTTTTCAAAAAACGCCCACTGCGTCACCAATCGGGTCTTTTTGTCGACCCATACGTGATACTTATTGTCGGGCGTAACACCCACCCCGGAGAAGGTCATCTGGAGCAGATCGGAGGCTTCACCAGCTTCCGTATTGGCTTCGCCCAGTAATTTCAGGGTAACTCCTTTATCTTTCAGTTTGAATGGCATCACCAACCAGTAGGAATCATTGATCCACACTTTTTTACCGATGTCGAGGTACTTGGCCAGGGAATCGGGGTGGGTTTGTTCTATGCCATTTAAACTTACTTTTCCGGTTCCGTCATTCAGATTGACGAGGATCTTCCAGGGGCGATTGAGCCATTCGATGCGGCAGAGACCGGCCTGTTTATCCCAAAGAAGGTTGCGGCGGCCAAGAAATTTCCAGGAAATATAGCGGGTGTCATCCCATGCTTTTTGTCCGCCCATGGCCTTCATGACCTCTTCGGCGATCGCGAGAGCCTTGGAATCTCCGGATGTTGCGGTAGTCTCCTTTAGGCCCTCCGCAGTTGCAGGCGGTATTGATTTGGGCGAACAAGCAGCCAGCAGACAAGTTAAAAACAGGCCTGCCCAAATAGTTTTGTTTTGAAATTGATTCATATTTAACTTGTTATCCAATGTTGTACCGCGGAGAGATTCCGTTTACAGGGTTTTTATTCCATTTGTTTTACCCAAAGCATGATGTAGCCCAAATTCCAGGGTCAGCATTAAATGATCCCCAAAAGCTGCTTCAGAACTCCAAAAAAGACCTCTGAGAACAGGTTGCGCAAAAACCGCCCAATCCTTTTTTGGGGCGGTCCACTCCCAACCCATGCCTAAACCTACCGTGAATGCCGGGACTTTAGCATTTTGAATGAAGACCGTAGCCCCGGCTTCTCCATTCCAGTACCATCGAATTTTAGCCGGCTTTCCTAGTCTGCGGAAACCCGCGGTAAAACCAATAGCGTCATTTTGATAAGATACGATCTTGTCTCCAGCAGAAACAAAGATAAAAGCACCGCCAATGGTGTCAAACTGAGGCGTATAAGTGATCTCCGCAAACCGTAAACGGTGGTATCTTGCGGAAATTTTTGCCTCCCAACGGGGAGTTAACGACTGGAAATAGTCCATTTCCAACGAATATCCCGTACGGATCAGGATATCATCATCCAAAAGTCCATACCGGATGGCCTTTCCCCAGTTTGGGCCCATGGCCACCGCAAAACTTCGCGCTGGGACTTTTGATTCAGTTTGGCCGTAAAGGACTACAAAAAGGCCCATACAGAACACCAGAACGCACAACTTTTTCATGTGAATTAGGTTTGCTAAGCGAGGAGTGAAGATTAACTTTAACGGTAAGATACACCACAGCATTAAATAGCTGGATTCAGATCCATGACCAGAGACAAAAACTTTCGACGCGGTATTCGCGAAGCCAATTCCAATGGAAAAATGAGTGATAAAAATAATAAATCAGGCTTTTTTAGCCAATTTTCTTCTTTGAGCAACGTCCCGCGTTTCTTTCGTATGATTTGGGGGGTGAGTCCCAAACTGACCGTCTGGAACATGCTGCTTCGCCTTGTGCAGGCCGCTGTACCCCTAACGATGCTTTATGTGGGCAAGGAGATCATTGACGAGGTGATCGCGCAGATCGCACATCCGATCGCCCTCACGATCTCCAATCCGCTCTGGTTTTGGGTAGGTGCAGAGCTGGGCCTTGCCGTGCTTTCCAGCCTGCTCAACCGCGCCATTACCCTCACGGACAGTCTGCTCGGCGATCTGGTCAACAACGACTCTTCCGTCCGGATCATCCGACACGCCGCCACGCTCGATCTATACCAGTTTGAGGATGCCACCTTTTACGACAAACTGGAACGGGCCCGCACCCAGACCGCCGGCCGCACCGCGCTAATGAGTATGGTGCTTTCCCAGGCGCAGGATCTGATCACCGTGGGGTTTCTGGCCATCGGACTGGTAGCGTTTAACCCATGGCTTTTGCTGATCCTGGTCGTAGCCGTCATTCCATCCTTCATTGGGGAAACCAAATTCAATCAGGAGTCTTATTCGCTTTCACGCTCCTGGACGCCTGAACGCCGTGAGATCGACTACCTCCGCTACATCGGTGCAAGCAACGAAACGGCTAAGGAGATCAAAATTTTTGGACTAGAAGATTTCATCGCCAATCGCTTCAAAACCATTTCTGACCGCTATTTTCTGGTCAACCAAAAACTGGCGCTCCGCCGTGCCGCCTGGGGAGCCTTGTTCTCCACACTCGGTACGGTTTCCTATTATGCCGCGTATGTTTTTGTGATCGGGCAAACCATTGCCGGACAGATCACGGTGGGAACGCTAACGTTTCTGGCGGGGGCCTTCAGCCGATTGCAGGGTTTGCTGCAAGGGATTGTGAGCAGGTTTTCACGGATCGCGGAGACTTCCCTGTATCTGCAGGACCTTTTTGACTTTTTGGAATTGAAACCACTGGCGGCTCCTCACCCTTTGGGGGAGGCGGGGGAGGGGGCCCGGGGACATAAAATTCCCCGTCCCATGAAACAGGGCTTTGTATTTGAAAATGTGGGTTTCAAATATCCGGAAACAGATATCTGGGCCTTGCGTCACCTGAGTTTTACCCTGCATCCCGGCGAAAAACTGGCATTGGTGGGTGAAAATGGCGCTGGTAAAACTACCCTGGTAAAACTCCTCGCCCACCTTTACGAACCCTCTGAAGGCCGAATACTTTTGGATGGCATAGACCTCTGCGATTACGACCCCGAAGACCTGCGTCGCGAGATCGGGATCATTTTTCAGGATTATGTCCGCTTCATGTTCACCGCCGGTGAGAACATCGCGATTGGCAATATCTCCGAACAGGAAAATCAGACCCGCATTGAAGATTCCGCGCATAAAAGCCTGGCGGATACGGTCATTGATCCCTTGCCCAAAAAATACGAACAAATGCTGGGCAAACGCTTTGCAGGTGGCGTAGACCTCAGTGGCGGACAATGGCAAAAGGTGGCACTCGCCCGGGCGTACATGCGGGAGGCTCAATTGATCATTCTGGATGAACCTACCGCTTCTCTGGATGCCCGCGCAGAACACGAGGTTTTTGTCCGTTTTGCTGAATTGATGAAAGGCAAAGCAGCCGTACTGATTTCGCACCGATTCTCTACGGTACGGATGGCAGACCGGATTTTATTTCTGGAACACGGGGAATTGCTGGAGCTGGGTACGCACGAGGAGCTACTGGCCCAGGGAGGAAAATATGCAGAATTATTTCGATTGCAGGCTAAGGGATATGTATAGTTGCCCTGGCCTGTGAGCGTGTCTCATTTGGTTGATGAGGGTTTATAAAGTGGATGATTTGCACTCGAAAAGGTTGAAAGCTCTCCTTTTTTGGGCTCAAAAATATAAACCTTCATAAACCCTATAAACCTATATCAACTTCTGAGACACCCTCCTGATTTGCGCTAAAATCCCTACATTTGTCCGCGTTTTTCCGCCCACCACCATGAAGATAAAACCACTCCGCGCCTGTTACCCAAACCTGGAAAAGATCGAATCAACCGAGGTTTTTTGTGACGAGGCGAAGCATATGTACCGCAACCACGTAGCGGATGAACTGTACCAAAAAGTCCCTGAACCGGCATTTTTCATTTACCAGATCCAGTCTGTTACAGGCGAGCATACGGGTCTGGTGGCGCTGAATGAGGTAGAGGACTTTTTTGATGGTAAAGTTAAAAAACACGAGGCTACCCTCGGTGAACGCGAAAAACAGCAGACAGATCTCTTCCTGCGCTGGGAAGCTGTCCTGAAACCGGTGCTGCTGACCTATCCTGCTGTGCCAGAGATCAGTGCCTGGCTAAATGGCCAGATTCAAAAAAGCAAACCGCTTTTTGTTGCCAAATTCAAACAGGGAAAAGTGCATCACCGCGTGTGGGCTGTCACAGACGAATCTGCCATTGAAGCGCTTCAAGACCTGTTTACCCAACATGTAAAGTCCACTTACATTGCAGATGGACACCACCGGACCACTACCATGGCCATGCTGCACGAACTGCGGGAGGAGTATCCGGCTTATGACTTCGACCATCTTTTTTGCGCATTTTTTTCAACCGATCAGTTGGATATCCTCGACTACAACCGTGCGGCTGAAATACCGGCAGATATGACTGCCACGCAGTTCATGGCGCATATTTCCAGGGTTTTTGACATTGAAATGCTGGAATCTGAACGCAGACCTATGGACAAGCACGAGATCGTCATGTGCCTCCGAAAAGAATGGTATTCGCTGCACTGGAGACCGGAGATTGTTCAGGGGATGGATGAACAAAATGCATTGCTGGACGCTACCCTGCTGAACGAGCGGGTTCTGGGCAATATTCTAGGTATTCGCGATGTCCGCTCGGACACCCGAGTCACCTACATTGATGGAAGCAAGGGCTTAAAAGGCCTGCTAAAGGCGGCCTCCTCCCGCAACCGGGTGGGTTTTGCGCTTTACCCCGTCCATTTTGCCGATATGATGTTTTTGGCTGATGCCGGGGAGATCCTGCCACCTAAAAGCACTTATTTCGAGCCTAGATTGAAAAGTGGATTGTTGGTGCAGGATTTGAAAAGGTAATGGTGATTGGTTTAATTGGTGATTGGTTTAATTGGGGTTCCTAAGCCTGGCTTTCGTTTCTATCTTAATTCTACTTTGTCACTTTAGCCGCAGAGCGGCTTAACGTCGGTAGTAATTTGCAATGAAAAGTTGAAAAGGTGCAGCGCACCGGAACATTTCGCCAGGAGTTACGGTGCGCTGCACCTCCGAACCGATGCTATTATCCGATATCTACCGACGTTAGGCCGCTCTGCGGCTAAAGTGACAAAGTAGAATTAAGAAAGTGCCAAAACCAAGCTTAGGCACCCCAAATCACCAAATCCCCAATTAAACCAATCACCATTAAACCAATCCCCAACCTATTTCTTCTCCCCATCATACTTGACCTTCCCACCCACCACGGTCTTCAGCACCTTAGCCTCTAAGATCTCTTCAGGCGCACAGTGCAACAGGTCTTTGGAAAGCACCACGATGTCGGCCAGCTTGCCAGGCGTCAGCGAGCCTTTTTCCTTTTCTTCAAAGGCCGCCCAAGCATTCCAGATCGTGTAGGAAAGCAGGGCTTCTTCCCGGGTCATTTTTTGTTCGGGAAAAAAAGCCTCCCCCCGGCCTCCTCCATTAGGAGCGGGAGCAGCAGGCATTCGGGTAACCGATGCGTACAGGCAAGGCAAAGGGTTTACATCTTCCACAGGTGCATCGGTTCCATTGGCCAGGTGTGCGCCACTGTCGATCAGGCTTCGCCAGGCATAGGCGCCGGTTCTGGCGCGTTCTACACCGAGTCGTTTGGCCACAAACGGCGCATCGCTGGTGCAATGAATGGCTTGCATGGAAGCAACCACCCCCAGCTGACCAAAGCGCGGAATGTCCTGAACATCAATGTGTTGAGCGTGCTCCATACGCCAACGCTTATCCACAGACTTATCACTTTCAACTTTCAACTTGCCACTTTCAAAGAACTCCTTTTCGACCACATTCAATACTTCCCGATTGGCCCGATCCCCGATGGCATGTACGCAGAGTTGAAGTCCGTATTGATGGCAGGCCTTGGCCATGCGGGTGATGGTGTCGATCGGGGTGGTGTTCTGACCAATAAAGCCAGGTTTATCATCATAAGGCGCCAGCAGCCAAGCGCCGTAAGAACCCAGTGCGCCATCGAAGTAACATTTTACAGCCCGGCAGGTGAAGTACTGTTTCCCAAGTCCGATCTGTGGGTAATTGGCCAGTTTGGGAATCTCTGAACCCGTGGGCTGGCTGGCCATGACCCAGAGACGCACCGGGAGTTGACCTGCTTCAGCAAGTCGGCGGTATTGGTCGAGTTTCCAAAAACTGCTACCGGCATCCTGAAATGAAGTGATGCCTTTTGCTAGACATTCTGCGGCCGCCAATTGCGTGGTTTTGTCGAATGCTGCGATCTGCTCCGCTTCCGAACGAAGATTTTCCCATTGTGCAAAAGGCTTTTCGATCAGCTCCATGGCATTCTCTTCAAACACGCCTGTAAGATTGCCCCGCGCGTCCCGCACGATTCGGCCCCCGACAGGATCAGAGGTTTCGCGCGAAATGCCGGCCAGTTCGATGGCTTTTGCATTGGCAATCAGTCCATGTCCGCTGGCATGATATAATATCAGTGGATTGTTTGGGGCTGCTGCATTGAGTTCGGTATTGAAAGGATACCCATTCACGGTTTGGCCGGGAGATTCGGACCACTTTTCCTGGTGCCAGCCCCGGCCCTCGATCCAATCGCCGGGCTTGGCTGACTGGGCTCTTTCGGCCACCAAACCTGTTATCTCCGCCCAGCTCTTGGTATTGATGAGATTGAGATTTTGAAGACTTGAGCCCAGGCCGTTGAAGTGTCCATGCCCTTCAATGAAGCCAGGCATGGCAAAAGCACCTTGTAAATCAATGATCTGCGTGTTTTTGTCAGCCAATTTTTTCAGATCCGCGTCGTTGCCCACAGCCACGATGCGATCACCCACAATAGCAACCGCCGTCGCCTGTGGATACAAGGAATCGGCCGTAAAAAAATTCCCATTGACATAAATGACGTCAGGCACAGCAGATTTAGGTGCTTGTGAACACGCCGCAAGGAAAAGTAAGAAAAAGGAAAAGAAGAAAAAATGCTTCATGCGAGGAAGGTTATGATATAATATCCAATATCCAACAAGGAATGTCCAATGTCCAAGTGGTTGAAATACTTGAGTTTATGTGTAAAAGAAGCGAAATTTTCATTGTAAGCACAAATCGCCATCAAGAGCAGCGCCCAACTTGGACATTGGAAATTCCTTGCTGGATATTGGACATTTCAAGGCTTTATTTTCGCCCAAAATCCGCCGGAATTTCTCCCCAGGCTTCCGTTTCCCATTTCAGGATCGGGTTGGTGATTTTATTGACCGCCAGCCAGTTTTCGGCGCGTTGGATGAGGTCGAAGATCTTGGCATTGCGGCCGGTTGCTTCGAGCTTGGTATTGCAAATGCCCTTTTTGACCCAGCCTTGGGCGGTTTTGGAGTCGGAATAAATGGGCAGATGCGGTTTGTCCTGTTGTTTCAGCATGGCCAGCGCATGGACAATGGCGAGGAATTCGCCAATATTGTTGGTGCCTTCTTCCAGCGGACCCATGTGGAAAAGCTCACGACTGTCGGCCGTCCAGACGCCCCGGTATTCCATTTTTCCTGGATTCCCGGCACAGGCAGCGTCGACGGCCACACTTTCCTTAATAATGGCTGATTTCGAAAGACTGGCAGCCGTTTTGGGTGCGCCCGTGGTCTTTTGTACAAATTTCCAGTAGTTGCTTTTAAAGGCGGTGTCCGCCTCCGCGCGGCTTTCGAAGCTCTTGTATTTCGCTCCGGCTACCCCGTCTACCTGGCGTTTGCATTCATCCCAGCTGGAATATACGCCCGGTTTATGGCCCTCCCAGACGACGTAAAATTTTTGCTTCGCCATTTCAGAGTTTCAGAAGATTCACGCTGTAGTAAAGAGAGGCACCCAAAAAGGAAACTTGACCATTACAAAGCGAGGGACTATCTGCACATTCACGAGCATAAAGGTTATCAATATTGGAAAGACCGTAAGAAGCCCGCAGGCCGAGGATGCCTCCGAGGTCTTTTTTACCAAAGTTAAGTTTGTATTGAAAACCCAGGTTGATGCCAAAGTCGTTCTTTTTCAGGTCATTGTTGACCTTGAAAAGTTGGTTCTCTTCGGTAGGTTCCTGGATTCCTTTACCACTCAGGCCGACCAAACGTCCATAATACGGGCCGGCCATCAGAGAGAGTTTTCCATCCCGGCCAAAGGTAAGTTCAGGCATGATGGAAGCTACGAGCCATACAGAATGGTAAGTCAGATCCCGTTTGTAATTAATGACATAAGGCATGGTGTCCACATCTACCGAAAAGTCAGACTGGGCGTAGGCCCTTCTCCCTATGGCACTCAACTCAGCATTGATCGTAATAAATCCGCCTCGTCCTTTGAACCGAGCCTGCATGCCTAATTCCCAGCCTGGCTTCCAGCCGAATTTAGGTGGATCGAAAGTTTGAATGAGATCCCTTGTCCCGTGCAGACTGCTGGCGTTGATTCCGCCGCGCATCCGGAATTCCACAGCGCCCGGCGTAAATTCACGTTCGTACACAAACTCCTGTTTTACCTCACGGCCGTTGCGTTTGCTCATGGTCTCTACCTGCATTTCACGGTTGCCCAGCAGCAGGTAGCGGATCTTTTGAGGGTCGTCGAATGCCAGATTTTTAAAAACATAGAAGCCCTCATCGTCTATTTCCGTGAGCGGGTATTCCATGGGTTTGCCGCCGTTTTGATTGCGTGCGACGGTAATATAGGTGACGTTAGTATCCCGAAGTTCGATGCGCAGGCGCTCCAGCAGTACGGTATCGCCATTTTCCGGCTTGATACGCACACTTTTTCCTGCAAGGGTCCGATCATCTTCTCTCCACCAGATCTCCAGGCGGTCGCCCCGTTCTGTGGGCATAAACCAGGTTCCTTCCAGTCCACGACGCAACTCACGGAAGGCATCTTCCGGGTAATCTATCTGGGCAGAAACAATATTCGATAAGAGTAAAAAGACAAACGAGGACAGTAGTGTGCGAATTTGCATGGGAATATATTTTGCGCAAAAAAACGGCAAAAAAAAGAGGCCACCTAACATTTTCGCATTGCGTATGAAAATGTTGGGTGGCCGGTTTAGCTGGGAGTCTCATTTGTTTTAACTCAGAGTCTCACTTGGAGTGAGACTCTGAGTTAAAACAAATGAGACTCCCAGCTAAACTCCCGCAAATTCTCTTAAAGAATAGCCCGGCTATGCCGCAATTCATCCTTCACCTCAGGCTTCAAACGTTCTGCTGCCTGTACCAGCATATCCTCGTCCTGTGGGAACGGAAGCGGGCGGTTGCCGATCCGGTTTTTGGAATCCTGAGTCAAGGCGCGCTCGTCGCCCCGGAAGGTAGATGCGTAGTTTTCAAACAGCACTTCAGTAGCAACTTCGCAGGTTTCCAGTAAATTGTTGCTGCGGGTGTCCCGGATCTCGATGGAGCCGGCAATGCGGGTCGCCTTGGTCTGATGCACTTCCAGGATCTCCGCGCGGATGATCACCATGCGCGGAGTTTTGATGTCGTTGCCCAGACTGTCTTTCAGCACGTTGCCGCGTTTGTCCAGCACATAATCCCAGCCATCCTGAATCTTTTTTTCATCGATGTAGCTGCGTTCCAGCACGCGCTCAGGGCTGATATCGATGTCTCTGACCTTCAAGACGGCCTTGTAATCATATTGCAACCCAGGCTTTGCTTCAAAGGAATATTCTCTCCATTGGCTGTCCAGACCCGCCTTGTCCATGGCCACCAGGCGATCCGCAAAACCGCGGGGCAATAGCTTTCCGGATTGATTTTTTACTTCAAATACAATGTAAGAAGTGCCATAATCGCGGGCTTTTGCCAGCAAAACATCCTTATCGCGATAATTTGGATAAAAGCGTTTTTGAAGATCCAGCAAAAGATCATAGGCTTTGCGGGCCGCAAGTTTGTCGCCTTTTTCGCCGCGGGCAATCAGTTCGACCGATTGATCGTACAGGTATTCCGCAGCTTTTTCGCGGCTCTGACGCTCCATAGACGCAATGTCTACAAACTGAATCTGCGCGCGATATCCGTTTTTGGCGATCAGCGGAGTCAGGGGCGCCACCTTGTTTTGGCGGTCGCGGATATCGCGGTGGATGCTGTTGATGCGGTCCCAGAGTTCAGGACGCGCCTCGGCCTTCAGCTGATCAATGGTGCCCAGGTCGCGGGCCTGTGCTTTGCGGAAAGCCATTTCCAGACCTTGCACATATTCCAGTTTCTTTTTGGGCTTGCCTTTCAGTTTACGGATGCAAAGATCGATCGCATCGTCGTAGTTGCCACTTTCGACATACTTTTGAGCGGTGTGGCAAGCGCTTACTAAAAAGGCCAGTAAAAAAAGCGGGGCGAGGATTCGGGCTGCGCGTCTCATAATTTTTCATTCTAAATATTAATCTTGCTGCAAGATGTGAGCCTTCGAATATTCAATACTCTTAAGACCTGTTATGACTTTCGCAATATTTGTTAAATTCTTAAAGGATTGCTGAACAAGTTCAAACAAAAATTAAAATCTCATGGAAAAAATCACAGAATCCCCGTCCCCCTACCGTCATCTGGAAAAAATGAGCGTCCGGGAAGTGCTGGTAAATATCAATAAAGAAGATCAGACCGTGCCCATGGCCGTAGAAAAAGCCATCCCGCAGATTGAGGCGCTGGTGCATTCCATTGTGCCCAAAATGCGCGAAGGCGGACGGCTCTTTTACATCGGGGCAGGTACCAGCGGACGCCTCGGCGTGGTGGATGCTTCTGAAATTCCGCCCACTTTTGGCGCACCGCCGGATTGGGTGATCGGTATCATTGCAGGTGGAGACCGTGCCATTCGCCAACCCATTGAAAACGCGGAAGACAGTGAGACCCAGGCCTGGTCTGACCTGAGTGTCTGGCAAATAGATACACAGGACACGGTGATCGGCATTGCAGCTTCCGGTACTACGCCGTATGTAATAGAAGGACTGCGCAGATGTCGTGAAAATGGGATCATCACTGGCTGCATCACCTGCAACCCCGGCGCGCCCCTGCTGGATCAGGCGGATTTTCCTATCCTCGCGGTGGTAGGCCCTGAGTTTTTGACCGGCAGCAGCCGTATGAAGGCAGGGACCGCCCAAAAACTTATCCTGAATATGATCTCCACCGCCGTGATGATCCAGCTCGGTCGGGTACAGGACAATAAAATGGTAGACATGCTGCTTAGCAATGCCAAGCTGATAGATCGCGGCGTCCAGATGGTGATGCAGGCCACCGGCGTGGAATACAATGAAGCGAAGTATTTGTTGTTGCGGTTTGGAAGCGTTCGGGGAGCTTTGGGGGGCTGAGTGGGGATTGCAATGTGTGATAACAGTGCCCCCCCATCAAAATCGATACGATATCTTAGGGACTAACATCAAATTATTCAAACCCGCCTGATAGCTGCCTTGGGTAGCCAAATTATTCGTACCCGGCAGATCGCGCGACCAGGAGCCTTCGATGAACTTGGGGGCGACGTAGTAGAAAAGATCGGCCCCAATGGGAAAACGGGGTGCGCGTTGGAATATGTATTGCCCGCCTATTCCGAGCCGACCCACCGGCATGAACCGACGGGTAACACTGTGTTCCAACGTTCCGCCAGCCTCCCAATTAAAAGTACTATTAAGCAGTTCAATTCCCTGAGCGGTTTCATTCCTGTCGTGTGTATAAGCGCCAAACAGGCCCGCACTCAAGTGGATAAAAGTCCATTTCTTTTCTAAAATCCGATACTGAGCTCCGCCTCCTACCATCACCTGGAAAGCTTCGAAGTCACTTGTTTGGCCTTCAATACAGACGGTAGAGGGCGATAAAGGTTGTGGTGGCGTAATGGTGGTCAGGTTTGTGATATAGTACAACGAACTTTGGGCGCTTAAAAAATAATGCCAG
>JBILHS010000015.1:0-68003 GCA_044350425.1 Saprospiraceae bacterium | reverse complement strand
ACAAATACTGCGGGTGGTTCGCATCGTATCAAATCGGGCTACCTCGCCATTAAAATCAATGAGGCGATCCGAGGATGTCCGCACCACAAACAACCCGTTGTTCCCTAACCTGTTGCAAAAAATTGAGTATATCTTTGTGGGCGCTTCGGCGCATGGAAGGGGGGATTTATGCGTGAGAAACACAAATTTTTCCTCCATTTTTCTTTTCCGATATATCAAAGAACTAAACCCGGTTTCTTCACCGGAAAATGTGTACCCTTTCTAATTTTTTTTTCAAAATATTACACCGGAAAAAACAATCCAGCTTGATATGGAAAAACCTTGGCTACAACATTATCCTGCGGGTATTCCCGTCAACATCGATCCTGCTCAATACAACCGTGTCATTGACATGGTGGAAGAGTCTTTCCGAAAATATGCTGATCAACCAGCTTTCATCTTCATGGGTAAAACCATGACCTTCCGTGAGCTGGATGAAAAAAGCCTGGCTTTTGGTGCTTATCTCTGCTCCCGGGGCCTGGAACCGGGCGACCGTGTGGCACTGATGATGCCAAACCTGATGCAATATCCTATTGCCATGTTTGGCGTTTTGCGCGCAGGGCTGATCCTGGTGAATACCAATCCGCTCTACACCCCGCGTGAAATGAAGCATCAGTTTGCAGATTCGGGTGTGAAAGCCATTCTGATCGCAGAGAATTTTGCAGCCAACCTGGAGCAGATCATCGCAGAAACAGAGATCAAAACGGTTATTCTGACTTCCATTGGTGAGATGCTGGGACTGAAAGGGATGATCGTCAACTTCGTGGTGCGTCGAATCAAAAAGATGGTGCCCAAATACAGCCTCCCCAACACGGTTTGCTTTCTGGATGCCGTCAAACAAGGTCAGAAGTTTTCTATTCCTCCATTTCAGAGCGGACCGGAGGATACCATTGCCCTGCAATATACCGGCGGAACCACCGGGGTTTCAAAAGGCACCATGTTGACCAATCGCAACCTTTTGGCAAATATGATGCAGATCCGCGCCTGGTTGATGCCTGTTTTGAAGGGCAGTGAAGGGGAGTTGCCCAGAAGCCTTTGTGCGCTTCCTTTGTACCATATCTTTTCATTTACGGTGAATTGTCTGGCATTTATGAGTGTTGGCGCATGTAATATCTTGATCGTCAACGCCAGAGACCTTCCGGCACTCATCAAAGAATGGCGCAAGCACCAGCCGAATATTGTGCCGGGGGTGAATACACTTTTCAACGGCTTGATGAACCAACCGAGTTTTGCAACGCTTGATTTCAGCTCGCTCAGAATCAGTGTGGGCGGCGCCATGGCAGTACAACGCGCCGTGGCAGAACGCTGGCAGCAAATGACCGGCACGCCACTGATCGAAGGTTATGGGATGACGGAAAGTAGTCCGGTATTGACCGTAAACCCGGTAGACAACACCATGCGGATGGGAACCATTGGAATGCCCGTACCCAGCACAGATGTGCGCATTGTAGACGATCAGGGCGATCCGCTTCCACCCGGTCCTGAGCATGTAGGAGAGATCGTAGCCCGTGGTCCACAGATCATGAAGGGTTACTGGCAACGCCCGGATGCAACTGCCGAGACGGTCAAAGATGGCTGGCTATACACCGGAGACATGGGCTTCATGCATCCGGATGGTTTTTTCCAGATCGTAGACCGGAAAAAAGACATGATCCTGGTATCCGGCTTCAACGTGTATCCCAATGAAATAGAAGATGTGTTGGCCATGCACCCCAAAGTACTGGAATCTGCTGCTTTGGGTATTGCTGACGAGAAGTCAGGGGAAATTGTAAAAGTATTTATCGTCAAAAAAGATCCATCACTGACTGCGGAAGAGGTGATCGCCCATTGCCGCGAAAACCTGACCAATTATAAAGTGCCTAAGCACGTGGAGTTTCGTACGGAATTGCCCAAAACAAATGTGGGCAAAATTTTGAGACGGGAACTGCGGGAAAAAAAATAGGACAGCTGATGGATTTTCTGCAAACTTATCTGCGCCACTTAGACTGATCCAACCAATAAAAAACCCAAAAGTCCACAAACGCAACAAATATGGCCTCTCTTACGCCCTATCAGGGTGCCTTGGGTAAGCATCGTGCTGCGCACCTCCTGCGACGCACTTCTTTTCGGTACACGAAGCAACGTGTGGATCAATTGGCGGCGATGACCGTTGACCAGGCCATGACCGACCTCCTGGTGCTCAAGACGCAAAAAAATGCCCAGCCATCGTATGACATTCCAGGGACAGCCGAAGTGGAGAGTACCTGGTTGCTTCCCCCTGTGGTGCTGGACTCCGCCTATGAGACCCCGCGCCAGCAGCGGGTCATCGGCTGGTGGCTGAATGAAGCCATGGAGGACACGGGCATTGGCCATAAAATGACCTTCTTTTTTCATCAGTACCTCGCCACTAATATTACTACCTACAATCATGCTACTTTCTTCGACTACCTGACCCTGTTGCGCTGGGGATGTCTGGGGAATTTCAAAAAGCTGGTTACCAAAATGGTGGCAGACAACAACATGTTGTATTACCTGAATGGCCATCAAAATCAAAAAGCTGCACCCAACGAGAATTTTGCCCGTGAGTTTTTTGAGTTGTTTACCATAGGCAAAGGCCCGCAAATCGGACCAGAGGACTATACGAACTATACAGAAGATGATATTGCGCAAGCCGCAAGAGTATTTACCGGCTGGCGTGCCCTGCCCAACAGAACTGGGCCAGATCCTGAAACAAATATTCCGCGAGGTACGGCTACTTTTAACCGCCACGACACCGGGAGTAAACCATTCAGCAGTAAATTCCAAAACGCTGTTATTCCCGGCGCCACCAGTGCTGCCTTGATGTACACAGAACTGGATGCACTGATGAATCTGGTCTTTGCACAGCCAGAGACCGCCCGAAATCTGGTGCGCCGCATTTACCGCTACTTTGTGCATACAAACATTACCCCTGAAATTGAACAGGATATCATAGAACCTCTGGCCGATACGCTGCGCAACAGCAACTACGAAATGGTGCCCATGCTGCGTAAATTGCTGAAAAGTCAGCATTTTTATGACATGGATGACTCGGTCAATGCGGATGAAATTATTGGAGGGATGATCCGTTCGCCACTTGATGCAGCCCTTCAATCCATTGCATTCTTTGGCATCACGATCCCGAATCCTGCCACTGAGAATGAGAAGCACTACATCACCTTTTACTATTCAGGCGTTTACACCCGCATGTTGGGTCTGGCCAATCTAAACTTGTTTTACCCCGCCGATGTAGCTGGTTACCCGGCCTACCATGCAGGGCCGGAGTATACCCGAAACTGGTTTAGCTCTACTTCCATCATAGCCCGTTATAAACTCTCACAGATGCTGCTGACAGGCAAACGCGTCATAGGGGGTTCTGTAAATACCAGTATTGGCATCAAACTGGATATTGTACCCTGGATCAAAAACAGCGGCATTTCGCTGGATCCTTCCAACCCCTATTATCTGGTGAAGGACCTGCTCGATTATCTATTGCCCCTGGAAGTCGACGATGATCGTTTCGACTACTTTTATGAACAGATCTTCCTGGATGGATTGCCTCCTGAAGACTGGACGTATGAATGGCAAAATTATTTGTCCACCAACAACCAGACCGAAGTGAAGATCCCGCTGGAACGACTCATCCATCACATCATGTATTCGCCAGAGTTTCAGACTTTTTAAGTTAAAAGTAGCAAGTTAAAAGTTTAAAGTAGGGAGTTTAAAGTTACAAGTTTAAAGATTCCAGCGCTGCCTGTTACCTACCAGTCATCGGGGCCACTTGAAACTTTTAACTTGAAACTTGAAACTCATAACACTACTCTTGTAACTTTTGCTAAAAAGGCCGTCTGAATCGGCAACCGTCGCCTTGCAGCGTGATTTCTCCTGCAAGGCGACTATTTTTTAACTAATTTTCATCCGTTTTTATCATGAAGTCCTTTTACACACTCCTCCTCGCAGCATTTTGTCTGCAAACTTCCTCTTTCGCACAAACTGAAACACCTAAACCAGTTGAAGTACCCAAACACTGGACCATTAGCGGCAGCTTTGGTCTTGACCTGACCGGCCTTGGGTTGATCAACCCACGATTGGGTGCGGGCGACAACCGCATCGGGTTTGGTGGACTGGTGGCGCTTTCTGCCAACAACAAACATGACAAGTATTTCTGGAACAACAGTGGCGCGCTTCAACTTGGCGCTCAACGGATTGGCGGAAAAGATGCTGACTTTCAAAAAAACCTGGACATCCTTCGGCTGGGCTCCCGTTATGGTTACAGCATTATCGGCGAAAAATTATTTGCTGCGCTAGATGGAACTGCGGAGTCTCAACTGCTTAAAACCTATGCCGGCAATTTGTTGAATGGTGTTGATTCAAATTTGCTCTCTGAATTCCTATCTCCGGCACGCTTTGCCATTGCTCCCGGTATTGACTACAAGCCCACTAAAAATCTTACCTTTTTCTTTTCACCTGCCAGCTTTAACCTGACGTACGTAGGCAATGATGACCTGGCAGCATTGGCGGGCCAACCCCTTGGAAACGAAGCAGGCAAAAACAATCGCTTTCAGTTGGGGTACTCGCTCAAAGCACAGTACGTCAACAAGTTCATGAAAGACCGTATTGCATTTTCTAGCAAATTTGCCTGGTTTGCAGACTATAAGCAAGACCTGAATGGCAACGTATTGTGGCAAAATGCGCTGGACATTCAAATTTTCAAAGGCCTTGCCCTGGGTCTGTTCGGAGATGTATTTTACGACCACTTCACGAAGGTACAGGTTGAAAAAATCCCTGAAGGCACCAGCCCGGACGCCATCGGCCCATACCTGGGTTTGAAGCCGTCTTACACCGGTGGATTCCTTTTGAAATACAACAAGATCTTCTAAAAAGCCTCAGAGACACGGATGACCTGGATAAGATCCATTTTATCCGTGGTCATCCGTGTTCCATTCATCTAAGAAACCATTATCCCACTCGATGCACCTATGTTCCAACCAGATCTATTTAAAGGAAAAACAATACTCGTAACCGGCGGGGGAAGTGGCATTGGCTTCGCAATCGCCCGGCATTTTTTGCAATGTGGCGCGGAAGTGTTCATTTGCTCCCGAAAAGCGGGACGTATTGAAAAAGCCGTGCAGGAACTGAGTCTTTTTGGAAAGGTAAAGGGCCAGGTTTTAGACATTCGCGAGCCTGAACAGGTAGCTCAAATGGCTGAATTTATCGCGAATGAATCCGGAAAGCTGGATATTCTGGTCAATAATGCCGGTGGACAATTCCCCAGTCCAGCCGCCGATATCACACCCAAAGGCTGGCAGGCGGTGGTGAATACCAACCTGAATGGCACCTGGTACGTGACGCAAACGATGGCGCAGCAATTCTTTTTCCCACAAAACCAGGGCGTGGTACTCAACATCGTGGTGAACAACGAACGTGGGTTTCCGGGCATGGCACATACCGCCGCAGCAAGGGCCGGGGTGATGAACCTCAGCAAATCTCTGGCTGTGGAATGGGCCTCGCGCGGCATCCGGATCAATTGTATTGCACCCGGCATCATTCAAAGCAGTGGCCTGGAAAATTACCCCCCCGAGATCGTGGCAGATGTAGCCCGTACCATTCCAATGAAACGCCTGGGCACCGTGGATGAGGTGGCTGCACTCACGCTTTTCCTCGCCAGCCCGGCAGCTGCATATATGACAGGCGACACGATCTATATGGATGGAGGCGCGAGGCTTTGGGGGGATATTTGGGAGATTTGATTTTTGGTAATTGGTTTGTTGGTGATTGGTGGGGTGGGGATTGGTTTATTAGGGATTGGTTTATTGGGGATTGGTGGTGGGGTGGTAATTAGTGGGGTGCTTTATCCTTTTTTTGTCTATTCCAGATACTCCCGTAATAAAAGAGACCCCAAAGGACGGCGACTTGTATGGGTGAAATACCTGGCGGCAAAACCCAAACCGGCTTGATGAATTCTACTGCAAAACGCCAGAGCAAATAGCCCACCATAAAAATCTGAAAACGCCGTCCATTGGGCATTGGGCCTTTTTTTTCAATTTGAAAGATAAAAAAAGCCAGTACCATCAGGAAGATCACTTCGTACAGATTGACCGGATGGCGCGGAATGCCATCGCCGAAATCAATGGCCCAGGGAAGCGAGGACGGATCACCATGGGTACCGTCTGTAAGGCCTGCCAAATGACATCCTACCCTTCCAACTGCCAGGCTGAAGATCAAGGGGAAGGTCATTAAGTCGCCGGAGGAAGTATGGACACCAATTATTTTTTTGGTCCATTCAACGCCGATCAGGCCGCCTAACAAACCACCTACAATCGTTTTATTGCCCAGCCAGATCTGCCAGTTGAGTTTAGCTAAATACGCGGGATTTTCCGAAATGCCCAGTAAATGGCTTCCAATCAGTGCCCCGGCTGCAGCGCCCAGAAAGATCCACATTCTTCCTTCATCGCTGATGAGATCCTGATTGCGGCTGCGTTGCCACACGTACAGCCGGTATCCAATGGTGTAGGCCAGCATCTCGAACAAGAGATGCCCCGGGATACGCGCCGAAGCGATTTGAATTTCGAATGGGTAGTTCAAAAGTGAGATTGGGATTAGGCGCCCATTAAGGCCATGTGACCAAGGCAGGAACCAAAACCAATGACCCCCATTAAGATGCCCCCGATTAGCAGCGCACCACCCAATTGCTTTTTGTCGTCGGTAAATACCAGGACAAAACCGACCAGCATATTCAGCGCTACCTGTGCGAGAATCAGGAAGGCATCTATAGTCAAAACACCCAGGCCACCTTCAGGGCCACTGGCCATCGCGAGGCTTGAAAGCAGCATGTAAGCCACCATAATGCCGAAGTTGATCAGCATAACTTTTCCCAGAGGCATTTTGGGTTTGGGTGGGTCTGGGAGCGGATCTAGTTGGTCGAAAGGTTCGTTTTGCATATATTGGTCAATTTGTGAAAATTGGTAGTTTCACCTGAGATATATTGATAGTCTCACTTGGAGTGAGACTATCAATATATCTCAGGTGAAACTACCAATCCAATGCTCGCATGTATAAAATATGGTCAGTGTGAGCCACCAATTCGTAATTGAGAAAGGATGATCGCGCAAACGCCCAGCCCAATAAGCGGAATAACAAAGGCTGATAAAAGAAACGCTTGCCCCAGCGCTTTTTTCTGCATTAAAAGTAATAAGATTCCCAGCAATGCATTGATACCACAAAACACAAAAAAATATTCAAAGTAGCGTGCTGGTCGCATTACATAACAAGTCCCATAAACCAACAAATTAATACCAAGCACCCAAGGATTTGGATTTTTCATAGCATACGTATTTGATTTTCAAAACATCGGCACTTCTTCCGCCCGCAATTTTTCCAGATAGGCCCGTTTCAAGGGATCCCTGTAAAACAGATTCATCGTTTCAAAGGGAATGATCTTTTTATCCTCCAGACTAACAATATGAACACAAGACTTTTTGATAGAACGCACATCAAAATCATATGCATCAATGAAACGCATGATGATGATCCGGAACAGGTTTTCGTAACCCAGGTTGGGCGCAACTACCTGCGGCAAACAGCACATCAGGCTCTGGTTCAATTCGTTGGTGGCGCACTCCACAGAATTTCCGGTGCTGAATAGTTGTACCATGTGTTGATGTAGCCGCTCATCTTGTTCATATACAATGGTATTGCGCGAATTATCGAGAATGTCCTGCGGATTGATGAACCGGGTGAGTGGGAACACCTGTCCATCGATCTTCAAGGCATAAGCCATGGCCAGTGCGTCAGGATTACAGGGCACAGGAATAATATCTTCGGGTTGAAAAACAGGAGCCTGACGAAGAATCTGTTTGCGCACTTCTGTCAGGGTGATCCGATCCGTCGCCGGGTCAAATCCATCGGTACGTCCGGCTACCTGCGTGGGCTGAAACGTAACCCCACGCACGCATTTTTGCTGTAATGCGAAGTCGAGAATCTTGCCAATTTCTCCGTCGTTCAGGCCTTTTTGCAGGGTCATAACGAGGGTCGTGGAGAGGTTTACCCGGTTGAGATTTTCCAGTGCCTTCATTTTGGTTTCCAGCAAATTTTCTCCCCGCAGGCTTTCCAAAACATGGGGCTCAAAGGAATCAAATTGCAGATAAACCTCAAAATCAGGGGCATAAGTGGCCAGTCTTTCCGCAAAACCTGGATCTTTTGCGATCCGGATCCCATTGGTATTCACCATCAAATGCCGAATGGGTTTGGTCTTCGCCATATCCAGAATTTCAAAAAACTGGGGGTGTATCGTTGGTTCTCCACCACTGATCTGAACCACATCCGGCTCTCCTTCATTGGCCACTACCAGGTCGAGCATCATCTCGATCTCTTCCAGGGTACGGTGCCGCCCGTGATGCGGACTGGACTCGGCATAGCAGGTTGGACAAGCGAGATTGCAACGATCGGTCACTTCAATGATGGTCAGACAGGAATGCTGCTCGTGATCAGGACAGAGTCCGCAATCGTATGGACAGCCGTAGTGGGTGTGGGTATTGAATTTGCGCGGCATTTCGCTGCGCTTGGCGTAGTTGCGCGTGGTCCGGTAATATTCTATATCATCTGCCACCAGCACCTTTTCTGGACCATGGGTGGGACAGCGTTTCAGCATCCACACCTTGTCGTTTTCAAAGATCACTTTTGCATCTACCCGGCGGAGGCACTGGGAGCAGAGGCTCAGGGTGAAATCGTAGTATATGTAGGGACGATCCATGGGGGAATGTGGTCAATATTTTAATGTGGTCAATGGGGTCAATGTGGGTAATGGAATCAATGGGTCAACTCCTGGTATTTTACGCGTTTGCGTAGCCCTTCTGCAAATTTCAGCATAGCACTTTGCGCCGATAGCGGCATACCGGGAACCAGGTCGGCATTGCGCTCCAGTTGCGAAACCGGCAAAGCAAAAAAGGTGCTTTTCCCCTCTGCTGTTTTGTGAATATACCGATACATCGGGATCATACCATGCTCGCCCAAACGGACCTCTGTGCTCCCTTTCCGCTTCAATAGATCTACCTGAAAAAGGATCCCGCCATCCGTGTTGGGCTGCTGTTGATTTGAAATAAAATTACCCAGCGAATACACCACAAGTGCTTCTTTTTCTGACCCATTGGGCATCGTTACCCGTTCCGTACGGATGGGCTGCACCACGTGTGGGTGCGAACCGATCACCATGTCTGCGCCGTTCTGGATCAGAAATTTGGCCTGTTCGCGTTGCACTGCGTTTTCTGTCAGCTGATATTCCAGGCCCCAGTGCATTACCACAATAATGAAGTGTGGTTTTCGTGCCCTGGCTTCTGCCAGATCCGCAGCGATCTGCCCGTTTTCGATCAGATTTACGATTGTTGGGGCTTCTGTCGGTACGCCATTGGTATCGTAAGTGTAATTTAGCAAGGCAATCTTGAACCCGTTTTTGTAGATCATCAAGGGATACAGGGCGTCACGGTCTCGTTTGTTTTTGAAGGTTCCTGTCTGCAGAAAACCTTCCTTTCGCAGGGTTTCAATGGTGTTGGTCACCCCCAGGCCATGGGCATCGTTCGAATGGTTGTTGGAAGTCACCAGCAAATCAAATCCAGCATTTTTCAATCCTGTGGCCAGGGCATCAGGGCTTCTAAACATTGGATAGCCGGTGTAGGGCGCTTTGCCTGGTAACGTAAGTTCCAGGTTGCCAATGGCAATGTCAGCGCCTTCGAGAATGGGCTTTACATATTTGAAACAAGGCGTATAGTCGTATCCACCCTGTGCATTTTTGGCACTGGAGATCTGCGGTGCATGGCCCATGATATCGCCTGCAAAAATCAGCCGCAGGGTGTCGGTTTGAGCCGGCAACGAAAGGGATAAAAACAGGAGCGGGACAATAAATCGACTATAATTGAATGGCATAGTGTCTATTTTTAAGGGCAAAGAACGCACGCATCCACGACTTAAGTACATGCATTCCATTCAGAACTTACAAATCCCGGGAGAAACGCCCCCTTGGAAATTAGACATTCCTTGTTGGACATTCGACATTTCAATGTTCCTCCGCCCGACCCAGGATCTTCCCTTGTTCAAAATTCTTGCGCATTTCTGCTTCTTCCTTTCGCTCCTCCTCGCTGATGACCGGAGCATCCATTTTTGAAAGATCCGGCTCTCCTGCATCTACCCAGGCGGTATACCAGGCACTGCTGACGCTGTGAATGGCTGCCCGCAGGCGCCGCTCGACCATGCCATTCATCACATCCTGATAGGCTGCGGCAAAGTCCCGGCAAGGCATGACCGACATCACACCGGAGCGCATGTCCGGGCACATCTGCCGGTCAACCGGAAAAGTGCGGCGCAACCTTTTTTCAAAGGTTAAAACACTGTCTACCAATTTGTTAGACTCTATAACAGTCTGCCAAAACCAGTCCTCCGTGCGTTCAACATATTCCGGTTTGCCCACAAAATAATCATAAGAATCGTCGGCAAAAAGCTCCGGGATCCGGCTCTCCCAAAAACCATGGATGCCGTGTTGTTCCGTTTTTTGTCCGTTGTAATTGCTTGTAGTATGCAGCGGCACGTGCGCGTCGCCGATGTAGTGGCCCATGTCGCCCGCGATCTTTAAGATCCGTCGGCTATCCCGCATTTTAAAGGCTTCTGTCAACTGGCGCTGCATCCGTTGCAGGTTCCAGGGCAAAACACCATGCTGCGAAAGATGCTCCCGAAAAAACGCAGCCTGTGGTTTTTCCTTAAATCCCATTTCATCCAAAAGCAGGCCCAGCGAATCAACATCCAGCGTTTCATCATCCCGATAAAAGCGGGGAAGCAACTGCCTGGCAAACCAGTTTTTATAGTCCCGCTGCCAGACTTCCTGCACCGGTTTTTTGCTGCCAAAAAGCAGCGTAGTGTCGCCGGGAGTATTGACCACCCAGATTTCGGTATACACCAGCATGGCATCCAGCCACTGCCGCGGCAGATCCACAAAGGGCGGCGCACCATAATTGTCCAGGTCGATGTAATGCCGTGGCGCCTCATTTTTGCTGGCATAACGACGCATATCGGGATCTACGGCATGATCGGTGAGATAATCGATGTTGGGCTTAAAAAACACCATCATTTGCGGTGGCAACGTGAGTACGGCCAGGCGGTTGATGCGTTTGTGGGCGAAGAAGCCCCAGGTTGGGGAGTGGTTAGTGGTGAGTGGTGAATGGTAAGTGGTGATTTGGGGATTTGGTGAAATGGGGATTTGTGGATTACCTGCCGGCCCATGGGAAGCGGTTTCAGCTGGTTCAAACCTATAAGGTTTTAGAAACCTTATAGGTTTCAAGGCACAGAGGCTGATGAATATCAGGGCAAGAAGGCTTAAACGAACAACGTTGGAGCGGTGCATGGATGGGTAGTTTTTTCGGGATGAAAGGTAGGGAAGGAAGTCTTCTTCGTTACAAAAACAAAATCTGCTCTGGGCCGACCATTTGCAACAATGCATTTTTCTTACCGCCGTTGCTAAGGCCATCGACTGAAAAATGAACGATTCTGGGTAACGGTTCAGGGTAACCTTGTAGGAAGTCTCTCAATTTTGGCACAAACATCTCCTGAAAAGTCCAGAGTAAAAATGGTGTGTCAAGCAACAGCAAAGTGAACCTCAGCTTTTCCAGGTTTTGTTGAAAAGGCATATTCTTGTCCGCAGTAACCAAAAATTGAAAATCCTCGCCATGCATAGCTTCCCGGAGTTCTCCATTTTTTAAACCAAGCCACCCAAAGTCATGTAAAGTGAATACCTCAAAGCCTGCCAAATGTCCCTTCATCCGGAAATCAATTTGTTCGTCAAGCAGCACTTTCATAAGAAGCGGGTCGGCTTTTGACTGAAAAACTTTGCGCTGCAATGGAAATGACAGCGTTCACCATTTCACGGCTAATGTGTGGGTAGCCTTTTAAAAACTCCTCTACTGTGCTTTGTTGCAGGTACTCGAATAGTATGGAAATTGGCACACGCGTGCCCTTGAAAACAGGTGTGCCACCTAGAATTTCTGGGTCAGAGATGATGTACCGGGAAGTTTGCTGCATGACAAGTTCGATAAGGTTACAAAAATAAGGTTTTTTTGCTGACGTGAAGTGATACTTTTTGAAAAAGTGTCACTTCTCACGCTCCTTCTGGCCTGAAAAGGCCAGCCAGCACATGCTCCCGTGCTTTGGCTGAGACTGTGGCTCCGGAGTTTAGGCATTTGACAATCCAAATATTTCCTTCTAAGTAGGATGATATTTTTGAAATTATTTGTGTGTTGAAGATATTGGCCTGCCGTCTGTAAGCATTAAGATTCACTAGGTCAAGATCAAGGTACTTATCAAAATCAAGGGTATGGCCAAGAGTATGATCGATGTGAAGAGCAAGGCTGCGAGCAAGATAACCGGCAAGTTGTAATTTAAAATTAAGGTGTTGATTCTGGGCTTGTTTTCGGACTCGTTTCTGTGTTACGTTACGAGTACGACCTAGTGCAAGCACTACTCCCATAGCCTCCCTTCCCTCCTTTGAATAATTGCTATCCCTTGGAAGAATCGCGGCCTGAATTGCCTGCAACAAGGTTTCCAACTCCGGCACTTCACGAATTATCTCCCTGTTCTTCCTTTGCAATTTCAAAAGGAATTCGTCAGCACCATGCCCCAATTTCCCCGCAGTGAGTACAAAAACTTCCAGCCAGCGGTCCTCGCGAAAATGGCTTTCAATCAACCCGTTCACAGAACCGCCCAAGGCTTTATCCACCACATACTGGGCCGTGAAATACTCCATAAAAGTCAAATGCGAAAACGAAAAAGCGTACTGCGAGCGCCGTACAATCAACCCATAATGCTGCTCAATGTCTTGTAAGACCAAAGCGCCTTTAGTTCGAGCCTCTTCTCCAAATTGATCGACTAGAAAATTGCCGATCTGGCGGTGCAGGTCTTCTTCTCTGAAAAAGTAAATGTTTTCCTCAAAATAGCCTGCTGCCAAACGCGAAAGCAGGTTAAGTAGTCGCGGTTCGTCCAGATCCTTGTATAATTTGTCCCGCTTGATTCGCCTTGAAGCATCCCATCGGTTGAGCAGTGCATCCATAGCCCGACCATAAAGCAAGGCGCGATTGGCCGGAAAATCCTGTCGCTCGTCGTAAGTGATACAAAGCAAAGTAAGCAGCAAAGGAGCAGAAGCCATTTCTAACAAGGGCTGGGTTTCTTGCAGCTTTCCCCAGCATTCCATCCCTGTTTCAGGTTCCTTTTGAAAGTATTTGCCAACAAAGTCTTCAATCTGCGCTTTGTTAAAATCAGCAATTTCCACTTCTTTGAACTTTGGAAACGAGTGGTTGTACACTGCTACACGGCAACTCACCACAAACCGGCTCTCCCGATAACGACGCGTGAAATCGGTCACTTCCTGAATCACAGCATCCAGGTTCGTTTCCCGACTCACCTCATCGAGACCATCCAGCAGCACCATACAATCTCCATTGGAAAGCATTCGCTCAATAAAGGGTTTGGCATCCTCAAAACCACAAAGCCCAAACTGCTCCACCATGTAATCCAGCAGGGACTTTCCGCTTTTGGCAAACTCATGCAACGTGATAAAAATCGGCAACCTGCGCTGTTTGATTTTGCTGTCTTTGTCCTTTGAGGTCATGCGCAGCGTCAGGTATTTCAGGTAGGTGGTCTTACCTGCGCCGGGCTTTCCGAGGACGATTAGGTTTTCATTTTTATTAATAACCTCCTCTCCGTCCACCGTTTCAAGCGTTTTTCCAAAGGCCGAAAGGAACATGGCACGATTCTGTTCCATTTCCTCAGGCAGAACACCAGAGCGGACCTGGAGTTTTTCAAGCACATTGGCGCGAACATAAAGACTTTCGAGCGGCACACGTTCTTTCATGCCCAGCACCCGCACTTCGCCAAAGTCTTCGCGCAGGTTTTTGATGTATTTACGGGTAGCTGTTTTGAAAAAATCGTGCTCCTGTGCATAACCAGATAGGCCGGAATAGGCCTTTTTAACCAGACCGAAAAAGATCTCTGCACCAATTTCAACAGAAGATTCAAGCATGGGGAATGTGGTTTTAAGGAAGCAAGGTAACAAGCGTTACTGTATCCCAAAAAATTCAAACAAAGTCAATCCCAACCTACTAACTTGCCCCCTTTACCTTCCAACGCAAAACGACTAACCTATGCAAAATTCTACCACCCGTGGCAGCAGCTATCTTTACCAGATCAGCATCATCGGCCTGCTCTTCTTCATTTTTGGCTTTGTCACCTGGCTAAACGGCACCCTGATTCCTTTTCTGAAACTGGCCTGTGAACTGGACACTTTACAGGCCCTGTTCGTCACTTTCGCGTTTTACATCAGCTACTTTTTCCTCGCAATTCCATCTTCCAAAATTCTAAAAACTACCGGATTCAAAAACGGCATGGCCTGGGGACTCCTGGTCATGGCGGTGGGCTGTCTGATCTTTATTCCTGCAGCACAGGCCAGGGCTTTTCCGCTGTTTTTGCTGGGACTTTTTGTTCAGGGTATGGGACTGGCCTTGTTGCAAACCGCCTCCAATCCTTACATCAGCATTATCGGGCCGATCGATAGCGCGGCACAGCGTATCAGCATCATGGGCATCTGCAATAAAGTAGCAGGTATTCTGAGTCCGCTGATCCTGAGCAGTATTGTATTGAAAAATGCAACCGCCATCGAAACACAGATCAATGCGGCCACCGATGCAGCGGTTAAAACTGACCTGCTCAACCAATTGTCCGGTCGGGTGGTTGCACCCTACATGGTGATGGCCATCGTGCTGGCGGTACTGGCCCAGATGATCCGTCGATCTTCCCTTCCTGAAATTGATACCACTGCTGATTCCGGAGATGAAGCCCAGACCAAACTTGCCGCCGGACGTACCAACGTGTGGCAATTCCCGCATCTGGTGATGGGCGCGATCGCGATCTTCGTGTACGTCGGCGCAGAAGTGATGGCTGGCGATGTCATTGGTATCTATGGGAAATCTTTGGGTTTTGACCTCGACCAGACCAAGTATTTTACCACGTTCACCCTGGCAGCCATGTTGCTGGGCTATGTGCTGAACATTCTTTTGATCCCGAAATACATTGCGCAACAGGATTTCCTAAAGTATTCGGCCATACTGGGCGCCTTGCTCACGGTATTGACTTATTTCACGACGGGTTCAACAGCGGTTTCTTGTATTGCGCTGCTAGGTCTGGCCAATGCAGTTATGTGGCCGGCCATTTTTCCCTTGGCGATCAATGGCCTGGGGCGATTCACGCAGATTGGTTCTGCCTGGCTGGTGATGGGTATTGCGGGCGGCGCGATCATCCCGCAGGTGTATGGTTTGCTGGAAAAAAGCATTGGGTACCAGGCGGCGTTTCCGGTGTTGATGCTGCCTTGCTACCTGTATATTTTGTATTATGCGATGCGGGGATACCGGGCGCGGTAGATTTTGGTGGCTTTAATGGGGGTGTCTCAAAAGAACAGATTTCGTGTTTATTGCGATAATTAATTTGAATTGAAGGAAAACCTATAAGGTTTTAAAAACCTTATAGGTTTCAATCGTGATAATTCAACAAATTATTTCTCGCTGAAATTTAGAAATCCCTATTTGAGACAGCCCCGTTAAAAAATTACATCGCTGCAGAAAACTGCCTCAAAAAGCGCACATCATTTTCAAACAACAAGCGGATATCGCCGATCTCGTACAACCGCAAAGCCTGGCGTTCTATGCCCATGCCGAACGCAAAGCCGCTGTATTTTTTAGAATCGATGCCGCAATTTTCAAGCACCTGTGGGTCTACCATACCGCAACCGAGTATTTCCAGCCAGCCGGTGCCTTTGGTCAGACGGGCATTTTTTTCTGTTTCCGTACCCAGCCAAATGTCCATCTCCGCAGAGGGCTCTGTGAATGGGAAAAATGAAGGCCGCAACCGGATCTTCGTCGCACCAAACATCTCCTGCGCGAAGTACAGCAAGGTCTGCTTCAGATCAGCAAACGACACACCTTCGTCAATGTATAGCCCTTCTACCTGGTGGAATTGCGCGTGAGAGCGCGTAGAGATCGTCTCGTTCCGATATACCCGTCCCGGAGCGATGATTCGGATCGGCGGCTGCCGTTTTTCCATCACGCGGGCTTGTACGGGCGAGGTGTGGGTGCGCAACAGCATGCCCGGCGCATCCACCACGTAAAACGTGTCCTGCATATCCCTGGCCGGGTGATCTTCCGGCGTGTTCATGGCCGTGAAGTTGTGCCAGTCGTCCTCTATTTCCGGGCCGTCTACGACGCTAAAACCCATACGGGTGAAGATATCTACGATTCTATTCATGGTCACCGCTACCGGGTGACGGGAGCCCAGCGGAAGCGGTTCGCCGGGAGCGCTGAGGTCGATGGCCTGTGCAGCAGCCCCCTGCGATTGACTTTCGAAACTTTCTTTGAGCGCATCGTGCTTGGCTTCAGCCTCTTGTTTGAGGCGATTCATGAGCTGCCCGAAGTCGCGTTTGCGCTCATTGGGCACGTTGCGCATTTCTTCCATCAGGCTCTTGATCAGGCCTTTGGTGCCAAGGTATTGGATACGAAAGCTTTCCAATTCTGCCGCATTTGCTGGCGATTGGGTGGCTATTTCTGCAAGGACTTGTTCGACTTTTTCGAAGATATCTGCCATGATGTACGTAGTACGCTTTTACCCGCCATCGATTTACCGAAGGAGGGCCTTACAATGGGCCGTAGCCTGATTAATTTGAAATAAAGCAGGAGTGATCCCGGATTTTTGCAATCAAGCTCAACTGCCAAAATTCGGGAACACTCCTGTTTCAAGGGGCAAAGTTTGGAAAAATTCCTTAGAGGCTGGCTTCCAATTTTACTTTAAATGCCCCGCTACTGCACCTTATCTCCCCTCAAAACCCTAAACCTTTTGCGGGCATCCACCGCATAAACACTGCCAGAGTAGTCGAGGAATATCTTTTCATAGATCTCTTTGGCCTTTTCCAGATCATTCAATTTTAGTTCGTAGATCTCGGCTAGGGCAAAAAGCGCATTGTCGGCGCGGATATCTTCCTTGTATTTATCGGCCACCTCCTGGTACAACGGGATAGCCTTGGCATAGTCGCGTTGTTTGTCCCAGATCTTTGCTTTCAAATAGAGAATATCATCCTGCAGGGAGTGTTCCGGGAATTGGGTAGCCAGGGTATCCAGCTTGAGGAAAGCATCTTCATAGCGGTTCTGCAGGACAAAAAGTTCTGCCGCTGCATAGAGCGAAATGGCATCGGAAGTGGTGTCCAGGTTCAGGTTGTCCATAATGAACACAGAAAGGTCGAGTGCATCATTAGAGATAAGCTTCGACGTAGCCGACTTGAGAATGTCGAATTGCGCCTGAGCCCATTGGAAATCGCCATTGAAATAAGAAAGCCTGGCATTCTTGAACCGCGCTTCCTGACCAATGGTGTCCTCCTTGAAAGCTTTGTCTACCTGACTATACAACAAGGTACTTTCCCAGATATCGCCGTTCATCAGATAATAGTCGCCCAGGTTAATTTTTAGCCGCGCCATAACATCCTGACGCAAACCGGGCATCAGCTTGAGTTCTTCCAGATATGCAATAGCCTTCGGCAGGTTCCTCAGATACAGTGCCTCCAATTCAGCCAATTGCATGATGATGGAGGAACTCAGGTGGTTTTTGCCATATTGGGACAAGAAAGACTCATATTCAGATTCCAGGGTGGTCAGGTCTTGTTGCGTGTAATTAAATCCCTCTGTGACCTTCCGGCGGCGGCACTGCATGGCCTCGCGTTTGGCGTCGTAAAAGAATGGGCTGGTCTGGCCTTTATCCAGAATTACGTATTCATAAGCAGCGATCGCTGTTTCAAAATCCCGTGCCTCCGCAGCCTCGTCGGCCACCCGCATGATGCGTTGGCCGCTCTCGCTGAGGCGTTTATCCAGGGCTTTGTATTGCCGCAGGGCGCTTTTAAAATCCTTCCGTTGCACAAACGACCATGCGAGCAATTCTACAAAATCAGGATTTTCGTTTTCCTGAATGCGGACATACAGTTGGGTTTGCAATTCCACCATATCTTCGGGCCCCAGTGAACGGGCGAAAATGGTCTGAAGCGAGGGGAGTTTTCCGGGGTCAGAAGCCAGCGAATTCAGGTATTGCTCCGTCATTTTCACCGGTTCTCCCTTGCGGCGATAAAGGTCACCCAGATTATAGGAAAATCGATTGGGGTCTTTGGTCAGCACAGCACCCCGCTCGTAGGTTTTGATCGCCAGATCATATTTGGAATCCCCCAGAAACATATTGGCTAAGCGAAGAACCGCTGCATAGTCGCTTGCCATCTTGTCAATGGCACGTTGGTATTGCACATTAGCCTCCTCATCTTTGCCTTGTTCCTCAAAAATACTGCCATAAGTGACATATAATCCATTGTTTTCCGGCTGATCTTTGATCTGCTTTTTGACGGATTTTTCTGCCTCGTCCCATTTTTCCAGTTTGGTCAGGCAGTCTATATAGCGGGTAAAATAATAGTCGCTTCGACGTTCTTTTTCTACCAATTGCCCGTACAAAGCGGCTGCCTTTTCAAACTCACCGTCTGAAAAATACTGATTTGCCAGATTAGGATCAGGACTTTGCGCATGCAGCTCGTTCAGGCTGCAGCCGAAAAGCAAGAGGGCAAATGCGACTAAGCGCAACAATTGAACTTTCATGTGCTTATTAAATTTGGGAAACCCATTGCAAAAGTAAGTGCCTTCAGGCGCACAAACGTTGATTTATAGCGTAGCATTTTATGAATCAGACAAAACTGCACGGATAAAGGTTCAAAAGCTCATGTTAATGCATTTTTCCGTGCACTTACCCTGGCCGCGATCCAGCCTGGCACCACCAGAGCACCCGCGATCAGGTAGCCATAATAGGCCATTCCCCGCCAAAGCAAGGCCACCACCAATCCGATCCCCTGGGGTACATAATCTGAAATGAAACCTGCCAGCGCGATCTCCGCCAGGCCTGCGCCGCCCGGTGTCGGGCTGAATGCCATGATGATAAACATGGCGACCAGGCGGGCATAAATGAAGGCTTGCGTGCTGCCATCGATCAGAGTGCCCGGAACAATGGCAATGATCAGGCAATTGATCATCAAAAATTTGCTGGTCCAGGAACCCAGGGCGCACAGGATGACCCGGATGTGGTAGCCCGCATTTTGTTGCCGCATTTCAGTTGCAGCGAGTTCAAATTCCTCCCCCAACAGCGTGAGTTTCGGGGCAAATCTTTTCAGCAAGCGTAGTCGCGACAGCCAGGTCAGACTGATTTTGGCATATTGTGGCCTGATAAAAACAAAAAACATCAAAACCGACCAATAAATCACCATCATCCCATAGGTGAAGAACATGACCTGCGAGGCCAGATTTTGATCTGAAAAGGATTTCATGCCCGGGTACAACATCGGCGGACCATAGATGGCCAACAAGATCGGCATCAGAATAACGAAGAATCCTGTATCACAGATCATTGTGTAAAAGATCGCGGCAGCGGTGCGGCCAGCTGGTACTTTCTCCTGGGCCAGCACAAACAGCATCACAAAGGGCCCGCCTTTGCTGGTGGGGGTGAGCGCCCCGCTGAATTCCCAGATCACGATCAGTTCCAGGCATTTTCGCCAGGTGAAATAGTCCCCTCCCGTCAAAATTTTCAGTCGGAGTGCATAAAAAAAATGCCTGAGCAGCAGCAGCAGGAAGGCCATACCGATCCAGATAAATGCATGGGCTGTCCATGCGATCTCCCGGAATTTTTCAATATCGAATTGCTTATAAAACAAGTACCCTACCCCTGCCAGCCCCAAAGCAATGGGCAGCAACATTCGGGAAAGGCGCATGGAGCGGACAAATTTCTGGCTTTCGGCTTCACCCAGAGGGATTGGTTGCTGTGGGGTTTCATTCAAAATATTAGCGTTTTGCTCCTAAAAAAGGAGTGCAGAAATAAACACCTGAAGGAGAGGCAAAGGCAAACAGCCTCTGAGAGACTACAAAGATGCATCAGATAAACACAGGTTCATCCGTTTTGTCAAATAACAGATGCTTAAAGCGCTAATTAAAACCGCACCAACTCGGAAAACTGCTCTACCCGGTGATCGATCATGGCCGGCGTGAGTCCCTTCAAACGGTCAATGCTGAACTTTTCAACACAAAAAGAGGCCATGGCCGAGCCATAGATCACGGCGCGTTTCATGTTTTCAAAAGAAGTATCCCCTGTTTTGGCGATCCAGCCCATGAAACCTCCGGCAAAGGTGTCTCCTGCGCCGGTAGGGTCAATGACCTCAGCCAGCGGAAGTGCGGGTGCGAAGAAGATCTGACCACGGTGGAAAAGCAGTGCTCCGTGTTCCCCTTTCTTGATGATCAGGTACTTAGGCCCCATTTCATGGATCACTTTAGCGGCTTTCAGTAAAGAGTGTTCGCCTGAAAGTTGGCGTGCCTCTTCGTCGTTGATGGTGAGTACATCTACTTTTTCGACCACTTTTAAAAGATCGGCCAAAGCGATGTCCATCCAAAAATTCATGGTATCCAGGGCTACGAGCTTGGGTCTGTGGGTAAGTTGCTCCAGCACGCGCATCTGCACCTGAGGCGTAAGGTTGCCCAACATCAGATAGTCGCTTTGCCGGTAACTCTCCGGTAAAATTGGATCGAAGTTGGCCAGCACATTCAATTGGGTGTCGAGGGTATCACGGCTATTGAAATTGCTGTGGTAGCGCCCCGCCCAGAAGAAGGACTTTTCGCCGTGTTTAACCTGCAGGCCTTCGAGATCTACCCCTCGGGAGCGCAGATAATCCAGCGTTGCTTCCGGAAAATCATCGCCGACCACTGATACTACCCGTACCGGATTGACAAAATAGGATGCTGCCAGAGAAATGTACGTGCAGGCGCCGCCTACTACTTTTTCAGCCCGGCCTGTGGGGGTTTCGATGTCGTCAAATGCGACGGTACCTACGGTTAGAAGACTCATTGTTGAATGTGGTCAATTTTTTAATGTGGTCAATGTGGTCAATGTAGTCAATCAGGGGAATGTGACACGGAAAGAACTCTTTGGGCAAATTCTACTAATTTTTCCGGGTTTTCAGCAAAATTAGCTAGTGTTTTTTTTGGATTTCATGGCTTTTAATCGCCGTTCAACTTTCATTGCGTCTCCTCGACCCGATCCAATTTCCACAAATGCGACAAGCATCCATGGACGATATTTGGACGTATAAGTGTTGGTCAGGTCAAATTATTGTGACGTTCCAAACGGTGCTCCAAAGAATTAGTTTGACCAATATAGTACTTATCGAATCCTTCAGAAAAAAGTATGTAAACGAAATACATAGCTCAAAAAAAAGCCACCCCGAAAACTTCGGAGTGGCTTATGCGTCCCATCAAGGACTTGAACCTTGGACCTACGGATTAACAGTCCGCCGCTCTAACCAACTGAGCTAATGAGACATTTAACAGTGCTTTTTTCCAAAAGCGGGTGCAAAGATAATTTCTGTATCTTCAAATTAGCAACCTTTGCGCACGAAAAATTTTATCAATGTTGAATCAACATCTTTTCACCTCCCCCGAAGTGCGGTCTGCTTTGCAGGGAAAAAGGCCTCTGGTGGCCCTGGAGAGCACAATTATCGCCCACGGGATGCCTTTTCCGCGGAATGTAGAAACTGCTTTATTGGTAGAAAAAATTGTGCGCGAAGCGGGCGCAGTCCCTGCAACCTGTGCAATTATCGGCGGAAAACTCCGTGCCGGGCTGAGTCCGGACGAAATTGAGCTCCTCGGCAAGGCAGGTTCGGGCATTCCCAAAGCCAGTCGGCGCGACCTCTCGTACCTGGTCAGTCAGGGCAAACACGGTGCTACCACAGTGGCGTCTACCATGATCATCGCGCACCTGGCCGGCATTCGCATTTTCGCAACCGGTGGCATTGGCGGCGTGCATCGCGGGGCTGCTACGACCATGGATATCTCGGCAGACCTGCAGGAACTCGCGCATACACCGGTGGCTGTCATCAGCGCCGGAGCAAAAAGTATCCTTGACCTGGGCCTTACCCTGGAATACCTTGAAACGATGGGCGTGCCCGTGATTGGCTACCAGACTGCGGCGTTTCCAGCCTTTTATACCCGGAACAGCGGCTTTGGTGTGGATTTTAAATTGGATAGCGCCCCGGAGATCGCGCATTTATTGAAAACCAAGTGGGAAATAGATCCCCGGGGCGGCGCACTGATCGCCAACCCGGTCCCGGAAGCCTGGCAACTGGACGCCGATCTCATGGAAAAGACCATTGTGGAAGCTGTTTCCGAAGCTGAAAGATTAGGGATCCGCGGAAAAGCTACAACGCCCTATCTGCTGGCTAAAATTGAACACCTTACCGGGGGGCGGAGTCTGGAAACCAACATCGAACTGGTGCTGAACAATGCGCGGTTGGGAGGCACCATTGCGGTTGCATTGGTTACAGGAGCGATCGATCAATAAATATTTCGCCGCGCGACGGCTGTCATCGTCCATTTTTTTGTCTACTTTTACATTATAAGGACCCACAACCATGGGCCCCATGTGATATTCTATGAAAAATAAATTCAACCCCTGGCATGACGTTTCACCTGGCGATGATTTGCCTGACATTGTCAATGGAATCATTGAAATTCCAAAAGGAACCAGAGCCAAATACGAACTGGACAAAGAAAGCGGACTGTTGCGTCTTGACAGAGTACTTTACTCTTCCGTTTATTACCCGGCAAATTATGGTTTTATTCCACGGAGCTACTGTGAAGACAAAGACCCCTTGGACATCCTGATTTTGTCACAAATTGACGTCGTTCCAATGTGTATTGTTCCTGCCAAGGTAATTGGAGTAATGCGAATGCTCGACAATGGAGAAGCGGATGACAAAATAATAGCAGTGTCTGCAGGCGACCCGAGTGTGAGTCACATCAACGATATTTCCGAACTCCCTGCGCACTTCATTTCAGAAATGAGAAGTTTCTTCGAAGACTACAAAAAGCTGGAGCATAAAACAGTGGTTGTGGAGGATTTTCTGGACAGACAAACCGCTATTATAATCCTGCAGGAAAGCTTTAAAATGTATCAGGAGAAATTCAATTCTTAAGCCGGACTGCGGGACATTTTGACGCTGGACGTTGGACTTGCGCTCTGAAAAAGTGAAAATCATGCACTTGCGGAATCAAGTCTAACCTCCAATGTCAAAATGTCCAGTAGTCTGATCTAGGGATTCCCTATTCTGGCAAATTCGGTTGTGGCGTATACCGAAGATAAGGTTTGATCACCCGCAGCCCTTTCGGAAATTTCTTGATCGCATCTTCGGTTGAAACAGCTGGCACCACGATCACATCCTCACCCTGGTTCCAGTCCGCTGGGGTAGCTACGCTGTAATTGGCTGTCAACTGCAAAGAATCCAATACGCGCAGTACTTCATGGAAATTTCTGCCTGTTGAAGCCGGATAGGTAAGACTCAATTTAAGTTTTTTGTCCGGCCCAATGATGAAAAGCGAGCGAACTGTGAAATTTTCGGACGCATTCGGGTGGATCATATCATATAAGGTAGCCACCTTGCGTTCGGGATCAGCGATGATCGGAAAATCTACCGTCACATGTTGGGTCTCATTGATGTCTCTTACCCATCCGGCATGCCGGTCCAGCGCATCCACACTCACTGCCAGCACTTTGGTATTGCGTTGGTGAAATTGCTCCTGCAGCGCTGCGGTCCTGCCGAGCTCAGTGGTGCAAACAGGGGTGTAATCGGCAGGGTGCGAAAACAGAATACCCCAGCCAGTGCCGAGGTATTCGTAAAAATCAATTTCACCCTCCGTGGTTTGGGCGGTAAAATTGGGGGCGATGTCTCCTAAACGAAGGCTCATATTTTGAATGGTTAAAGGTTGAAAATGGAACGTTATGCCTGGCGGAAAGTGGAAGTCCTTACCTTGCCTCTGCAATAGCTTTTATACTTGACGGAAGTGGTTTGCAAAAAAGGGATTCATGGTTTATCACCGGGTCACTTTGAGTCACCCGGTGAATAGGGCAAGCAGCTCACCTTTTTCGCAAACCACTTCCGTCAAGTATAGCAAAAGCAAAGGTACATCTTTGTTTTAGTCTACTAAAAAAGTAGACTAATATTTTCCATCATCTGTATGCTATCTAAAAAAGCCCAATACGCGATCAAGGCATTAGAGTACCTCGCTGCGCGTTACACCCAAGGTGCTGTCCTGATCAGCGAGATCGCTGAAAAAAAACATATCCCACTTAAGTTTCTGGAAAATATACTGCTGGAATTGCGGAAAGCCGACATCCTCGAAAGTAAAAAAGGAAAAGGAGGGGGATATCTTTTGAAGGAACCGCCTGACCAGACCACGGTAGCCAATGTGATCCGTGTGATTGACGGCCCCATTGCCATGCTACCCTGTGTCAGCCTTTATTTTTACCAACCATGCGAAACCTGTGACCCGGATCATTGCCAGATAAAGGACTTATTTGCAGAAGCCCGGGATGCTGTATTAGACGTATTGGAAAAAAAGACCTTACAGGATTTACTGCCTGGTTAAAGATAAATGCAGGTCTGCACATGTCTTCAGAAAACCCGACCTTTATCCAATGATCCAGTTCAACTCCCCCGCAGCACTGCCCTATCATACCTACAACAGCCTGTTTCTAAGTCTGCCTTTTGATGAGATTGAGGAGACCGGCACGCTCCTGGCCCTGTTTTCACAGCATTGTGAGGCCGGATATAAACTCGGCAAAAGCCCACAAGAACTGGTAGAGTCCTTCTGGAATGAATACGCCGCAGATGCAGACGGGGAAGCCCGGCATAAGCTGTTGCGCTATTTCATACAATATATTGAACGTCAGGTAGTTCTGTTCGATTCTGTGGAAGATTCTCTTTTTGAACAGACCCACGATATGAATGGTCCGGGCTCGATGAAATATCTGCTCAACAGCTACGGATCAACGGAGGTCGTAAAAAAAACGCTGATCGAGAAGATTCGTCACTTCAGCCTGCGCCTGGTGTTGACAGCTCACCCCACCCAATTTTATCCCGGCAAGGTGCTTGGCATCATCAATGACCTGGGCAAGGAGATACACGAACATCAATTGGAAAATATTCGACTGCTCCTGATGCAATTGGGCCGTACCACCCTCGTGAACCGGGAAAAACCTACCCCCTACGAAGAAGCACTCAGTCTGGGCTGGTATATGGAGCATGTATTCTACCACACGCTCCCGGATGTCTTGTACCGCATCCTGCGTGAACTCGAGGAGGATGTGACGACCTTTGAAAACCCCCGCCTGCTGGCCCTCGGCTTTTGGCCGGGTGGCGACCGCGATGGCAACCCTTTTGTAAACGCCGATACCACCAGACTGGTCGCAGACCGCCTTCGGGACGCCGTGCTCCGTGGCTATTATCGCGACATCAAACAATTGAAACGCCGCCTCACCTTCCGGGGCGTCGAGGAGCTCATCGCGGGTGCAGAAGAGAAAATTTTTAACACCCTTTATAACCCTGTTAAAAACAACGGCTATCTAAGATGCCAGGATCTGCTGGATGAATTGATGCTGGCGCGAACCAGACTCATTTTGGAGCATCAGGCGCTTTTTCAGGAAGATTTAGATCGTTTTATCCTGAAAATCAGGGTGTTTGGCTTTTATTTTGCCAGCCTGGATGTTCGTCAGGATAGCCGAAAACACAGTGAGGTCTGGAAAGCCATTATGCAAACCTGGCATGAAAAACCACATGGTTACAACGCGGAGGAGTTTTTTCAGGCGGATGAAAACACGCAGATCAACCGCTTGCTGAGCACCCATTATACTTTGGATGAAAATGATTTTTCCGATCCTTTTGTCAAAGAAACCCTTCGCTCGTTCACTGCCATCCGCGACATTCAGCAGAAAAACGGCGAACTGGGTAGTCACCGGTATATCATTTCCAATTGCCAAAGCGCCCTGAACGTGGCCGAAGTACTGGCCCTGGCCAATCTGACCTGGGAAGAAAGTCCTTCGCTCGACATCGTACCGCTGTTTGAGACTATTGACGATCTCGCCATTTGTGACGATATCATGCGGCAACTCTACACCAATACGCATTATGCAGCGCACCTCGCCAGTCGGGGCCAGACGCAGCACATCATGCTCGGCTTTTCGGATGGCACCAAAGATGGCGGATATTTGCGCGCCAACTGGAGCATTTACCGGGCCAAAGAAGCGCTCACCCGGGTCAGTCGCGAACTCGGTATCACGGTCATTTTCTTTGACGGACGCGGCGGCCCGCCCGGACGTGGCGGCGGCAACAATGCCAGCTATTACGCCGCGCACGGGCAGGATATTGAAAACAAAGCCATCCAGGTTACCATCCAGGGCCAGACCGTGAGCAGTACCTATGGAACCATTGCAGCCGCCACTTTTAACATAGAACGACTTTTGAGCGCCGGACTGGAAAATCATCTGGATCGGAAACATTCCCGTGATCTGAGTCTGGAAGACCACTTGCTACTGGACGAACTGGCCGATGCTGCCTACGAGGCTTATTTAAAATTGAAAAACCATCCCGATTTTGTGCCGTATCTGGAAAAAATGACGCCCTTGAAATGGTATGGCGACAGCAATATCGCCAGTCGACCCACCAAACGCAGCGGCGAGGGTGGGATGAAATTTGAGGACCTGCGCGCCATTCCGTTCGTAGGCGCCTGGGCGCAAATGAAGCAGAATGTGCCGGGATATTACGGCCTTGGAAGCGCGATGGAGGAGTTTTTGAAAAACCGCGGAAGCGAAATGCGGCGGCTTTACCAGCACTCTTTGTTTTTCCGTACGCTGTTGGAAAACTCGATGCAATCGCTCTCCAAATCCAATTTCGATGTGACGCGGTATATTGGGGAACACCCGCAGTTTGCGGAGTTTTGGCACATGCTTTATGAGGAGTACGAACGCACGCTCCGCAGTCTGAAGGAAATATCCGGCGAAAGCGATCTGCTGGCAGAAAACATAGCCTCCAAAAACAGTATCAGCCTTCGAGAGGACATTGTATTGCCCCTCATCACGATACAACAGTTTGGACTACAGAAACTTGAGCTGGAGGATTTAAGTCCCGAAGCACATGAAACCTACCGGATCCTGGTATTACGGGCTATGTTCGGGATCATCAATGCCGCGCGGAATGCGGCCTAAAAATATCTGCTCCCCGCCGGGGCTTTTATACCTGGCGGAAAGTAGTTTGCGAAAAGGGCGCTTCGTGGTTTATTCACATAAATGGGGTAGCAATAGAACTAACATATGAAAATCGAACTAAAAAGACTCAACGAAGCAGTTCACTTCCAATGCACCACCGAAGAGGGCCTGAGTGTCGAAACAGACGGTTCGCCGGAGGTAGGCGGCGAAGGCAAGGCCCCCCGGCCGATGCAGCTTTTACTCATGGCGCATGCCTCCTGCAGCGGAATTGACGTGGTGCATTTGCTTAAAAAAATGCGGCAGCCACTCACCGATATTCGGGTAGAAGCCAATGGCGAACGGACATCGAATGAAGTGCCCGCAGTATTCCGAAAGATCCATCTCCACTATATTTTGACCGGAGACCTGAACGAAAAAAGTGCCGAAAAAGCCATCCGGCTCTCCACTGAAAAATACTGTTCCGTCGGAGCCATGTTGTCCAAAACAGCCGAGATTACGTGGTCGTTTGAAATTGTTCGGTGATGCGGTTATTTGGGGATTTGTTGTGCCAGAGCTTGATATTCAAATCGCCGCCAAGAAAATTCGAATGCCAGGCGCTGGCACAACAAATCCCCAAATCCACAATTAACCCAATCCCCACTTCCACAAATCCATACAAAGATGCATTTCGAAACCCTCGCCATCCGCCTCCAAACCGAACGCACCCAACATCGGGAGCACAGCACACCGATCTTCCCAAGTTCCAGCTTCGTTTTTGAGGATGCCGAGCAAATGCGTGCGATGTTTGCCGATGAGCAGGAGGGCAATATTTACAGCCGGTTCACCAATCCTTCGGTGCGAGAGTTTGAAGAAAAAATGGCTGCACTGGAAGGCACGGAAGATGCTTTTGCCACAGCCAGTGGAATGGCGGCTGTGTTCGCTTCTTTCATGGCATTTCTGGATCAGGGCGATCACCTGCTTTGTGCCAGAGCGGTATTTGGTTCGACCCACACGATCGTCAATTACTATTTGCCCAAGTGGGGCATTGAAGCGGATTTTGTGGACGGGAACCGGCCGGAGACCTGGCAAAGCCTGGTTCGTCCCAATACACGGATGCTGTTTTTGGAAACACCCACCAATCCGGGACTAGATGTGATTGACCTGGCGTTTGCCGGGGAGTTTTGCAAAAAAAATGGCCTGCTCCTGAATGTAGACAACTGCTTTGCCACCCCCTATTTGCAACAGCCTCAAAAATTCGGGGCGCATCTGATCACGCATTCGGCTACAAAATACATTGACGGTCAAGGACGCGTTTTGGGCGGAGTCGTTTGCGGTGAAAAGGACCTGGTGGCCGAAGTGCGCAAATTCTGCCGTTCCACAGGCCCTTCGCTGTCGCCCTTCAATGCCTGGGTCTTGTCCAAAAGCCTGGAAACCCTGGCAGTAAGACTCGACCGGCACTGCGAAAACGCAGAAAAACTAGCCCATTATCTGGAAAACCACGCCAGGGTGGGAAGGGTAATCTATCCGTTTTTGAGCAGTCACCCCGGAAACGAAATTGCCCGCAGGCAAATGAAACAAGGGGGCGGATTGGTGGCTTTTGAGATCAAAGGTGGCCTGGAGGCCGGGCGAAAGTTTCTGGATAACCTGAAGATGTTTTCGCTTTCTGCGAATCTGGGTGATACACGCACCATTGCTACGCATCCTGCTTCCACTACGCATGCCAAACTTACGAAGGAAGCCCGGGGAGCTGCGGGTATCACCGATGGTTTGATCCGGATCTCGGTGGGTTTGGAGCATTTAGAGGATATTTTTGGGGATTTGAATCAGGCAATAAATGCTTAATTTTGCAACAAAAACACTCATTATGAACTGGAGAGATCATATCGTTTCTGATCCTGAAGTTTTACTCGGGAAACCAACCATTAAAGATACCCGCCTCTCCGTGGAGTATTTGGTGGATAGGTTGGCCAATGGCTGGACCGAAGAAATGCTTTTTGCGAACCATCCCCGCCTTCAAAAAGTGCATTTACAAGCTGTTTTCGCTTATATCGCAGATCTCTAAGTCATTTATTAAGGTTAATGCTTGAAAATACATTAGATGCTCTAGCGGCATCCTACTCCGCTTTCACACTCCCAATACCTATCCCCAACCTGCAGTACTTTAAATCTCAGGAGACTTTCCCCCTGGAAAACGGCGGCCACCTGCCTGAACTAACGCTGGGATTTCATACTTTCGGCACCCTCAACCCCGAGCGTTCGAATGTCATCTGGGTCTGCCACGCACTCACCGCCAATTCCGATGTCTCCGATTGGTGGTCGGGCTTATTTGGTCCGGGAAATGTGTTCGATCCTGAAAAGTATTTCATCGTTTGCGCCAACATGATCGGCTCCTGTTATGGAAGCACGGGGCCGCGGAGTATCAACCCGGCCACGGGCAAAGCCTATGGCACAGACTTCCCGCTTGTGAGCATCCGCGACATCGCCCGCTCGCAGGATATATTGCGCCAATATCTTGGTATTAAGTCCATTGCCTTGTGTATGGGCGGTTCCTGCGGTGGGCATCAGGTGCTGGAACTGGCCTTTTTAATTCCCGAAAAGATCAAAAAAATTGCGCTGCTGGTCTGCGCCGCCCGGGAATCGGCCTGGGCCATTGCCATCCACGAAAGCCAGCGAATGGCCATTGAGGCAGACCCGAGCTGGACCAACGATGAGGATCTCTCAGGGCAAGCGGGTCTCCGGGCCGCACGCGCCATCGGACTCCTGAGTTATCGCACCATCGAAGCTTACCGAGATACCCAAACCGACACCGATGAGCGCAGCGACGGCTTCCGCGCTGCCGGCTACATGAAATATCAGGGAGAAAAACTAGTGCGTCGATTTTACAGCCAGTCTTATTGGCAATTGACCAAAATTCTCGACACACACAACGTGGGTAGAGGCCGGGGTGGCATCCCGGCGGCTTTGGCCACCCTTACCATGCCGGCCTTTGTTTTTTCGATTCAAAAAGACTTGCTCATTCCACCCTTTGAGCAGGAGATGCTGGCAAAGTATTTACCTGCTGCGCAGCTTTTTTCTTTCGATTCCAAATTTGGGCATGATGGTTTTTTGATTGAGACGGAGATTTTGCGGGAGAGATTGGGGGGGGTTATGTCATGAAAGCAACTATCACCGCCCATACCCAAAATCCACCGGCGTTTCTCCTGCCATCAAAACCTTATTTTCCACAGAGATCCTGGCGCCTGCGGGAATGACCACAACTACCCGTGCGGCATCAGCAGCGATGGGGAAACGTACAGTACCCCGAACGTTCCGTTGCAAAAATGTTCTGCTGACTGTATCGTACAGGTCTACTCTTTTGGATCCGACCTTGATAGAGACCGTTTTAAGGTCCTGATACGGATTGTAAAACAGATAGGTTGGATATGCCCCGCCCTTTTTATAAAAATCCGTGGCGCCACAATCTATCTGCAGGATCTCCGGAATATTGGTCGCCTGAATGGTTCCGCCAAAGAACCCGACATGGCCACTGCCGTATACCGAGAACATGGTTTGTTGCGGCATGCCCTCGTGCCAGAGCGGTCCGTCGCCCTGTGCGAATGGGGTGATGCCTTTGAATTGTGGATATACCGATTCCTTAATGACGCCTTCATAAGCGATCACATTTTTGGTCACTGCCTTATGCTGCGGGATCGCCTGCAAGGAATCAGGCATTTCATACGGATAGCAAAAACGGGCCGCATTGGAGGCATTGAGCGCCCATTTGCCTACAGCCCGGGCGTAGCTTTGGTCGTAGCGCACCAGGGCTGAAAGCGGCATCATGAGGTCAAAGGTATTCATGAGAAAGCCGTAGCCGCCGTTGTGGACGGTGCTGCCGGCCAATCCACTCACGTCGTAACCGCCCCAGTTATCCGCCAATACGCCCCAACCTTCGCGCCCGACTGCCGTGCCATCGAAGGTCCAGTCGAGAAAACGTGCGATGTTGTAATTAGTCCCTGCCTCAGCATTCATACGCGCGCCGACATAGGCTGCAATGGGCATCATGGCCTCATAAAATCGGTTTTCCTTTTGATTATAAAGTACGTTCAGGGCATTTTGGGCAGCGCGGAGATACTTTGCGTCGCCAAATTTTACCCAGGCGGAGTAAAGTACAAAAGCATAACCACCAGCCACATCTTCCTGAGTAGGAATATGGCTTTTACCTCCTTTCATTGCTTTGAAATCGAAATAGGAGTAGCTGTAACTGCTGCCCATGATCGAATCTGAACGATAAAACTGTTCAGCAATGGTTCGCTGGATGGTTTCAAAGTCTTTTTCCTCCGGGTACAGATCCGCGACGCTGTAAAACAGTACATTGTTGTGTACTTCGTACCAAAAATCATTGCCATAACCGCCGCCGATGTGTGCGCCTTTGTTGGTGAAATTCATGATCACATTCCAGCCATTGTCGCGATTGAAATAGTTGCGCAGCATGGCCACGTAATCATGACCATCCTGTTTACTTTTATCGATCCCGGTAAGGGTAGCACCCAGCACAGCTCCCAATGCGCCGAGTGCTTCGTGGTTTTCGCCATTGTTTACGGCGCCACCCATGCGAACATCGCCCAGGGCAGTATATATCCCGAAGGTCTTTTCCGGAAAATTCCGGCCGGTTTTATCCCACCAGATCAGGGGCAGGAAATCTCCTTTTTGAGAAAAATCAAACACATAATGATCGAAATCCTGCGCGGTTTTTTTCCAGTCTTTGTAAACGTAGGGCTTTGGGTGATTGGGCATTTTCTCAACACGGGGAATGGCGCGTTGAGAAACAGATGAGGCCTTTGGGGTAAATCCGGGCTTCGGTGCACAGGCGGCAAGGAGGCTCAGGAGGAAGATAAATAAGTGTAATTTCTTCATAGTATTTTATGCTGTGTTCTCGCCGACTCAGTAGCAAGGACGGCGACTTCCAAACTCTCTGATCCAGTTTCCAGGGAGGCTGTAAGTTGATGTTCGGGATTTTCAATTTTTTTCAGCACATCCAGCAAGGATGCCCGGACACAGTCGGCATACACCTCCTGCTTGGATTGGTTCATCTGGAATTTACCAGTGAGCATTTCATTGACCTTGTACGGAATTCCGCCAGCACAAATGGTATTCGGGTTTGAGCTCCCAGTAAGATCGGAGACACCCCAACCCTTTGGTCTCGATTCGTCAGCGGCATTTTCTATGGAGACAGACTCACTCCATTCAAAAAACGGGCAGGCAAGCAAGGTTTCTTTCGTTTGTGGATTGACCAGTGCCCGCAGGGTTCCTCCCAGAGGAATCCATCCTTGCAATTCAATATCAGCAAGGTCATAGGCCAGTTTTATTTTGGTAATCTCAAAAAATCCCGGGCGGGCAAACGAGTGGTAATGGGTTGCAATCAATCCACCTTCGTAGAGCACATTTGCCATGATCTGATCTTCTTGCTGAGGGTTTCGATCATGTTTCAAACCATTCACTTTCAGGATCTTAGCCGGAGCGAAAAAGTGAACCAGATCGATGAAATGCACAGCATGTTCAATCAGTATCCCACCGGAACGTTCGGGATGCCAGAACCAATGTTCGGGTGGAAGTTGTTCATCCTGGGCATAGTTTTCAACATCCACCCTTCGTAGTTTTCCAAAAACTCCTTGTTGCGTCAAACTCCTTATGGCTTGTAGAAGCGGGTTGAAACGCATGATGAAATCAATAGCTGCCACGGTTTCCGTCCGGTCGCGGGTCTGAATGATCTTTTCGGCAGCGGAAAGCGTAATGGCCAATGGTTTTTCAATGAGCACATGCTTGCCGGCTTCCATGCAGGCTGTAGCGATCTCCTCATGGGTGGAAGGTTCGGTGACGATTGCTATTGCGTCAATTTCTTTTTCAAGCAGGAGGGTGCGCCAGTCGCTAAAGGCTTTTACCCCGGCTGGGACGTTTAGTGCATTCGCATTTTTGTCAGCAATGGCTACCACCCGTACGTTTTCAAGTGGCTTCCAGGCATTGTGCAGGTATTTGCCAAAACCGCCATAGCCTATGATGCCTATGTTGTATACACGCATTTTTCTAAAGTTTGCTAAACCTCCGGGGTTACAGGAGATTGTTGTTTCCCCAAATCCCGCACAATACCCTTCATGGCAAAAAATCCCAGAAAATGCACCGAGGCGATCACCAGCAAGGCATACCGCAGGGCCACATATTCGCTGACATACCGGGCCAGGATGATGAACAATCCGCAGCCGAGCAGACGACCCAGGTATAAGCCCAGTTCATGATTGAAAATATAGGCAAACTCATTGCGGCCTTCTTTCGCGGCTACCACATCAATCACATTTAACTGTATCGGGAAATAAGCGATATCAAGCAGTGGGCGGGCAAACAGCAGGCACAACATGAACAGGATCACGCCCTGTGCTGAATACAATCCGGCGTTGGACAAAGCGCCCAGCACGAACAATCCACAACCGATCCCATAGATCATCAGCCGGTGCTGCGGTCCGGTGATACGCCCCAAAACATAGAGCAAAACTGCTGACAAGGCTGCCCCGATACTCGTAATGAGTCCAAGGGATCCTTCTTTACCCACCAGCGTCAGGATCAACATGGTTGGGGCAGTCACGATATAACCCTGTGCCACGCCTTTGAGCGCAGCCAGTCCGAGCATTTTGTTCCAGAGTCTGTTAAAATTGAAAAAGAGAAACGGAGCTCTTTTCGGGTTCTGAAACTTGCCGCGATGCACCAAAACAGAGGCAAATACCGAAAGTGCAAACACCCCGATAGTAAGTCCATGATAGGCCACATTGACGTTTCCATTGAACCAGCCATTTTGCTCCGTGGAGGCTATAAATGCCCCGGCAGCCAGCGGCACAACGATCCCGGTGACGGTATAAAAGAAGGTTTCTATACCGTAGTAATAGTTTCGGTTTGCATCCTTGGTCGTATTCAGGGCCAGAAAATCGCGGTTTGCCCAGAAAAAGCCATAAGATAAACCCATGATCAGGCCCGCCACAAAGACCCCGAACGTATCCAGGTTATCCAGGGACATCATGGCAAACATAGATACGCCACTCAGCAACATGCCCAGAGAATACATCCGCGCCACAGGAAAGTGATTGAGCAAATAACCATTAATCATGAAGGTAAGCGGAATGCCCGTGTACACCGCCAGCTGGAAAATGACCACCAGACTGATGTCCTCAGAATTGCGCATGATATATGCCCCGACAAACAATTCAACTATCGGCATCACCAGCGCATAGATGAGGTTGGTGAGCAGGAGGGTCCGCATGCCGAGTGGATGGGAGCGGAAGAATTGGAATTCTTGTGAAAGTTTATTCATCATGATCGAAAGGCCGTCAGTTTAGTAGATAAATTGATCATTAGTTCATGAAAAAATTTGGAAGGGATCAGGAAAATCACTATTTTTATAAAGCATTTCATAAGACTTAAAAAGCAGTCGTACTTTTTTTCAACCCACGACTTCAGTCGTGGGTAAGAGCAAATCTTCTTTTTTCTAACCGATTTATCGGTTTCAGATCAAACGCTTAAGGTAAAAACCGATAAATCGGTTACACCAATTATGATCCCGTCACCGCCCCACGACTGAAGTCGTGGGTTGAAAGAATATACAAACACCATTTATTCAAATTGAAAACACAATTCAAATCATGTCTCACTCAAAAATCAAAATCTGGATCCATGCTATCATCGGAGTAAAATATCGAGAAGCGGTTATTACTCCTGAAATTGAAGTACCCGTTCACGGATTTATTCGCGAAGAATTTGCGAAATGTAAATGTCATTTGGACAGTCTTAATGGCACTGCTGATCACGTTCACGCGCAATTTCTCCTCCATCCGGATCTGACTATTCGTCAAGTAATGAAACAAGTCAAAGGAGCATCTTCCCATAGCATCAATCAGTCAAAGTTGTTGGATCGAAAGTTTGCCTGGCAAGTTGGCTTTGGCGCATTTTCTACCAGTGAATCTCAGGTTTCTACACTGCGCGGATACATTGGAAAACAGAAGGAACACCATAAGAAAATGACTTTCGAAGAAGAATACCAGAAATTTATTAAACTGCATGAATTGGAGAATTTAGACGATTTTGATGGAGAAGAATGAGCTTATCCTTGTGAAAACCGATAAATCGGTTAGGATCGGCACTTTATCACTTTCAGGCCCACGACTAAAGTCGTGGGTTAAACTCAACCCACGACTTTAATCGTGGGCCTGAAACGGTTTTCTCAACTTTTTCCAGATTTTAAACCTGACAAAATCTCCTCCACCGAAAACTTAGCCCCACAGATCACTTCATCCGAAGCTCCATAATACATCGTGATTTCATCCCCGTGAACCAGATGACCATTAGTAAATACCACGTTGCCAAAAAAGCCGGTTTTCTCGTAATCGGCTACGGGCTCCAACAATGGATCCTGCGAGCGCGCCAGCACTTTGGTCGGATCTTTTAAATCGAGCAGGACCGCTCCGAGACAATAACGATGCTGTGCGTCTGCGCCGTGATAAATTTCCAGCCAGCCTTCAGCGGTTTTGATCGGTGCGGCCCCTGCTCCAATGCGGGCACTGTCCCACCAGCCTTCCCGGGTACGCATGATACAGGTGTGCTGGCCCCAATGCAGGAGATCGGGCGAAGCAGCGATCCAGATAAAATTGCCGCCCAGCGAAAGGCCCGAAGGCCGATGTAGACAGAAATACTGGTCGCCAATTTTTTCTTCAAAAAGGGCGCAATCCTTGTTATGGGGGGGGAGGATCATGCCTTCTCTGGAAAATTGTTGCCAGTCTTTGGTGCGCATCAGGCCGACACCCACGCCATTTTCGGACACCTGCGTGTAGGTCAGGTGATAAGTGTCGTCAAAAAAACTCACCCGGCAGTCTTCTATGCCGAATGTTTCGAGCGCACCTTGCCCAAATATTTTAGTCGGAAAATCGTCGGGTTCATAAAAATGTTCGCCATCCTCGCTGCACACCAGGCGGAGGTGAGAAATGGTAGAAAGGTAGGTTTTGTCCTGATAGCCCACCATCCGGGCATCAGATAGATTGAGTTGAGGGTCGTCTTTTTCAAATTCTAAAATTTCCATGCTGCCATCCGGACGCAAAATCGGAAAGGAGATCTTGCCTTCTTTTTGAACCGGCCGTTCTGCCACACGTAGTATCATCCAGATTTTTCCTTCCAATTGAAATACACCTGGATTCAACACACATTCTACCACTAAATCTGGTTGACTGGGGTTGATGTCTTTTGTTGTTAGTATAGGATTACTAGGAAATCGTTTTGCCATGGTCGTGTTTACGGTTAACGGTGGACGGTACACGGTTTACGGTACACGGTTTACGGTACACGGTTTACGGTACGTGGTTTCCCATGCACCGTCGACCGTGTACCGTCGACCGTCAACCGTCTCTTTACTGCTTATTAAACTGTACTGCTCCAATGTTCTTACCACCCAACACGAAGTCAAGCGTGTAATTACCCGGCGTGTAGTTATGCACATTCAGCGAAAACTGGCCACCTGGAACTTCATTTTTTGCAAAATGCAGATCATCCACCTGTCTGCCTGCAGCATCAAATACACGCACCAAAAGCGGTTGATTGCCATTGAAAGCGTGTTTGACCGTCAGCACATCCACTGTCGGATTGGGCGAAACAGACAATACCAGATTTTTCAAGCCACTGGGCAACAAGTCCTTGGTAGCCGTTGTACCGGTGTTAAAGAGTTGTTGGATTTCTCCCGCTGTCAAAGCTTTGTTGTAGAGCTTCACATTGTCCAGTGCGCCAATGAAATATTGGCCACCCTCGATCGGATTGCTACCAAAGCACAGCGGACGAGCGGTCGTGTTCAACTTTCCTAAGGCCGGCTTGATATTGGTTTGTTGTCCATTGACATATATGATATCGTTGGCGCCATCGTGTACCATGGTGACGTACCACCAAAAGGTTTTCACCATTTCGTTGCCATCGCCGCTGTCCATGTCTGAGATGAATACCGGGAATTGTACGTTGTTGCTGTTCGTTGTCCACACAATTTTCAAGTGTTGTGGCAGCGAGATCTTCCAGCGCTCACTCCAGTGGCCGAAATCGATCACATAGGATTCAGCTACAGCCGGGTTGGTACCATCCACACGGATCCAAAAAGAAACCGTGGTGTAATCAGAGATCAACTGCACGGCATTAGGAACCAAAACTGAGTCTTGTAATCCGTCAAATTTGATGTTCTGGCCACCCCCATTCGGGTGGGTAGGCACTTCAAACACCGGATTGCCACCAATGACGCCATCATTGTTATAAGGGGTGGCATCTTTCGCATCGCCATCAAACGGATAGTGCGCGATCATACCTGGTTCGCCGGTATCCACCGGTAAAGTGGTGCTAAGGGTCAATTCAGCAGCTGCCGAATTGTTGCCGGATGGGTCATAAGCGTACACTTCGAAAGTATACAGTGTGGTTGGATCCAGTCCGCCGATGAAAACCGAAAGGGTGGCAGCAGACACCGAATCAAAAAATACACCATCTACCAAAACCACATATCCTGCTACCAGCACATTGTCCGTAGAAGGATCCCAGGTGACCAATACAGAGTTAGATGCAGCGGTTCCGCCGATATTTCCAGGTACCGTAGGTGCTTCTGTATCAGGTGTCTGATCCAGTCCGGAAGTCACTTTCAGTGTACTGATCAGGGATTCATTGCCTGCAGCATCCACCGCCGACACGCCAAATACATAGTCGGTCAAAGGAGTCAGTCCGGCAATAAAGGCATGCAGGTCAGCTGTTGTAGCGATCAAGACACCGTTTTGGTAAACGTTGTAGGCCACTACACCGACGTTGTCCATCGCTGGAAGCCAGGAAAGATGTACGTTGGTAAAATCAACACCTGCAGTAAGATTCAGCGGCGCGCAAGGGGCTTCTGTATCTGGGTTGGTTGGAGCCTGATTTTGCGTAGCATACAATGCTGCAACCTCAGCGGCATTTAATGCAACATTATAAACCTGTACTTCGTCCAGCGAACCATTGAAGAAGTAATTGTTGTCAATCGGGTCAAAACCAATACCCAGTGGTTTGGTGGTCACATCCAGCGCACCCAGGGCGGTTTTCTCATTGACCTGTACCCCATCGAAATAGATGATGTCTTTTGTACCATCGTGGGTCATGACCACATGTGTCCAGGTGCCGAGTGTAAGCGGCGTACCCGAATCCAGATCGCTGCAACAGTTTCCACCCGCGTGCGTGGTGAAAACGGGTTTGCCGTGACCAGGCATCGAGATCTTCCAACGTTCCTGCCAGCCACCGTTTGATAGGATAAACACTTCACCAGAGGCCGGGAAAGCGGCCGGTTTCACCCAAAAACTAATGGTCGTGTTGGCAGAATTCAACTGCGGCGAATTGGCTGCTACCAGCGACTGGTTCACGCCATTGAAGGAATAGGCTTTGTTGGATTTGCCAAAACGGTCGGTTGTAAGTTGTGCACCCTGTACGCTTGCATGGTTGCTATATCCGGTCGCATCGCTGGCGTTTCCGTTGGATTGATAATCAGCCACCAGATTGCCCGGAACCACCGGAGTCTGATTCTGGAAAGCATACAATCCTGCAATCTCCACAGCAGACAGTGCGCGACTGAAAATTGCTACATCATCCATCGAGCCATCAAAAAAGCTGCCATTATCGATTGGATCATAGCCAATGCCGAATGGATGTTTGGTTTTGTCCAGTGCGCCAGCAACGTTTTTCTCATTGACTTGTACGCCATTGAAATAAATGATGTCTTTTATACCATCATGGGTCATGGCCACGTGGGTCCAGGTACCTACTGTCAGCGGCGTGCCTGAATCCATATCACTGCAGCAAGTGCCGCCAGCGTGGGTAGTGAAAACGGGTTTGCCATGTGAAGGCATAGAGATCTTCCAGCGCTCCTGCCAGCCGCCATTTGAAAGCAAAAATACTTCACCGGAAGCTGGAAGGGAATTGGGTTTCACCCAAAAACTAATGGTCTGAAAATCAGATTGCATTGCAGCAGAATTGTCGGCCGTAGCGTAACCGCTCAATGCGTTGGAGGCCCAGCCATGACGGTTCGTTGTAGCCGTGGCCGAAGCATCCAGTACAGCATCGTTGCTGAATTGGGTTTCATCGGTGCCGTTTCCATCCAGGCTGTAAGCTGCTACGAGGTCGCTAGGCGTACCTGGGAAAGCAGACTCTGCAGTGTACAAGCTGACAATTTCGGCATCAGAAAGGGCATAGTTGTAAATGCCAATATCGTCGAGTGCGCCATCAAACCAGTTGCCACCGTCAATGGCGTTGTATCCCATGCCAAGTGGCTTGGTGGTTGGATTGAGCAACCCGACCACCGATTTGGTGGCTTTCAGCACGCCGTCAATGAAAATCTTGTCAGAGGTTCCGTCATGAACTACCACGACCTGCTTCCAGATACCGACAGGCAATTCATTGCCGCCACCAGCATCCATATCAGAGATACCATTGGTATGGTTGGTGGTCCAAACCACTTTGCCATGGGTAGGCAAAGAAAGCTTAAAGCGTTCCTGCCAGCCACCATAAGAGAACAGGAAGGCTTCTCCATTGCCTGGCAAAGCATTGACTTTCACCCAAAAACTTACCGTAGTGGTTCCTGAATTCAGCTGGGCACCATTGGCGGCGCTTACCTCACTGCTTGTTCCATTCATCAATAAGGCGCTGTTTCCAAAGCCAAAACGATCGGTAGCGAGTGTGGCACTGGAAATGTCAGCGTGGTTGCCAAAAGCGGTGTCGTCTGTTCCGTCTCCGTTGAATTGGTAGTCGGCCACTTTGCCCTGAGCTACAGCAGGCGTTGTGTTTTGGGCGGCATACAGTGCTGCGATCTGAGGTGCCGTTAAAGCCGTATTGAACAATTGTACCTCATCGAGTGCGCCATTAAAGTAATTGGCATTGTCGATGGGGTCGTAACCAATACCCAGCGGATGAACCGTCGCATCCAGTGCACCGGTCACATTTTTTTCATTGACCTGTACACCATTGAAATAGATGATGTCTTTGGCGCCGTCGTGTGTCATCACAACATGTGTCCAGGATCCGATGGTCAGGGGCGTACCAGAGTCCATGTCACTGCAGCAGTTGCCACCGGCATGGGTGGTAAAAACCGGCTTGCCGTGGTTAGGCATGGAGATCTTCCAACGCTCCTGCCAGCCTCCGAAAGAAAGCAAATAGGCCTCTCCCTGCGCCGGGAAAGCTGTTGGATTTATCCAAAAGCTGATCGTTGCATTGGCAGAGTTGAGTTGCGCCGCGTTGTTGGCGCGGATGCCACCTTGCACGCCATCAAAGGAAAACGCGCTGTTTGGCCAGCCGAAGCGGTCCTGCGTAAGGGTGGCGCCATTTACCGAGCCGTGATTGGCAAAAGTTGATTGATCTTTTGCACTGCCCAAAAAGGCATACGACGCCACAGGCGTCTGGGCGTTCAGACCTGCTGCTGTAAACAGCCAGCAAGTAAGCATGAGTAGCGGATGTAAATACCGGTTCATAATTTGAGTGGTTTAAATTGTTTCAAAAACCTGATTTTGGAAAACGAGATATCCTGCAACCCTAATGACAGGATCGCCAAATCTTATACTTCCAAAAATGACCTTTAATGAGAAATAGATGTAATTGAGCGAAGCAAAATTAGGCTTGGACAAGGGGCCTTCATGATGCAATTATGTGAATAGGTAGTATTATTATGAAATTGATTGGGATCAGATTTTGACAAACTGTGCTGTTGCAGAGGTTTTCCCGGCGTAATAAAATACGGTGTAAATCCCTGCTTCGAGCTTTTCGACATTTAGATCGATCCGCTCCTTGCTCAGTCCCTGTTGATCCAAAAGTATCCTGCCTGCCTGGTCCCGAATTTGAACCGTGCAAGTACGGGGCTGACTTAGCGTCATACCCTCCCGATTAGGCCATTGAATTGTCAGCACATCCGAAACCGGATTCGGCGACAATTCCAAGGCCAGTGTTTCCGAAATGCCCGGCTGCTGCACCCCACTCACCGCTTCCTCAAAAAGGCTTTTCACGCCATCCGGGGGCAACGCGTAATCATATATTTTCACCGCATCCATCACGCCTTTGAAATTGTACTCTGGTTGCGCGGGCAACATTTGTCCCATCAAAAAAGGGAAGGTGGTGGTGCGGATCTTTCCGCTCAAAACCTTATACGTACGAAGCTCGCCGTTCAGATACAACGCCAGCAGCGAGCCGTCGTAGGTCGCAGCAAGGTGGTAAAACTGATCGGTTTGTACCGGCACGTCGATGTCCAGATCTGCAATGGTATTGAGGGTGTTCATGGTCCAGCGCAGGTATTTTTCCGGAGTAATGGACAGCTTCCAGCGGTTTTGCCAGGAGCCGTGGGACAGCAAAAACGATTCTTTCTCCGGCAGGACATTGGCTTTGAACCAACAACTGACCGTGATGCCATCCTGAAAATTGAGGAGCAGATTATTGGGTACGGCAATATGCTGCGAGCCACCATTGAAGTAATAGGCGCGTTGCTGGCCTCCATTTTTATCTACGGTCAGAATGGCGCCATTGGCTTGTCCGTGGAGTTGGTTGCCGCTGATATCATTGCCATTTCCGGTAAAGGGATAGTGTGCGATCAGGTCGCCGGAGATCGTGTTGAAATTTTTCACCAGGACTTTGACCGACTGTTGCGCGAACAAACCCTCATCATCACTGACTTTTACCGTCAGATCAAAAATCCCTTCTGTAGCCGGAGCGGTCCAGTCCACCACAGAGCCCGTTCCGTTGAAACTGCCTCCTGTGGCGGTCCACACATAGGCCAGCGGGTCATTGTTCCCATCCGTTGCAGTGCAGGTGATTTGAAGCATTCCACCAGGTGTTACAAACGCCACACTTTTTTGAATTTCAAGGATCTGAGGCGCGTCATTGATCTCGGCTACGATGGTTATTTGCAGCACCGCGGTGTCGCGATTTCCCTCCGGGTCACTTGTGATCAGGCGGATCTCCAGGGGCCCCTGATTTGCAGGCGCATGGAATTGAAGGGTTGCGCCCGATCCGGAAAAACTCCCATCCGTGGCACTCCATTCATAATTGATCTGGCCGGAATCCATGTCCTCGACGGTTGCATAAACCGTGGTTGAATCGTTGAGCTCCAGGGGATTTTTCGCCGCCACCAGGGCTTTTATTCGGGGCGCATTCGTATAAGCCTGTGCGTGTTGGTCAAAATCAACTACCACACCATTCACCAGCATTTTGTTCTGATCATAGGTAACCGCGCCGCCGGCAGGGCAAATGGTCACCATGATGGCCTGATTTGCCGGGATACTCAGACTGACTGTGCCGGAAACGTTTTGCAAAACAAAACTTTCGGTAAGCGATTCATAGATATCGGTCGGGCTATTTCCCGCAGCAAACTGAATGGTTTGAGCCGTTGGATGTGAATTGTAGATCAGATAGGTCGGGTAAGCTTCGTCGCCGTAAAAATCGGTTTTCAGCAGGTCGAGTTTCAGCACCTTATCCACGTTGGTCTTTTCCACGATCGCCCCAAGATAGCCGATAGAACCGGTGCCGTAAAGCGCCAGGTTCGTAGCCGCCCAGCCGCCTTGTTTCGCATCTCCGGTGGAAAACGGGGAAAGGTTCTGGAATTTCTGGCGCAGGGCTTCATAGCCCATCACCTGCTGTGGGTCGTTTGCGTTCGACCAGCTGGAGGCATCCTGCAAATTGGCGGGCAAAAAACCTGGATAATACAAGCGGGTAGCATTCGACAAATTGAGCACCCATTTGCCAATGGCCCGGGCAAAACGTTTGTCGTAACGCACCATCGGTACTAAGGCCGCAGCTTGTTGCACGCCATTGAGTTGGAAGGCATAATCGTTGCCCGCATCGTTGGCTTCACCCACCAGGCCAGACACATCGAAACCACCCCAGGTGCCCACGATGGTACCCCAACCGCGCAAGGGACCGCGGTCAAACGACCAGTTGACCATCTTTTGAATGTCGTAATGGGTGCCGATCTCGGCGTTCATTTTTGCGGCGGTATAGATTCCGTAGGGCAGTTGTAGTTCGTAGGACGGATTGGAGGTCCAATCATTCAGGAATTCGATGGACCACTCCGCACCTTTCAGGTATTCAGGGTTTCCGGTTTCTTTCCAGGCATGGTACAGCACCCATGCATAAGCGCCGGCAGCTTCGGGTTCTTTTACCCCGTTGGCGTTGGGTTCCATGGTTTTGAATTTCCAGGCGCGGTAATTCATATAGGCCGGTTCCCAGGGGGCATCGCTGCCGCCCATGGCACGCACGGCTGCCAAAAACTGATTGGCAATGGTCGTAAACTGTGTATTCGCCTCAGTACCCAGATTTGGATACAGATCATACAGCTGATAGAAGTACACATTCGGCATCAGGTCGTACCACCAATCACCGCCGCTGCTTGCTCCGGCGTTGTTGAGGTAAAGATTTTCGCCGTTGGCTTTGTTGAAAAAATCCTGGCTCATGAGCAGCCAGTTTCTCCCGAATTGGTTGGTTTTATCCGCTCCGACCAGGGAGGCACCTACCAGCGATGGCAGTACATTGATGGCCTCGTTGCCCAAAGGCGAATTGGTGCCCACATAAGTATGCAGTCGAAAAGTCGGGTTCTGTGGATAATTTACGCCACCCGGTCCCAGAGTTACCAGCGGCAGATACTGTCCCGTTTTCTGTAGGTCGTAGACGAAGGAGTCGTATTGCTGGGCTACTTGTTTCCAGTTTCTGATATTGTAGGGTGCTGGCTGATTGGGCATCTGGTCTACGCGGGGCAGGGCAATTTGACCTGTTTGAGCGAAGGCTATTTGGGCTGAAAAAATCAGTAAAAGGCAGCAAAATATAGTAGATCTGTGCATTTAATTTAAAATTTGTGCGTCAAAAATTAGGCGAACCCAGGGCTTGGAAACCCTGCCAAGGCAGCGCCGTTATTAAAAAAATAGTTCCCGGTAATGGAATGATGATGCTCCTTTCCTGCAATAGTTGTTATTCCTTCATCACCTCAAACTCCACACGCCGGTTCTTTTGTCTCCCTGCTTCTGAAGCATTGTCCGCTACCGGCCTGGAGGCTCCAAATCCTTCCCAGGCTAAGCGTTTTTTATCTATTCCCTTGAAAATCAAATAGTCGTAGATGGTTTTCGCTCTTTCTGAGGATAGATTTTTATTGTACACCAAATCGCCCTGATTGTCGGTGTGCCCATTGATCTTGATTTGAATGGTGTGATGGCTCAACAAAGCAGCCAAAGTATCCAGCAATGCAAAAGATCTTTCCTGCAATTGGGATTTATCCGTTTCAAAATAGACCTGATCCAGCGGAATGATGGCCCCGGGCTTTTTTATGCTTTCACCTACAAACAGGTCAGAAAGGGTAACTTTTATAATTTGAAGATCATCCACCAAAACATAATTGCTTCCAACCTGATTGGACCTGTCCCCTTCCGGTCTAAACTGACCCATATACACATAGCGGTAGTTTTTATCGGCCGTGAAATAGCCTGAGACCTTGGTCCAATCCTTTCCTAACCAAAACTTTTCCCCACACTTTAGTTGGGGTGATCCAACAACAAATCCGTAGTTGTTGGATGTTTGTAAAGTATCGCTCAACAGCATTCCAAAGTTAGAACTTACAAACCCGGGCAAGCAGCCTGAGTCCTTGCCAGCCTGAGGCTGGAAGTCATTCGTTGGCCGCTTGATCCAGAATTCAAGCTGGTACGTTGTGTTGATCTCCAACTCCGTTTCCAACTTTATGTACACACATTCTGCCCAGGTAGAACCAATACCCAGCCCTACCATACAATATCCAGCATGGGTGGAACCAAATAAATTACCCGCCAAAAAACCAGGCGCTATGTAATCCGGGGTGGTGGCATTTGGTACCGTCCAGCCCTTTATGCATTGGTTAAAACTGGATGCATCTTGCATAAAACTCTTCGGAAATCCTTTAAATTTTTCGAATCCCGGATTTGGAACAAGGTTTTGGGCTGATACATTTGAAACCAGACAAAGAACGAAAAGGCAATATTTCATGGGTTTAATCCGGATTCTAATAGCCCGAATTCTGCAATAGGAACGGATTCAAATCGATCTCCGTCTGTGGCAAAGGGAAAACCTCATGTTTACCTACCTGGAAACCAGGTAATGTTTGCGCAGCTGTGCCCCAGCGAACCAGGTCAAAATAGCGATGAAGTTCAAACCCCAATTCTACCTGACGTTCATGTCGAACCGCATCACGCATCGTTTGCTGATCTGTGGCCGTTACAGGCGGCAGTGCTGTCAATGGATCGGTCGCCTGCGCACGGGCACGGGCACGCACCAACTCGAGCGGCGCCTGCGCTTCCTGTACCCGATTGAGTTCTGTAAATGCTTCGGCCTCCCAGAGCAATACCTCGGCAAACCGAATGGCGGTGTAATTGATGTCCCCATCTGCTTTTTGGGTGACGGAATCTTTGGCTTGCAGGTATTTGCGAACGCTGTATTTGGTGGAAGAAAAGGAGTTTTTATACACCACACCAAAGTAGTCTTCATTGTTGGAAGCCACGGTGAACTTGCGGCGCGGATCTCCCGGTTCAAAAGACAATACAAAGGCCTCCGTTGCTTCCGCAAATCCGTAGCCTTCATATTTTTTAGATGCCCACCATTGGTTTAGAAAATTGCCCACACCAAGTTCCAGATTGGTATGCTGGATCTCCCAGACTGATTCCGCATTGTTTTGGGTGTTTTTCCTGAAATTATCCTGGTAGTCGGGCATTAGGGAATAGATCCCCAAAGCCTTTACTTTTGCGGTGTATTCCAGGACTTTCTCCCAGTTTTTTTCATACAAATAGGTCTTGGCAGCCAGGGCATACGCGGCGCCTTTGGTCGCCCGACCTACGTTTTTGGCCAGTTGCTGCTCTGGTAACAGGTTGGCTGCGCGTTCGCAATCCGCCACAATTTGAGCATAGATCGTGGCCTTTGGTGTCTTGGCCACCTTCAATTCGTCCGGAGGGGCCACCCGGGTGAAAAGCGGTACATCCCCAAACACCTGCGTCAACAAAAAATAATAGTAAGAACGCAAAAACAAGGCTTCGCCGGTGATCTGATCCCGGCGAGACGCGCTCATTTCGATCTGGGCGATGTTGTCGAGTACGAGGTTACACTGCGTTATGCCCGTGTATTGCACTTTCCAGAAATCATTGAGTTCCTGGGTGCGGGGTGTGAAAGTGAACGCGTCCATTTCCACGAGCCCGGGGCGTGAGCCATCGCCACCTGTGATGGCCTCGTCCGAGGTGATTTCCGCAAAAGCCCAGTAGAAATTGTTGTTGTCATTGCTAAACAGAAGCGGCTGGTAGGCGGCGTTCAGGGCCTGCACCGCATCGTCTTCCGTTTGGAAAAAGGAGCCTGCATCTAAAATGGCGATGGGTTCTTTATCCAGGATGCCCTGGCAGGAAGTGAAAGCAAGCGCCAGGAGGATGATTATGTGCTGAAAAAATTTCATAATGCAGTAATGATTTCAACCCACGACTTCAGTCGTGGGCTTGCATAAGGGAGTGAACAGTTCTCAACCGATTTATCGGTTTTATGCCGAAAACCGATAAATCGGTTAATTATACAACGCTTTAGTGCTGGCCCACGACTGAAGTCGTGGGTTAAATAGCATTTAGAAATCCAATTTCAAGCCCACAATAAAGGTCCGGGGCGCGGGCACCGTTCCCCAGTCGATCCCCACTGCGAGGTCGGAGGAAAGTCCCAGACCGCGGGTGTCATTCGCATTTGCCTGAATTTCAGGATCCAGGCCTGGGTATTTCGTGAAGGTAAGTGCGTTTTGGGCGGTCACATACAAGCGAAAACCTCCAATGTCTTTCCAGTTCAAAAGTTCTTTGAAATTGTAGCCGAGCGTGACGTTTCGGATGCGCAGGTAGGAGCCGTCTTTCAGAAAGCGGGTGGACGCGCGACGGTTGCCATTGCGGTCGTCCAGACTCACTTTCGGGATGTCGGTGTTGGTGTTTGTGGGCGTCCAGCGGTTCAGGATATCTGAATAGGAATTGAATCCGCGTGACTGCGTTTCGTAGGCAAAATTGCCATACAGGAAATACACGTCGTTGCCCTGCACACCCTGGATCAGGGTCGAAAAATCAAAGTTTTTCCAATTCAAGCTGAGGTTGACCCCGTAGGTGAAATCCGGAAATGGATTGCCGATATGGGAGCGGTCCTTGTCGTCTATTTTGTTGTCACCATTCAGGTCGGCAAACCGCACGTCGCCCGGACGGGTATTCGTAGTCTGAAACGGGCTTCCATCTATTTCCTCCTGTGTCTGGAAGATCCCAACCGTTTGATACAGGAAAAAGGATCCGACCGGATAGCCGGTCTCTGTTTTGGTCAAAGCGCCATCGGAGAGGCCAAAACCACCCAGAATCGGTTCGCTGTTGGCAATGGAGGTGACTTTGTTGCGTATCGAGGAGATGTTTGCCCCAATGCTGTAATTGAGTTTTTCGATCCGGTTTTTGTAGATCAGGCCCAGTTCCACGCCTTGGTTTTCAACCGAAGCGGCATTGACAAAAGGAGGTCTGACAGAACCACCCGCCTGTGGCACCGGTACCCGAACCAGGATATCATCGGTGGTTTTGCGGAATACATCGGCGGTCAAAGAAAGCCGGTCACCCCAAAAACTCATGTCCAGACCCAGGTTGCTTTGGGTACTGGTTTCCCAACGGATATTGCTGTTTCCGGTTTCGAGAATGGTCGCCCCTGTTACGATCTGGTTGCCGAAAACGTACACCTGATTCCCTGTACTCACCAGGGAACTGTACGGGTAGATCCCGATCTCCTGATTGCCGAGCTGGCCCCAGCTGGCCCGAATCTTCAGGCTGGAAACGAATTTGATCGGGTCAAAAAATCGCTCATTCGAGATGTTCCAGGCCGCAGAAACGGAAGGGAAAACAGCCCAGCGATTGTTGGTGCCAAATCGGGACGATCCGTCGCGGCGTACGGCAGCACTCAGCACATAGCGACTTTTGTAAGAATAGCCGGCCTGTGCAAAGTACGACAGCAAAGCCCATTCTGTGGCAATGCCGGATGCGTTGACGTTCCCGATCGCTTCCGGAATGCTGGCGTCGATGAAACGAAAAAGTGGATCGCTGCGGCGGAAATTGTTGGCCGAAGCCCCTAAATAGTCGGTGTGATTTTGGATGGCCTCCATGCCCAAAAGGGCGGAAATACGATGATTGCCAAAGGTTCGCTGAAAATCGGCGGTATTGTTCCAGACGAGGGTCTGGTTGAACACCCGGCCCTCATTGAGCGAAGTTGGATTATAAACAGCCTCAGACAGGCGTTCTTTAAATAGTTTTTCCTGTTCAAATTGAAAATCTCCCCCCAGAGTCGTCCGCAGTTTCAATCCCTCCATCAGTTTGAGTTCGGCAAATACGTTCCCAAACACCCGGTATCGTTTGATGCTCCAATCGGTGCTGTTGATAAAAACGATCGGGTTGGCATTGCCATCGCCATAGAGGGTCGGATCGCCGAGTTCAGAACTGACCTTGACATAACTGCCATCGGCATATTGGCTGCGAAAAACCGGTGCTGCGATCAGTGCGTACCGGATACCACTCAACTCATTGCCCGGACCATAGCCGTCGCCCGAACCGCCGATCACTTTGCGATCGGTATGAGAGAACGAAAGGTTGTTCCCAAATTTGAAACGTATGTTGCCGATCTCACCGTTGAATCGCACCTGATATTTGTCAAAACCCTGCCCTTTGAACACTCCTTCCTGGGTATGGTATTCTCCCGAAAGGTAAAAATTGCTCGATTCGCCGCCACCGGAAGCTGAAAGTGCATAATGCTGGATCGGAGCTGGATTGAAAACCTGATCCAACCAATCGGTATTGGGTAGGGTATCCAGAATAGCCGGATCGTACGTGTCTAATTGATTGGCTGGATTGCGGAGGGTATTGGCGTTGGTGATGGCCTCGTTGCGAATGGTCAGGTACTGCTCCGAGTTGAGCAAGGTGGGCAGATTGACCACATTTTGAATGCCGGAATAGGCTTCAAAGCTGAACGCTGGTTTGCCTGATTTGCCGCGTTTGGTGGTGATGAGTACGACCCCGTTCGCGGCTCTGGCGCCATAAATGGCTGCTGCAGCACCGTCTTTCAAGACCTCGATCGACTCGATGTCGCCGGGAGAAAACATGTTGATATTCCCTGTAGTCGGGACACCGTCGATGACAAAAAGCGGGTTGTTGTTGCCCAGGGTGCCTGCCCCTCGGATGCGCACGGCAATGTCGTCGCCGGGCGAACCGGTTACCTGCGTGACCATGACGCCGGGCGCCTGTCCTTGCAAGGCCTGATCAATGCCGATCACCACCAGTTTTTCAATGTCCTTCGATTTGATGGAACTGATCGCAGAGGAAATATCGCTGCGGATCTCTTTTTTGTAGCCGGTCACGACTACATCCTGCAAGAGATTCTGCCCTGAACTCAGGATCACAGCAAGCGTGGCGCGACCCTGCACCATCACTTCCTGATCGGCAAACCCTGTGTAGCGAAAAAGTAATTTCGCATCAGAGGAAGCCAGGGAAAGCCGAAAGGCCCCGTTGATATCGGTCAAGGTACCATTGCTGGTTGTTGCGCCCATTTCCTGAACACTTACACCGATCAGGGTCTCTCCATCCTCCTGCGAAACAACCGTCCCTGAAACCTCAAAGGTCTGGGCGCTCAGGGACAGAAAACTGAAAAGCAGGAACAAAAAGCAGGTAAGCCGCGTCCAATATGAAGACAAAAGACGCGCGCCGGATGCAAGCTGCCGGATCAGAAGACCCTTGTATTGCAAAGTTTTTACAGAAATAGAAGTACTCATAGCCAACGGATAGTGATTCAGTCTGGCAAAAGTCACGCTGGAAAAAAAAGAAACCTAATATTATGAAGTAAAAAGAAAGTACTTTTAAGAATGAATATTTACCGTGAAATAACCCCGCTCAAAGGGCCTGATGTTTTTGTGGTACTGGATTCCGTCTGTAACGGGTTTGATTATCCCATTCACAACCACCCGGAGTACGAGCTCAATCTGATTGCGGGTATGTCGGGCACACGCATTGTCGGCGATTCTACGGAGCGTTACACCGATTTCGACCTCGTCTTATTGGGCCCGTATCTCTACCATAAATGGGACGGCGATGCGCAACTGCAACAAAACGGTCCGCCTTACCGGGTGATCACGATCCAGTTTGCCATGGAATTGTTCAGCGGTCAGCTTTTTCAAAAAGAGCGGTTCATCAAGATCCGACAGCTGCTTCGGGACTCTAGTCGGGGCATCAGATTTCATGGCAAAACCTTTGAGGAGGCCATGCGGATCATGATCGGCCTCACGGAAGATAAGGGCTTCACCAATATTATTGAGTTTTTGCAATTGCTGGACCTGCTTTCCCAGACCAGCGACACCACCTTGTTGGCAAGCGAGGGTTTTTCACCCAAAGCACTTCGATCAGAAAGCAATCGGATACAGGTCGCTTATGGCTATATTTTGAAGCATTTTGCCAACCCGGACCTGAAAATCGGAGAAGTTGCAGCCCTGGTCAATATGAGCGACTCGGCATTCAGCCACTTTTTTCAAAAATTTGCTTTTCGGAGTTTTACGGATTTTTTGATCGATATCCGGGTCGGTCATACCTGTAAACTGCTGCTTGATACGGACGAAACGGTCAACCAGATCGCCAGCAAGTCAGGCTTTAATAATCTGGCCAATTTCAACCGGCTTTTCAAAAAATACCGCGCTTGTACCCCCGTAGAATACCGGCGGAAATATCTGGAAAAAGCTGAATTCGACTGGACGCATCAGGTGACGCCCTGGCAGTTTATGCCTCAAAGAAAAGGCGATAAGGAAGCCGTCAAACCTAGTTCTTATGCTACCCGGCTGGTGCATTTTTAGATTTAAACACAGGAGGCACATAAAAAAAGGGCCTTGTTATCCCTTCTTATGTGTTTAAAAAACTAATCATGACTCGCAAACTCCATCACCTTAAACAAGTGCAAAAGATACGGGAATAGAGCATCCATACTCTCCTGCGCACCCCTGGTGGAACCCGGCAAAGCCAGTATCAGAGTATCCCCTTTCAGCCCGCCCAGGCTTCTGGAAAGCATAGCATACGGCATGTGCTCCTGTCCATAACTTCTCGCAGCTTCTGCAATGCCCGGGATTTCGCGATCCAGCATCGGACGAATGGCCTCGGGGGTCACGTCTCTGGGCGATAAGCCGGTTCCTCCGGTTAGAATGATCAGGTCAAAATGATCATCGTATAATGCCTGCACCTTTTCCTGAATGGCCGGGACCTCGTCCGGGATGACGGAAAAAGCTGCTACATCCACTTGGTAGGGTTGCAGTTTTTCCCGAATGGCCTGGCCCGCGCGGTCTTCTTTTTTGCCCGCAGAAATACTGTCGGAACAAACGATGATGGCCGCTTTGACTACCCGCTTCAGGGTCTCTTTATACTGTGATTTGCCGCCTTTTTTGGACACCAGTTTGATGTTCAGGATCTCGACCCCTTTGTCAATGGGCTTCAACATGTCATACATCGTGAGGGCTACGACGGAAGCGCCGTGCATGGCTTCCACCTCTACCCCGGTCTTATAAATGGTCTGCACTTCCACCAGGATCTCAATGTCCAAACCATGGATGGCATGTGTGATAGCCGTGTATTCAACCGGCAGGGGATGGCAATCCGGGATCATGTCGCTGGTGCGTTTGACGCCAAATAAGCCGGCGATACGGCTGGCCTCCAGCACATCGCCCTTGGGTACGGTCTTGTTCCGGATGGCGTCGATCGTTTCCTGTTTGCTCACGCGTACCACGGCACTGGCGATGGCCGTCCGATGGGTTTTGACCTTGTTGGTGATGTTTACCATGGCGCTTATTTGTTTTCTTTCCAGCTGTATTGCTCGTTGTCAAAAATTTCTTTGCCCCAGACCGGCACTTCCTGTTTGATGCGTTCCACGAGCTCATTACAGGCATCGATGGCCTCCCGACGGTGTATGGCGGAGGTAAACACAAACAGGCAGATCTCACCGGCGTTTACCCGGCCCAGGCTGTGGTAAATGTGCATACAAGTCAGCGGATATTTCGCAAAAATATCCTCCCGGATTTCGTGAAACTTCTCCTCGGCCATTTCAGTATAAGCCGAATACTCGATGGCCACGACCTCCAGCCCCTCGATCACATCCTTGCGCACTTGTCCCAGAAAGATGCTGTGTGCACCAATGTTCTTTTGTGTGCTGTGTTTGCCAATAGAATCACCCACAAAAGCAGGGGCGATGGGGCCTTCTACAAAAACCTTTTTGGGTCGGTGGCTGCCCGGTTTTTTTTCTGCTGGGTCTACCGCTGGGTTTTCCATTTTATGATTCCTCCTTTTAAATTGTAAATAGTACGAGCCCTCGTCTGTTCTGCGATCATATGGGCGGCGGTAATGCTCCGCACGCCGGTCTGGCAGAAAATCACCAGGGGTCGGGCCGGATCGATCTGATGCAGGTTTTGCTCCAGTTCAGCCAACGGGATGCGCAGGTGCTCAAACTCGGTCACCCGGGGCATTTCGTGCAGATTCCGCACGTCCATGATCTGGATGTCAGGGCTGTGCCGGAGCTGATCAAAGGTTGCGCCGTCAATGTCCTGATATTCTGTCATTTGCTTGTTGCAAAACCATTCGTAATTCATTTTCTGGAAGGCTTCGGGAGTTTGGGGGATCTGTAAACAGCTACTTTCCTGGGGCGAAATTTCCAGCTCGTAAACGGAACTGTTCAAAGCGTTGTAGCAGAACAATCGGTTGGCCAGGGGTTTTCCGGCTCCGGTGATGATCTTGATGGCCTCGGTGGCCTGCATGGTTCCGATGATTCCGGGAAGCACCCCAAGCACGCCTGCTTCATTGCAATCGGCCACTTCAGATGGTTCCGGAGGTTCGGGAAACAGATCCCGGTAATTGGTTTTGATTCCCTGGTCCGGCAGATTGAAAACGCTCACCTGACCTTCAAACCGAAAAACGGAGCCATAGATCAGGGGTTTATTCAACAACACACAGGCATCATTGATCATATAACGGGTAGGGAAATTATCCGATCCATCCAGCACCAGATCGAAACGGGAAAGGATGGACAAGGCGTTTTCCGAGCCGATCTTTTCGCGGAAAATTTCAATCGCCACTTCCGAGTTCAAGGCTTTTACCCGCATAGCGGCCACTTCCACCTTCAATTTTCCAACCTCCTCTATCGTGTACAGGATCTGTCGATGCAGGTTGGATACCTCTACCCGATCAAAATCGGCGATCCCGATCCGACCCACACCGGCTGCTGCCAGATACAGCAAAGCCGGACAGCCCAGTCCGCCGGCACCTACCACCATTACACTGGCCCCGGAGAGCAATTGCTGCCCTTGCTCGCCCAGTTCTTTCAGGAGTATTTGCTTTTGGTAGCGTTCCATGTTTTCATCAGGAATTATGAATTCAGTAAGGTGGAAGTGATAGCCGATCTTGAAATTCTGATGGTTGATCGGCAGGACATTCGCAATCGAAAATCAAACCTCTCCTTCAACAATTGTAATTCATGTAATCGAAAATCAAAAAACGCCTTCCTTCTTAGATTTTACGTTTAAACTTCCGGGGCTACCCCCCGGAAAACGGCGGCAATAAAGCCACCACCGAGCCCTCCCCCAACAAACTATCATCCTTCACGATTTTTTTATCCACCGCGATCAGGTAACGCATGCCCTTCAACGCCGGAAATTTTGTTTCAAGCTGAAGCCGTACTTCACCGGCCGTGGTCACGCCCGCCATCTCCCATTCCTGCGTAGAAAGAATGTCTGCCAGTTTACCAAAGGGAAGAATGCTTATTTTCATGATCCGGAAAGGCTGATTTCCTTTAAGATATCGGTATAGTCCGGCAGGCAGCGCAATACACTTGCAATGCCTTCAAATTCCGCTGCCGTATGCGTGGTGGTCAGAATGATCGCTTTCATTCCGGCATTCAGGGCAGTCCGGGCGCCTGTTGGTGAATCTTCAAACACCAGGCAATCTGCATACGCGACCCCCAGCTGATCCGCCACTTTGAAGAATACCTCCGGATCGGGCTTGCCCTTTTCAACATCTTCGGCATGGATCACGGCCTGAAAATAATGCCGGATATTCAAATGGTCGAGTACAAAATCTACGTTTTCAGCAGGCGCAGCGGTACCGATACCCATCGGAATGTTTGCCTTTTTAGCCGTTTCGAGTAGCTCGGCCAATCCGGGCAGCAATTTTAATTCAGACAAAAAGGTCTTCCGATACCCGCTTTCCTTTTCAAAAGAAATGCGTTCGCGTTCCTCCAGACTGTACTTGCCCGGGAACAGGCGCTCGATGATCTCCAGGTTTTTGCCATGACAGGTCGCTTTTACATCTTCCATGGTCAGATGCAGGCCATAGGCTGCCAGTGTTTTTTGCCAGCCCCGGTGGTGGGTCATCATATTGTCCACCATCGTGCCGTCCATATCAAAGATAATTGCCATTGTGTAGTTTTCTTGCCGCAAAGAACTTAAGAAAAAAGCAGTTTCAGCGCAGCAATCAAAAGAACGATGGACAGACTCAGTTTCAGCGTTTTTTGATTGAATCGGAAAGCGCCAAAATACGAGCCTCCAAGTCCACCTATCAACGCAATGCCCACCATCGCGAGCATGTCAGGACTAAATTGGATGCCCTGCTGCATCTGACCCACCAGGCCGGCCATCGAATTGACCAAAATAAACAGGGCACTCACCGCTGCAGCCTGCTTAACATCCGACCAGCCCAAAAGGATCAGTAAAGGAGACAAAATGATGCCGCCGCCAATGCCCAGGATTCCGGACAACAAGCCGATTCCGGCGCCCATCACCAACGCCCAGTAAATATTTATTTCATGCTGAGTGCCTGCCCTCGGTTCAAAAGGAAACATAAACCGGATGGCTGGAAAGATTAAAAAAGCGCCCAGTAATTGTTTGTACAACAGGGTGGGTGGCGTGATCAGTCCTCCGAGATAAGCGGCCGGAACCGCCATGATCGCCAGCGGCCAAAACAGTTTCCAGGAAAAATGCCCACTTCTGAAATAGGACAGAAATGCGATGGACGACACGAAAATATTCAGCAAAAGCGCCGTGGGGCGCATCACCTCCGGCGCAAATCCGAATAAGGCCATCAAAGCAAGATACCCGCTGGCCCCGCCATGCCCGACTGAAGCATATAAAAAGGCCACCAGCATCAGCAATACCCCAAAAAGCAGACTGAAATCAGGTTCCATAAATTGTTCTTATCAGGGCTTTTAGAATAGGTGAACTGCTACCATTTCGCCTTTCAGGTATTCGGTTTTATCTTCTTCCAGGACGATCAGGCAATCAGCCAGGGCAAAGGAACTCATCTGGTACGACTCCTGCGCGTGCAGGGGCGCTACTTCTTTACCCGCCACTTTACCCTTCAGGAAATAGGTCAGTCCGGCTTTTTTGGTGAATCCTTCGGTCAGGGTCTTTTGTATTACGCGTTTGGAGGGCCCTGGGTGACCGCTCATTTTTTCGATCGCGGGAACAATGTATTCATAAAAACAAGTCAGCACCGCGGAGGGGTTGCCGGGCAGTCCGAACAGCAAAGTTGATCCGCATTTCCCAAAGAAAAGGGGCTTCCCGGGCTTCTGTTTTACTTTATAAAAAACGGTCTCAACCTGGCAGTTGTCCATCGATTTTTTCACCAGATCATAATCGCCGACGGAGATGCCGCCGGTAGCGATCACGAGGTCGCATTGTTCGATCCCGGCACCAAGAAATGCCGTGATCTGCGCTTCATCATCCGGACTGCGGTGGACCAGCGTAGGTTGGATATTCAGCTGCTGCAAAGCGGCGGTCAGTGCAAAGGAGTTGCTCTCAAAAACCTGTCCCCCCACCAATGCTGTGCCCGGTGCTGCCAGTTCTGAACCTGTGATCAACAGTGCGACCCGGGGTTTGGCGTACACATTTACATGAGTGATTCCTAGCCCGGCGAGCAGTCCGATGGCGGCAGGCGTGAGCGGGGTGCCGGCATGTAAAGCCGTTTCTCCTTTTTTAGTTTGGGAGCTTTTTGGACGCACGTTGCCGCCTTTTTTGAGCGGAAGATCTTCGATCCAGAGCTGATCTCCCTCGCGTCTGACCTTTTCCTGCATGACCACTGTATCGGCGCCGGGCGGAACGGGTGCACCGGTGAAGATCCGCATGGCTTCCCCGGAGACGAGACCTACAGTGGCTTGTCCGCCGGCAGCGATCTCTCCGATCACGCGGAATGGTTTTTCTGAAAATGAAGGCTCCATTGGAAATGCGTAACCATCCATGGCCGACTGGTCAAATGGCGGCATATCTACGGTGGAAACGACGGGCTCAGCGAGGGTCATGCCCAGTGATTCCAGGAGTGGGATGCGTATGGCAGGCAAAACAATTGCGCAGGCCTCCACTCGTTTTTTTGCTTCGTTGACGGGGATCATTTACGGTAGACGGTTTACGGGACACGGTTTACGGGACACGGTTTACGGGACACGGTTTACGGGACACGGTTTACGGTAGACGGTTTACGGGACACGGTTTACGGGACACGGTTTACGGGACACGGTTTACGGGACACGGTTTAAGGGACACGGTTTAAGGTAGACAGGTAAAAATACATACTGGATATTGGAAACAAATAATTGCTTTGAAACCCCGTGTACCGTTCACCGTAAACCGCCCACCTACCCCCCACAGGGCAAACGCATGAAATATAATGTGTAATTAAAGCTGCAGAGCAGCGAAACGTCTGTAGTACATGATAAAAGCAGAATTATCGGAGGTGCAGCGCACCGAAGCAATCGTCCAGGGTTCCGGTGCGCTGCACCTCCAATTCAATTTTTGCCATTTTTCTACAGACGTTGCGCCGCTCTGCGGCTTTTTAACTCAAATATTCATGCGTCTGCCCTGCCTACCCCCCAATAGCAATCATACTCCGATTCTGCAGCAAACTCGCATCAATTTTTTCATAATCCTGCAACAACTGCCCACCCAAAGCCTTCTCCTTCTGATCCAGGCACAGTTGGATCAGGGGTTCGATCTCCTGTCCGCCGCGCAAGGCCCCCAGCAGATCCACTTCCGATTTTGAGAACAGACAGTTTTTCATTTTGCCGTCGGCGGTCAGGCGCATCCGGTTGCAGCCGGCACAAAAATGCTGGCTCATGGTGCTGATGATGGCAAAAGTGCCTTCATGGTTCAGCACTTTGAATTTTTTGGCGGTATCGTGTTTGGCATCTAGCAGCTTGATGTACGAAAACTGTTCTCCGATCAATTCAAGCATCCGGTTGGCAGGAAATACCTGATCATGCTCCCACTGATTGCCCTGAAACGGCATAAATTCTATGAACCGCACATGGATCGGCAGGTCTTTGGTCAGGGCTACAAAACCGACAATTTCATGCTCGTTTACCCCTTTCATCACCACGGTATTCGTTTTTACATGCAAACCGGCCTCCAGCAGCAAATGGATATTCCGCCAGATCTTATGCCAGTGGTCTCGTTTGGTCAGGGCGAAAAACGACTCCGGATTCAGGGTGTCCAGGCTCACATTGAGCGATCGGATGCCTGCTTTGAGGAATATTTCCAGGTATTGATCTGCGAGTACCCCGTTGGTGGTCAGCGTGAGCTCGACCGGGTATTTCGAAAGTCGTTCGATGATCTCATCGGCTCCTTTTCGAGCCAGGGGTTCGCCGCCGGTGAGGCGGATCTTGCGTACGCCATTGTTGACAAAGATCCGGGCCAGCTGGTCGATCTCGTCCACCGACATGAGTTGCTTGTGGGGCATACACGTGATCTTCTCATCCGGCATACAATACACGCAACGCAGGTTGCAGGAATCCGTCAGGGATATCCGCAGGTAATCGTGTACACGTTCGAAGCGATCGGTGAGCATGGGTGGGTGGTTAGGGCAGCAAAGTTCATAACTTTCGGGGGATTGGGGTGGGAAGATTTAATTGGCTTTGTTTCGTAAAAACTAAAGGCCGCCCAGATTGGCGACCTTTAGAGCTTGTTCGGGTTTTTGGTTCGAGGCGAAAGCGAGCAAATTTTATTTCAATTGAGGCAAAATTTGCAGCCCTAGCCGGGCGCCTAAGGCGAATATTTTAACGAAAAGTGAAATAAAATTTGCCGGTTGAAGCCCGAATCCAAAATCCCGAACAAGCTCTTAGTCAGGAACAAGCTGATTACCTGTAAAACCCATTGCACCAACACATCACGCACAGGTCATTGCAATATGGATAATGCGTGATTATTGACCCGATTTGATAATTTTAAAGACTTTCATCGCCTTGTTGTTCTGATACACCCTAAGAAAATACGTTCCACCAGGGAGATTGGCCATTGGAATAGCTGTTTCCCTTTGTATTATTTTGTCCGAAGCGATCAGTTCCCCCAACAGGCCATACAAGTCAAATTTCAAATCCTGCAGCTCGATGTGCTCTATGGTAAGCAGCACGGTATTTGCGGTAGGATTTGGAAATACGGTGGCAGATAACTGAATGCCAACTTCCTCCACACCGTCTACGATAAACACTTCATAGGGCTGTTGTAAACCCTCATTAATGTTACCCTCAGTCCCGGAAACTGAACTATAAAACACCTGGCCAAGGGAAAAACTCAGGTGGCCATTAGGCCCTGATAAATCCCCACCCGTGACCACTGGACCGTTCTGGGCAATAAGCTCCGAAGCTCCAATACCTGTCAGGCAGGTCCAAATGAGTATATGAATGATCTTTTTCATAGTCTTGAATTGTAGGAGTTAAAACGCCCGGATAGCCCGAACGTGCATGTAAGCACCTTTGAAAAGTAGTATTGGCAATTGAACGGTACTAAAACGCAGGTGCTTGGCCTCATCCTGATTTTCTTCTGTGGAACTCCAGTAAAAGTCTTCCGCAAAGCCTCCGATCACATTCCGCTGCTGAGACAACAAGGCTAATTCTTCCCGGGATGGCAGGTACCAGTCGCCATATTTCACCCCGTTTTCGGTGACCGAATATTCATTGCACAAGCGGGCCGCATACATGCTCCCATCCCCATTGCCCTGGTTTGCAATGATGATCGCCGTATTCGATTTTCCTCCGCCCACCCCGTCAGCACGTGCCATGGTGTAGGTATTGGTCCCGGCCGACCAGTGCATAGAAGCGCTTTGATCTGTTTTAGCACAGATCAAGCCGTGCCTGCCTTCATCGTAGACGAAAAAGACGTATCCGCCCCCGTAACTTTCTCCGATGTAGTGTGCATCGGCAGCGGTCGAAGCAGAAAGCACGCCATTGGCATCCACTACGACCGGTCGGGTGCCACTTCCGCCAAGCCCTTCAAAACGCACTGTTCCGGTCGTGTGCAACTGAGCGGATGGCGTAGGAGTCCCGATGCCCAGATACCCGGATTCCGACATGACCATTTGAATATGAGGATATAACTCACCGTTGTTGTACCATACGAAAATGTTGCCTGCCATCACGTCATCGTCATTGTTATCGGCGCCGAACAGGACAGGCCCATTCCCGTATAAGCGCAAGGGCTGAATGGTTCCTTTGTCGTTCAGGACATCCCCCCGAAAGGAATAACCTCTCACATTCCCGCGAACGTCCAGCAAGTCGGTTGGGGTAGTAGTTCCAATTCCCACGCCAGTGCCATCGTCGTACATCTTAGAGATACCGCCGGAATTGGGACCCGTAAATTTGATCACATAATTGGAAGCTCCGCTGATATTGGCGGCTCCGGCAGGCCCCTGCGGACCGGTAAGATTGCCTTGCAGCGCCCAGACCGTAGGCTCGGTTTTTTTATAAAAATTGCCGTTATCATGGTTCAGAAACAGGTCATTTACGACCCCTATTCCACCTGAAGGAGCAGCAATACCTGTGTGCCAGGTAGCCCCCATGGGCCCCAAGGAACCCGAAAGTCCTTGCGGGCCATTTAAATTACCTTGAAGCGCCCAGACCGTTGGTTCAGTTTTTTTATAGAAATTACCATTGTCATTGTTTAGAAACAAATCGTTCACAACACCTATAGTGCCTGATGGAGCGGTAATACCTGTATGCCAGGTGGCTCCGGGCGCTCCATCAGATCCCGAAGGTCCTTGTGGTCCTTCATTGCCACTGGCCGCAAATAAGGCAAAGGGCACACTGAGCAATTCGCTGGTGCCCACAATGGAATAGTTAGTGCCTCCGCTGGGATCGGTTTCTATTTTGGCGAAATACGGCCCGTTGGCCCAGTTGATATCCGCAAATACACCCGAGATCGGCAGTCCCCCGCCAATTTCGACCGTCACCAGACCATTGATATTGGTCTGGGGATTTGGATTGTAAATCTCTTTATAAACCACGGTTCCATTGGCAGAACCCTGCAGGATACTCACCCGCATCCCAATCTGCGTATTTGCGACCAAGTTATTGGTCGCGTTGCGGATAACAGCCTGGTAACTCATTTTCTGAGGCGTTTGAGCAAATGCCGTGGAGAAAACACCCATAAATGCTATTAAAAATAGCACGCTTAACTTTTGACGGAATGTTTGCATAATCATGCTTTTGAATTGGTTAAGATTGTGTCAGAAGCTATACTATTTCACTTCCATTCAAAGTTGATAGCACAATCATGCATTTAAGGATGACAGGAGTCATATTTGGCTATGACTGTAGTTAGCGTTCAAGGAATCCCTCCCCTAACCCAGACTTTGGCATGTTTCCTGCTGCATTCAGAATACACAAAAACAAACCCATGCAAACGCAAAAATTTACCCTGTTTCCCATTTTAAGGGCTTTTTGTCTTTTCCTCTGCTTGTTGCATCTGCCACTGATCTCTCCGCTCCAGGCACAGGTGTTTGAGGAATCCTATTTTTCCGAACGGTATCCGAAGCGAAACGGGCAGATAAAGGGGTTTGTCAAATCGGATAAAACCTTGCTCATCCATGCCACAGCACCCAGCAAAAGCCAATTCAGCACAGAGTACCTGGCTTTGATCAACGCCGACGGCCAAACCTTATGGAATACTTTTGATTGGCCTCAGACCGCAGCTTCGGTGGCTTATTCCAATCTGACCCTAGGTTCCAACGACGCGATCTACTTGAGCACCATTGAAGATGGGCTGTATTTTCTCCTGAAAATCAGCGCCACCACCGGAGCCATTCAATGGAAAAAACCTTATTTGTCGGGTGTTTCTATCTGGAGGATCGTGGAGCGCAGTCCCGATGAGCTGGTGGTATTGGAATACGACAACAACACCTGGATTCGCTTTTACGCCATCAGCGATGGACAAAAAATCAAGGAAATCGGGCTGTCCGGTCTTCCGGCAATGCTTGCCGCAGACTTGCAGGGGGATTTGTATTATTCTAAGTCGGACTCCATTTTCAAACTGAAAGGCACCTCGCCCAGTCAATACCTGTGGCGAAGCAGCGCGGAATTGCCTTTAAATAGCTGGACGGAAAACTGGAGCCAGGCCTACCTGCCGCCGGGCGGCAATACCATGACGATACTAGGTAAAAACACTGCGGATTACGGCATTTATGCCCACCTGAATACGCAAACCGGTCAGGCAAATGAGATTCATCAAAACTACACGAATGAAGGACTTCGCGATTGGGTCGTGGTAGGCGATACGCTGTACAGTTGTTGGCAACATGCTTATGTAGGCGGCGGATCTTACAGTTTTTCTTTGGTGGCCAGTCGGGTGTCTGACGGCCAGTTTGTGTATCAGCAGTTTTACCAGATCACCAATCCCGCCAATGGCCTACCACTTTACGGAGCCGCCGGTTCGCTGAGTCTGGATGCGGATGCGGACGGGTTTTTATACCTGACTGGCTACGCCAACACGGCCAATTACGATCCCGGCGCCTGGGGGCTGGTCAAGATCCAAAGGGCGGACGGCACCAAAATCTGGGATAAAGTAGTGGACGACACCCCCGGCGGATACGATGCCCTGAGTACTGGCCGAATCGTTTGGATTCCGGAAAACGGAAAACTTTGGGTAGCGGGTGAATTGCAACAAGATGAAAATACCTCCAAGCCAATCCTGACCGAGCTGGATCCATCCACCGGAAACCGCCTCAACACCATTGATCTGGCAGGCAATTACCAGTTTCCATCTGCAACCATGCAATTCATCATGGATGCCAATGGATATTCCGCTTTGAAACAAGTGGACAATCGGGTTCAGGTGGCAAGATTTGACAACAACGGCCAGCCCCAATGGGAAACCAGTTTTTCCCAGGATTTGCTGCTGGAAGTACACGGAATGTATGCCGGAAAAGGGAATACGCTCATCGTGCCAGCCTTGCATAGATATTCGCATTATTTTACGCCGTATGAATATAGGTTTGATAGCCTGCACCTTTACCGAATCAATGGAACGAACGGGCAAATGATTCAAAGCCTGCGTTTTGCGGGACAGGGGCAGACCACCAATCCATTGTTTGTCTCTGCTCAGACGGATACCATGATGCTGGTTTACCATGAGTACGACAATGTAAAACTCGCCCGTTTTGTGGGGACGCAGCAAATCCCGCCGGTGGTGCTCCGTTCGGGGGTATTTGACGCTGGGGCCTTTTTGGCTCCGCATCATTTGTTTGTGGAACAGGGCCGGAAGCTCATTTATCTGCAATCTTTGAATCAGTATCAGATTTGTACACCTACCGGAAATCAGGCCTACAATATCCCGCCCGTGCCTGTATTTATGAACGCCGCCACCGCCCTTACCGGCAGTACAGAAATCGTGGCCGCCGGCACACAAAACACCAACCTGGGCTGGGGGATCTTCCGATGGCTCCCAGGCAGCGATGTGGCGGTCTGGTCCAAAACCGGGAATACCGGCACCATAGACCGGGTTATTTCGACCACCGATAATTTCCTGTACACCTATGGCATCAAGTCCTACCAACTTTTTGTCAAAAAATTCAACGCAACCACGGGCGCTCTGCTGTGGGAAAAAACCATCACCTCAAGCGTGGATATTCCGGAGTTGAACAGCATGAGCTGGAACCCGGTGGCCGGACAATTGATCCTGGGGGGCGCCCTGGTCAAAAACAATGGACAACGCCGGGTCTGGCTGGTAAAAATAGATGGCAACGGGAATGTAACGGCGCAGACAGAGCGAAACGGAGACTTTGTGAGCCCTGAAAATCGCATTTTAGCCACAGGCACCGTTGGCGCAAAATTTTGCCTCGGCGGACAAATGATCAAAGCCGGCCTGGGTCGCGCGGGATTTATCTGGCTGCAGGAGGGGGATTTTTACTCGGTTTCAGGCAAGGTGTACTACGACCGCAACAACAACCTGCAACATGATTTTCCGGAACCGGTCTGGCGACAAACCGTCAGCCTCAGTCCGGGCAATTACGTAAGCTTCCCGGACAGTGCCGGTTTCTACCAGTTTTTTGTACCCCAGGCAGGCGCTTATCAATGCCGGGTGGCAGATTTTTCCCCGCATATCACCGTGGATCCGGCAGATTTCACCCTGAACACAACGCAAGCCAACCTGATCGGTCAGGACATCCGGCTCTGGTCGGCCGTCCAGGTACAGGATGTGGCCCTGGAATTGATGGACCTTCGCGGTCCGCGTTTCGGGTCGGTGGCCAGCCTGGCGGTATCTGTCCAAAATTTGGGGACGGAGCAGGTGGATAGTGTTCAATTGAGTCTGGATTGCGGTACGTCGTTTACTTTCAAAGGATTGGATCCGGTTGCAGGGCTTCGAGACAGCGTTTTGTCGCTGGATTTATCCGGAAATACCCTGCACGCCACCCTTTCCGGACTGGAGTTTGTACAACGGCAAGACTGGATCGCTTATGGTCTATTGAATACGTTTTTGTTGCCGGGCGACACCCTTCGCTGCCGGGCCGAGGTGACCACCTTCCCTTCGATGGATGTGGCCTTGCAAAACAATACGGACTCCTTGTACTGGCTGATTACCGGAGCCTACGATCCGAATGATATTACCGTAACCCCGGGCCCATTGGTCAATAAATCCAGGTTGTTGCCCGACGGTAGTCTCGATTTGTTGTACCGGATCCGATTTGAAAATACAGGCAATGCACCCACCGATTTTATCCGTCTGGAAACGCAGTTACATCCTCTGCTAAAACCCGAAACCTTCCGGTTAGGCGCGGCCTCCGCTCCTTGTACGGTCCATTTTCTGGAAGACCGCCGGGTGGAGATCGTGTTCCCAGATTATCATTTGGTTCCGGCCATGGCCGATTCAGCGGCAGCCCAGGGCTTTGTGTTTTTCCAGATACACACAGCACCCGGACTTAATATCGGGGATCAATGCACGCAGCAGGCGGCCATTTATTTTGACTACAACCCGCCGATTTATACCAATCAGGCCAGCGTGACCATCACGAATCCCTCCGCGGTGCAAAATCCGGAACAAAAGGCCGGGGCAGGTCTGGAGATATACCCCAACCCGGCACATTCCGGGCAGACGGTTTGGATTAAGAACCCGGAAAATTTTGGAAAATATCAGCTTAGCGACCTGACGGGCAGGATTTTGTTGCGTGGAAATGCGGCCCATGGGGTGGAACTTCGGGGGATTCCGGCAGGGGTTTATTTGTTGGAAAGTGGAGGGCGGCGGTGTTGGTTAATGGTGGATTGAGGGGCGGGCCGACACTGTTACTGACTTAAAGAAGAAGCATATCGTAGAATCTTCAAGGTGTGTCCTTATGAAGAAACGGTGTTTTTAATGATTTATATTTATTTTTTTGCATTTTTTAAATATATATACTTAAATTTGTGCAAAATATTAAAGATATACCTGTATGAATAGCGAACAAAAACGTCTATTAATTACGCAACTCGATAAAAAAATAATACATTTTATCGGTGCAAAAAATCATCCACTGCCCGGTGAAGGGTGGATTTATTCCATCAGGAATGCTTTAGGAATGTCACTGAAGCAATTGGGTTTACGGCTAAAAATAACCCCCCAAGGCACTAAAGACATCGAACGCCGGGAGCAAGACGGCTCTCTTACAATACAAAGACTTCGGGAGGTTGCTGCTGCCTTGGATATGCAACTTGTATATGGGTTGGTTCCAAAGGAGCAAACCCTTGATAAAATGATCGAAAAAAGGGCCCGGGAACTGGCCCGGGAAATTGTTCTACAAACATCCCAAACCATGCATTTGGAAAACCAGGGATTGGACGAAAATGCAATTAAAGAAGCCATCGACATGCGGGCGGAAAAAATTAAATACGAAATGCCGAAGGACTTATGGAACTGACCCTGAAATATGTGAATAGGGTCGCTTATCTTAAAGCATTGCGAAAGGTGGGTATTGGGGGTATGGAGCCTTTGGTTAATTTTTCTAAGGCATAAAATTATGGATTTGCTTGGCAGCAATGTGGATGGCACGCCTTGAAAATCGAAATAATAGCTAAAAACGAAAGTCCTGCCCGGTTAACCGAGACAGGACTTTCTTAATTATTCACTCAAAATGAGTGTAAACCTCAACGCAGTAATTTAACAAATTGCGCAGCGCCATAAGCGATCATGGCAAATAGTACCGCAGCCGCAATAGCTTCTGCCCAATCTCCCTGGATGTGAAGGCAATTGCCTCGACTACAAAGACTTACCTTATTATTCATATTAAAATTGAACTAAAGGTTAAACAAATCACGCCCCACTTCACGCCCGGAGCAGTTTAAGCGAATGGATCTTGGAGGGACTCCGTTAGCCCACTTTGCGCACCCCTTTGAAGGGCTTCCCATCGGATTTGACATCCATGATTCGGCCCGTGCTTTTATCGCGTTTAATCCAGTGTCCGTTCGGATGCTGGAATTGGCTGCGATCTTTCACGGCACCAACTCGATGCCCATCTCCGGTCTTGCCATTTTTGGCCATGACTGATGATAAATTACGCTGAGTTTGCTATTTGATACTGAGGTGCAAACCCAATAACCCAAGAAACAGTTGGTAGAACTATTTCAGATTTCTACCTTCGCCCTACGAATTCAATGACAGCAACCAAAAAAATTCGTTGAGCCGGAGCGCCTATTTCAGAACGCTTCGGTTTTTTTATTCCTCTCCAGCGATCTCTCGCCGAAGTTTTTCCAAATCCTTTGCAGGCAGCCTGGTATTACTTCTCAAAGCTTCCAATATCTCTATCAAATGCTCGGGGTCTGCCAAAGCAGCAAGCCATATCTCCCGAATGACCCAAAGCGAGCCATGCACTTCCAATCCCCGATGTTCGCATTCTTTCCTTAAGTTGCCATCACCACTGAGCACCATACATTGTAGATGTATCGCTTTCATCAAAACGGTGCGATCAACGATACCTTTCAATTCCCAATGGGTTGACAACTGATGGGCCTCCCTGATTTCGCCAGATTCCAGTCCATAAATTTTCAAGCGACCGCTCGCCTTATGATTTTCAAGTTGCCGCTGCTGTTCTGGTATTTTCACTTCTTCCACTACGAGATCTGTGGTGCAGATTTCATAATTCAATTGAAAAAAGTGATTCAGCGCACCTGATTTGATCAGGTCAATGAAGATGTTCGTGTCTGTAATGATTATAGTCATGCCATTTGGTCTAGGTCATTTCGAAGTTCCCCCACCGTAATATTTCTCAGCGAGGCAGCCTGTTGGAGGGTGATAATCTCTTCAGCCAAACCCTTGTATAGCAATTGATTAAAGCGGTGAGCCTTTTCTTTGCCCGGAAACTTCCCTGGTTCATCGAGGTGGTAATGACGGGCGCGATAACCCTGATTTAGTTTAGCATACACATAGTCATTGATGATACCCAGGTTTTTAGCACGAGCGAACATGGCGGCAATCGAAATGCCCCAGTATTCTTTTAGCAATATAAGCTCAGGAAGGTAAAAGTGGAATCGATGTTCGTTCATCACTTCTCTGGCCTGTTCAGCGGGTAACAGGACCGCCCCGGCGAAAGCATGGCACAATTTTTCCATCTCCTTCTCCTCCATATCATTTGGAAAAGAAAGTACGTGGTGGGCCAGCTCGTGCAAAGCGGTAAAACGAATACGGCAGATGTCAAAGGATCGATTGACCACGATGACCCGAACAGCACCCGCAAAGGCCTTCATGCCGTCGAAATCTTTGTCCGCCTTTACTTCGACTACTTTGTAGCCGTTTTCTTCGAGCATGGCCACCACATTGGGGATCGGGTCTTGTCCCAGGCCCCATTCCACTCGGAGCTGCTCGGCTGCTTTTTCGGCATCTTCGACATTTTGAACGAGATGGGGATAGACAAAAGCGTGCAACGGCTTTTCTTCACGGGTCATTTTCTCCAGGCTCAGGTAGCGCCCCAGTATTTCAACGCACTGCTCCTTGATGGCCTCCTCGGCAGCAGCGGGCAAGCGTTTGCGCTTGCGAAAATCAATTCCGGATAACTCGACGGTGACTTCTGGTTCGGTAAAGAAAAAATCTACCGGAACGGATAAGGCCCGGGACAGGGCAATAAGGATCTGGCTATTGGGGTAAGTGAGGTTTTGTTCGTATTTGTGAAGGGCTTGGCGACTGATGATCCCTTCCAGCTGGTCGGCAAGACCCTGGAGGGATAGCCCGGCCATTTTGCGGGCTGCTATGAGACGATTTCCGAATGAGGATGACATAGGAGGAGACGTAGGTTGACAAATTAAAGCACAAATTTAGGTTTGTAACTTTAAAAAAGCAATAGTACCCTTCAAATATATTTTTGTCCTCGCTGTTTTTAGAACTAATTTCTGACGGTTATGCGCAAGAGTATCAATGCTTTGCCGCTGCACTTGGTGTTGTCACCAAGTGCAGCTTTGGTGGGCTTCTAAGCGAATCACTCACTCCGCTGTGCACTTGGTGACAACACCAAGTGCGG
>JBILHS010000191.1:0-5829 GCA_044350425.1 Saprospiraceae bacterium | reverse complement strand
TCGTGAGCTTGTAAACCTTTCTGTAAGACTCCTTTACCTCTGCCTTCCAATCGAATTTCCGAACAGGCTGCTCTAAGACTATTTTTCAATGCTTTGAAGCATGCCGTATATTTCGTCTGTTGTCACGCCCTTGGTAAAACCCATATTGCTTAAGCCTTTCATTAATTTCTTATCACCAGTCCATAACTGCGCATCCAGATATTCGGAGAGAACTACGAACGCGATGTCATCCATATCGGTGTCGCGTACAAGTGGAATTGCTTCCTGCCAATATTCGTATGGTATTTGTTCTTCAGAGATGAAGTTAAGGCAATCAAATATATCATCACGGGTATCCTCAAAATCGGCATCCGTCAATTCACCCATCTGAATAATCTTGTCCCGATGTCTTTTTACCTCGATCTTGACAAGGTTCGGCGCGTAAAACTCAAATTGCTTACGTCCGTAAATCAATATCTGACCAATTTTGCCCGAGGGGGATAAAATGGCACTAAAAACGACATTGGTGTCAACGATGATCTTCATTCGGGTTTAACAAAGCGATGTTTGTTCTCAGCCCACCATTGTTTGTTAACATCCGAAGCAAGACGATCAATATCCTCTTGTTTTGCCTTGCTTTTTGCAACTCTTTCCCGATACCGGATAAACTTGAGCATAAGTTCAAGTTCTTCCCAATTGATATTACCAGGGAGGCGGATAATCACTTCGTTTGCTGTTCTTTCCAAAACCATAATCTTTAAGATTTTGATTATGTGATAGTTAAAATTAATTGCATCTCAAAACACCAATCCAACGGACAAATGTCTGGACCCTGTAGGTGTTGTTTGTCTTTCGAAACAACAAAAGTAAATCAAAATGAAGATATTATTTCGGCTCATGGCCGTTTATTTAGTTCTTGGCCAAAACTGATAGTCTCGCCTTTAAGTGAGACCATCAGTTTTAGATTGGATGAAATATCGAACACCGAATATCGAATATCGAATTTCGAAATAGGCGCTGCTCCTGGAATTTGTGCCTGTTATTGCTTGTTTTTCAATGGACGTCGAGCCCGGAGCCCCACTTCGAAATTCGGTGTTCGATATTCACCTTCCGCTACTTCCACTCCGGAATCGATCCCTGCAATCCCATTGGCATGAAAGCGAGTGCATAAAAGTGGCAAATATTACTACAACTTTTCTATTTCTTTTATCGATAGCCCAGTAATTTCTGCTATCAAGCTTGTATCCATTCCTTTTGCCTTCATTTGACGGGCGATTTCTGCACTTCGCTCTAATTTGCCCTTATCAAACGAAGTATCCACGACATTCTTCAAATCGCGGTAATACTTTAAACTCTCCTCATATTTATTCTTTTCATCCGGCGTGAATTTGGCTATCTCGGCAGCCTCAAACAGTTTCTGAAATACTCGATCCTGTAGTGCCGTTGGTCGATTTTGAAGGTAAGGCAATTGTTGCAGCACAAACATCCACTTGTCAAAATTACTTTGCAAGTCTCCTTCTGCTTTGCTAAAATTGGGCATCTCCAAATAGATGTACGTCAGCTTGTCGTAAAACACCCGGCACTTTTGATCCTTTAATTGCACTTCATGGCGTACTTCCTGTTCCGCCTCATCCTCTGAAAAAGAAAAATCCAGTATGCCTACCATGTATACGGCGGCCAACTGATAGTTCCAGTCGCCTTTCTTTGCTTGCTCCTGAATGGGAAAAGAAGAATAGTACACGCTTCGGTCCTTGAAAAAATTCTGCTTGGCTTTCTGCATTTCCACGATGAAACGCTCGCCGTTTTCGCCGATGCAGTACAGGTCGAAGATGGCCTTACGGTCTGTTTCTGTGTTGCCTAGTTGCTCTGTGCGTGCGTAAGTGAGGTCTTTAATCTTGTGCTTTCCGGGCAACACCTGGTTCAGAAAATCAATGAGCAGGTCTTTGTTCGGTTCTGAGCCGAACAACTTTTTGAAGCCAAAATCAGTAAACGGGTTAATATATTTGTCCAGGAGTGCCATGAAACGATCTTTTGAGAACAAAAATACGGGAAATAGCGGTGTGGCGTGTGCGTTTCCGTGTGTTTTTCAACACGTTTTGTTTTGCCGGAGTTTCCATGCTCTCAGCAAGATTCATTTTACTTTCACTCCTGAATCAACCCCCGCAATCCCATGTCCACAATTTTCACCGGCGGCGTGACCCCATCCGCATAAATGTCTAGCTGCCCGTTGACCTTCCCCCTAAAACCGTGAAACGCTACTTTTGATTGGTCATCGTTTTTTTGGGGGGGGAAGGCCAGTTGTTGGTGCCATCGTGAGCACTGCGGCCAGTGCAACATTTAGGCAGCATGGGCAGTAGTGCAAAGATGGGCGAATCTATTTATTTCTATGATTTTCAATGATTTGCGAAACTCTACTCAGAGATATTTTCAAGGCAATTGCTATTTTATCTTCTACAAGGCCTATCTCAAAAAGCCCAATAACAGCCTCGGTTTCCTTTTCATCTCTACCCTTATTTATCAGGTCTTGTGCATCTGCCATTTTAGTATGCTGCTCGCTTGCAATGTCACGGAGATTCTTCAAATATTTTTTATATTCTTTCGCGTCCTTTTCATTCAATTTCATTTCATCCAATTTTTCACCAGCTTCTTTCAATCCCTTAGCAGAAAAACTGTTTTTTATTTCAGCGTTCTTGAAAAAGTATATCCACTCGTCCAACTTATCCTTTACCCTGTTATGAAACTGGCTTACTTTGATGACCCAATATTCTGGGTAAACCTCATGAATATTATCTTTTTTGTAAAGTTCTACTTGTTTGCCGGAAAGGGTTAAAATATCGTTTTTGTGAACCCCTTTGAAGACAGTCGTGCCGTGATAAACGTAATCCTTCCCCTGCCCCAAGTCAAAATAGGCAATGGTTATCGAAATGACTTTTTTCACTTCGGCGTATGCTTGGCCTTCTTTGATATGCTCAGAAATCGCTTTGGATGTACCGTACAGCATCCGATGGAAGTAGTCATACTCCTTGCTGTTCTGGACTTCGATGATGACTAACTCATCCTTTGAGTTCTCCACCAAGATGTCCACCCGGTTGTGCTTGTCGTCGTCGGTCTCTTTATTGCTCTCACTGTCAAGGATTTGCTTGATGGTCACCTCTTCACCGAGCAACTCCGAAAGAAAGCCCTCTAAGATATCGAAGTTGGCTTTGTGGCGGAGCATCCGCTTCATCGCCCAGTCGAATCGAACTAATTTCTTTGCCATGTGGTAAGATTTTAGGCAAAGTTACAAAGAATGCCATCACAAGCAAAGTGATGCGGAGTGGCCTCATAATGATTAATATCTTGTCTCCCCCTTTGGTGTCAATCCATTTGGTATTATCAGAAGTATCAAATCAATTAGCCAGCCAATTCCGAAAAGACCAAATGTGAAAATGTAGATAATCCCCATAAATGTATAGCCAAGGTAAAATCTATGAATCCCCAACCATCCTAAAAGTAAGCACAAAATGAAGGCAACGATTTGGAGTTTTCCCGTGTTTTTCCCTGTACCAGTCTATTCATTTATGAGGATCTTGCCTTTGGAAGAATGTTTGTTTATTTTCTTTTTGGCAAAATGAAGTGCCAGTTTTTCTCGAAAATTCAGTTTTCTGCCAAGAGATGTCTCCAAAGCGACTTTGTTAAATTCAAGAAGGGAAGAAGATTGTGTACGCTGGTTTAATTCCAAATTTGTTGGACTTGGAATTACTGCACCAGCCGGATTTGGCAAGAAGGCCAAAACTACGATTGCGAAAATCAGGGTAATGAGATATTTATTCATGTTACTTTTTATTTATTTCGTTGATTTAGTTTTGCCCACCTAAGGTTGTTAGTCAACTCCCCCTATATAGCCCCTATTGCGTGAAAACCCGCTTTGCCTTCACAAAGCCACAGCCAGATATTACCAATTGCGTGAATCCAACCACACAGGTTAGATTCACGCAACAGGTAAACTGACAAAACTTAAAGGAGATATTTGATTCATTCAGGAGTTTTTCAATGCGTAAAAGTAAGGTTCAAACGCATATATCAAATCCTGACCGTTTTTATTTTTCAGGTCTGTCAGGTTGCCGTCACTTTAGGTGAGACGATCGGGAGAACACCGAATATCGAACACCGAACACCGAATATCGAATTAGCGCTGCTCCTGGAATTCGCGCGTAGTTATACGCTATGATTCAGTGGGCCATCAAGCCCGGAGCCCCACTTCGAAATTCGGTGTTCGATATTCCCTCTACTGTTTCACCAGCTTCATCACCTGCGACCATTCACCAGATTTTACCATGAGGATATAAACCCCGGCAGGCACAGAAGCGCCCAGGGTATTGGTTCCATCCCAGCGGTAAACCAGGGCTTCGGATGCGCTGTTATCAGCAGATTCAAATTGCCGGACCAATTGTCCGCTCAAATTGTAGATCTCCAGGTAGCTGCGGGAACTCCGGGATTTGATTTGGTCGACATTTACCGTGATCAGCACACTTTCGGAGAAAGGATTGGGATAAGCAGTGATCAGAGAATCGGTTGAAATTTCGGGCGTGTCCGTATCCGTGAATTGGGTCTCATCGACGCAATCTGCACAAATCTGAGATGAGTCTTCCAGGCAGAGAAATGCGGTGTATCGGGATAATACCCGTTGCTCCAGACTGTTTTGAATGATATCTAAAACGACATTGTTGGAGCTGGATGAAGACTCCAGTTCCTGTATTTTTCGGCCGTACCACATTTCGTTACACAAAGAGTCTCCGGGGACGATCTCCGATTCCGGAATATACTGTTCGTGATAGAAGACCGCTCCATTCAGGGAGCCGGCCATTTCAACAAACAATGGGAAACTGCCCTGATACCGACCCACCTGCAGAATGGGTTTATTGGTAAACTGCGTGTTTGAACTAGCAACATTGTACCGGCCATAACAAAATCCGTTCTCTACAGAAGTGTAGAAATCCAGGTTTTGAATGGTGGTATAATAGGCCGATTCGAAGCCATATCTAATGGCTTCCTCCAGTGGATAATTACGGACAGATACAGCGGAGCCTCCGGTGGATTGCGAAAGCCGGAAATACAAATAATCATTCCCGTAATACCAGACTCCCCCGATGAGTGCATAGGGCTCGTAATTGGAACGATAATCAACGATATGGATCTCAGGTCTGACAGCGCCCATGGCACTGATCATGAAATCATGAATTGCAATGGCCGCGTCGTTGGTGGAGTACTGGCCTGTATTGGAGAACAGGAGCAAGGACCCGTCATTTCCATTTTTTTGATTGAAATCGACCCCATTGGCGAGCAGCGTTCCAAGGTTAGAAAAACTGGAGATGTTGATATTGGAAAAGGCAGTATTTATATTTTCCAGGGTAGCCGGAAGCCATGTTTCGCTTACCCGACGAATCGGTATGTTGGAATAAATGATATTGAATGAATCAATGGGCCTTAAATGGTTGATCATCTGAAACTTAGCCAGTTGAAGCACCGTAGCAGCGGAGTAGTTTTGGCCGGTAGGATCGTAGTCAAACAGGAGCGCTACTTTTTTGGGTTTGGATGAAAGGTCACTTGTTTGTGGCATCACAGCCAATTGGTAAATGCCTTCATTGTTTGAGCCCAGCGTGCTGAGATAACGTCCGTTTTTTAGGGGACTGTCAAAACGCAGCACAGGTTCTGTACTGTAAAGCGTATTGGGTATTTTTGCCTGATAAAACACCTCATTCTGCGGGTCGGTATCCTGGGTCAACTCAATGTTCGAACCTCCGCTAAATGGTTTGACAATTTCCGGACTTTTCCAGTCTTCCCCGGGCCAGACCAAAAGATCTAAATTGG
>JBILHS010000080.1:0-27856 GCA_044350425.1 Saprospiraceae bacterium | reverse complement strand
GGACAAGCTTGCAAAACGATGCACAAAATGGGCTTTGATGTGCGGAATTTGTCAGGCGGAATCGGAGATTTTCCGGCTTAAAAAAGGGTTCCATTGAAATATGGACGACTCCTGTTTAATACAATGAATTCATAAGCTGGCTTGCTCCCTAATCAGGGAGCAAGCCAGCGCTTTTTTGTCCATACCCATCATTATGTTTTCCAACCACACCATCGCCGCTCTGATCCTCGTCCTCCTGCTGCAAGGCGCCACCCAATGCCGTACCCAATCCGCCGCACTGATATCCGGGAAAGTCATTTTGTCGGCAGATTGGAAACCGATGGTTTATCTGGTGCAGCCGCGCAACTTCCTGGAGATCGCCTCCAGTTTTAGCGGAGTCGTTTTGGACTCCGCAGCGGTAAACCCGGATGGTAATTTTGTTTTTTCGAAGCTCCCGAAATGGGAAGAAAAGACCCTCTTCCAACTTTGCATTCAAAAGGCCGGAAATCGCTTCCCCAATCAATTGCTGGACGATGATCCTTTGATGTCCAACTATATGCCAGTGGTCTTGCAAAAGGGCGATCCGCTCGAAGTTTCTGCCGAAGCCGGGCGTTTTCAGGCTACCTTTTCTGTTCAAAAACCTTCCAAAGAGAACCGGGCGCTTTTGCAATTGCGCGATATCCGGCACAAAGCTTATCGTCAGGAAAGCGCTCAGATGGCCGAGGGGGAGCATAGTGATGAAGCGGCACTGTTGGCCCGTGAAGCAGCTCTGAACCGATATCAAAAGCCACTCATGGCCTTCGCAGATTCGAGTCTTTCAATCTGGCCAGCCCTGGTGGCCGTCCGTTGGGTGAGTCCGGCGAGCGACTACGAGCGTGTGCCGGAATTTCTCTTTGGGCAGTGTGAAAAATGGCGCAGCGAAGCACCTGAAAACCCATGGACTACGCAGTTGTGCCAGGCCGGAAACCGGGAAAAATTACCCGTGTTGACGGGCGATCAAATCCCTGATTTTCCACTTCCCATGTTGGCGGGCGATACGATAAATCTACATTCGTTATTAGGCGCCCGGCTCACCATTCTGGACATTTGGGCTTCCTGGTGTACTCCATGTCGTCGTGAGAATCGGGAAGTTTTGTCGCCGCTCTGGGCGCAGCAAAAGGACCAGGGGCTTCAGATAGTTGGTTATTCCATAGACAGTAGTCCGGCAGCCTGGAAAGCAGGCATTGCCAAAGATGCTGCCACTTGGCCCCATGCCTCCCACCTCAGTGGAGACGCCACGCCTTTTATGGAAGCCTTGCGCATTACCACGATCCCGGCCAATTTTATCCTGGATGCCCAGGGGAAGGTGCTGGCTAAAAATTTGCACGGGGAAGCCTTGAGGCTTTTTGTGGAGGAATATCTGAAGTAACGGTTTGTCGCTACCGTGTCACTTTAGCCGCAGAGTCCCGAGTGTTCGGGATCGGTAGCAATCGGATAAGGGAAACGGTTCGGAGGTGCAGCACACCGGAACTCCTGGCGAAATGTTCCGGTGCGCTGCACCTTATCGACTTTTCATGGATAATTTCTACCGACGTTTGGGGTGCTACGCACTTATTTTGACCCCTGATCAGATTTAAGTACCACCATCAAACACCGTCAATCTTGTGATTATCCATCCAGGTTCAACCGGAACCTAAATCCCAGCCCCCCGTTCAACTTGTAACTTTTAACTGTCAACTTCTTCTTCTAACCCTCCATCCCCGTACCAATTTCTCCATTTCCACCGCATGAAACACGATCAGGGAGACCAGCAGGCAGGTGCCTAATTCAAGCAGGGTAAGTGGCTGGGTAGAGAAGATCTCTTGTAAGAAGGGCACGTAAAGCAGGGCTAATTGCAATCCAAAAGTCAAAGCGACCGCTCCGATCAAGGGTAAATTGCTAAAAATACCTTGCCTGAACAAGAAAAAATGTTCGCTGCGAATGGCCATCACGTGACCCATCTGGCTTAGACAAAGCACTGTAAACACATAGGTCTGCCACTTGGGATCATTGTTTTGCATCGCCCAGGCCTGTATACTCAGACACACGGCGCCCATCAGCAAGCCCACCCAAAGGATATGCCAACCGAGCCCATGTGCAAAAATGTTTTCGTTGGGTTCCCGGGGAGGCAAACTCATGACATTCTTTTCGGCTGGTTCGTTGGCCAGCGCAAGTCCCGGCAGGCCATCGGTCACCAGGTTGATCCAGAGAATGTGAATCGGTAATAGCGGGATAGGAAGCCCAACCAGTGGCGCGAGAAAGATCGTCCAGATCTCGCCACTATTGCTTGTCATCGTGTACCGGATAAACTTGCGGATATTGGCAAAAATGCGTCGTCCTTCTTTTACCGCTTTGATGATGGTGGCAAAATTGTCGTCCAGCAAGATCATGTGCGCCGCTTCTTTGGAGACATCGGTGCCTGTGATGCCCATGGCCACCCCGATGTTGGCCCTTCTGAGTGCCGGGGCATCATTGACCCCATCTCCGGTCATGGCTACGAATTGGTTTTTGAGTTGCAGGGTTTTCACGATCTGGAGTTTTTGCTCCGGCGATACGCGGGCATAAACTTTGATCCGCTCGATCTCTTCCCTGAATTCATGTTCAGGCATTTGCAGCAGCTCGGCCCCGGTGATCACTTTATCCGTTGGGCTGCTCAGGATGCCGATCTTTTGTGCAATGGACGATGCTGTTACCGGGTGATCGCCGGTGATCATCACAGGTACGATGCCTGCAGCTTTGCAATCCCGGATGGCTTTTTCTGCTTCTTTGCGCAGTGGATCCATCATTCCAGCTATTCCACAACATTGTAATCCTGTTTCAAGCGTCGCAAAATTAAGGTCCGAAGGCAAGGCATCGACCACCCGGCAGGCGTATGCGAGCACGCGTAGACCATTTTCCCCCATCTTTTCTCCTGTCGCGATCATGGTGGCCGCGTCAGTATCCTCACAGGCTTTCAGGACAGATTCCAGGGCACCTTTGGTGACGATCAAAAACTGTTTTTCGTTCCACTGATGTACCGTGGTCATCATTTTTCGGGTCGCATCAAAGGGCAACTCGGCCATTCTTTTATATTCGTCCGGCTGGAGTGGGCCGTGTTTTTCTTCTCCGTAAACGGCCAGGGCCACTTCCGTTGATTCGCCTGTTGCCTTACCTGCCTTGTTCTTTTTTACATTGTGGTTGAGCGACATGCAAAGAAAAAGAGCCTCCTCTGCGCTAAGCGATAGTCCGACAGGAGCAGATTCGGGCACCCAGGTCTCTGTGACGGTCATGCGGTTCTGGGTGAGCGTTCCGGTTTTGTCCGTACAAATAAAAGTAACGGAACCCAGGGTTTCTACAGCGGGAAGTTTTCGAATCAATACGTGTTTACGCGCCAGTCGTGCAGCGCCCATGGCCAGCGCAATGGTCACTACGGCTGGTAAGGCTTCCGGGATAGCCGCAACGGCCAGAGAGATGGCAGTCAGCAACATCTTGATCGGATCTTCGCCCCGGATTAAACCGGTCACATAAAGTACCACACAGATAGCGAGGACAGCAAAAGACAGTTTCTTGCCAAAATCTGCCAATCGTTTCTGGAGCGGGGTCTGCGATTCATCTTCCTGTAACATTTCAGCGATGCGACCAATTTCGGTCTTCATGCCCGTGGCTACGACCACCCCATGTCCCCTGCCGGCAGTTGCCAGCGTGCCTTTGTAGGCCATATTGGTGCGGTCGCCAATGGGTAAATGCTCCCCTTCCAGGCCCTCGGTTTGTTTTTCCACGGCATTGGATTCACCGGTCAGGGAGGCCTCTTCAATCTTTAAAGTATGGGATTTCAGCAGCCGGATATCGGCGGGCACCATATTGCCAGCTTCGAGGTTGACCACATCGCCCGGCACCAAAATGGAGGCATCGACCTGAACCGGTGTACCCTCCCGAAGGACGGTCGCCGAGTGTGCCGACATCTTTTTCAGTGCCTCCATAGCCTTTCCTGCGCGGTACTCTTGTACAAAACCAATGATCGCATTCAGCATCACAATGATGAGAATGACAATGGTGTCTTTGAGTCCTCCAATCAGCCCTGAAACCACTGCGGCGGCCAGCAGGATGATGATCATCACATCTTTGAACTGGAGCAGAAACAGCATCCAGAGCGGCTTTTTCTTTTTTTCCTTCAAGGCATTGGGGCCATGCTCCAAAAGCCGTGCCTCTGCCTGGGCTGCGGATAGTCCTCCGGGATGACTGTCCACTCGCTTTATAACTTCTTCTTTATCAATTAGGTGCCAATGCATAAATTATCTGGGTTCGATTTGTTTATAGTCTTTCAAAACCTACCGACGAAGTTAATGAAAATAAATGACTTTTTTTCCTGACTGCCGGACATTTTGACATTGGACCTTGGACTTGCACTCTAAAAGCTTGAAAACAATGCATTTGCTGAATCAGGTCTAAGGTCCAATGTCAAACTGTCCATTAGTCTGTTTTCTTTCAGAAAACGCCTAATCATCATCATCATTTTCCCGCTTTCCTTCCTTTTTCTTTGAATTATTGCCTCGGTTCTCACCGCGGTTAGATTCTCCTTCACCCTCATCGCCGCTTCTGTGGCAGGCAACACAATTGGTTATGTTCCGGATTCCTTCTTCGTTGTGCTCAGCCAGGATGTTACTCACCGTATGCTCATGGCAACCGTAACAGGTATAGGTATCATAATTATTGTTTTTGTGGCAGGTATTACAACTTGCATTGTGGTCTCCATCCAGCGCAAAATAGCGATCGTGATCAAAGTTTGCAGGAACCCATTTTTCCGTGCTGTGGCAGGAATTACAATTGTTTTTTAAGGATTGGTGCAAGTTATCCTGGGGTTTTTGATGGCATGCAATACAATTGTTCCGATCAGAAACCATCAGCAGGTTGTGATCCAATTTTACATCAGATTTCCAGCCTTGGGTATTGTGACAGCTATTGCAAGAAGAACTTAGCTGTTTATGAAGATTGTCCGTTGGTTTCTGATGGCAAGAGACACAGTCGTTCTTATCAGGAACTACCAGCATGTCATGATCAAATTTCACCCCGGATTTCCAGCCTTCGGTATTGTGACAGCTTTTGCAGGTGGTGTTTAATTGTTTATGAAGATCATCAGTTGGTTTTTGGTGACAACTTACACAGTTGTTGATTATGGTCTCCGACAAGAGCGTATGCTTAAATCCATCCAGTTTTGTTGCAGGGTTTTCACCCTCGTGGTCTGTGTGGCAAGCCATGCAGGATTGACTTGAAAGGTTTTCGTGGAATAAAACCTTTGGTCTGTCGGTTGCTAGGTTGTCATCCGCCTTTCCTATGTCGGATAACTTATGGCAAGCAATACATTTATCATTTTCGATCCCTCCGAAGGGTGTATGACATGCAAAGCAATTGTTGTTTAAATCCTGGTGTCCCTGCACCAATTCACCCGGGCTCAGCATGGTATGTGAGAATCGCACCATTAAAAAAACGATGCCAGCTACGATTCCTAAGATCAGTAGGTTTTTCATTTTTTGAACATAAATACAGTGATGATATGCAGTAGAGACAGAATACCAAACATAAATGAAATTGGAAGGTGGATGTCTCGCCACTTACGCATAGAATTTACAATGACAGCATCAAAAAAGAGTTCCTTGTCTGCTGCTTCTTTACTAATTCCGCTATCTGCCAATTCCTGTCGGGAAACGCTCAGGGAATCTCCAGCTGATTTTAGGAGAAATTTCCCAACCAGTCCGCTCGCCACATTGATCAACAACATCAGCACCGCAAGCCAGGCCAATTGTGCATTAAAATGGATGCCGGCATGTACCAGGATCATGACAGATCCGGCCCATGCCACATATTCATGAAACATCAGATACTGCTTCGGAGACCCGGAGGTTATATACTTTCTCTTTCTTAAAGAATAGGTAAAAGAGGCGATGATTAAAAACGTTCCGACATAGCCTAAATAGAGTCCCACATGCACGTAATGAAAATAATGCAGGAAATAATCGATGGCTATCGTGATAAGGATCATCAAGGCATACCATGCTATAAATGGCAGCACGTGTTTGATTAGGATAGGCTGTTTCATTGGGTAGTAAATTTTTATAAGTCATGCAGGTGACTCCCTGGACAGATACTTAAAATTTACTTCTAAAATTTAGTGGCCCTAGAGTGTACCCTGCTCAGAAACCGCAAGTTTAGGAGCAATTCAGACTAAAAAACACAACGGCTATCATTCTGGTGAATGATAGCCGTCATTGGGATGGAAATATTATTCGGTGAGCGGGAAATCGGTGTATCGTCGTGGCGTTGTGTGAAACATAAATGTCCAGCGGGATGCTACTCCTGCACTACCGTCTTCACAGTAGCTCGCTCGCTTTCTGTTTCCAGGGTAACGAGGTATGCATTCCCGACACTCAGTTTTTTCAATTTTCGCGTCACGATATTTTCACCCGGGAACAGGTTTTTCAGCTCCTCCCGTTCTATGATCTTTCCGTTCATGTCCGAAATGCTCAACCAAACCCGTGTGACCTTGGGCAACTGAAATTTCACGCCAAAAACACCGTTGTTTGGATTGGGGAATATCTGCATCCGCAGGGTACCGGTGCTTTGAGTATTTAACTCATGTGCTGCAGAAGAAGTATTTTTGGTCACATAAACCTTGTAGATCTGGCTGCTGGCACTGCTCTCGGTGCCGCTGTTGATCCAAAAAATATTAGCTGCCGTGCTGGCAATACCGCCGTAGATATAACCTACAAGCGTTTTATCAGTGGGGAGTTCGTCCAATTTGACGACCTCATTGGCGTAAGCGGGAAGTGTTTCCAAGGGGATAAACTCTGAACTGGCTCCCAACAAGGCGGGCATTTCTACAGGCAATTTGTACTCCGCCATGATCCCTTCGGCATTGCGGGTCACCCGGGCAATGGTTTTGACAAACGGCACATTGTTGTCCTGCACCAGAATGCCCAGGCTGTCGTAAAACTGCGCAATGCCGCCAAAAAAGACGGTGTGCATCTGGTTGGTACTGGCCGAATAAAGCGGTAAAAAAGCACAGTGGTAATGGTTGTAATACTGTGTAAAAGCATTGTTTGCTACATATCCGCTGCTGTCAATGTTCACACAGTTGAGGTAGGGCAAATCAACTGTTTTTTGGAAAACGCCCGAAAAAGCGGTGGCGCCCTCCTGGCCGTTGGGCATGATCTGTGGAACCACATTGTAGTCCCTGCGGTGCAATTGGTCTGTGTCTGTAAAGGAAGGCAAATGTGTTATGGTCAGCGTGTTGCCGTCGTCGTTGATCTTAAATTTTCGAATCTGATCGGTGTATTGCTGCACAAATCCAGGTCCATGTGTGGGCCCCATTGGGTTGTACCGGCCTTCAAATTTTTGTCCTCCCACCAGATAGTAAGTGTCGTAAATTTTGGACAAATGCCCGCCAGTGACTTCAAACTGCGCATCTGTGATCTGCCGAAAATACCCCGAGAAGGGCGTTCCATTGATGATTGCGTTTATTACCTCTGGGACTTTCACCGCGGTCAATTTCTTATAAGTAATATGGTCGCCCGCCGTATTGCTGTATCCGTAACCACCCACGAGGTACAACTGATCGACCTCCTGAATGAACTGCATATTGGTGGAACTCAATTGTTCCTGCATCGCTACGGGAAGGGAGCTCAGGGGCGCCGACCACTTTTGTTTGGCAATGGGGTCAATCACAATGAGTTGGTTATTGTGTCCGGCAATGTCAAAGGTGGCAAACGGCTGTCGGCGGTGCAGCCCATCGAGCCGGCCTCCAATGATGAGCCATTTCCCTTCATGCTGGCCAAAAGCATAAGCTTGTAGTCCGCCGACATTGGGAATTGTCAGGGGCTCAAGTTGGATATTGAAAGGGCTGGATTGAGCCGACAATTGAAGGGCGATTCCAGTGATCAGGATAGAAAATAAGAGTGATTTCATGATAATATATTTAAATGTGTGGTTGGTTGGGGAGCGTGATTTTTCGGGACCCTGCAGCTATTAATAAGCTTGAAATTGTGTTGGCTTAGGAGTGGCCATTATCAAATCGCTTTTATGCAACCAGTTCTAAAGCTTCTATTTTTACTGGCTTTGCCCGCATCATTTCTTCGTCGCAGATCTCCCACAACTGATATCCTCCGGAAAGATTCATGATCGAGTTAAAGCCGTTTTGTTTCAGGATCCTTTGGGCCAGATAACCTCTTAATCCGGCACGACAGTAGGTGTAGATCTTTTTGTTTCGGTCAATCTCGCTGATCCGGTCCCGCAGATCATCCACCGGAATATTGAGGGCGTTTGCGATGTGCCCAGCTTCAAATTCTGCTTGGGTTCTGACATCGATCAAGAGGTCATCTGGTGTGATCTGATCAAATTGATCCCAATAATAGATGCTCAGCCTACCCTGCAGGATATTCTCGGCTACAAATCCCGCCATATTGATCGGGTCTTTTGCCGAGGAATAAGGTGGCGCATAGGCATGTTCAAATTCAGTCAATTCATAAATGCTGCTCTTCCGCTGGATCGCAGAAGACAAGATATCGATCCTTTTGTCCACGCCGTCAAAGCCCGCAATCTGGGCACTTAACAGCCGCCCATCTTCCGGAGCAAAAGCGATCTGTATGCTCATTTGCTTAGCGCCCGGGAAATACCCTGCATGTGAGCCACTGTGCGTGGTAGAAACGATGTGCTGGATCCCCGCTTTGGTCAGATTCTTGGAGGCCGTTCCGGCACTGGCCACGGTCATGTCAAATACCTTCACAATAGCGGTATTGATGGCACCGTGGTACTTTTGTACATTGCCCAACACGAGATTATTGGCACAAATACGGCCCTGCTTATTGGCCGGACCAGCCAGATAGGTATTCATGGATTGATGGGTAATGGGGTTGCTGAATTCTATGGCATCCCCAACGGCGTAAATGTTCGGGTTGGAGGTTTGCAAAAATTCATTCACCCAGATCCCTTTTGCCTCGCCCAGTTTCAGCCCGGCCTGAGTGGCCAATCTGGTGTCTGGCCGGACACCAATGGACATAATCACCACATCGGCGTCCAGGATGGCTCCGCTTTTTAGTAACACCTGAAGCCCTGAATCCTGTTTTTCAAAGGCTGAAACTGCATCATTGAGCAGGAGCTGCACCCCTTTTTCCCGGATATGCTTTTGAACCATGGCCGCGATCGGATAATCTAGAGGAGCCATAATCTGGTTTCCCATTTCTATAACGGTCACATCCAGACCAAGATCATGCAGGTTTTCAGCCATTTCCAGACCGATGAACCCGGCCCCTATAACGACTGCTTTTTTTACATGCTTCTGTGCGATAAATCCTTTGATGTAATCCGTATCAGTTACATTTCTCAGGGTAAAGATGCCTTCGTGTGTGATGCCGGGCAATGGTGGTCGGATGGGCTCGGCGCCTGGCGATAGCACCAGTTTATCATAGGCTTCTGTATAGGTCTTGCCTGTAGTCTGATCTATGGCTGTAACCGTTTTGGAGGCCGGGTCAATTGCGGTTACCTCTGTACGGGTTCTGACATCAATGTTAAACCGCTGATTGAACGCTGCAGCCGTTTGAACGAACAAAGCATTCCGGTCTTTGATCACATCGCCGATATAATAAGGCAGGCCACAATTGGCGTAAGAGATATAAGCGCCTTTTTCAAAAATTACTATTTCAGCATGCTCGTCCATTCTTCTGAGCCTGGCGGCAGTGCTGGCACCTCCTGCTACTGCACCGATGATCACGTATTTCATTTTGTGGCTGTTTATACTATGATTAAGGTGATTTTGATGATTTGAGTGATTGAAATCTCTTGATTTTCCGAACAAACGCTCAGTGTATTGCACTTTACTTAAAGTGAATCTGACACTGTAAATCAATGCACAAAATTACCGCTGACATGGGCTGGGGTTCCGTGATATAAGTCACGCCGACGGAGCTTTTAGGAGGTTTACTATGAGATTCCTTTTTGGCTCTTTTTTTCATTGAAAAAAGGAATTCAAGGGTTTATTCTCTTTAATTTTTCCTTAGCCGTATCTACCAGATAATACATCATCGGCACCAGATAAACGGTCAAAATCAGCGAGGAAAGTAAGCCGCCGATAATGACCCAAGCCAGGCCGTTTTTCCATTCACTGGCAGTGCCTTTTGCCATGGCAATGGGCAACATGCCGACTGCCATGGCCAAAGTGGTCATCAAAATGGGGCGCATGCGCTCTTTGCCCGCCAATATCAAGGCTTCTTTGAAATGTTTGCCTTCGGATTTAAGCTGGTTGGTAAAGTCTACAATCAAAATGGCATTTTTGGTGACCAATCCCATGAGCATAATCAAGCCCAACAGGGCAAACAAACTCAAGTTGCTCATGGACAAATTCAAGGCTAAAAAGGCTCCAATCGCGGCCACTGGAATTGAAAACAATGCCACCAAGGGATAGACGAAACTATCATACAAGGCTACCATGATCAGGTAAATCAACAAAAAAGAAATGGCCAAAACGGAACCCAGGGCTCCAAAACTGTCATTCTGGCGTTTGATGTCGCTGCCCCAAGCCAACTGCATGCCCGGTGGCAATGGATTTTTTTTCAAATAGTCCACCACCTCATCTGCCACCGTTCCGGAAGGCCGGCCCAACGCATCAGCGGTGAGTGTGACGGCAGGCTGCCGGTCTTTGCGCTCCAAAAGTGAAGGCGACCGGTCCTTGACGACTTCCGCAAATTGCGATACCTGAACTGGAAATCCCATCGGATTGAGGATGTTCAGGCGACTCACGTTTTCGTAACTCCGGCGGTCAAAATCTGTAATCCATATCCTGATGGGATATTCGGTGCCATTTTCAGTAAGTTTTGCATCGTCATTGCCCGTAAAAGCAATGCGCAGGTTTTGCCCGACATAAGCGGTATTCAATCCCAAACGCTGCATTTTGTCTTTGTCCGGCACTACTTTGTATTCGGGGCTTCCTTCTTCTACAGAAAGTTGTACGTTATCGGCCCCCGGAATGTCCTGCACGATTTCTTTCAGCATTTTTCCCGTGGCCATCACTTGTGCCAAATCGATTCCGCTCAAGGTCATTTCAATGGGCGCAGAGCGGGGAATCAGCCCCAATGCGGCCATAGAAAACCGGATATTGGGATATTTATGCTGCAGATCTTTGCGCAATTGCAGCATAAAATCTTCTGTTCGCAGGTTGGCGATCTCTGTTTTGGGTTTTAATTGAACCGTAAATTCACTTTTGTAAACAGAACCTACCCCCAAACTGCCGATGCCCGTGCTGGGACCGCCCACATTGCTGAACAAGGTTTTGACTTCGGGCAGGGTCAACATGTATTTTTCAATGTCCGAAGAAACCGCATCGTTTTGTTGGATGGACGTGCTTCTGTCAAACTCTAATGCAAAACGGAACTTGCCCTGGTCGCCCGTGGAAATCAATTCTTTGCCGATAATCCCTTGTTTCATGACGCCCAAAGTCATGGCAAAAAGCAAAATAACGATGCCGGTAAAAATCAATTTGTGACTCAACACCCAGGTCAATTGTCTTCCATACCAATTGATGAAGTGTTCCAACTGCTTTTCAAACCCGATCAAAAAACGGTTAAAAATATGGGTAGGCTGCAGATCTTCTTTTTTGCCTATGCGGGAAGCCAGCCAAGGGGTAAGCGTAAAACCGACCAACAAACTCGTGAGGGTTGAGGTAATGACCACTACCGAAAACTGCTTCAACATATCCGCTACAAAAACCTGCAAAAACAAAATCGGCAAGAAAACCACCACATCCACCAAAGTAATGGAGAGTGCCGAAAACCCGATTTCCATCCGGCCATCAAGCGATGCCTTGCGCTTTTCTTTGCCCATATCCAGGTGTCGCTGGATGTTTTCCAAAACCACCACGGCATCGTCTACCAATATCCCGATTATCAGAGACATGGCCAATAGTGTCATCAAATTGAGGGTATAATGGAGCATCCACATCACCGCAAAAGCTGTGATGAGCGAGGTTGGAATGGCAACTAAAACGATCAGGGCATTTCTGAAACTCCGTAAAAACAATAGCATGACCAGGGAAACCAGGACTACGGCCAATATCAGATCAAATATAACAGAGTCTACGGCAGCAATGGTGTTGTAGGTGCTGTCGTCGGCAATGACAAACTTTACTCCACTTGAAGCATTTTGCTTTTCGATCTTTTCAAAAGCGCTGCGCACCCCTTTGGATACGTTCACTGCATTGGCATCGCCTTGTTTTTTCAGCAAAAGCCCGATACCCTGTTTGCCGTTGTAACGACTGATGGACGTAATTTCCTGAATGCCGTCTGTCACCTCTGCCACATCTTTCACATAAACCGGGCTGTTTGGTGCAGGCATTCCGATCTGGACATTTTGAACATCTGCAAGGGTGGCAAACTTTCCGGCCAAACGCACCGAATTGCTTTCCTTGTCGGTCTGAACCTTGCCAGCGGGCAAATCCAAACCTGAGCGGTTGATGGCCTCCACGACCTGCGACAAAGAGATGCCGTACAATTTTATCTTTTCCTGATTGATCTTTACCTGGATCTCACGCGCTTCACCGCCCAACATCGTAATTTCTGCCACCCCTTTCAGTTGTTGGATTTGCGGCAAATATTCGTCCTTCATTTTTTGGTAAAATACCGTTGCCGGCAAATTACTGGTGGAACTGATGGACATGATCGGCAAGTCGTTGGGCGAAACCTTGCTCATCACGGGGCTTAAAATTTCGGCGGGCAGATCTTTCCGAATGTTGTCAATATAGCGTTGTGCGTCCTGCATGGATTTGTCCAAATCCGTACCATAGTTCAGATTGGCAATAATGACCGAGGCATTGGGCAATGACTTGGTCACTAAATAGTCCACCCCTTCCAAATTGGACAAGGCGTCTTCAATTTTTCGGGAAACAGACGTTTCTACCTCGTTCGGTTCGGCCCCCGGATAAATCGTTTTAATCACCACCACAGGCTGGTTGAAATCGGGCATGAGTTCATAACTCAGTTTTTTATAACCGATAATGCCCAAAAGTGCGAAAACACTAAACAAAACGATGATGAGCGAGGGGCGGTTGATCGAAATTTCTGTGATGTTCATAACCGTTTAGTTTTTGGTTTGAATGGTTATGTTTCCGAACATACCTGCTTTCAACGCCTGATTTTTGAGGTTTTGCACCAAAAACTGCACAGGAAAACTATTGCCGATATTTGCTTTACTGCCAATCATAATCACCTTGCCCGAAATTTTTGTATCCGGATAGACATCGGCAACCAGGGTATAATTCAGCCCCATTTGGAAGTGCTTCAGGTCCTTTTCAGGCACATTGACGGTAAATTTCAATCTGGAAATATCAATGATTTGCAACAAAGGCACGCCCGGCGCGGCAAAAGCACCTGCTTCGCTCAGTTTGGCAGTTACAACCCCGGCGAAGGGCGCTTTGAGGGTCGTCTTGTTGATTTGTTCCTGAACGGTCGCCCGTTGCACCTGGGCAGATTTCAAGCCCAATTCGGCTTTTTCCAATTGTACCCCCTGCACGGCATCGGCTTTAGCCAAAATTGTATAGCGGTTCACATCTGCCTGAAAACCTTGTATTTGTACATCAATAGACTGTAATTGCAATTTCAACAGGGAGTTGTCCAACTGGATCAGGGTTTGTCCGGTTGATACGACACTGCCTGCATCCACAAAAACATGGTTGATTTTGCCTTGCAGTTCAGCGCTGATTTTTGTGTCCCGGTTCGGCTCAAAAATGCCCGTCAGTTGCAGGGTACCATCCGCCGTTTTGGGCGAGGCAAGCACTGTTGAGTCGTTCTCAAAAGATTTAACTTCCGATTTATCAAACTGATAGATCCGTTCCTGTGCTGTTTTCTTGTTGCTCTTCAGTTTGTAAGCAATGCCTGCAAAAATGCCAATCAGGATAATTGCCGGGATGATGTATCCGAAAATTCGTTTCATAATTTGATTATTATACTTTGAATTAAAAAAAACGATCATTCCATGGGCAACGTCCCTGCCGCCCGGAGCCGCTCCAGTTCTGAAATTCGGAGTTTCACCAAAGCGGCGAGATAGTTGTTTTGGGCTTCCCGGAGACTATTTTCGGCTTGTAAAACGTCGGCGATGGTCGCCACGCCTTCCCGCAATTGGGTTTGGGTTTGGCCAAAAAGTCGTTCGGCGAGACGGATGTTTGCGCCCTGCGCGCCCAAAACCTGTCGGTTGGTGCGGATGTTGATTTCGGCGTTTCGCAGGTCGAGATCGTATTTTTCCCGGAGTAGTTGTTCCTGTAAAGAGACCCTTTTTTGCTCGATGGCTTTCTGGTTCAATCTGCTGCGTGTGAGTCCTCCATCATAAATTGGAACCGAGGCTTGCATTCCGATATAACTCAGTGGAAATTCTTTGAAAAATGAGTTATCACCGCCTTTTCCGAACCCGTTGTAGCCATAAAATCCATAAAGAGACACGATCGGCTGGCGGGCAGCGCGGGCAGTTTTGGTTTCAGCACGGATGGTCTGTTGTTGTTGTTGGAGCAATAACAGGTCGGCGGGAGAACCAAAACCGGCATGGTTGGCCAGTGAATCCGGTTCGGCCGGAACAACCAGGGTAGATTCTGGCGACCATCCCATTTGGAATTTCAGGGCATTGACGGCTTGCTCGTAAGCAGCTTGTGCAGCGGCCAATTGGGCCGTCAACAAATCGTGTTGCAGCACAATTTTGTCGACATCAGTGCCTTTGGCGAGCAATTGTTCTTTGAGCAGGCGCATATTTTCCGCCAGACGAGACAGGCTGCGAATGTTTCCTTCCAGAAAAAGCACCTGATTGGCTGCAATCTGTGCCTGATAGTAGGTTGCGCTGACGGCAAACGCGGTTTCCTCGCGCGTTTTTTGGACTTGAAGTTCGGCGCTTAAAGGCGCGAGCCGGGCGACGCTGACAGCAGCGCGGGCTGCCGGGTTGTAGAGTGGATAGCTGGCTTGTATGTTTAGGTTGAGGACGTGCGGAACACCAAATTCAGCTTCTTTGTACACCCCTGAAGGACCGCCAAACGCATCAGCCGGCAGCAGTTGGGTGGGGAGATTGCCATAGAGCCGGTAGTCGAATGCGGCGGACACTTTGGGTCTGATGCTGCTCGATGCTTCCCTGCTTTTTTCGTGGCTGAACGCCAGGCCTTCGTGCGCTACTGCGATGGAAAGATTGCTGTCCAACGCTATCTGCAAACACTCAGACAAGGTTTTGGTGTTGTTTTGGGCAAAAATTTGCCCTGTCCCGACCAGCCAAAAAGTGAGTAGGGGCAAGATGTATTTTTTCATAAAAATTCTTTTTGCCGAAAAGTCTACTGTACCAAAATGCAATATGCATCAGCTTCCGCAGTCACCTGGTGGATCACGTCCGGTGGAATTTCAGTATATTCCGTGGCGCGGAGTTGGTGTTCTAGTCCGTCCACCAGTTGCTTGTAAACCACAACGCCCTCCAATACCAAAAGCATGGCAGGCACGGGGCTTTTATGTTCTTTGATGACCTCGCCCTTCAGCAGGTGAATGGCGGTCAAACGACCATTTTGAGCTTTGAAAAGTGGGCGGAATACAGGTCCCGCCTTTTCGGAGCTGAGCAGTTCTGATAATTTCATAGGTAAAAGATTTGGTTATTGAAAAAAGGTCTGATAATCAGCAAGATGCTGTTTCAGTTGGCCGATGCCAGCTTCACTTTCGCCCGCAGTTTCGCTTTCTATTTTTTCAAAAAGCGCTTTCATTGGCAACAGGTAATTGTGCAATTGATCATGCGCCGGGCCTTTCATCGTGCATTGTTTAAATATGTCCTGGAAAGCCGTTTCTAATTCGGCCCTCAGGGCTTTTCGGCTGGCGGCATCCAGGGCCTGGCCTTCGTATTTTGCGAGGATGGCCTGCATGTCTGCAATACCGGCGGTGGTTTCGGGATTGGCGATCCAACGCTTGCCCTGATCTAGTTGAACGGCTTCGGCTTTCCCGTGATGATCACCCGCACAGGCTTGAAACAACGAAAAGGAAAACAGCGAGAAAAAAAGGATGTATTTCATGAACCTTATCTTGTTGAAACAAGTGAAATCAAATTTTCAATGTGTTGATTTTCAGAGGCCTTTATGTCAAATTTGAAGTCTTCGATATGCCATTGAAGCATAAGCAAGCGGAACGAACCCATGAAAATATGGGTCAGTTCTTCCGCCGGGATGCGTGTCGTAAAAACCTTGTTATTTTGTCCGTCCTCCATGATGCGCAGTACTACATTGCGCATCAGAAACATGATTTGGAGCATCCCTTCTTTGATCGCCGGACTGAATTTCAACAAGCCATCCGAAAAAATCGCCACCAGAAAATGTGGATGTTTGGCGAGATATTCCAGTTGACTGCCGAATAGTCGTCGCAAGCGCACATCAGGTGCAACCTCTGTCATTGCTGCAATGGGCGGCAGGCGTTCTTCCATACTGACGTACAGATATTGCAATAAGGCGGCTAAGATTTCTTCCTTGCTGGCATAGTGCCGATACAATGCCGACTCTGTAAAACCGACCCGTTTGGCTAAATTTTTAGTAGTCAAACCGCCAACGCCCTCTTCATGGAGGATGGCACCAGCGGCTTCGAGAATTTCTAACTGACGGGGTTTGAGTTCCATTTTGGAAAACTTTTCTTTACTGTTTATTCAAAAAAGCGGAATACATCCAGACCAGTTTTTCCTGAGCGCGGATGTAGTCACTCATCTGGGCATTGGTGCCTTCGTCGCCCGCGTCTGCAGAAAGGAGTAGCAAATCCCTTTGCAGAGAAATGATGATTTTGAAAGCATCCAAAATATCATCTGCAGCTTTGACGCCGTCTGACACCTCGGCACTCTCTTTGATTTTTGAGGTGGTTTTATAGTCGGAATAGCGATGGTTCGGAGTATGACCAAGTGTTAAAATGCGTTCTGCCACTTCATCAATTTTAAGTAACAGGTCGGTGTACAGCTCTTCAAATTTCAAGTGTAGCTCAAAGAATTTTTCACCTTTCACATTCCAGTGATAGCCCCGTGTGTTTTGGTAAAATATGGCGTAGTTAGCCAATAGTTCATTTAGGCTTTCCGCCAGTTTTTTCGACTTTTCAGTGTCTAGACCAATCAAATTTAAATTTTTCATATCGATAAGTATTTTTATTTAGATTTAACCTGCTTCAGGTTCAGAAAAGAAAAACCAAGCCATACAACAGAAGCTGTCATTGCAATGGCTAAGAATAGATTTAAAAAGGCTTTTGTGTCGGACAAGTACAAATAGTCAGACTTGCCCGACACAAAAGCACAGCAACATGAGATCTGTCTAATTAATAACCGGGTGGTTTCGTTCTATCCACCACAACATCCCCGGTTTTTACCCTTGTTTTTTCCACCGCCTTTCCCTTGTTGTAAGCCATTCCAATTTGGATTGCCTTTTTTATCCCGAAGGGTCAGCACCTGTTCCCCTTTCTGCACCGTCATAGCGATGAGGGCTGGCGCATTTTGATAAGTTATTTTTGAGCCTTTGACCACAAGAATATCCCCTGCTACGAACTGAACGTCCTGATTGTCAAGATACCAAGACGGCCCGAGGTGAACGGAGATATTCCCACTCTTTTCGCTTTTCAGCATCAGGTGGACACCTGTTGACATGCCTGATTCCGGGGTGATTTTTTCGACACTAACAACAGATCCTTTGATTTCCTCCATGGAGGCAGGATTGAAAAGTCGATTGTAATTGTTGTTGGCACACCAGCCACCACTACCGCGTTGTGCTATGCTGCTGAATGGGAGGAGGGCAAATACAGATGCCCAAACCAAAATTTGAATGAATTTCATAATGGAAAATTTTTAAAAATGAAGAATTGCGCCAGAATGAGGTTGTTCCTGAGAAGGAATCTGATGATTTATATCAGTTTCCCTTTTCCCAGTTGCCCTCGATGATGGCATCGAACACTTCTTGTGAAAGGTGCTGAGGCACATAGGTTACGCCTTGGTTTTTCAGGTTTTTAACGAATGCCCTAAGGTGATTGCGGGAACCCTTCATCAGATTTTCGTAAACCATTTTGATGTCCTGATTGTCAACGAAAGTGGAGAGCGCATTTTGGAGATCAATAATATCCACCTCTTCTATCAAAGCGCCTACTTTCAGGCCTTCGATTTGGCTTGTTTCTCCTTGTGGCAGAAGAGCATCATACAAAGCCTGTAAATTTAAGTTGACAAATATACCTACACCGTTTGTCCCGACTGGGTCGGTCAGATCATACTTGTTAATCAGTTGCAATATGGCGCCCATGTGCGTCGCCTCGCTATTCGAAATATTGTCGAATACAGGCTGATTCCACTTTTCAAACAATTTAATGTAGGCATCCCTTGCTACTTTCTCCTCTTCTCGCATGAACAGGATGCTTTTAAGCTCCTCCTCACTAAGAGGCTCCGATGGTAAATTGTCGAGATTATACTGGTTATTCTCGAGGTTGATATTAGTGTAGCCGTGTTCCTGATTTACATCAAGGGTATTCCTTCGTGCAAAATCATTGTCTTTGTCACAGCTGGTCAAAGAAAGCGTTGCGCTCAAGATGAGCAGAAGCAAGGCTGGTAGATTTAAAAACCAATTTTTCATAATTTAGAAATTTAAAAAAAACATAAAGTGTGTGAATGTTCACTCACAAAGGTATGGGCAGATTTTTTCTGCGTTTCGTGACTTTGGTCACGGTGGAGGGTGATGCTGGTTAAACAGGCGCCACAGAGCGGCCACACCGTTTACAGTGACATAAGTCACGCGCCACCCCCCCAAGCTCCCCGACCTTTGTGGCAGCAATCGAAAGAACATTCAATCACAATATGAAACGCATCATTCTACTTCTGGCAGCCGCGCTACAAACCGTCTTACTGTTTGCTCAAGCCACGCCGCCTGATACGCTGGCTTCCTCCAGGCATCCAAAAAAGCATGCCCACAATCTTCTGGAGGCGTTTGAGCACGGCCATTTTCATGGAAACTTTCGCAGCTTTTTGATGGCGACCGACAATACCCGCCAACTTTCGGACTACCACGCCTGGGCGGCTGGTGGTGGCTTGCATTTTAGCTCCGCCCCCTGGCATGGGGTTAGTTTTGGTATCGGAGGACTGTTTAATTACAATCTGGCCTCCTCCGACCTCGGAGCGAAAGACTCGATCACCGGGGCAGCCAACCGCTATGAAATCGGCCTTTTTGACGTTCAAGATCCACAAAACAAAAACAACCTCGACCGGATTGAGGAGTTGTGGCTGCGGTATCAATGGAAAAAATCGCGCATCACCCTGGGTCAGCAATCGCTGCAAACCCCTTTGGTCAATTACCAGGACGGGCGGATGCGACCCACGGCTGAATCCGGCGTCTGGGCGGAGATCAACGAGCTAAAAAACACGAAAATAGAGGGCGGTTATCTTTGGAGGATCTCCCCCCGAAGTACCGTGGAATGGTTCAGCGTAGGCGAATCCATTGGCTTATATCCCAAAGGGCTAAACCCGGACGGTACGGGCAGTGGTTATCCTGAGAATCTGGAAAGCAGGGGGATCGGCATCCTGGGCATCACGCATCAATGGGGCAAACGCACGAAGATTCAGGTTTGGGATCAATATGTAGAGAACATCTTCAATACCGTGTTTGTCCAGGCGGATTACACCCATCCACTCAAAAACAAACATCAATTATTGTTTGGCCTGCAAATGACCCATCAGGACGCCCTGGCAAACGGAGGCCATGAAGACGCCTCCAAGACTTATTTCCAAAAAGGTGGACAGTCCAATGTGATCAGCGCTCAAACAGGCTGGCAACACGGCGCCTGGCAGGCACTGGCAGCTTATACCCGGGTCACCGCCGACGGGCGTTTCCTCTCGCCCCGCGAATGGGGCCGTGAACCCTTTTATACCTTCATGTCCCGCGAACGGATAGAAGGCAGTGGTGACTCACATTCTATCACAGGCCGCTTAAACTGGCAAAACAGGAACAAAAAATGGCGCCTGGAAGCCGCGTATGGTCATTTTTACCTGCCCGATGTGAAAAATCCTGCGCTCAACAAGTACGCCTTCCCGTCTTTTCAGCAACTTAATCTGGATGCGCGCTATGCTTTTGGTGGCATGTTTGAAGGCCTCCGGGTGCAGTTTCTGTACGTCTGGAAAGGCCGTCTGGGCGAGGTGTATGGCAATGATAAGTATGTCATCAACCGGGTGGACATGTCTCATTTTAACCTTATTTTCAATTACACGTACTAAAAACCCTTGCACGTGACAAAAGTCACACCAAAGCAATGACTCAGGTCATGACCTTTGTTGATAATATCAGCTATAAAAAATGGAACTACTTTCTAAACCCTGGCCCTGGTGGGCTGCCGGCATCATCATCGGACTTATTGTTCCGGCTTTGCTCATTTTGGGCAACAAACACTTCGGCCTTTCGGCCAATCTGCGCCATGCTTGTGCGGCTTGTTTCCCGGCGGACGTGAAGTTTTTCAAGTATGAATGGAAAAAAGAGATCTGGAACTTCTTTTTCGTCGGCGGGATTATTGTAGGAGCCATCATTGCCTCCACTTTGCTGGCCAATCCGGAGCCGGTCAAGGTAGCACCTGAACTGGCAGCCGAGCTTCAAACTTATGGCATCACGGATTACAGTGGCATGGTGCCCGCACAATTGGTTTCCTGGGAAAGCCTGTTTACATTGCGTGGCTTTCTGATGCTCGTGGTAGGCGGCTTTTTGGTAGGCTTTGGCTCGCGTTATGCGGGCGGATGTACCAGCGGCCACGCCATCATGGGCTTGTCGGATCTGCAATGGCCTTCTCTGGTGGCCACCATCTTTTTTATGGTCGGAGGGTTTATTATGGCAAACCTGATCCTTCCGTACATTTTAATGCTTTGACCAAATGATTACCCTGCTTTTTCTTTACTTCTCCATTAAATTACTTCGCAAGAAAAATGTCTAACTTAAAAGAATTTCACTCGCCCTCGGCGGAAGAAATAGCCGCAGCGCTCAATACCGACTTGGAAGTACGCTCGCTCGACACGATGTGTCTGAATGAGTCGCAGTTGAAACACCCCTGGTGGTACAACCTGAAATACGCCGCGGTCGGGATCCTTTTTGGCATCGCCTTCGTCAAAGCCGAAATTGTTTCCTGGTTTCGTATTCAGGAAATGTTTCGCCTGCAATCGTTTCACATGTATGGCGTGATCGGCACTGGCGTTGTGCTCGGCGCGATCTCTGTTTACCTGATCAAACGATTCAAGGTGAAGACGATCTATGGGGAGCCCATCGAGTTTCACGACAAGAAATTCAACAAGGGCCAGATTTATGGTGGCATCATTTTCGGACTGGGCTGGGCCATGACAGGCGCTTGTCCCGGACCTTTGTTTGCTCAAATTGGCAGCGGCGCTTTTGTGATCGTTGTCACGCTTTTGAGTGCTATTGCCGGCACCTGGGTCTACGGGTATTTCCGGGAACAATTGCCACACTGATTTTTTCACAGACTTATGGACATTTTGACTTTAGACATTGGACTAGTCCCAAAAAAAAGAAAGTCGCGTGCTTCCATTGTTGAGTCTAAGGTTCAATGTCAACATGTCCAATAATCTAATTCACAAATACATGCAAATAGTATCCCTCATCGCATTCACCCTGTTTTTTGGGTTAACAGGCTGCACACAGCCGGTTTTAAAAAAGATCGGCGTGAAAGAAGCCCAATCGCTTCTGAACGAAAAAAACAGCGCACTACAGGTTATAGATCTGCGTACTCCGGGAGAGATCGCAGCGACCGGTTCACTACCTGGGGCTGAATTCATCGATTTCACCTCCCCGAGTTTTGCTCAAAAAGTGAAACAACTGGACAAAACACGTCCCGTGCTGCTCTATTGCGCTGTTGGAGGTCGCAGCGGACAAGCTGCTGAGATGATGCACCAACAGAAATTTAAATTGGTATACGAGATGTCGCCAGGCATGAATGGCTGGTTGGCAGCAGGAAACAAAACCGTTAAATAAGCCTACTATGAACACGCTTTTAAGCAATTGGCATTTCATGCGCCTGCTCCGTGCAGGCATCGCAGTCTGGGCCATCCATGAGGCCTGGAGCACTTCGCAGTGGCTGTTGCTGGTGCCGGGCGGCATTTTTGCGGTGCAGGCAATATTTGACATCGGATGTTGCGGCGCAGCGGGTTGTGCGCCCACGCAGACGCGCAATACGACCTCTTCAAAAACGGAGGATATTACCTACGAAGAAGTACGGTAGTGCTTTAGATCTAGACTACTGGACATTTTGATCTTGGACGTTAGACTCGATTCTGCAAGTGAATGATTTTCAATTTTTCAGCTTGCAAGTCCAGCGTCCAAGGTCAAAATGTCCAGTAGTCTGCTTTAGATCTTCATCAATTTGGATACAGCAGATCTTCCACCACTGGTATATCTCAGCAAATATAAACCCGGTATCATCTGCGCTGGTAAACGAAGAACGGTCTCTCCCGCGGGCAATTCTAACAACGCAAGCATCCGGCCTTGTTCATCCAGTAACTGGACCTGCGCAGCTTCGTTGCCATCAATACCTTCAATCCGAACCACGTCCTGTGCAGGATTGGGACTGAGCCTGAATGAACTCAAAAGCGGTTGTTTGGTAGACACTGAACCAGGCGCGAAGGTGTAGACTGAATTGTTGAGTGGAATATCGGTGGAGCCGTACTGCGGACCATTTTCTAATGACTCATTCAGTGTTCCGTTGATAATAATGCTATCGATCGGCGAGGCCGGAGTACCCACCACAAATTGCGCTTGCGGAAACACCGATTCATCGTTGTTTACGTAATAATAGTCCAGCATAAACCCGATCAAAGGCGAGTGCTGATTAAAAAAAGTGCCGTTCGGGTCGGGTACGTTTTGATCACCCAGACGGATCTGGATGGTATTACTGGTTTCATAAAGCCATATCTGGAAGGAAACTTCCCCGGGTAGTCCGTCGAAACCTCCGCGGAACATTTCAGCCTTTGCAATTCGGTTGGGTGCTGTTCCGGTCGTGATATACCGGGCGATCGTATTGGACCTGGGCGTAATTCCTGCAGATGCAGCATACCCAAGGATCGCATCAATGGTATCTTCTGATAACAAAAATGCTTCCGTAAATAAAGCGCCGGTGTAGCCATCCAGTACCATCTTGTTATGGTACACCCCTCCAAATTGAAAATCAAATCCAAAGGGGACCAGGGCGCCGGAGCCCCACACCTCATTTTCGTCCAGCACCGTGCCGTTGGTCAAAGCAACATAGGGCTCGTTCGTGTAGCTGAATTGATATGGGAATTGTTGGGCATAAGTACCCGCGTATAGACCGAGTACGAGCAATAGAGTAAATAGATTTTTTTGCATGATAATCGTGTTTTATGTCTACATTGTGTGGTGCAAAATTAAAAGACTATGACTTTAGATCCTATACACCCTGAGACACCATTCCTGCGGGAAACCTTCCCTGCTTTTGACCAAAGCGAGCTGATTGCATGGCTGTTGCAACAAAGCCAACAAAACGACTTTGAGCCTGAAACCGAATTGATGCGGGTGGGTGGGGTCGTTCGTCATATCCCGCTGGTGCTGCGAGGGTCCGTGAAAGTTTCCAGAGTAGATGCCGAAGGCCGCGAGCTATTCCTTTATTATATTTTGCCAGGCGAGACCTGCGCTATGACCCTGAAGGCCTGTTACAAAGGCGAAACAAGCCGCATCAACGCAGTCACCCAGGAGCCCAGTACGCTTTTATTGTTGCCTGCCTCGTTGATCCAGGAAGCTACCCGCCGTTTTCCGGCCTGGCAGCGATTTGCGTTTGATAGTTTTGGCAACCGGTTTGACGAGTTGTTGCATACCCTCGAAAGTGTGGTGTTTCAACAACTGGACGAACGCCTGAAACACTATCTGCTGGAAAAATCAGCGGCTTTGAAATCCACCAGACTGCATATTTCTCAACAGCAGATCGCCGATGATCTGCATGCTTCCCGGGAGGTCATTTCGCGCCTGATCCGACAGTTTGAGCAAATTGGTTTTCTGCGCCATGCCCGCGGAGTGATCGAAATAATTTCGTGAATGTGAACCAGGTCACATAAGGTAGGCTGTTCTTTATGCGACTTTTGTAACGAAATTAACCGGAAGATGAAAAAGATGCCTGTCCTATTCAAGTTTGCAAATGTTTGTAGCCTATGCCTGGGCGTCATCGGTTTCATCGGCTGGTTGATCCACCATTTTTCATCAAAATTAAACTGAATCAATTATGACCACGAACATGGGTACTGCCGACCGCGTTATTCGCCTGCTGGTAGCGGCGATTGCCGTTTTTCTCTATCTTAATGGAACACTTACAGGTACCATGGGCATAGTGGCCCTGGTGCTGGCTGTTGTCTTTACCCTGACCAGTCTGGTGAGTTTTTGCCCGCTGTATGCCATCGTTGGCATGTCAACCTGCCCGGCACCGAACAAAAAAAATTGAGTCATTTGATTTGCCGCCAAGCAGACAGATGCTGCCCATCGGGGTCAACGTTTTTAGGAATGTTGACCCCGATTTTTTAGATAGCGTACCTATGGCACGCTTATTCATTGAAAACAAACTTTCTACAAAGATTCCGTCCCGCTGGGACGACTCATGTTTCAGGCCTGGATTTAATATACGTCATCCCACATTCTATGGCAGTTGTCAGCAATGAAAATTATAGGTGACCCATAATAGCTTAAGTAGCCAACAAAAGTTTGATACTTGCATCCATAAAATAAGATGCGGCTACCACCTGCTCAGTTTTAGTTGTGGCCTGCGTTGAAAAAATTCAGCGATGCAATTAAAGCACATTCATTTTATCCTTTTGATGCTCTTTTGCCTGTCGGCTAAGGGCCAGGTACGGGTTCAAACCCCCCGCATCGAAAACCTGATCAATCCAATCGGGCTCGATGTGCTCCAACCCCGCTTCGGTTGGCAACTCAATGCCGATCGACGCAATGTGTTGCAAACTGCCTACGAAATTCGCGTCGCTTCCATTTCGACCGAACTTCTGGCCGGGAAAAAACTGCTTTGGACCTCCGGCAAGACCGCTTCCGATGCCTCCGTTTGGGTGCCTTACCATGGCCCTGCTCTGCAATCGGGCAATAAATACTGGTGGCAGGTGCGGGTCTGGGACAACGCCGGAAATGTCTCCGCCTGGAGCGAACCAGCCTTCTGGCAAATGGGGCTTTTGACGGCCACCGACTGGAAAGCCAAATGGATCTCGATCGCCGCACCTGAGGATCCGACCCGCCCCTGTCCGATGTTCCGCAAAGCATTTACAGCAAAGAAAAAAATTGCTTCCGCAACGGCCTATATCACGGCACATGGCTTGTATGAAGCCGAGATCAATGGTCAGCGGGTAGGTCAGGACTACCTGACGCCCGGCTGGACAGTCTATCAAAAACGCCTTCAATACCAGGCTTATGATGTAACCAGCCTTTTGAAAAGCGGCGCTAACGTCCTCGGCATTACCCTGGGCAACGGTTGGTGGCGTGGATACATCGGTTGGGCTAATGTAAATGGGTTTTATGGCACGGACATTTCACTGCTGCTTCAACTGGAGATCGAATACGCCGACGGCAGCCGAGAAACCATCGGCACAGACGACACCTGGAAATATGCTACAGACGGCCCCATTCGCAACTCGGAAATTTATCACGGGGAAACCTATGATGCTCGTATGGAACAAGCGGGCTGGTCCGCTGCGGGCTTCAATGATTCGAAATGGAGTCCGGTTGTATTGAAGGATTTTTCAAAAGACAACCTGATCGGTACCTATAATGAGCCCATTCGCAAACAGGAAACCTTCAAGCCGGTTAAAATTTTCCGTACACCCAAGGGCGAACTAGTGGCTGATTTTGGACAAAATCTGGTGGGTTGGGTCGAGTTGAAAGCACAGGGCAAAAGGGGGGATCAGATCACTCTAAAATTTGCCGAAGTACTGGACAAACAGGGCAACTTTTACACGGATAATCTGCGCGCGGCCCGTTGCACGGATATCTGGACGTTGAAAGGCCTAGGGGCCGACAAGCTTGGGAACCTGCAAAAATCCGACTTCGAAAAATTCAAGCCGCACTTCACTTTTCATGGATTCAGGTACGCAAAAATTGAAGGTTATCCTGGCGAGTTGAAGCCTGAAAGCATCCAGGCCGTGGCACTTTATTCTGCCATGCGACCAGCCGGGACTTTTACGAGCTCAGATCCGCTGGTCAATCAGTTGCAACACAATATCCAGTGGGGACAGCGGGGCAATTTCCTCGATGTACCTACCGATTGCCCACAAAGAGACGAACGCCTCGGTTGGACAGGCGACGCCCAGGCTTTCAGCCGTACGGCGACCTTCAATTTTGACGCGCACAATTTTTTTAGCAAATGGCTCAAGGACGTGGCCGCCGACCAGCAACCCGACGGCATGGTTCCCTGGGTTATTCCCAATGTACTGCGCCCAAGAAATGGCGCCTCTGCCGGCTGGGCCGATGTAGCCACGATCGTGCCCTGGAATATGTGGCTCGCGTATGGCGATCGCCGTATACTCGAGGATCAATTTCCCAGCATGAAAGCCTGGGTGGAATACATGCGTCAGGAAAGCAAAAACGATCTCTGGAATACAGGCTTCCACTTTGGCGACTGGTTGTTTTACAGCAGAGCGGACGACAATGATGGTCGCTCGGCCATCACAGATAAGTACCTGATCGCCCAGTGCTTTTACGCACATTCTACCCAATTGCTCCTCAATGCGGCACAAGTGCTGGGTAAAAAAGACGAAGTGGCGACCTATACCGACTTGTTGAAAAAAATCAAAACGGCTTATCTGAACGAGTATGTCACCCCCAATGGCCGGCCGCTGTCTTCTACCCAAACGGCTTATGTGCTGGCCTTGCAATTTGATCTTTTGCCTGAAAACCAACGCGCGCTGGCGGCTCAAAACTTGGCGGAGAACATTAAGAGTTATGGCAATCACCTCACCACAGGATTTCTGGGTACGCCTTACCTCTGTCATGTCCTGACGCGTTTTGGTTACAATGATCTGGCATACACGCTATTGAATCAAAAAACCTATCCATCCTGGCTCTATCCGGTCACCATGGGCGCTACCACCATCTGGGAACGTTGGGATGGGATCCGGCCCGACAGTAGTTTTCAGGCCATCACGATGAATTCCTTCAACCACTACGCTTATGGGGCCATCGGCGACTGGATGTACCGTGTGATGGCGGGTCTGGATACTGAAACAGACGCACCCGGCTATAAAGCCATCCGCATTCAACCCCATCCGGGCGGCGGATTTACTGAAGCATCCGCAACGCTTCATACCCTATACGGCCCGGCAGCAAGCAGTTGGAAACAAGCCGATAAAACATTGACCCTTGACGTTGAAATTCCGCCCAATACCATAGCTACGATTCTGGTCCCTGCTTCAGACCCAGGCAAGATCCAGGAGGGTGGAAAGCCCCTGACCAGTCTGCCGGAGATCAGGATCAGCGGTACGGAAAATGGATATGTCGTATTGAAAACGGGGTCAGGAAAGTATAGCTTTTCGGTATCTGAGCCTGAAAAATAGGGGGTTTTCAGCAATGTGAACATTCAATAAGGTGCAGCACCCCGGAATCTTGAGCGAAATGTTCCGGTGCGCGGCACCTCCAAAACAATGCTTAGATCAGATTTCTACCGACGTTAAGCCGCTCTGCGGCTAAAGTGACAAAGTAGAATTGGCAATGACTTTGCCCGGTGAGAGATTTTATCCTGACCAGTAAATAACCAATTGATATCCTTTAACTTATTGCATACACATGACCAAACTAATCACAAGCGCGGAGCCCATTGACCACATTGACCACATTGACCACATTGACCACATT
>JBILHS010000045.1:0-40482 GCA_044350425.1 Saprospiraceae bacterium | reverse complement strand
CATTGACCACATTGACCACATTGACCACATTGACCACATTTAATAATTGACCACATTAATCACTATGCAAATTCTCCTAGGCATCATTTTCCACTTCATTGGCGGCTTTGCCTCCGGCAGTTTTTACGTGCCTTTTCGCAAAGTTCAGGGTTGGTCCTGGGAAAGCGCCTGGATCGTGGGCGGCGTGTTTTCATGGCTCATAGTACCCTTCATCGCTGCTGCGCTGACGGTGCCTGATTTCATGGGCATCATACGCAGCACAGATGGGGGCACCTTGTTCTGGACCTATTTTTTCGGGTTACTTTGGGGCATTGGAGGTTTGACTTTTGGTCTGGCCATGCGTTATCTGGGTATGAGTCTGGGCATGAGTGTGGCGCTGGGGTATTGTTCGGCATTCGGGGCATTGGTTCCGTCCATCTATTATTCTATCCAGCCGGTAGCCGGGAAAGTGGGCATTGGAGCGATGATCCAGAGTTCAGGCGGGCAATTGATCTTATTTGGAGTAGCCGTTTGTCTGGCAGGCATCGCGATTTGCGGCAGGGCCGGCATGTTGAAGGAAAAAGAACTGGACGATGCGACGAAAAAAGAAGGGGTGGCGGAGTTTGATCTGACAAAAGGACTTTTTGTGGCCACCATTTCAGGGATACTTTCGGCTTGTTTTAATTTCGGAATCGAGGCCGGAAAAGACATGGCTGCCGTGGCCATCGAACATGGCGCAAATCCGCTTTTTCAAAACAACGTGATTTTCGTGGTACTGCTTTGGGGTGGGCTGACAACCAATTTTCTGTGGAGCATGGTGCTGAATTACCGGAACAAAAGCTTCGACGATTACAGCAACCGGCAGTCGGCACTGCTTCGCAACTATGGCTGGGCGGCACTTGCCGGCACCACCTGGTTCATGCAGTTTTTTTTCTACGGCATGGGTGAATCAAAGATGGGCAATGGCGCGTCATCGTGGATCTTGCACATGGCCTTTATCATCCTTATTTCCAGTGCCTGGGGATTGTTTTTGAAGGAATGGAAAGGGGTGAGTCGGCGCACATTTGCAACGATATTGGCGGGAGTTGGGGTGATCTTGTTGTCGGTTTTGCTTGTTGGGATTGGTAATTCGTTGAGATAATGACCAACTTGGCAGACTAATGGACATTTTCTCGGAGATAGACTTTCCAAGTTTCGAAAACTTGGAAAGTCTGGACACTCGAAAAAATGTCCAGTAATTTGCCAACGGTGTCATTCGGCATCAAATCTGAAAACCTCTTTCAGATTGATTTTTAAATCGGGGAAAATGACACAGGCCAATATGTCTTCATTGACATAGATTGTGGCGGGGCTATAATCACCCGCTTCTGTGAGGTGAAATTGGAAGGCAGTTTCGTGTTCAGGATCAAATATCCAGTATTCTCGGATTTCATTTTCCTCGTAAAGTAGTTTCTTGGTCTTCATTTCTTTGGCAGAATTACCCGGAGAAAGGATTTCGACCACTAAATCTGGCGCACCCAAACAGCCTTTGTCGTCCAGTTTCTGCATATCGCAGATGATACAAATATCTGGCTGGACAACACTGAAAACATCTTTATTTGCTCTGGCTGATCTGTGTTTATCGTATAGCCGAACATCAAAGGGTGCAGCATAAAATCGACATGAATTCCGTTTAAAATGTTCGTAAAACTTGCCGTTCAACTCGCGTGATATATCCTGATGCTTACGACTAGGAGCCGACATAGGCAAAATTTTGCCTTTAATAAGCTCCACCGTTTGTTCGAATTTCCAAGTCAGATAGTCGGCATAGTTGTAAAGCCCATTTACCAAATCCAATTGGTCAAGACTAATAATTTTATCCATTTGCCACAAATTTGGCACAAATATAAGAGAAAAACTGTAAAAATGCCTAAAACCTACCAATACGTCTCCTACCTCTGGGACGATCAAAAAGCCGCCGAACTAGCACACGATGAAGTAGCACTCCTCGTCTACCGCTCCAACCTGCTTGGTGCGGACCTTCGCCTCACCAATTACGGTGGCGGGAATACCTCCTGTAAAGCCCTGGCGAAAGACCCGCTTACCGGGAACGAGGTCGAAGTGATGTGGGTCAAAGGTTCCGGTGGCGACCTGGGCACCATGAAGCGCAGCGGATTGGCAGCCTTGTACGTCGAGCGTTTGCGCAGCTTAAAAAACGTCTACCGCGGCCTGGAGCATGAGGACGAAATGGTCGAACTTTTCAACCATTGTATCTACGACCTTGCTTCCAAAGCGCCTTCGATCGATACGCCTTTGCATGGATTTTTGCCCTTTAAACACATCGATCATTTGCACCCCGATGCGGCCATTGCTATTGCAGCGGCCAGGGACGGGGAGCAGATCACCCGCGAATTGTTTGGCGGAACCATCGGCTGGGTGGGATGGCAGCGCCCGGGCTTTGATCTGGGCTTACAATTGTTAGAATGCCTGGAAGAAAATGCCCAAAAAGGCATCGCTCTGCGGGGCATCATGCTGGGTTCGCATGGTTTGTTCACCTGGGGCGATACGGCTTATGAAAGTTACCTGAACACCCTGGATGTCATCGAGCAGTGTGCAGCCTATCTGCAAAAAAATGAAGGGAAAAAGCGTCCGGTGTTTGGAGGTCCAAAAATTCAAAACCTGTCCAGGGAAAGCAGCCATAAACAAGCCGCAATACTTGCTCCCCTGCTTCGCGGTTTTTGTTCGGGTCAAAATCGCATGATCGGCCATTTTACCGATGATACACGCGTTTTAGAGTTTATCAATTCGAACGATCTCGCCCGTTTGGCGCCGCTCGGTACGTCTTGCCCCGACCACTTTTTGCGCACAAAAATCAGTCCGCTGGTGCTGGATCTGAAACCGGACGAGGACTTGTCAGACCTTGCCAGTATCCGGGGAAAACTGGACCCGGCCTTCGAAGCCTACCGTCAGATGTACGCCGGGTATTACGCATCCTGCAAGCGCCCAAATAGTCCAGACCTGCGCGACCCCAATCCGGTGGTCATTCTATGGCCTGGGGTGGGGATGTTCACCTTTGCCAAAGACAAGCAGACGGCCAGGGTGGCGGCAGAGTTTTATACCAACGCGATCAACGTGATGCGTGGGGCGGAAGCTGTTTCTGAGTACACTTCATTGCCACGGCAGGAGGCCTTTGACATTGAATATTGGTTGCTGGAAGAGGCTAAATTACAGCGGATGCCGAAGCCCAAACCCCTGAGTGGGCGGGTGGCTCTGGTGACTGGTTCAGGGGGCGGAATTGGCAAGGCCGTTGCCCGGAAATTTGCAGCAGAAGGTGCTTGTGTGGTATTGAATGACCTGGATCAAAATCGACTCGAAGAAGCGAAAGTTGAATTTTTGAAAGATTTTGGAAAAGACGCCATCCTGGCAGTTGCCCTCAATGTGACAGATTCCGGATCCATTGCCAGCGCTTTAGAGGCTACAAGTCTTGCGTTTGGCGGGGTAGATATTGTGGTAAACAACGCCGGAATCAGCATTTCGCAACCTTTGGCAGAACACACCGAAGAGAACTGGGATAATCTTTACGACATCCTGGTAAAAGGCCAGTTTTTGGTCAGTCAGTCAGGCGTGAACGTGATGCGCAAACAAGGTTTTGGGGGCGATATCGTGAACATCGTTTCTAAAAATGCGGTAGTCGCCGGCCCCAACAATGCCGGCTATGGTTCGGCTAAAGCTGCTCAGGCACACCTCACACGTTTGCTTGCTGCTGAACTTGGTCCGGATCATATCCGCGTCAATACGGTCAATCCCGATGCGGTGATCTCGGGATCCAATATCTGGTCGGGTGGCTGGGCAGAAGGTCGCGCCAAAGCATACGGCATCACGGTGAAAGAACTGCCTGCGTATTATGCCAAACGGACCCTGCTGAATGAGATCATCCTGCCCGAAGATATAGCCAATGCATGCTTTGCATTCGTCGGCGGGCTTTTGAACAAGTCGACGGGCAATGCGCTGAATGTCGATGGAGGCGTGGCGATGGGTTTTTTGAGGTGATGGATCGATACATGGTGACGGGATAATTAGCCCAGCCCCATCGGGATCTTCTTCCATTTCGACAGCCATTGAAAGAAACGCCCCATCCATGCCGGTTTTTTCCCCGCAGCCACTGCAATCCGATAATGGGCCTGGTGATACGCCGGACTCCAACGCAATGCCTTGGGAATCATACGATACAACCTTAAATACCTTTGTAGAAATCGGTCTAGTCTTGCTGCTGCATCCGGACGTACCGGGATGCCCAAACGCGTGCACAAGGGTTCCGGAAGCCAGCCTGTGGCAAGCAGGTTTGCCAGCTTTTTGGGTGCTCTGGGGTGCTGGACAATCGATTGCGCTACCTCGCGACAAGTGTCGGTACTGCCCAGCACATCGCCGGCTAACATTGCTTTGAAATACGCTTCAAACGCCTGTAAATCACGCGGGTAAACGTCCTCCGGGATGCCCAATAAGCGGGCGGCAACCTTGCTTTCCTCATAAAAACGGGTCTGCCAATCAGGTGGTAAACCCGGCAGCGACATCCTTTTATGCACCTGTAAAGTAGTGTCGGTCAGCGTAGCCAAAACCCACAAAAGCAAGCCGGGTTCGTTGGCCGAATAAGCCTTTGGCGCTTCCCCCCGGATCCCGGAGTGCATGCGCCAGAGTCGTTGAGCGGTCTGTTTTGCCTGTGTTTTGGACCCAAAATAGATCATCGCCATGGCAGCAAAGGTTCGGTAACCCCGTCCAAAAGGATCCGCTTTAAAATTACTAAACCGTGCTACCCCATCCGCTACCGCCGGGTGCGCAACCTGGAGCAGCAAGGCCCGTACGCCACCGGTGAGCGAGAGTTGCTCGCGGTAAAGTTGCCAAGTGATGGAGTTGGGGCCGAAGTAGCCCTGGACGTCGGTTATTGGGGGCATTGGGGTTATTAATTTAGAAGTAAAATTAAATGATGGTATAGGTTTTTTTGATTGACACAGTTTTCTGAACACTCTCCATTATTGCCAAGAATATGCAATGTGCTAAAGAGCATCCGTTTGAGCTGCGGCGTAGCCTATAAACAAGTCTATTATTTTTAAAAATTACTTTGAGATGCAAAGTTAATGATTATTGACAATATTGCATTGAAAAAAATGTTTAGGTATGACTCCAGCTCGTCCCCCTGGTAGACAAAAAAAGCCCTTCTTTTGCAAAAAGAATTCCACCATGCAAAAACGCCCTTTTTTCCTGTTGAGCATCCTTTCCATGATCGCTTTGCTTTTGATCGGCAGGTGGATGGATCAGGAAATCAAAGACGCAGCGGTGGCTACTCCTCCGGGCTTTAAAAAATCGATCATGGCCCTGGAGTTTGCGCAGGATACCGCCATGATTTATACTGTTTTTAAGTTGCCACAGCCGGATTCGATCCGCATACAAAAAACAGAAAGGCTAATTCGTTCCATCAGGCTGGACTATGGATATATCCTGGCGTATGCTTTGTTCATGATCTTATTCGCGTTGCAATGCAAACGAATGGGTGCTGCACGCACCCTTTTGGCGGTGTCTTTAACCCTGATTGCGGCCATTGGAGATGTGATGGAAAATGAGCAATTGATCAAGATCTTTCATCAGGTGGCCATCGGGGGTGATGATTTCGCAGGAATTTTCGATCGCTTGCGGTTTTGGATGGCACTGAAATTTTTCTCCATTGGCGCTTTTTTCCTGGTGCTGTCGCCCTTCTTCTGGCGTTCTAATGTGCTTGGGAAAATCGTGGGGATTGCCGCTGTCATAACGATGATCTGCTGGGTTCTGGCCTGTTTTTACAGGGCCGAATTTTGGGCAGACGCGCTGTTCAGCATGATATTCCTGTTGTTTGCAGGGGCTCTGATCTTTGGGCTCACCTATAAAATCCGACCTAAGCTTAATTAAGCCCCGATAGCAGCTGCTATTTCTTCCAGACTCACCTCCGTCCGGGCCACCCAGGCTTTGTTGTCCAACACCACGATCGGTCGTTCGATCAGGATGGGATGTGCTGCCATGATCTTGATCCAGGCTTCGTCCGAATGATTCTGCCCTTTGAAGTTTTCCTGAAAAAAGGGTTCTTTCTGCCGGATGATTTCCAAAGGTTTTTTGCTCAAAAGCGCTAATATTTCACGTATTTCAGCCTCGTTAGGCGGATTTTTTAGATATTCCACCACTTCAAAAGCCTGGCCGGATTTTTCTATGATCTGCAGTGCGCAGCGGCTTTTGCCGCATCGGGTATTGTGGTAGATTTTGAGCATAGAGCGCTAAAATGTAATATTGCAGATTGTTGAATCGTTGCGGTTACAAAAGATAGAATCAATCTTAAAAATTGAATCATTCGACTATTTCCGCTTATCACTTCAACACAGCCACCTCTTTTCGATACAGCGGAAGATCCACCACTTTTTTGCCGATGATCTTGCCCAATCGGAGTCCTTCCTCACAATCCATGCGGTAATGCACCCCCAGCAGCACCCGGGATGCCGCGTTTTCCTGAGCCATTTCGGCAAAGGAACTGTAACTCCTGGGTGTACCGGCAAATTCAGGGCGCTTTTCATGGGTGCGATCCGTCAATTCGAATTTATTGCCCAAAGCATCGGTCAGTACCTCGGCAGCGGCCGCTCCAAAAGCGGCATGCCCGGATGGATAGGCCGGGAATGAAGGGGTTTCGTGCAAGGATTTCCAATCTGGATTGATCTGTTTCCTGATATACGTTTCGGGTCGCTCCACATTGAACGTATACTTTCCTTTCCAGACAATGATGCCCGCATCACAAAGTGCCAATGCTATTTTCAAATACGTTTCCATGACCAGGGGGAAAGGTGGGCGGGCCTTTTCAAAGGCCTGATTGGCTATGGAGATCCAGCGTGCAGATGGGCTCATGGTGAGACCGGGCAGGTCATCACTCCAGAATTCTGCAATCCAGCGATTTTCTTTGCTTAAGGGTTTTGATACCGTGTAAACTTCCATCGCTTCGGTGTAAAACCGGGAGCCTTGCCCTTCTTCATACGCCGCAGGACTTTTGAAAAGCAGCTCCGCGCTATCTGTCATAAAGGGTCTTACCCGACCCCAATAAGGCAATAATGCCGGCATAGGATGTTCGCCCGTAGGCTGCCAACAACCCGCACAGGCAGGTGGTTCATAGCCATGGTCAAAATTATAAAGATACCCGTCATTGCCCTCCCGGTCTGTTTTAGACCATGCCCATACTTTTCCGGCAACGGCTTTTCCGAAGGCCGCAGAGGAATCCAGCACGGTGCTATTTGTCCTCTGCAGGAAAGATTGGGCATGCTGTTTCTCCAAAAAGTCGATTTGCTGTTGTAATCCTGTTGTAGCCGTCGGGAAAAAATTGCGGAGGATTTGGGCATACGCAGCATTCAGACTTGCCGGAATGGAGAACTGCCCTTCCCCGAATTTTACGTTCAGTTTTTCATAGCCTGTCACATAACGCTCCAGCGAGGAATAGTTGCGTATGCCAGGCAATGAAGCTTCGTAGGCAGCCATTTCAACGTATGCAAACATTCTGGCGCTTACCGGCGGTCGGTATCCCTGGGTATTTCGCTCCAGATCCAGGGCAAGGTGATTCCATGCCAGCGCTATATCTGTTGCACTCCGGTATTCAAAAGGCTCTTCAACAGCATCATAACTACAGTTTTGAGTAGCCAGGATACCGACCAAAAGAATGAACCCAAGCCCCCGACTGCTTGCTTTTGTAAAATAGGATCTGGTTTTAAAAAACAGATTTCTCATGGCCGTTTTTCAACAAATTTAAATGGCGGTAGGAGGTACTAGGCTTGTAATGCGGGAAAACTAAGGTTAAAAGTAGTGCCTTTTCCCTGCGTAGATACCACATCCAGCGCTACCTGGTGAATTTTCATGATGCTGTCTACCAGCGACAAACCAATGCCCGAGCCACGCACATGGATACTTTGTGAACTGCGGTAAAAGGGCTGAAAAATAAGTTGCAGGTCTTTTGCGGGAATGCCCGGTCCTTTGTCTGCGATTTCCACCCGGTGCTTCCCATGGGGATCAAAATGGATCTTTACATCCACTTTTTTCTCCGGAGAGAATTTGCATCCATTGTCCATCAGATTCTGAAAAGCCGAGCGAAGCAGCGGTTCGTTGCCGAGTACGCATAGTTGCTCCTCGTCTTCCGGAAATCCGATAATATCGAAAGCAATGTGGTAATTGGGATGCAGGCGTAATAAAGAGGAACGGGTCTGAAGCATCAATTCATCGAGCCGGATGCGTTCGAATGCAATATTGGTGCCTTCGGAATGAACCCTGGCTAACTGAAGCAATTTTTCGGTCACTTCACTCAGCTCGCGGGAATCTTCCAGTACGGATCTTAACGTGGACTGATATTCGGCGCTGTCCCGTTTTTTATCCAGCGCTATTTCTAATTGTGCGATGATGACGGAGAGCGGATTTTTCAACTCATGCGATACGTTGGAGATAAAACTCTTTTGCATCCGGAAGGCGAACTGGATCCGGTCGAGCAGCCGATTGAAGGTAAAAACAAGGCGGGAGAGTTCGTCGCGGTTGTTTTGTCCTTCCAGGCGGGCACTCAGATCAGAAGGGAGCATACCATCTACCTGATTCACAATACTGGCCACCGGCGCCATGGCTTGTCCGGCATAAAACCATCCACCCGCTGCCACCATCCCAATACACAGGAAGAGGGTGATGAGTAGAATGTTTCGGAGGTTGAGTAGCTCTTCCGAGTTAAAAACCGATTCTGCAATAATTAAATATTCGCGGCCACTTTTGCTTTTGTGGATCAGGCTCAAAGCATGTAACTTTCCATCTAAAAAATGGGTCTCAGAGGCTGTTTTAAGATTTGCCAGCGTTTTAAGTGGAAGGGGTTCGTCTGCCCGGTTGAAGGCAAATACGCGTTGCATCTCTGCATTGAAAATCATTACGTTTTCCCGAAATGGTAGTACGGTGCTTTCGGTTTCCAGGGCAGCATCTTCGCTGAGTGGTCGCAGGTTGGCCTCATCGTGGAGCACCATTTCGGCGGTCATCAGTGCTTTGGAACGCAGGCTTTCGTAGAATTCGCCTTCCGTCATCTGGCGGAATTTTACGTAAATAAAGCACAGCGACAAGACCAACATGCCCGCTACGAGCACAATAAATTGAAGGGTGAGTTTGGTCCGGATTTGCATTTTTGGTGATTTGTTGTACCAGCGCCTGGGTTTTGTGTTTGACTAAAGGAAAAATGTGCGTGTTCAAAAAACTAGAAGGCTATTCAAAAAAACAGATGCCAAGCCTGGGCTCCCAAAATCCCCAATTCAACAAATCCCCATATCCAAATCAGCTTCTTCCCGAAGGATGTAACCAATTCTGAATTGGGTGTGTATCAGTTTTTTAGAAAATCCTTTGTCTACCTTCTTGCGCAAAAAATTAAAATAGACCTCCACGAAATTAGTGCCTGTATCAAAGGAAAGGTTCCATACCTGCTCAGAAATTTCAGCCTTTGAAATGACACGCCCGGGGTTGCGCAGTAAATATTCCATCAGGGCAAACTCGCGCGGTGTAAGTTGGATCCGTTGTCCATCCCGAAGACATTCTTTTTTATCCAGGTTCATTTCTACATCTGCAAAGCGCAAAATAGTAGGAGCCGCCTGATAACTGGATTGTGGTCGCCGCGCCAGCGCCCGTACACGCATCAGTAGTTCGCGAAATTCAAATGGCTTGGTCAGATAATCATCGGCGCCAGCCTCGAAGCCAGTTACTTTTTCGTCTGTTTGCCCCAGTGCGGTGAGTAAAAGAACTGGTGTAAGGTTGCCATTTTGACGCAATTGACGCAGCATATCAATGCCACTCATTTCAGGCATCATCACATCAGAGATGATCACGGCATAGTCGTTTGCCTCCGCTAGACGGCCACCGGCAGCACCGTCCGAAGCTGCATCTACCTCAATATGGTGTTCTTCCAGCCCTTTTTTGAGCGAACGCACCATTTTAGGCTCGTCTTCTACCAAGAGTACTTTCATCATTATTACGATTGGTCAAGCATCGTACCAACTCTTTTGAAATCACAGATTTGCGGACAAAATTAGATATTTTAATCTCTTTTTAATCTAAATAAGGCCACCCTATACTCCATTTGGCCTGTCCTTTGCAGCATTATCTGTAAGGTAATCATTTTTTAACTTAAAAAACATTCCTTAAAGTCATGCGCTTTTTGAAATTCTACACCCTGCCTTTTTTGGCCCTCGTGGCCGCCGGTCTTTTTTTGATCCCAGCTTGCAAAAACGTGGATCCGGAGCCAACTCCTGAAGCGAATCTGTTGAGTACCCTACCCAATAACGTAGTTTACGACTGGAACGAACTGTTCCTCGAAATCGAGCGTTATGCTGCCGGTTACCGTCCAGGTCCTGCACCCCGTGCCATCGCTTACATAGGTCTTTCGGAATACGAAGCTTGTATCACGGGCATGGAAGGGTACAACTCCATTGGAAGCCTGTATGGAGGGCTCAATATTCCCGATGTAGAAAACGGGAAACAGTACCACTGGCCATCCGTGATCAATGCATCCCGCGCATACCTCATGCCTCGCTTCTTCATCAATGCCACTCCTGCCCAACAACAGGAAGTACTTGGCATGGAAGCCTATTACGACGATCGCGCCAAACAAGAGGTAGGTGAAGAAGTTTGGACACGCTCCAAAGCTTATGGAAAATCCGTAGCTGCTGCTATTTGGGAATACTCCAAAACGGATGCAGTCGGCCACAACCACTTCCTCGATCCATTCCAGGGTTACGACTGGCAGGAACACTATAGCAAAGATGGTGATTGGAAGCCAACCTTCCCTGGTCCTGGCAAACCAATGGGCGGTGTCTGGGGTGGAGCAAGATGCTTTGCAATTGGCGAAAGCGACAAGATCTGTCGCAAACCCCTGCCTTACAGTTCCAACCAGACTTCTGATCTGTATTCACAGGCTTTGGAAATATATGCTCAGAACACGCCTTCTCTTTCATACGAAGACGAATGGGTGGGAGAATTTTGGAGCGATGACCTTTTGAATGTCACCTTCAGCCCGGGTCCGCGTTGGCTCGCTATAGGCGACCAGGTGATGAAACTCGAAGAAAGCAATCTTGAAACGGCCGTTTTTATGACCGTAAAAATGGGTCTGGCCCTGAATGATGCCTCTGTAGCTTGCTGGAAATCAAAATTCTACTACAATGTAGAGCGCCCACAGAGCTATATCAATCGCATTATGGATCCAAACTGGAAGCCCGCATTGTTCAATCCGGCTACCGGAGATGAAGGTGTTACACCCTCTTTCCCTGCATACCCTTCCGGGCACTCTACCATGGGCGCCGCTGGTGCAGAAGTTCTGGGAGACGTGTTTGGTTATGCGTATGCCATGACAGACAAATGCCATGAAAACCGCACTGATTTTGAGGGTGTGCCACGTTCTTTCGGCAGTTTCTTTGAAATGGCGCAGGAAAACGCATGGTCACGGGTGCCACTGGGTGTTCACTTCCGCATGGACTGTGAAGAAGGCGTACGCTTTGGTACAGTCATTGGTCGCAAGGTGAATGCCCTGCCCTGGAAATAAGCAAGTTAAAAGTTAAAAGTTAAAAGTTAAAAGGGGCAAGCACTCACGGTACTCTGGGGATAATTGCCACCTTCAACTTGAAACTTTAATCTTTCAACTTGAAACTTTCAAAAAAGAGGTCGTCATTCATTTGGCAGCCTCTTTTTTAAACGGTCAATCGTAATCTTGAACACGTTTATGAATATCCAGCACTTCGTTCACAGCTTGCTGTTCTTTGCTTTTTTGCTGCAAACTGCCTGCGAAAACTCCATTCCTAAGACCTACGAACGCGTCGAAAAATATGAAAATGGCCAGGTCTCCCGCCGTTCCAACATCGTCAATGGCCTAAAAGAGGGCAAAATGACGGATTATTACAACGATGGCAAACTCATGGCAGAGCGATACTTTGAAAAGGGCCAACAGCAGGGGCGAACCGTCATTTATTACCCCAGTGGACAAATCAAAGAGGTGCAATACTTCGAAAAAGGCAAGAAACAAGGTGGTGATACGCTTTGGTATGAAGACGGAAAAATTCAGTTCGTTACTACCCTGAAGGATGATAAAAAGCATGGATACCTGCGCAAATTGGGAACTGCCGGTGAATTAATTTATGAGGCAAAATATGATATGGATACTTTGGTGGAGGTAAAAGGCCAGGCCATAAATCGGAATACTTCTGCAGCTAAACCCTCTCAGGTTTTGAGAAAGCAGGAATAGTTTTAATCAATTTTTAAGGATAAACGTGGCGTTTTAGTCACTTGCATGCCGGTTCTTTGTGATATCAAAATACATACCGCAACTTTTGTTGGAATAACAAGAAAATATCATGAAAAGAATCATTTTTCCAGGCCTCGTCAGCATTTTTTTGATGGGCAAGACCATCGCCCAGGCGCCCGCGGATACCCTTCCACCTGTTTTGTTGAATGAAGTCAAAGTACGTGCGCAACGCCCTGGCATTGAGCGACTTCCTGCAGTGAGCGGCACCTACCTCTGGTCCGGCAAAAAAAGTGAGGTAATCAGCCTCGAAAATATCGATGCCAATGTTGCTGAAAAAACACCCCGCCAGATCTTCGCCAAAATTCCCGGTGTTTTTGTGTACGACATGGATGGAACCGGAAATCAAACCAATATTTCAACCCGCGGGCTCGACCCACACCGGGGCTGGGAGTTCAATATCCGTGCAAACGGGATCATGACCAACTCCGACATCTATGGCTACCCGGCCAGCCACTTTAGTCTGCCCATGGAAGCGATCGGACGCATTGAACTGGTGCGTGGCACCGGAGCCCTGCAATACGGCGCACAGTTTGGCGGCATGCTCAATTATGTCCTGAAAACGCCCGACACCACCAAAACGTTCGGGTTTGAAAGCATTAATTCGGTAGGATCCTATGGACTTTTGAGCAATTATAACGCCATCGGCGGGAAGCTGGGCAAAGTCGAATATTATGCCTATTACAGCAAACGCGTCTCGGAGGGCTACCGCAAAAACAGTGATTCGGATTATGACGGACAAGGGCTTATGTTGAAATACATGCCTACGGAAAAACTGGCATTTAAAGCTGAATTACTGCGCTCCAATTATACCTATCAAATACCCGGGCCGCTTACAGACGCCATGTTCGAGGCCGACCTGAGACAGTCCACCCGCGCACGCAACTATTTCAACCCGGAAATCTATGTGCCGTCTTTTTCGGCTGACTGGAAACTGAGTGCCAACACCCGCCTGAGCTGGACCACGTCTGCCATTCTGGGTGCGCGCCGCAGTGTGCAGTTTGACCGCACAGCCAACGTTGTGGACGCGATCGATCCCAATACCCTGACCTATGCCGGGCGGCAGGTGGATATTGATCAGTTCAATAGTTATACCTCTGAATTGCGTCTGCTGCACCATTATTCTCTTTTGGGTCAAACCTCTGCGCTGGCGGCTGGCGTTCAATTAATCAACAACGATCTCAACCGACAGCAACAGGGCAAAGGCAGTACCGGAACAGATTTCGATCTCTCCATTGATCCCGTGGGTTGGGGCCGCGACCTGCATTTGAAAAGTCAGAACATTGCTTTTTCTGTAGAAAACAAATTTCAGCTTACTTCCGGGTTATCGATCAGTCCGGGCATTCGCTACGAATCGGGCAACTCTAAATTGTCGGGCACCACCACCTATTACGACGACGACAAAGATCTGCCCAATACCATTGAACATAAATTCCCGCTGCTGGGGATCAATACAGAATATACCCTCAGCAAACGACAAGCTTTGTACGCAGGTTTTTCCCAGGCTTACCGTCCGGTCATTTTTAAGGATATCATTCCCGGCAATGTGTATGAAAAAGTGGACAAAAACCTGAAGGATGCCTATGGTTACAATGCAGAATTGGGATGGCGCGGCGCGGCCGGCGGATTCAAATGGGACATCGGTGCTTTTGCCCTAGAATACAACAATCGTCTGGGTAATCTGGCTCAATACGATGCTGATCTGGATACTTTCGTGCTGTATCGCACCAATATCGGCAATGCGCGCACCTACGGGCTGGAGCTGTTTGTGGAGTATGGGTTTAGTCTGGGCGAAGAAGTGTTCGCCAGTGTATTCAGTTCTACCTCCTATTTCAAGGCCGAATATCTGGGCGATTCGATCCGTATCAACAGCCAGGAGAACCGCAGCATCAAAGGCAAAAAAGTGGAAAGTGTACCTAAAGTGATCAGTCGCAATGGTTTGAATGTTAGATTCAAAAAACTCAGCGCTTCCCTGCTTTACAGTTATACCGCCAAATCATTTGCGGACCCTTTGAATACGGTGGAACCCTCCGCTAATGGGTCGGTCGGTCTGGTACCTGCTTATGGTTTGCTGGATTTGAATGCTTCGTATCGCTATCGCAATGTCATCCTCCGGTTTAATGTGAACAACCTGCTGGACAAACAGTACTTCACCAAGCGACCCACTTTTTACCCCGGAGCAGGGGTGTGGCCTTCAGATGGACGGAGCATTGTATTGACGATCGGGATCAAGATTTAGAGCGTGTTTTTCCGACAATATCCGCCACGATCCGCTCCGCATGTACCCTGGAGTTCTCTATAAACCAAACATGCGTATCCATGCCTCCGCAAATCACCCCCGCCAGATACAGCCCGGGTAAATTGCTTTCCTGGGTTTCCGGATCGTACACCGGATAGCGTTTTTCGTCGGCGGAAAGCTGGATGCCAATGCGCTCCAAAAACTCAAAATTGGGTTGATATCCTGTGGCGATGATGACAAAATCATTGTCGATCGTGATCTCGCCTTCCGGAGTTTGAATATCGACCGCTTTGTCTCGAATTTCCAGCAGTTTCGATTCAAAAAAGGCTTTGATCGAACCTTCCTCGATCCGGTTCACGATATCAGGCCGGGCCCAGTATTTTACCCGGGTGCCTATTTCAGTACCGCGAATTACCATGGTCACCTCCGCGCCTTTGCGCCAGGTTTCGAGTGCGGCATCTACCGCAGAATTGTTGGCGCCTACGACGACCACTTTTTGACGGTAATAGGCATGGGGCTCACTGTAATAGTGGGTCACCTTGGGCAGGTCTTCACCGGGAATATCGAGTCGGGTAGGCAGGTCGTAAAAGCCCATGGCCAGCACGACATTTTTGCTGTGGTACTCGCCTTTTTCGGTGCTTACAATAAAATCCGGCTTCCCCTGTCGGATGGCTGTCACCTTTTCAAACAGCCTGAGCTCCAAACGATGGGACTCTGCAACGCGGCGATAATATTCCAGGGCTTCATTGCGGGTCGGCTTGACGTTGTTGGAGACAAAGGGCACATGACCGATCTCCAAACGGTCGGAGGTGGAAAAAAACGTCATGTTGACCGGATAGCGGTACAGCGAGTTGCCGAGGGCGCCTTTTTCCAGAATAAGGTAGCGCAAACCAGCCTTTTGAGCCGCCAGGCCGCAGGCCAGACCGATGGGTCCGCCGCCGATGATTAGGAGATCGTATTTCATGGGGAGTGGAACAAAATTTTGGGCTTAGGGATTTGGAATTGGGGTTTATTTTTAGATGGGCTAGGCCACGGATTGAACGTGTGGGACACGGATTGCACGGATTTATTCTTTGAATCCGTGTCTTATCCGTTCAATCCGTGGCCTAACCCTCTAAAAACCCCTCCCTAAAAATCCCAAATCAATGCCCACAAACACAATGCTGCTCATGACACGTATGCTGCATCCCGGCCCCACTGGTCTGGCTGCCCGGCTGCTCAAACCAGAATTTTGAGCGTTTTTTGTCGTAATTCCCGATCTCGTTCAGGGTCGTTGCATCGTACAAACGGCCATTGATCATCACCGAGCTGATGCTCTCTGAATTCTGAATGTTCAGCAACGGATTTTTATCCAGGATGACCAGATCCGCCAGTTTGCCCACGGCCAAAGAACCGACCTCCTTGTCCAGGCCCAGGTACTTTGCGCCATTCAGGGTGGCGCAACGCAGGGCTTGCAGGTTGGTCAGGCCACCTTGCTGCAGCATCCAGAGTTCCCAGTGTGCGCCGAGGCCATTGAGTTGTCCGTGCGCGCCGAGGTTGATGTTGACTCCCGCATTTTGAAGTTTGGTGCAGGATTTAGACACGAGGATGTGTCCGTTCACATATTCTTCTTCAGGTGCCATGGTGCGGTGGCGACTGCGTTCGTCGAGGATATGTTTGGGGGTGAAATTCAACAAAGGCTTCTTTTTCCAAACTTCTGAATTTTGATACCACTGATATTCGCCATTGAGTCCGCCATAATTTACAATCAGCGTAGGCGTATTGTGCGTCTTGGTTTTACCCCAAAGCGTCACTACATCATTGTACAGCGGAGCCACCGGAATATTGTGCTCAATGCCGGTGTGACCATCCACCACCTGAGTAAGGTTATGGTGGAAAAACGAACCGCCTTCCGGCACCACCAGCATATTCAATTCACGGGCCGCTGCGATGACCTGCTGGCGTTGCTCCCGACGGGGCTGGTTGTAACTTTTGACTGAAATCGCGCCCCAGGCCTTCGTGCGGCGCAGGGTCGAACGTGCGTCATCCAGCGAATTGATCGTGGCTTTGAAATCGCCCTCAGCTCCGTATAAAATGGTTCCTGTAGAGAACAAACGAGGTCCCACCATGCGTCCGGCTTTCAGCATTTCAGCATTGGAGAATGCCATTTCGGAATTGACCGATGGGTCGTGCTGGGTCGTTACCCCATAGGCCAGTTGCGCATGGTATTCCCATTGTTTTTGCGGGTTGAGGCCGTAACGGAAATTGCCCGGATGGGCGTGCACGTCGATCATTCCCGGCATGATGGTTTTGCCTTTGCAATTGATGATCTTAACCGGCGCGGCACGTTTCACCTTTCTGCTGTTGTAGGCAGCCATGGTTTCCACCGCCTCGATCTTGTTCTGGTAAACCGTGATCGCACCATTTTCAATGACCAGATCTCCTTCCATGGTGATGATCCGGGCGTTTTCAAAAATGACCGTGCCTTCAGGTTTGTCGGCGGACAGGGTCAGGCCGATTTTCATACCTGCTTCCGGCAAGGGCGGCAAAGAATCCGGGGCGCCCGGCAAATACGCAAACCGGTCTTTCAGATCGATCGTGTAATATTCCTCGCCAAGCGTGTAGAACAGTTTTTGGGAATCCCCGCTCCATTGCAGGTTGTAACCCGCATCGCGGCTGACGCAGGTGACCGGGACAGCTGTGGTGCCTCCACTCAGGTCGAGTGGTTTGCCTGTTTCGGCCAATGCGCAGATGTAAGTTTTATGCAGCTCAATGAACGCCACCCATTTTCCATCCGGGGAGAGCGTGAAGGAATGTGCATATTTTGACTTGATATGGTCTTTTTCGTCCTTGCCGTTCAGATCAAAAGATTTCAGGCTTTTGTCCAGGGCTCCGAACAGGGTGCCGCCGGTTTGCACAAAGATCCGTTTGGCATCTGCGGAGAATTTAGGGTTTTCGCCCTGATCACTCACGAACCGAAGGTTTTTCCCATCCACGTCTATGGTGTAGATACCGGGTTTGTCGGTCATGCCGGGGCCCAGTTCGTCATCGCCATCCTGCATTCGGAAGACGAGTTGCTTGCCATCCGGAGAAAAGGATGGGGTGCGGTAAATGTGCTTGCTGAGGTTGTTGATCGCTTGTGCGGAGGTACCGTTGAGCAGTTGAATGCCCCCCAGCTTTTCGTCGTTCCAGGTGGTAAATACGATGGTTTTGCCATCCGGAGAAAATGCCGGCTCGGAAGCCAGGTTGTTTTCGTCGCCTGAGATCTTTTCAGGCTTACCGTCGGGAAGATTTTTGCGATACAGGTATCCGGCAGCGTTGAAGATCAGGGTCTTGCCATCTTTTGAAGTAATGGCATTGCGGACCGCCTTCGCTGTGAATTCATTTTCAAAAACCTTGTTTTCAAAGTGTAAGGTCTCGGCCAACTTGGTTTTGACGTTGCAGGTGAAGGGGATGTCCGACTTTACGTAGTTCAGTTTCCCATCAGCTGTTTCCGCTGCAGGCACCACCTTGACGTCGATCTTGTTCAGTTTTCCACCCGCCCAGATCACCATCGCTTTCCCGTCTGGCATCCAGGAGAATCCAGGGTAACAACCAAACACCGTCCAGGCTTCCTGTTGGTCTTTGTCCAGACCGTCGAAGACCGGAAACTCCTGGCCTGTGCTGAGGTTTCGTACACAAAGCACCGATTTGGTGTAATCCCGGCGTACAAAAGCGAGCATTTTTCCGTCCGGTGAGATCTGCGGGCGACAAGCGCCGCCGGCTCCACCCGTTACTTCATCTATCTTGCCTTCTACCCGGTCATAACGGCGTACTGCGAAGATCTGCGTATTGGGGTTCTTGTTGTACTGGAAAAAGCCGCCGCCATACATGTCCTCGCTGAAATAAACGTAGCGCCCATCAGCGGAGACAGAAGGCTCATTGACGTCCTGCTGGTCGTTTTTGCGTTTGGTCAGTTGCATGCCTTCGCCCCCCGTCAGGTGGTACATCCACAACTCACCTGCTCCGAGAGAACGCTGCGAAGTAAAGTGTTTTCTTGCTACAATATAGTCATTGTCAATCCATTCAGCATTATTGAGCAGGCGAAAACTCTCTTTGGTGATCTGCTTGGCTTTGGAACCATCAGCGTTCATGTACCAGATATTGTCGCCGCCACCCGCATCGGAAGTGAAGGAGATCTTCTTTCCATCCGGCGAAAAACGTGGCTGAACTTCCCAGGCCAGTCCATTGCGGATACAGGTAGCCGTGCCGCCGGAAACCGGGATGGTGTAGATATCGCCCAGCATGTCAAACACGATGGTTTTGCCGTCAGGACTCACGTCGAGGCACATCCAGGTACCTTCGTTGGTGGTAAATTCCACATCACGGTAAGGTACCCCACCGCCCGGATTGGAAACATCCCATTTGGGTTTGTCCTGAGCAAAAAGAGAAAGGCTGAAAAAGAGGCAGAAACCACTCAAAGTCAGGCTTCTACGGGTAAATAACATCTTAGCGTTCATATTTTCTATAAATTTTGAAGGGCAACAATACTGCCTTTCGTGGAGACCTCCGAGAAGTTCGACGAGTAGCGCTTGTTGAATCGTCTTTGGCTGGAAATCTTCCTTTAAGTAAATCTGATAGAAAGCGGAATGCGAAAAAAGGGATGGGTGGTTTATTCACCGGGTGACTTTTGAGTCACCCGGTGAATAAACCACCCATCCCTTTTTAGCATTCCATCATAATGCCTTAATCCTTAATAGCCCCGGGGTTCCAGACGAACCTCGACCGGTGGATTTTTATAGGCATTCCAGATGGCCCGGCATACTAAGAGCGAGATCAAAAGACCAGCCACCACCGTTCCAATTGGACCGATCTTTTCGCCAATCTTTATCAACAGCAGGATCAGAACATTGACCCTGACCTCGCCGCCATTGGTAATGAGGTGCAGGATGTATCCCGTGGCTGCAATGGTCAACAGCAATCCACCAAAGTAGGGCAAGGTGGCTTTGAGGGGAGAAAGCTGTTTCTCCGTCCGGGTAAAACCCCATTTTTTTTCCATATAGTTCAGCACGGTGTTCAATTCTGCTTCGCTGGCAAACTCCAGATAACCGGGGACGCCCATAGCGAGCATGCTTTTATAACTCAGGTTGAACTTTTTCTCGCCCTGTTCGAGGACAATACTTTTAAGTTTTTCCGGTTCTACTTTTGCAGTTGCATTCAGGAGGCCACCTTTTTCATACGCCGCCCAGAAAGCAGCGGCATCTGCCGCATTTTTATTCATGAGCACCAGGCCATCCGGACTGAGCATCATGGTTTTGAAATCCTTGGTTTCTACATGGAAGACCTGGTTTTCGAGCGCTGAAAAATCGGTAGCATTTTGCATTTTTTGAAATATATGATTTTTTAAACACGGTAAATGTCCGCCTTAACATGCAATATATCCTAAGAATCCTCAGAAATCCTCAGTTTTTTCTGCGAAATTTGCGCCTCTTTTGATGATTGGTACATTGGTTCACCATTAGTGGATTTTTGAAAACCCTCTGCTTGCCTGACCAATCAGAATGCCATGCTTTGTCTCCCGGATCACCAAATCACCGACTAACCAATCCCCAATCTACCAACCATCCCACCCAAGATGCAAAAATTCTTCGCTTTCCTAAAGCAATTCATCAACTTCTTTCGTAGCCAGGGCGACGACGAAAGAAGTTTCATGGATAAAATGCGCGATAAGTATCGGCTCGTGATCATGAACGACGATACCTTTGAAGAGGTGACCTCGGTGAAGCTCACGCCGCTGGCTGTTTATAGTGGACTCAGTACACTCATTGTGGGTACGGCCATTTTGGTGACGATGCTGATCATCTGGACGCCTTTAAAGCGCTATATTCCCGGTTACGGCGATTTCACCCGTGATTCTGAAATTGCTGAGTTGACCGGCAAAGTCGCCAACATGGAAAATGAATTGGAAGCCACCCGCAAATACAACGAGAACATTCGGAACATTCTGACCGGCAATATCGAGAGCATGACCGAAGCCGCAGTCAAAAAACAAGGGCAGCCAGAAAACCCGGCAGACACCATGCCCAAAGACATTGACCGGATTCCGGAAGATGAAAAACTGCGCTCTGCCGTCGCTACGGGCACTTTTACCAAAGACCCTAAACTTTCAACAGCCCCCCTGACCAGCCTCAGCAGCGACATTCCGCTGGAACAACTCTTCTTTATGCCCCCGGTAAGCGGGGAGGTCACCGCTAAATTTGATCTGTCGAAAACCCACCTGGGGATCGATGTAGGCGCGCCCAAAAACACGGCGGTCAAAGCGGCCACCAGTGGTACCGTTATTTCTGCGGGTTATACCGTAGAAACCGGCTACAGCATTGCCATCCAACACCCCAACAATGTGGTCACCATTTACAAACACAATTCGGTGTTGCTCCGCCGTGAAGGCGATAATGTAAAAACCGGTGAAGCGATCGCCATCATTGGAAACTCCGGCGAAAATACTTCCGGGCCACACATGCACTTTGAGCTCTGGCACAAAGGGAGGGCGGTGGATCCGGCGTTGTATATTAATTTTAAGTAGGTTTTTGCGCGTCTGGGGAGATGAACTTTCAGACCGCATGGCGAAGGTTTAAACAACGATTAGAATGGGGTGTTCCTGCAATTGCAGAAACACCCCATTTTTTGAGTAAGGTGCAATTATTATTGGCCAAAGTGCATCCTTCCTCCATCAAACCAATCCCTACCGCAGCAAAGTAACATCCCCGTTCTCCCGGTGAGTTTCCCCCCCACATTCATAATCCAGGATCCAGACGTACGTGTCTGAAGGCGCTGCTTTGTCGCCTATCTTTCCATCCCACTGCGCATTCTGGCCGGAACCTTCATATACTTTTTGTCCCCAGCGGTTATACACCCGGAGCAGGTTAATGACCTCAGCGCCTTCGTGCGGAGCTACGCGGAAGAGGTCATTGGCACCATCTCCATTGGGCGTGAAAGCATTCGGTACATAAACCTTCGATTTGTCACAAACGAATACCCGATATTGCACGGTATCCTTGCAACCATTCCCATCGGTGACCACCAACAGGAAATTGGTAGAAGTGTCTGGACGGGCAATTGGATCCGGGCAATTGGAACAATTAAGACCTGCCGCCGGCGTCCATACATAAGTGACATAACCATTGGGAGTTTCGATCACCACTTCTCCATCCAAAGCGATCACCAGCGCCATATCCTGCTCAGGCACCTGTGGGTTGGCTACCTGCCGGACGGTCACGCAGGTGGTCACCAAACATCCATTGGCATTCGGTTCGGTTTTACAGATACTACCCTCCGTAGTAAAGGTACTGTCCAATGCCATCACAGAACCGCCGGGACAAAATACTGCCGTTTCCTGCACGGAAGTAGATACTACCTTTAATTCCTGGGTAATGATACTGTCGCAGCCGTTCAGTTGCTGAAGATTCAGGGTGTAAATGCCCGGAACATCCGTCGTTTGACCAAATATGGTGGCCGTCTCACCTTCACAAATGGTGATGGTCTGCAAAGCTTTTTTGAAAGCAGGGTTAACGGTCACCGCGACCAAGCCTGTACCAGTACAGCCGCCTGAAAAAGTGACGGTCACAGAATAGTTTGTAGTGGAAGTAGGCTGTAGCACCTGGGTTTGCTGATTGGCATTGCTGACGCCAGGGCCAACCCAATTGTAGGCCGAGCCGCCTGCAGTTGCTTCCAGGGTGACGGGCTCGCCTTCACAGATGGTCTGATCGGCTGTTTCGATGCCAAAAGAACCGCCATACTGGATCTCAAACCTGCGCTCTACTGTGCAATCTCCGGACGTTTCCTGCAGGACCAAGGTCACCAGGTCGCCGGCTTGTACCTCTGGGCCAGGAACATAAGTGGCATTTGCACAGGCAACACAACTCAGTCCATTGGGTGTAAGCCAGGTATAGGTATTGCCTGCAATGCTGTCGGTGCTGACATTGACCGGTTGAAGGTTGCAAAGGCCGATTCCTTTGGTGACGATCTGATTTCCATCCAGCGGGAAAATGCGGTCTGAACAGGCGCAGTTTTCATCGGCCGGAATGAGTGCGATCAGATCGCAATAAGCAGAAGCTGGCAGGTTGTTGAGGTTTCCGGAAATGGACAATACGCCTCCGGGAGCAATGCTGCCGTTCTGCGTCACTTCCGCAACCAGCGGATCGGTCAGGTCGATCTGACCATTGCCATTCTGGTCGTGGTAAAGTTGTACCAGCGGATTGGTGGCAGTGGTACTGCCGGCATTCTCCAATACCGCGTTGAAAGTGGTCAAATTCCCCTGGGTATTCAACTCAAAGTTATTGAACTGAAGTTCCGGGTTTTGTGCGTTGAGGTTGAGTAGAGATTCTCCTGTGGTGACATAAATATCACAGAATTGATTGCTGGAGGAGCAGAATACTTCCGTTTTTTCACGGGTTTGCAGCACCACAAATTTGTCGGCACAACCAGCAGGGTCTTCATAGCGAATCTTGATCGTAAAACTCAGGATGCTACCGGCGCTGTTCGTGGTAGGCAAGGGCAACTGGATCTGCTGACCTGACACCTGCGGTGGTCCTGCAGGCGCATTAAGGCCGGCCTGATAAGAACCATTTACAAATGAAGTGCCTGCAGGCAACATGATATAAATACTATCGCCCGACATGGGTACGTCATTGACGGCAATGCTGGCCGAAAGTTGTACTTCCTGCCCGCAACCGGACGCGCCGGGCGGGTTGGAGAATTGCAGGTTGGATACCGCTGTGTAGCTGGGCTCCACGCCTTCAATGCCAACGGGCAAGCCGGGCTTGCGCAGAATATTTGAATTGATGCCGCAAGACTGGACCGACTCCGCGCCGTAGATCGGCTGAGCATTGGCCACCACACCGCATTCTGCGATCACTTTGAAACGAATGCGCAGGGCGTTCAGCGGATCCTGGTCTGCAGAAACGAGACCGTTTTGTTCCAAAAGATTGGAGGCTGATTCAGGGTCAAATTGCCACACATTGCCAGGCACTTGCACCGGATCAGCCAGGTTGACATAAGCCCCACCGGCAGGGTACGAAAGTTGCGCCGAACCGGGTTGGATCCGCATTCCGGGAGGCAGTTTGATGCTGGGCAGGACATTGTAAGCCGTGCCATCGTTGGCGTTAGAAATTTCAAATTCAAAAAAGCCGGAAGGCTCGCACAAAGGCACGGAAGGTGGTTGGCTCACGATGAACAACTCCAGCTCCGGTGGTTGCGGACGGAGTATAATGGTTTTGCTGAAACTGCCACAGGCATCCCCATTGGCGTTGAACACCGGAGCGCAGTCCCATCCAAAGCGGAAGGTGACCGTAACCGGGCGGCAGCTCAGGTTCCGGGCAACCAACCTCAAAGAAGGCTGTGCAAAACTTGTCAGATCGCCCAGTTGGTACACCCCGCCAATTTGCGGGATGGGGGTTTGTCCCGGCATGAGTAATAACTGCACATCTGCCAGTTCACCGTCAGAATCGATCGTCATCCAGGCATTTTGAGCGTTTACAGAAGCATTGTTGCGCAGGAAGAAATTGAACAGTACATCTGCAGTCGGCAAGTAAAGAATGCTGTCCTGGGTAAAGATATTCAGTTTTGGACTGCCACTCTGGTAGCCATTGGGGTTAGGGATGTTGTAGGTGGCTACCACAGGATCGTGGAAACACATGCTCGCATATTCCAGGCCCAGGATGGTTCGGCCGAACTGGGTGCCATTATATCCACAAGTCGTGTCAAAACGGGTGCTGATCTCAAAAGAATAGCCCTCATCCAGCTTGTTTTCGAAGAAAGGATCCAGGTTCAACGTGAGCGAATCACCACCAAAACCAGGGGTCAAGGGCGAGCTGCCAAAAAGCTGCACATTCTCCTGCAAACGCAGGTAATTCAGTTTCGTTTCCAGCAAGGCCACCGCGTCGGGCAGACTGTAGGAATAACTGGTCACTGTGGAAAGTTGCCGCACCTCAAATGGAAACATGTTGGGCCGTGCGATGATCATATTATATCGGAAAGGCGATACTTCTTTACTTTGGTCACAAGGCTGGATGATTTGAGCCGCAGGGTTCACGGATTCGAGATAGCCGGAAAACTGGCAGATCTCTTTTTCTGAACAAAAGTTCTCCAGTTCCCAGGAATAGGTTTTGTCTGTATCGCAGATTGAATTCCGGAAATTGATGAGGGGCGGCGCATTGGTGCCGATGGGGGTAAAATTGTTTTCAAACTTAAAATCCGAAGTAAAGATCAGCGAGTCTCCGGCAGAAAGCACAAAACCGGACGGCAAACAGCTCAAGGATCCAAAGTCCAGATCGAACTGGTGAAACATATTGGTCAGCACATCAATGATCTGCGGAGGCCGGATATTTGGCTCTGCCACCTGGATCAGGTGCTGGTCAGACTTGATCCCCGGCAATCCGATCGGGCATTCATACTGCTGTCCCGCGGCCGTTTTAATGATCAAACGGGAGGAAATAAAACTCGTGGTATCATAATTGGCGAATAGTTTTTTACCCAGCGCGATCTGGTAGGAGTCGCCGTCCAGGGTATCAAAATCACTCTGCCAGGATTCGAAAAATACGCGAAAATTGAGCTTAGAAAGGGTGCCCTGGGCCATGAAGGCCCGAAGTTCGGTGCGCAGGGTGTCGCCCACCAAAAAACGATCCCGGCGCACGCCCGGTGCATTGGCGAGGCTGTTATTGTCGGCAGCGCGGTCGTCGTTATTGTCCTGCAGACCATAATTGGTGCGGTAAGAATCGAACTCAACGACCACCAGGTTTCCACCGCCCAGTCCGCCGCCACCGCCGCCGCCACCACCACCGCCTGTGGTATCACATTTGCTATCTACCACGAGAATAAACTCATCGCAGAAGCTGATGGCACAGTTGAGGGCGTCATCCGGTTCAACGGACACCAGAGATTGGGCGTGCAGTTTGAGTTGGCAACCGCCACAATCAGATGGCGGCGGGAATACCGTATAATCTAGTCCCCGGGGTGGGACATTTGGCACCGTAGATTCGCAGGGAAGATTCTGTTCGCAATGGTAGAGCAAACAAAAATCGCTGGAAACAGAATCCTGTGTGAAAGGCAGGTCAAACACCATTCGAACGGTACTGTAGCCGTTTCCAAGCGGAGTGATCATAGACTCCAGCGGTGTTTGGCCATCCAGGCTGAAGGGGCAGGATTGCACCCAGTCAAATCCCAGCGGCAGGTCAAAGATCACCTGCAAAAAGCCTGTGTCTTTTAGCAATCGCCCTGATTTGACCCAGTAATTGAGGCTGTAGGTCTCGCCATCCTGCAGGCAGTTTTCAAGATTATAATCGACACTGGCTTTTATTTTCAAAAAGGCAGTATCCGGGTAAAAATTAAAGACCCCTCCTACCGGGATATTCGGCGGACAGGCTTTGAAATAGTTGTAACTGACCCGCATCGCAGGAATTAATCCCCCACAAATCGGTTCACAGTAATAAGTATTGAAACGCAGCCGAACGGTATCTCCGGGTAACACTTCTGGTACGATCACGGATACGGCGGTTGAATAGTCTGAATTATTGCAACTGCTCAGCGTCACCGGAGTGTTTGCCTGGGAGACCAATGCCTGCCAGCCAGCACCGTTGTTAAATTCAAAAGAAGTCTGATCCAGGGCATGGAATAAGGTATCCAGCGTGTAGGGATTCAGGATCACATTGGTAGCGGTCAATTGGCCATTGTTGATGATCAGGATCTCCTGTGTGGATGGGATCGCGCCACATTGGCTCAAGGGAGCGGCATATACGGGCACAAAGGAGAGGCTTGGGTTTTGGGTGGTCGGCAAAATGGTAATGGATGCAGACACGCTATCGGTCCGACAAGGCGGTCCGCCACAACCCCAACCAATGATGATAAGCGATTGGTTGGTAAAGCTGGGAATGCCACAATCTTCAATGGTGACTTTTTCAACCAGCGTGATCTCTTCATTAAAATCCAGAAGATTGTCGCCATTGCCCACCGAGGCAAAAAATGAACCAGGTACCTCAGCGCTGAACTGCGTGGTCAGATTGGTCTGATTGATCCCGCCCTGCAATTGGATGCTGATCCCGGGCGTGTGTCCATCGGTAAAAGACAGGGATTGAATAGGGCCCTGGCGGGTGTTTTTCATCGTGATCATCCGCATCACGACATCGCCTTTTTGAGCACTGGTTGTGGGTGGCGAAATGGAACTGATGTTGAGCAGCCCCGTCTCCACCGGATATAGATTGGAAGTGATCTGCTTGGTGCCGCCGGTGTAGCTCGCCTCAATGGTATTGGAAAAGGTCAGACCAGCATTGATGGCCTGCACCACCGGGCAACCGGCCGTAATATTCAGCGTGAAACTGCTAGTAGCACCTCCTGCCAGATCAGCCAGCGCAAATACCGGGGCATTCAGGTTGGAAATATTACTTTCCGTAGCCCCTGCAACGGATCCTGGCAGGTAAGTAATGCCGTTCGGAAAGGTGATGGTGGTTTTCAGATTGGCTGCTGCTGGCCCGGCGCCATTTTGCAGGGTCACGGTCATCTGTTCTGTGCCACAGACGTAAAGACCGCTGGGATTCAGGGTCGAAATGACCACATTTTGGGCCAAAAGGGCTGCTGACCATGCAAAAAAGAAAAGGGCTAGGGTAAAGTTTTTCATTCTGTGTGTATTTGTTGACCTGGTTGAAATGGTATAAATCTGGCGACCAAAGTAAGCACTGCATCCTGAATGCATGAAGCAATTTTGTGAAATGACGCACAGTAGCGGTGAATGCGCTGCCCGGCTGAGCAGGTCATTCTTATGAATGACGCATGGAGCGGGCAAAAGGATGGGTGGGCGCAAAAAAAACTGCCTTCCCGGTCTATCCGGGAAGGCAGTTTTTTGAAATTTTAAATGGTGGATTCAATTCACAATCACCTGCTCCGTAAATACCTTTTCACCCTGCTGCACATGCACCAGGATCGTTCCTTTGGCATAATCCGAGAGGTCGAATTGCTGACTGTACCGGCCGTCAAATGCGTTGAGTTCTTCGCGGAATAGTTGCCGGCCAGAGAGGTCGAAAAACGATACGGTGGTAGCAACGGGCTCAGTCGTAAACTCTACCGTCACCTGACCCTGGGTCGGATTTGGGAAGGCCCGGAATGCGGTGAGTTTCAGGCTCCGATCCTGTGCAATCGGCTGGCCATTGGGTACTGTATTGACCTTGGGCGCATCGCCTTCGCCTTTGCGGATCGTGATGACGCGGCGCTCGCGGAGATTGCGTTGATCATCATCGTTCCAGTTCCAGGAGGTAAAATTGCGCACCTGTTCGCCGTCGCCATCGAGGATCTGAACCCGGCTGCTGTTGTCCTGGCAAGCTTTCAGGGTAACTTCTACGGTCATTTCTTTGCCATCACGGATAAAGTCAATTTTTACCTTATCTCCTACTTTGTGTTGGGCGATCTCGTTCCAAAGATCGTCATGGCTTTTTACACGTTGGCCGGCTACGGCTGTAATGACATCACCGGTGGCCATGTTCACTTCGCGTGCGGCTGATGCTTCCGTAAAATCGTTGATGCGGGAGCCTTCCGCATTTCCCTCCGCAAAGGCATCAGAAAAAACGCCCAGACACGCATCTTTTGCGTTGACGTTCACGGTACAATTACCGTTGTTCCAGCCCGCCTTATTCAACATTTCCTCTGGGTCGAAATTGCCCATATCCCAGTCTCCTATGTTGATGTTCCAGGAGTTTTTATCTTCCATTAAGGTAGCCTCCACGGTGTTGCGTTTCCCGTTGCGCTCGTAGGTGATGTTTACCTGCTGGCCCGGTCTGGTATAAGCCATAAAGTCGCTGATGTCTTCAAAATCCGAAATGGGAGCTTCATCCAATTGAAAGATTACATCCCCGGTTTGCAGTCCGGCTTTGGCTGCACTGGATGCTTTGGTGATGCGTACAGCCACGCCTGGCTCAGATCTTTCATCGTTTTCTTCTTCGTCAGAGATCCCCAGAAATCCCTTGGGCTCGGACTTGTTGTCCCATTTTACGTCGTTGCGTTTGCTGAGGATCGCTGTGGTTGTGGCAGGTTTTCCATAACGCTCATAGGATATAAGCACTTTGTCGCCCACATTGGCCGAGTTCACGATCTTCGTGAGATCGCTCCATTGATTGGTCGGCTTTTCATTGATCCGGATAATTTTATCGTTGTCGTGCAAACCAGCTTTGTCGGCCGCAGAACCCCGCACTACATTGATCACCAGTCCAGGCTGATCTGCTTTTTCGTCGGAATCCTCGTCAACTCCGAGAAATGCACCTTTGTCTGTGCAGGAATTGTATCCTTCGTATCCTGCATACCCTTCATAGCCGGAATCACCGCCATTTTCATCCTCGTCCTCGTCTGCCTCACCGCTGATCGTGACCGTTTTGGAGCCTTTTAGGAGGATGGTTCGCTCGTCATCTCCACCGGTGACCTGCACTTCCAGTTGAGTGTTGTCTGCGCGGTTTTCACGGATGTATTTTTCAACATCGAAATCTTGAGCGGCGGCGCCTTTTTTAACAATGGTTTCGGCGCTTTCAGAGCCATCAGCATCCACCGTACGCTTGGTGATGACGATCTTTTTTGCCCCATCTTGTTGGGCAAAAACCTGAGCAGCGCAACAGGGCAAAAGCAGCAATGTGCCAAAGAGCAGGAGGATACGGGTTGTCTTTATAGCTAGAAAATGAAAAATTAGTGGAACGTTAATACCGTGTTTTTGTGTCTATTGGTCCGGGGGGGATATAAAAACAGCAAGCCCGGGAACAGTGACAAATTTGATTTACCGAAGTTGCACGGCTTTATACTTTTTTGAAAGAAAGATTCGACGAAGCAGAAATTTCTGAGGCTGGCTGAAAAAATTTTAACATTTTTTCTGAAGAAGCCCTGGTTCACATACTTCATTTTGAACCGCATACGTTAAAGCTGTAATCTCCAGATGATCAACGATTACTAACAACAATGATTTAATCTCACGAACACTCTCAGACCGACTTATGGCTAGTGCTCAATACAAAATCCTGCTGGTCGAAGACGACCAAAACTTCGGCGACGTACTTCGCTCGTATCTGGAAATGCATGACTACGATGTAACCCTCGCCACCGACGGGGTGCTGGGCCTTGAAGCCTTTCGCAAAAGCACCTACGACCTCTGCATTTTTGATGTGATGATGCCGCGTAAAGACGGCTTTACCCTCGCAAAGGATGTACGCGAGCGCAACAAGGACGTTCCGATTATTTTCCTGACGGCCAAAACCATGAAAGACGATGTGCTTCAGGGCTTTAAGATCGGTGCGGATGACTACATTCCCAAGCCTTTCAATTCTGAAGAACTTCTGCTCCGCATCCAGGCGGTGCTGAAACGGGTGAATAAAAACCCTGATCCCCGCGACGATCAGCGCGAGTTCATTATCGGGAAATACCACTTCAATTTCCCATTGCGCATCCTTACGTTCAATGACCCTCAGCCGGGTCAGGAAAGCCAATGGAAGCTAAGCCCGAAAGAGGCCGACTTACTCAAGATGTTCTGCAAATACATCAATGATGTCACGCCGCGCTCAGAAGCACTCACTAAGATCTGGCACGAGGACACCTACTTCACGGCGCGTTCAATGGACGTTTTTGTGACCAAACTCCGCAAGTACCTGGCACTTGATACGGCTATTGAAATTGTAAATATCCATGGCAATGGGTTCCAGCTTTTGGTGCGGGAGCCTGCTGCTGCTTAAGATGGGAGCATCTTCCTATCGTATGGCCCGAATACCCTTTTTGGTATTCGGGCCTTTTTTATTGGAAACCCCGGAGGTTTTCAAAACCTCCGGGGTCTCCAATAAAAAAGAGCGGGACGCAAAATGCGTCCCGCTCCAAATACTGCTGTTTATCGTTTCTATTTGAACGACGGAAATATTATTACTAGAATGGTTTAGTCGAGCGATTGGTTGGCAACGTTGGCAGCACTAACCAACTGCTGGTATTCCTGTGGGGTCAGTTTGTCTATGCAAAAATTGATCGGATTGATCGGGTTGCCTTTGTAGTGCACCTCGTAGTGCAGGTGCGGAGCGGTAGAAAGTCCGGTATCTCCAACTTCCCCGATTTTGTTGCCTTTTTTAACGTGCTCGCCCTGGCGAACCGTGATCTTGTTCATGTGGCCGTAAAGTGTTTCATAGCCAAAACCGTGGCTGATCTTTACGCAGTTGCCGTAGCCCTGGTGCCAGCCAGACTCTACCACTACACCATCGCCAGGAGCCTGGATACTGGTGCCTACACGGGCCGGGAAATCCAGGCCTGCATGGAATTTCTTGAATTTATAAACCGGGTGGATCCTGTATCCAAAACCAGAAAGGGTGCCGATGCTCTTTTGCAATTTGTCTTCCCGTACAGGCTTGATGCTCGGCAAGGAAGCCAACATTTTTTCCTGGTTGCGTGCAAGATTCTGGATGGTGTCGAGCGATTTGCTCTGGATCGTGAGTTGACGGCTGAGAATGTCGATCTTTTCGAGTGCTTCGCCTACCGCATTGCCACCGTATTCAAAGGCAGCGAGTTCAGGGTGGGCTTCGTGGCCACCTACACCGGAGTTCCAGATATCCGCATCTATAGGATCCATGCCGAAGACGGTGCGGTGTACACTGGCGTCACGTTCCTGAACATTGTTGAGCACTTTGGACATCATATCCACCTGGGTGCTCATTTGCTTGTATTTGGATTCCATCTGGCTGATCTCACGCATCAGATCTCCTTCACGTGGAGAAGGGAAGATGGTGTAGAAAACAGCAAGCATCGCAAGGGAAGTTATAAATACGACGGAAAAAAATCCGAACGCTTTCCAGATGCGGGTTTTTAGAGGGACAACTACTTTCTCGTAGGTAAGGGTATGAATGTTGTAAACAAATTTCTCTTTCCTGCCCATGTTGTTGTTGTTTGCCGAGGAATTCAGTCTTGATTCTGTGCCTCTGATTTGCGAATCTTTCCGGCGGAGGAAGGCGATGGATTAGATTGTCTTTTTACGCGCCGCTGATATTCCCGGTTCAGTGAGTCGTTTAATTCGGCTCTTTTTTAAGAAGTGAGGCGCACAAAAGTAACTTAAGCCTTTTCGCTATCCAAGCTTTTAATTAAAAATTTACGCTTTACGCAGTTTAATGGGGGGAAACCCTTGCTTTTTCAATCACAAAAAATGGTTTGATTTCTTGAAAAAGGATTTTTATTGGGTTTTCGATCCACTACCGGAATGGCTTTTTGAAGTAAGTCGGGAGGGCAAACTAACAACACCTGGAGGGTCATTTCCAAATATTTGAAAGATTTTAACAACTCATGCGCTATATGGTCTGCTTTTAAAAAGCCTGCCGGTTACTCAGCCGAAAGATCCAGTATCATGATTTTTTGCCAGATTTTGGCAGAGAGGCCCTGCATCAGGAGTTCCAGGTCGTTTACGGCATTGAGGATGACTGAATCATCCGTGTTCTGCGCGAAAAGGGCGGCAAATTTTGCATTGAGTGCCAGCAATTCTGAGCAATAATCCAGGTAACGCATAAGCTGGTGCCGCGTGAGGGTGCGTTGAGGAGAAGATTCCGTATTGGCGATCTTGGTATTGGCAAGCAAGTACGCAGGATCCTTGGTCAATTGGTGCATATCGACCACGTGCGCAATGCTGCGCAGGCGATGCATGGCTTGTAAAACGTAGCGCCGTTTGATGCGTGCCTCCAGATTGACCAGAAAAAAGATGGCCAAACCCAGGAAGATCAGTTCATTGATGGCCGATTCGGTGGTCTGTAGGAGATGAAAAACGCCACTTGCGTCCACTTGAAAATTCCGCACCAGCTGCCCCAGTGCCCATACGACCAATCCTATCAGCATGAACGAAGCTCCGATCGCTGCAATGCGTACCGGCCAGATCGGTGCCTGTAAACGGCGAGCCAGGGCCTCTGACTTGACGGACAATTGATTGAACTCCTTACACACACTTAGTAGGCCGGATTCAGGGAAGCGTTCCGCAATGCGTAGTTCCAGACGATCCAGCGTTTTTAGAATGGCGTCAGCCCGAAGGGTCGTAAACCGACCTTCATTCGCTTGCTCACGCCCAAAAGGAAATAGCCACCAAAAGAGATTCATAGGGACGGGGGACGGTTTACGGTACACGGTTTACGGTTTACGGTACACGGTTTACGGTACACGGTTTACGGTAGATGGTGCACGGAACTAAAAATCTCGTGCGCGGCCACCGAAAACCATGCGTCGCAACCCGTGAACCGTGAACCGTGTACCGTAAACCGTCTACCGTCCACCGCCTAAGATTTTTTCCACTTGATGCCGCAGCCAATGGCTTTGGTTTCTTTTACAGTAATCTCTTTGCCGCCCAGCAGCGCATCTACGGCACTGCCGACATAATGTTCTTTCACCATGGAAGGCTCTTCGGAGTTATCGTCAATGGCTCCGATGTAGCGCACTACACGGTCCTTGTCCAACACATATACATGGGGTGTACGGGTTGCGCCAAAAGCTTTTGCAACTTCCTGGGTCTCATCGTACAGATACGGAAAAGGGTACTTTTTCTTTTTGGACAGTTTTTTCATGTGGTCAAAACTATCACCGGGTACCACATTTTTGTCGTTGGCATTGATGGCTACCACCGAAAAACCGAGTGGGGCATACTTTTGATGCAGCTCGATGATGCGCTGTTCATAAGCTTTTGCGTAGGGACATTCATTGCAGGTAAAGACCACAATGTAGCCTTTGGCATTTTTAATACCTGCCAGCGATACGTTTTTGCCATTGACATTCTTCAGGTTGAAATCCTGCGCGGTGTCGCCGATCTTATAGCCGCCTGGGCCGGTACTTTCGAGCCTGAAAGACATCGCAAAAGCAGCAGCCAGGAACACGAGGACAGGAAAAAAGACACTTAATTTTTTCATATTGCTTCAGTTTTTACTGGTTAAAAAATTATAGGACCGATCGGATTTTTCGGTCTAACTCCTTGAATGTCATTGATTTTTCAAAGAAAAACTGCTTGTTTTTCCGCTTAGAAACAATCAGGGTGGCAGGGATCGCGCCCGACCATTCGGGACTGACCAGGTCGATCCAGTCGTTCGGGTTGGATTCGTCCATGAACAATACTTGACTCTGCAAATTTTTTCGTTTTATGAATGGCTTGACATTCGATTCGACGTTCCGCTTGAAATCAGTGCTAATGAGCAGGACCTTAACCTTTTTTGAAGCATATTTCTGGTTCAGTTTTTCAAAAGCAGGCAATTCGGCCACACAGGGGCCGCACCAGGTAGCCCAAAAATTCAGAACATAAACCGTGTCAGAGTCGGTATGAAGCCATTGACCCAGTTGGGATGCTTTGATGAACGGCACCTCCTGAGCAGAGAGATTTACGCTGATGCAAAGCAACAGGAGTACGGGAATAAATGTTTTTTTCATTTTGCCCGCAAGTTTGCAAATCCTGACCAAATCCTGACGACTGTTTGTTTACATTCTTCCGACCTTAGCCAAAATTTTACCTGAATTAATATGTTTCGCACCACTTTATTATTGTTTTTAAGTTTTTCGGGCCTCCAACTTTTTGCCCAACATCCTGCTGCCACTTCCGGAACAGGAGCCACCCCGACACCGGTTGCTGAAAAGCACCTGAAAAACATCCGCCAGCTTACGTTTGGCGGAGACAATGCGGAGGCCTATTGGAGCCCCAACAGCAAATCACTTACCTTCCAGAGCAACAATAAAAAATGGGGGGTAGAATGCGACCAGATCTTCACGATGAAGATCAAAGACGCTGCCGGTGACAGCACCTATCGTCCAAAGACCATCAGCACTTTGAAAGGTCGCACCACCTGCTCCTACTTTATGCCGGATGGCAAACACATCCTCTACGCCAGCACCCACGAAGGCGGAGAAGCTTGTCCACATACCCCCGAGTTGCGCTCCGGGGGCAAATACCTCTGGCCCATTTTTGATACCTACGATATCTATATCGCTGACCTCAAAGGGAATATTACCCGCCAGCTCACCAAAGCACCCGGCTATGATGCCGAAGCGGTGCTGAGTCCAAAAGGTGATAAGATTCTTTTTACCAGCGATCGTTCCGGTGACCTGGAACTCTGGACCATGAATCTGGACGGAAGCAATGTCAAACAAATTACCTTCGATCTGGGCTATGATGGAGGCGCATTTTTTAGTCCGGACGGCACCAAGATCGTGTTCCGTGCAAGTCGCCCGAAAACGGCAGAAGAGATCAAAGAATACCGCGATTACCTGGCGCAGCATCTGGTGGCGCCCACCAACATGGAAATATTCACCTGCAACGTGGATGGTACCGACCTCCGCCAGATCACGCATCTGGGGAAGGCAAACTGGGCGCCTTTTTTCCATCCTTCCGGCAAAAAGATCATTTTCAGCAGCAATCACCACTCCACACGTGGATATGATTTCCAATTGTACATGGTGAATCTGGACGGCTCAGGACTGGAACAAATCACTTCTGCAAGTATCTTTAACTCCTTCCCGATGTTCTCACCGGACGGCAAAAAAATCTCCTGGAGTAGCAACCGGAACAACAATGGCACCCGCGACACAAATGTTTTTGTGGCGGATTGGGTGGATTAGTTTTTGGGTGGGGGAGCCGGTTTAAAATTTAGAAGTAAAATTTTAGGATGGCAGAGGTTTTTTGATTGACGAGTGACGATTACATGAGTGATGATTGTTGAAGTAGAGGTTTGAACTTCGATTGACGAGGTTTCTCGCATCAACCATTACAATTTGCTTTCCGTTGTTGGCGTCCTCGCCAACAACACGACGGAGCGAAATCTTTAAAGAACTAACCCTTAGCCTAACGGCTATGTAGAGGCCAGCAGCTGAAGGGAAAAGCACCCTATGCCCGATTATGTCAAAAACCTGTGTGTGTTACACCAGGGTTCCAAATATGGGTTGTATCACAAAACAATGGGTAACACCAAACCGGTTACCGGTGGGCTCACTCCTATCTTCTTATTCAATTCTGATGAACGTCCTTTTTCGGGATACCCAACTAATCTTATTCAACAGAACCAGATTATAACCATGATTGAGTGTTAAATATGGTTCTTCAAGCTTGGAAACCTCCCAAACATCCTCCCTATATAGATAGGGCGAGCTCCCATAATATGGGTACAAATTAATATAAATATTATTAATTATATTTGAGTCTATTTTCCAGGTTCCGGTGGTCGCTTTGGTAATTCTGTCATTTTGCGATGTGTACGTAAAATCAGACTTAAACTCATAAATTGAATTTAAATCGATCGAGTCTATTCTATTTCCAAGTGAATCCAATTGATACGCTTTGTTGCCGTATTCCTGCCAAACTCCAATCATTTGTGCCTCTTCGTCCCGAAGAGTTAATTTAGTAGAGGAGGAATCAATGGATTCCATATCTGATTTGCAATTAGAAAAACCGATGCAAACAAGCACTCCGAATAAAATTCTTTTAATCATGATTTTGATTTGTGAACTTAAGTGAATAAAATTCAATGGAAATTAGTTTGGAATAAAAGAGGATTCAACCAACGCTTAACTGAAACTAAAGGTAATAAAGCTCGTTTATTTGGCTAAACCTTGATAATTATCTTGTGAATCATCTCATTACCATATTCTATCAGAATATGATAAACTCCAGCAGGAAAGTCAATTGTATTTATAACAATTTGCTGTTGATTTAGAGGTAAGTTCTTTTGTTCGTGAACAGGTGCCCCTAAATTATTTAGCAAATAAACATTTACTACTTTAGGGGTGTTTGCCCATTTTTTGGGGATAGTTAACCTAATTTCTTGGTCAAACGGATTAGGAGATAGTTGAATATTATTTTCAGCATATTGCTCCAGTTCAGAGATATCGTAAGCTTTTATCGGAAACACCCGCTCCTTATTAATCAAATTGGAATATTCCATTAATGACATACCAATATCTGCTTTGTTATGGAGTCCAAATTTTTTAGCTCCAGTTTGAGAATTATATGCCATAAGGTATTCAATCAGTGTTCCTCTCGTATTAATTCGATCTATGATAGAGCCTTTTGACATTGCCCTTTCTTCTTCTTCACCAACGAGAGAGGGCCAAATTAGATCACACGATTGGCCTGGCAGTTTAGCTGGCGGTCCCTCAATTTCTTCCTCCTCTATAGGATCAGGATCAGGATCTACAGGATCTACAGGATCTACGCCAGGAGGGCATGTACAATAACTTTGCCCTACAATTGTTTCTCTACACTTGTATATGCCTAGGCAGCACTCACTATTGTATGGGCAATCCTCCGATGTCCTATCCATTAGTTCGTAGTTATTCAAATCCAACTCACCTAGTATGATAAATTCTGCATATACCTCACCGTTAATAGCCAAATTAGTAAAAACACACCCCCCACTATAAAAGCACTTTAAACTATTGAAGTCTTTGTCATTTAAAACATCTGAACTGGATTCGCCATATGTAGGATTCCCTCCATAACAAATAAGCGTGCATTCATAACTGTCAAAAATGTTATCATCAATCACATGTCTTCCAACTCCAACAACAGAAAACGTATAATCACAATATAAACTATATGTATTGCAGTCTGTATAGGCGCCTGCTGAGAGTGGAATTATATCTGGTGGTTTTATAACACTTCCACACCTCACATGTCTAGCACAAGGGACACTTGTGTATGTGACGATAGCTGGGGTTGTATTTATGGTTGCAGAAACAGTCCTTGAACACTTGCCAAAATCAGTTACTGTAACCGTATATTGCCCACCTGCTAGACCCGAAAGATTTTTAGTAGTTGCCCCATTACTCCAAAGATATGAGTAAGGTATGTTACCACCGCTAACATTGATATTAATTGCCCCAATCATGAATTCTGTGCAGTTATTTGCTTTTGAAACAAGATTTACGCCGAAACTTGAACATGCATTTAGTTGTATGCAGGTATTAGTAGAATTACAACCATTAGTTACCGTAACACAGTATAGCCCGGGGTTAACAGCTTTGATATCTTCAACGGTAGAAGTCATACCATTGGGACCCGTCCAGTTGTAAAAAAAGCCACCTGACTGTGTACCTCCCTGCATCGTAATATCTAAAATACCATCCAAAGAAGTGTTTGTTAGTGGAGCGGTAATGTTTAAGACAATTACTGGTACAGGAGGTTGTTGATTCGGTGGCAATGAACAAGGGTTTAAGCATGATGGAAAGCTAATGGAAGAATTGACATAACAACAGCAAATGTAGGCACTCAAAGTTTGGGTACACCCAAATCCACCTGGATAAGTAATTGTAACAGTATAAGTCCCCTGACACAAACCGGAAACATTTTTTGAAGTACTTCCATTCGACCAAAGATACGATGGGGGAACAGCCCCTGTTGTCAATAAACTGATCGAACCATTACAAGTAGAGCTAGCTCCAACGCATGGATTATTGGGATTATTCGAAGTGCTGCATGAAGTAACATTCGTAACGTTAGAAATACCTACTGATGTGTTAGCCGTAAGAGAAAAGCATTTAGTGTTGCTACACCCTACATCATCTGTAATTGTTACACAATATAAACCAGCACTAAGGTTGGTGATGCTTTGTAAATTTGACTGATAACCATTTGGGCCAGTCCATGTAAAGGTTAACGGGCCTTGCCATCCATCAATATTTAGATAAACTGCACCATAGAAGCTACACGGATATGATGGATTGATGGTAGTCCCAATTACATTTTTATTTAGAGTAATAGGAGCAATAATTGACTTTGTTCCTGTACATCCTTGGCCACTGGTTACAGTAACTGAATAAGTCCCGGGCTGGGTCACAGAAACAATATCCGTTGTAGCGCCAGTATTCCAAATGTAAGTATACGGCCCAGAACCACCACCAGATACATCCGAAACAATGTCAGTTGGCAGAATACAATCATTCGATAACAAAAGTTCAACACTTAATGGACGATAAATACTATATAATGCACCCGCCGACGCAATACTCCCACACCCATCTGTAACACTAACAGAATAATAATCATAATCGTATACTGAAATATTAAAAGGGGTTGTTTCTCCTGTACTCCACAAATAGCTCAAAGGAGGTTTAATATTACTAATACCCGGAAAAGTAATATTAACGGAACCCTGTCCTCCACAAGTTGGAGACGCTGGGTATAGATCCAAGCCAATTGTTGTTAGTAGACCATATGTGCCCACCTTGTAACATTCTGGCTTTGCATCACATCCATTTACATCTGTAATAGTAAGACAATATGTACCTGATGCGATTTCCAATAAATCCTTTGTTGTAGCCCCATTACTCCATTGATACTCAAATGGTGCCACCCCTCCTGGTGAGGGTGTAATGCTAATAGAGCCATTGCTCTGTCCCGGGCATGCATCCTTGACAATTTCATGTGGTTGAAAAGAGGCGTTGCATTTTACTATTGTTACAGAAAAGGTAGTGTAACAAAAGCCATCTGGAAATATTATTTTCAATGTATATTCTCCAGGGTTACATAAATTAATTAAGTCTTCGGTACTCGCAAGGAAGCCATTAGGACCAGTCCATTGATAAGTCAAGTTTCCAACAATCCCATTTACAGAAATATCTACCATTCCATTACATCCACCATTTGGCAGGATTGGAGTTATCGAATTTTCAACAATAGTATATGAATAATTATGAACACAAACACAGATTATTTTATATGTGGCTGAAGCAGACCTGCAAAATGCATCCGTTACAACTACTTGATATGAACCAGGTTGCAATCCAGAAATATCCTCTTGACCGTCATTGCCCGGAATTCCATTTAAATATTTCACCAAAATATTTCCAGCTGTATTATACCACTCTATTTCGTATGGAGGGTATGATCCATTAATTTGCAAGTTAATCGATCCGTTATTACAGCTAACATCAAAAGTCGCGTTTGTAACAACTCCTGAAAGTGCACTATTGGGTTGGCATACAACAATACCCCTAAAGAGCAATATTGTTAACAATATTGTAAGAAATTTCAGGTTTTTCATATTGAGTTTAAAAGTATTAAACAAGTATTGATTTGATTTTGCTTTTCTGTTGAAGCAAAATTGAATTCCTCATAAATCCCTAAAATGATTGTTAGGAGAATAAAACAACTAGAAACTAATGCTTAATTTCTCTGGTACCTTTGGGTACTGGATAATAAAAATCCCCTTTGTCCCAAAAACCTCCGATTGCTTCTATTGCCTTTCTAAGCATTCCATATACATCAGTGGTTGCCGAAGGAACAATATTCAAATCGTACAACGCCTGAAGATCCTTTCTTTCTTTGTATTCATTAATCAATAAATATGTAGCCCGTACATACTGATCATAGAATTTATAACCATAGTATGAATTATTCGCAAGATAATACGGAAAATTACGAATCGTTTTAAACAAAAAGATCCGCACTTCACTATCCTTGGTTTCTTTAGCTAACTTAAATTTAGCTTCGTAACCAAGGTACTCATAATGTTCCTTCAAAAGATCATAGAGTGAATCTGCTACTACTAACTTTTCGTAATCAGACAAGTCGCTTTTAGCATTTATGGCAATAATACCTAACACCTCTTCGGGAATAATTTCCCGAAAATCTTGTGCATATCCAGGATGGATAAACACAAAAAACATCAAAATAATATGGCAAAATAATTTCATCGTTTCACATTTAAATGGTGAGTAAAACTTAATCCACTTTATTTAGCTCAGTGGTGCCCTTGATAATATTAACTATCCTTCTTTGAATTACTGGATTTGCAAATGGGATATTATTACAACAAGAATAATGTTGCTGTAAGGTATAGCCGACTCGATTTGCGGCAATTGCAGGGAGTGTGAAGATATTATTTAAATTCACAAGCATATTTAGGGTATACCCACCATGAGTGTCCGTAAAAACATTTAGGGCATTTACGCCCAATGCGTTTGAAGTAGCACCTTTAAATGC
>JBILHS010000162.1:0-9612 GCA_044350425.1 Saprospiraceae bacterium | reverse complement strand
GCATCTACCGCCAACAAACAGCTCCCGCCCGTACTGATCAGGTCTTCAACCACTAAAACCCGCTGACCGGGTTTGAGTTCACCCTCGATCTGATTTCGTCTCCCATGATCTTTTGCACTACTCCGTACATAGATGAAAGGCTTCTCCAGCACGTCTGCCAGCAAGGCTCCGTGTGGAATTCCGGCAGTCGCCACGCCCGCAACCACATCAAAGTTACCAAATTCGCGGGATTTTTCAGCCAAACAATTTTTTAGGAAGGTTCGGACCCCCGGATGCGAAAGCGCCACCCGATTATCGCAGTAAATGGGCGACAACATGCCCGATGCCCAGGTAAATGGCGCACTGGGACTGAGCTTTACTGCTTTGATTTCCAATAAATTACGCGCTACTTCTGATTCCAAAATACAAAACTATAATTAGGGTGAATGGAATGAATTGACTGATAGAAATGTTTGATGCGCTACATTCGCACTCAAATAATTCGAAAAAGTGCCGCAAAACTATAAAATCTACCACAACGGAACACCCGTTTTTCTCACAACGCCCGAAGGAGCGCAAGCTTTAGGGCTTCAGACCGATAAAGTTACCTACGTAGCCCTGTATATTGGCAAAAAAAAGGCACTTCGGAATTACCTGGACCTTTTGGATAAAAACAAAAATATTCGTGCCGTAGTACTGTATCACCCCGATCTGGAAATGCTTTGGGCGGATTTTCAGGATTTATACAAAGTCCTGGAAGCTGCGGGTGGGTATGTGCAAAATGCTCAGCACGAACTGCTGGTATTTTATCGCAGAGGTTCCTGGGACATGCCAAAGGGCAAAATTGACCCGGGCGAAAGTCCCGAACAGGCAGCCATCCGGGAAGTGCAGGAAGAGACCGGACTGGTCAACGTATCGCTCGGCGATTTTCTGGCCCACACTTATCATACTTACGAAGAAAAAGGCAAGCGCATCCTCAAAAAAACCTGGTGGTACCGGATGCAGACCGCCGATACGGTTCTGGTGCCGCAAACGGAAGAAGACATCGAAGAAATTCATTGGGTGGAGCCAAAAGCCTGGCTGGCAAGTGGCGTGGTCGTTTATCCAAATATCCGGGAAGTAATTGAGCAGGGAATGAATTGAATCTCCTGTGATTTGCATCACTCAAATCACAAGAATCACATAAATCATAGTCTATCTTTGCCCCCCAAAATCAACAAACAGACAAAATGCAGTTCAGAATTCATAAAGAAGGCCGTACGATCCTGGTGGTTGCGGCATTGTTGTTGTTCGCTTTAAATATTGTGGTGGAGCAATTTCTGCCCATTCTTTTCTGGCCAGTGCTGGTGCTTTCGATCGGCTTCTATGGCCTGGTGGTTCAGTTTTTCAGAAATCCGGTTCGGGAGATCCAGGTCGCAGACAACCATCTGGTGTATGCGCCTGCGGACGGCCGCGTGTGTGTGATCGAGGAGGTGTTTGAGGCCGAGTACTTTAATGAAAAACGGCTTCAGGTCTCTATTTTCATGTCGCCACTGAACGTCCACGTCAACCGCAACCCGGTAAGCGGCGTGGTCAATTATTTCCGCTACCATCCCGGCAAATACCTGGTAGCCTGGCATCCCAAAAGCAGCACTGAAAACGAACGCACGACAGTCGTGTACGACTTTGGTCAGGGCGAGATCCTGATGCGCCAGATCGCCGGAGCCGTAGCCAAGCGGATCAAGTGGTACATTGGCGAAGGAGATACCGTGCAACAAGGCGGGGATATGGGCTTTATCAAATTTGGTTCCCGGGTAGATCTTTACCTGCCGCTGGATGCGAAAGTGGAGGTGACGATGGATCAGCAAGTGAAGGGGAATCAGACGGTGATCGCCAAAATTTAAGTATGATGTATGATGTATGAACTATGATGTATGAACTATTCACCAGCTTGTTCACATTAACCACATTGTTCTCATTACCCACATTGACCACATTAAACATTTGACCACATTTAACAACATGCATACTTTTTTCAGAAAATCCCTCCTGCTTTCAGTGGCTCTTTTTGCCTTTTTATCCTGCAAAAACGATCCCAAAACAGAGGCTGCACAGCTTGCCCCAAAGCTTGACACCATTCGGGTAGCGCCGGTTTCGGCAGAAGGCGCGGCGACTTTTGCTGTGACTGAAGGCACGGTAAACTGGTCAGGAACTCATACGGTAGACAAAACCGGTCACGAAGGCACCATTACGGTATCAAGTGGCATTTTGATGGTGAATCAGGGTCAGATCATCAGTGGCAAAGTGACGCTCGATATGAATTCAATCGGCGTAACCGACATCAAAGATCCCGGCGAACGCAAGGACCTGGAATCACACCTGAAGGATTCAGATTTTTTTGAGACCAATAAGTTTCCGACCGCGGAATTTGTCATTGAACAGGTGCTGCCCGGCAATCAACCTAATTTCAACTGGGTACTCAGTGGTAAACTGACCATGAAAGGCAAAACTGCCCCCGTAAACATCCCCGTCCAAGTCAGCATCGAAGGCGATGTGCTTCGGGCAGAATCCCCGTCGTTCCCGATCAACCGCACCACCTGGGGTGTAAATTTCCACTCCGGGATTCTGGGTACGGTGAAGGATAAGATGATCGATGATACGGTGCCACTTATTTTGAAGATTGTGGCGAAGCGGAAGTAAACTGCGGTTAGATGTTAAATCTCAGCGACTGATTTGGTTGTTTGGTTTTTATTTAGACATATTGCATTCGAATTAGCCCTGCGCATACGCGCGCCGGGGTATTTTTTATAATCCGTTGGCCAACAAATATTTTATCCGACAGAGCATCTAGTGCCAAAATTGGATAATAGTGCCAGGTCTTTTAGAAGGCCCACACGCTAATCTATTTCATAAGCTATTCCCTTCCTGTGTATATTCCATCGGTGCTCCCGATGGGCTTAAATCGCATTATTAATTTTCTAAAATTCAACGTAAATGAAAATCAGATTTAGTTTAACGCTCCAACGCTCCAACGCTCCAACGCTCCAACTTTAATTAGTTTCTTGGCTGCATTTATTGCGGTCTTTTTTACCGTAGGGTCTATTCAAGCTCAAAATACTGAACCACCCCCATACAACCCATGCGTTACTTCACCCATTCTCCCCGCAAATTGCCTTGATGGTTCTAGCACTTGTGATTATTTCAGCCAATTTCCCTGCACGTTTGGGTATTGTTTTGATACAGGAGCGATTCCAGATAATGCTGGGATTCCACCTAGTGGCTTAGTCCAAAATGAAACATTTGATATTGGAGGTCTTTATAAGATTACACAAAATGTTAGATTTGTGAACTGCACTTTCAAAATGCGTAACAATGCTAGAATCAACATTTCTCCGCTTTCGAACCATGCAGTCGTAAAAATATCCTTTGAAAACTGTGATTTTTTTGGGTGCGGGGATATGTGGCAGGGTATCGTGGTAGATGCTGCAGGAATAGGCACATCCCTAAAATTTGATTTTGCTAATTGTAGTGTAGAGGATGCATATATTGGCCTTACGCTGGATGAATCAAGTGCGGGCCTTCCAATTGGGTCTAGTAAACTTTACTACTCAATCTTTAATAATATTTTCCGGAATAATTATATTGGTGTAACGAATCTGCGTCAAAGTGGGAATCTTAACGCTGTTTTTGTGCGAAATCAATTCTACCAAACGGCTAATCTAGCCACACGGCTTGGTCATTTGGCTAATTTGGTTTTGCCAGATTATCCATTAGCACATGCAGGAATAAAATTTAAGAATGTCAGCGCTGTAGTTGGGGTAGACCAGCATGGAAATCAAAACACATTTAGTTGTCTTGTTAATGGAATCGTAACGGAAGGAGGTACTTTGGAATCTAGGAACAATTTTTTCTTTAATCTTGCTGAAAACGGGATCTGGAGTACTGAAGGCAGATTGTCGGCTATTCGTTGCCGATTTTATGAAAGAGGAAGAATCGGGATACTCGCAAACAAAGTTTATCTCACTGCAGAGCTGAATAGTTTTTCAGGGATTTGGGAGGAAGGAATTCATTCTGCTGAGAATAATAGCGGTGAACAAATATTAATTAGAAATGTGAATTCCTTCAATATGACTGGCGATGGTTGGAGAACAGGCGTATATGTAGAACGCCCTCAAAGTTCTTCTAGTTTTCCCTCTAGAATTGATGGGAATACATTTATAACAAATTCTGTTGGGTCCACTAGTACTGGTATTACTGCTATTAGAGTTCGAGACTTTGTGGATGCTACGAATGAAATGATTGTTTCAAACAACATACTGAATATTAACGCAACAGCCAATGTCGTTAATGGTATCATTGCTATTGCGATTGAATTTGGTAACTCTGATCGATATAATATCCATGACAACCATCTTAATTTTGGAACGATAAACAAACAAGGATTTGGCTTCCATTTGTTTCCTGTTGGTAGCCAAAACATTTCTATGGGGCATATTGTACGCCACAATGATGTCACAGGAATTTCAACAGCTAATGATCAGTTTTTCAATCCTGTAGTATGCTGCTTTCATACCAGGGGTATTCAAGGGATGGATTTTTGTGATAACACAGTTGACCAATCTTCCTACGGTCTTCATTTTTTGAACTCAAACAATATAACCCTTCGCAATAATCAAATCAATAACCATTCGATCGGACTAGAGATCAATACTGGAGACGCAAGAATAGGTAAACAAAAAGGTCGCGGGAACGAATGGGGCTTAAATCCAAATGCGTGTGTTCTCTTGGCAGCGGATGTTTTTAATGGAAATCCTTTTAACAGTGAATTTAGCGTTCCTGAAGGCAACGTCCTCCCATGGTTACCCTCCAACGCAAAATTGTTTCCAGATCCAAGTCTATCGAATTGGTTTCATGCTGGGAGTGAGCCATTAGACTATTGTGTACCAATGTTGAGTACTCAGCCTTTGCAATTGACCCCGTATGAAAAAGAAGTAGTTCTTGGAACCTCAAGTTTGAGTGGGGTAGCCCTTTGGGATTTAAAAAGAGAAGTATATTCCAAACTATTGATTTTCCCAGCATTGCGTCCAACAGGTTCTCCCGAAGCGGCTTTTTTCAATAGCCTGAACAGCAATATCATTGCGTCTCTTTCAAATGTAATACAGCAGACACGATCTGGATTGGGCCTCACAACAGCCTATCAACTAGCCTACGATACCTATTCTGCTGCTATTGATCTGGCATTTTCGAATCTTGAAGTATTCGATGGGAACATGAACTATACCTCTGTTTTAAACTTGACAGAAACCTGGTTTGCTCAACGCGATTCCTTGCTCCAACAAATAGCCGTAAACGCAGTAGCACAAGCCGCACTTGTCGGTACCCGAAACCAACAATTGAGTACTGCATTACAAAATACGCTAACTTATAATGCCGCGATCGTTACTACCCAGACTTACGAATCTGCACAAAAAACGATTCATGAATTGCGTATACGTAGATTACTTGGTCTATCCATCACGCAAGCGCTCTACCAGCAAGCACTGGTTTTAGCACAGCAAGGCGAAGGCATAGTTGGAAAGGCTGCCAAAGATGCCATTCGCTATTTAGCACCTTGTGATCAGGCTTTGTTTTTGAATATGGAAGAGGGACACCAGCATAGTGCCCAGCGAAATATATCCTCTTTGGCTTCCAACACTACAATCCTAATTGTACCCAACCCTACTAGCGGCTTGACTGAGGTAACACTCCCTTATAGCACCGATGGCTTGCTTGAAGTTTACAGTGCAAATGGACAAAAAATAAAATCCTTTTCTATAGCACGCGGAACAGATAAAGTTGCTTTGGACCTGAGCCAAAAACCCTCAGGGTTTTACTGGATAAGGCTTCTTGATGAGACAGGGAAAGTAATTGGTACTGCTAAAATTTCAGTTTCACATTAATTTTTCAACTTAATGAGACTGCTTAGGACTAACAAGCCCTGAGCAGCCTCATTTGTATTGCCTCCTATGAAAAAAGTTCTTTTAGTACTTGCATTTCACATTCTTTTTTCCTCTTTAGCCTATTCCCAACTCAAGCACGATAATATTTGGACGATCGGTTATGGCCAAATTGCGTCTAGTCCAAGTGGATACCCTTATGGAGGGATTATTATGGATTTTAGCACGTTACCTCCATCACTTACCCTTCAGAATTACATTTTTGACAGACCGAAGGCTTCCATTTCTGACAAAAATGGAAATTTAGTGGCATACACCAATGGATGTATGATTGTCAATCGAAATCATGAGTTAATGGAGAATGGAGATACACTTAACCCAGGGGTAGTTTTCGAGGAATTTTGTGAGGATGGTGACTATCCGCTATGGCAGCCGTGTATTTTTTTGCCCAAACCCGGAAGTGATAGCATATATTATCTTTTCCATTTGAGGAATGATGATTGGTTGTGGAATCCTATGAATCTAATGTACTCTGTTGTTGATGCATCGGGAGACAGTGGAAACGGGATAGTCATCTCTAAAAACAACTCAATTCTTACTGACTCCATTTATTTAGGCAACTATGTCACTGCCACACGTCACGGTAATGGCCTCGACTGGTGGGTAGTGACCCCAAGGCGTTACAGCAATGGCTTACATGTCAGCCTACTAACTACTCAAGGGGTAATATACAAAGGGGTTCAAAATGTTTCTTCTGTGGTTGACAGTTCCTATTGGGGTAGTCAAACCGCTTTTTCCCCCGATGGTAGAAAATATTTTCGTAACTCTCGTGAAGGGCTATTAATGCTTGATTTCAATCGGTGCGATGGCGTTTTTTCTAATGCTGTTTATTTAGGTTGGGATTCTTTTCCTTTTGGAGGTGGTGGTGTAGCTGTATCCCCCAATAGCCGCTTTGTTTATTTGACCTCTGGCGAAACGGTGCAACAATATGATCTTTCGGCTCCTAATTTTGCTGAGAGTATGCAGGTCGTGGCAGCATATGATGGCACATTGGCGCCATTTCCGGCTAATTTTTTTCAAATGATGCCCGGCCCTGATGGGAAAATCTACATCATTACTTCTCATGATAACAATGTGCTGCATGTCATTCAATATCCAGATTCGTTGGGTCTTGCCTGTAAGGTGGAACAGCATGCCATCACTTTACCCGCACGACAGAGTTATGTGATGATAAATTTCGCCAACTATAACCTCGGGCCGCTTGATCCGCCCTGTGATACTACAGGCGGAGTAGGTACGGTATCTCAGAATCTGACATCCCGAGTGATTCAGGTTGCTCCCAATCCGACCACAGGAATGACAGAAGTGAGCCTTCCAAATAGTGAGGGAGGCTTGATTTCGGTATACAATAGTGGTGGACAAAAGATAAAATCCATTGCTATACCACCCGGAACCCCCAAACTATCGCTGGATTTAGAGCAAAATCCGACTGGAATTTATGCTGTTATGGCATTTGATGCGGCAGGTAAATTGATTGGAGTGGCCAGGGTATCGGTGTTGCGTTAGATACGATTACGAAACCTCCAAGGTTTCGTAATCGTATCCTACGCCACCTCTCCCGCAATCTTCTTCACCGTCTCCGTATCTCCCATCGTATAATAGTGCAAACAAGGCACTCCGGCAGCTTTCAGTTCTTTGGACTGCTGGGCACACCATTCGATGCCTACTTGCTTCACCGCGGCATCATCTTTGGCTTTGAGCACTTCATGGACGAATGCTTCGGGCAGGTTGATGAAGAATTTGCGCGGAATAGAATTCAGTTGATATTTTTTGGTCAGCGGCTTTAAGCCCGGCACAATAGGCACCTCAATACCGGCAGCCCGGCAGGCATCCACATACGCGAAGTAGTTTTTATTGTCGAAAAACATCTGTGTCACGATATATCCCGCGCCGGCATCCACTTTTTCTTTGGTAAAATGTAGGTCTGTGGCAAAATTCGGCGACTCAAAATGTTTCTCCGGGTAGCCCGCAATGCCAATGCAAAAATCGGTCGGCTCGCCATTCTGAATGTTGAGATCCAGGTATTTGCCATGGTTCATGCCGCCGATCTGGCGTACCAGATCCAGGGCGTATTTGTGTCCATCGGCTTCCGGGATAAACTTATCTTCAAACTGCCGCGCATCCCCGCGCAGCGCCAACACATTGTTGATGCCCAGGAAGTTGAGGTCAATGAGCGCGTTTTCAGTTTCTTCCACCGAAAAGCCACCACAGATCAGGTGCGGCACGGCGTCTACCCCATACCGGTGCATCAAGGCAGCACAAATGCCCACGGTGCCGGGACGTTTGCGGATGGCCGTCTTTTCGTAATACCCCGAAGGTCGCTTGTTGTAAATAAACTCCTCGCGGTGGTAGGTCACGTCAATGAACGGCGGCTTAAATTCCATCAAAGCATCCAGCGTATTGAAGATGGCCTGCATGCTTCCCCCTTTCAAAGGCGGCAGCACCTCGAAGGAAACCAGGGTTTTACCCGCTGCTTGTTGAAAATGGTCTGTAACTTTCAAATGTTAGGTGATTGGATTATTGGTGGATTGGTGATTGGTTTACTGGTGGATTGGTATATTGGTTTACTAGTGGATTGGTATATTGGTTTACTAGTGGATTGGTATATTGAGTTGTGGAAGGCTTGCATATGGTTTTCTTCAAGCCAGGTTGGGATACCAGGCCTGAAAACCAATCCACCAATCACCAATATACCAATCACCAATAAACCAATCACCAATAAACCAAAAAACTATTTCTGCGCTTCCGCCCGCCTCCGGAATTCTGCGGCCTGTGCTTTTTGTCCGGTGGCTTCGCTGATCTCGGCAATGGATTCCAGGGTACGAATGTCTTCATATTGACGGTTCAGCGCAAATTCCAGGAAGAACAGGGCAGCAGTGCTATCATTTTTCTTTTTCCAGAAGAATTCATAGCCAACCCGATAACAAAACGCCATGTATTTGTCCGCGTTGGAGCCATCCAGATACTTCAGATAGGCTGCCAGGTTTTGACGGAAGGTGGCGTTGTAAGGTATTTTTTCCAGCACATCTTCTGCCACGTGGAAGAACTTGTCGAGCTGGTGGTCGATCTGGAAACGAGCTGCTGCCACGTTAAATTTCATGATCAGGGCCGCGCCGTAATTCGGGTTGATTTCCAGCGATCGTTTGATATGGTACTCCATTTCGGTCACCAGTCTTTTTTTCTCCGCTTCGTCTTTTTCCTTGACATACCGTTCTTCATAAAGACCGGTGGTATAAAAGCAATGTGATCGGGCGCTGCCTTCCGAAACCTGCACGGCTGCCCGGTTGAGGGTAAATCCGGTTTGCCAGTCGGGAATACGTGTCACCACCCGATAGGCATACAATCCGGCAATGGTGGCGAAAAGGATCATCCCCAGCGGATAGGCTGAATGAGGTTTTTCCTTGAGCCATTCCGGCAGTTTGACAGCAAAAAACCAGCCTGCCAGGATACAAAAGGCCACCGAAGGCATGTATAAAAAGCGCTCATTCATGAAGGTACCCACCGACACAAACAGGTTGGATACAATGCTGAGCGTCAACAGATAAAACAAAATGGCATAAGCCGGAACACTGCGTTTGCGAAGGTTCCAGAGCGCCCATACACCCATCCCTATATAGCCTAGCAAGCCCAGAATGGCCCGCCAGTCGGACCAGCTGAC
>JBILHS010000166.1:0-8860 GCA_044350425.1 Saprospiraceae bacterium | reverse complement strand
GGGAAAAGGCCCAGCATGATGCGATACAGTAAAATGCCGGTCAGTCCGTACAACAGGACATTGAAAAAGTGTCCTGCAGCAGGCTTGTTTGGGCCAAAGATCTCCACTTCCATCGCAAAAGTAGCCAGTGAAAGCGGTCGGTAACGGCCACCTTCCAGGAGGAATTTTTCTTCTTTGAAATAGCCCATGAAGCTGTCAGAACCGAAGATTCGCGAGATCCCGTCAAAACCTTTCTGCACATAATCATTCTTCCAGTAGACCATTTCATCGTCCAGCACATAGCCATATTTGAGTCCGATGAAATAAAGTGCAAAGGACAGTGCCAGCAAGAGTACCGCAGCGATCCAGTGATTGCTCCAAAACCCCGCACGGAAGGTATCGGTAAAAGGTGCCGAAGCCGCTTTTTCTTTTGCAGGAGCGCTGGGAGTTGCTTTTTGAGCTTGAGTAGGCTTGGATTTGCTTTTTGCAGCCATAATCTTATTGCGAAATTGAGCGGGTTATCCGCCTGTGTCTTTAATCCGAAGGAATTTGAACGGAGTATTGGCGGAAGCGGGGGCAAAAGTAGGATGATTGCAAGCATTTTTTCAAGAAAGTGTGGCGGATGCCAGACTACTGGACATTTTCTCGGAGACAGGCTTTCCAAGTTTCGAAAACTTAGAAAGTCTGGACACTCCAAAAAATGTCCAGTAGTCTGGTCCGTCCCGCCCTGTTGCTTGGATAAGACGAAATGGCACAGGTTGCGGTTTTGTTTTGGCGTACCAATATACCATTGCCTCATACGCTATGCGCAGCCCCGATGGAGTGATTGGATCCGCCAGTGGTGGCATTAAGCCGTGTAACAAAGGGTTTGCCCTCTTCGGTCAGGGCGGCGAAGGTGGCACGTTTTTGCAAGCCGCGATCAAGGACCAGTACATCATGCGGACCAAGAGGCACGTTTTGCACCGCTTCGCCCGAGGCACGTTCTTCGCTCAGATAGGCTTGTTCAGTATGCAAACTGGCTCGCATCAAACCCGCCGAACGGTATTCCACCGTGTATTTGGCTTGTACTTTACCCCGCGAGCAATTGCCTGCTCGAAGCCCGCTGAGCAAATGCGCAAAGGTGCTTACCATCGTGGAATCAACGCGGCGTACTTGATAGGTCGTTTCCAACACTTGTGAACTGTACTGCCCACAGCTTAAATTCGGCGGATAACTGATCGTAGAGTGCTGAGGGTAATAATTCCAGCAACTCGCTGACCGACAAAACCTGTTGGAGAGCGTTTTTTCGTTGTCGCATCCTAAAACATCTGATTTTCCTCTAAATCAAACAACTTTGTAATCATATTCTTTCGCACACCCCTTATTGGATATTGGATATTAAAAAGGCCTCCCGATTGCTCGGGAGGCCTTTTTGTGACCACGACTGGAGTCGAACCAGCACATCCGTAAGGACACTACCCCCTCAAAGTAGCGCGTCTACCAATTCCGCCACGTGGCCAGTGACATGCTTTTTTTCAAAAGCGAGTGCAAAGATATCGCTTCCATTCGTTTTACGAAATTGAGGCTCTAATATTTCTAAAAAATCATTGTTCCAGCTTCTCCAGCTCCGCCATGATCGCATGAACACCTTGTTCACTCATAGGCACCAGTGGCAGCCGAACCTCCCGGTTGCACAATCCCTGTAATTCCATGGCGGCTTTTACGCCGACCGGATTTCCTTCCGCGAAAAGGATCTTGTACAATTCAAGTAGTTTGAAATTCAATTTTTGGGCGGTGGGCAGATCCTGCCGCAATGCAGCCCGCACCATATCTGTAAATGGTCGCGGCAAGGTATTGGCAATCACTGAGATCACCCCATCTCCTCCCGCAGCCACCAGCGGTAACGTGATAAAATCGTCCCCACTTAAAACCAGAAAGTTATCCGGCCGCCCCTTCAGGATCTTCATGATCTGGTAAATATCATCAGAGGCTTCTTTTACCGCGATAAACCTTTCGGAAGCGTTGGCGAGCCGGAGCGTAGTCTCCGCGGTCATATTGGATGAGGTCCGGCTGGGCACATTGTAAATGATGATCGGTCGCGGCGATGCTTCGGCCAAAGCCATGTAATGCTGAAAAATACCTTCCTGTCCGGGCTTGTTGTAAGCCGGATTGCTAGAAAGGAGTGCGTCAATGCCGTCGAAGTTGAAGCTTTTGATCTTTTCCACCATGGCAGCGGTATTGTTGCCGCCAAAAATACCTGCGACAAAGGGAACCCGCCCCCGGTTGACTTTGATGGAGAAATCGAGGATCTGGTGATGCTCGGCATCGGTGGTCGTACTGGATTCACCGGTTGTGCCCAGACTAACGAGGAATTCTACGCCCCCGGCCAGCACATTTTCGATGATGCGTTCGAGGTCTTCCCAGTCGATCGCACCGTTTTTGAAAGGTGTGACGAGTGCTACGCCCGTGCCACGCAGTTTTTGTTGTAGGCTCATATTGTATCCCGGAACGCTTTTCCGGTGCTGATTTATGTTTGCCGGAACTGCGTTCCGGCGTACCATTATTTCAAAACAATTCTTCCAAGGTAAAGCGCAAGCTGTTCGGTGAAATAGCGAATGCCCTTGCCCTCAGGAGTTTCCAGCTGAATATCAAAATCATTGGGGTGGCTGGTGGCAATCCCGATTTTAAACGCGGCCTGCGATTGTACAGCCAGCCATTCAAGCGGGGCAAGCTTATCAGGGTTTAGTGTAAGCAGCAGGTCAAATTTTTGTTTGGCAAACTCAAGCCCTTTTTCGCTTTTGGGTTGTCCGATCCAGGAACATTCCTTTTTTGAAAAGAATTCAAAAGCTTGATCACCAGGCACTTTATTGACATTAAAAAACCCAAGTGCAGATACTTTTTTTCCTTGCTTTTCCAGCGATTTTATGAATTCCAGACTTTCCAGGCGGGTTGTTTCCGTACTGGCATCAAACAAAACCCCGATCGTACGTGCACTGTCGATCGTATGTACCTGACGACTGCGTTTTTGCGCGGTCAAAGATTCCCGGAGGGCTTTTTTGAACAGAAAATTGCGGAGCAGAGTGAGCATGGTTTTGCCTGTTGAGGCGCAAAGGTAAGGCAGGGACTGATCAAAGATTATAGGTATCTTCCCGCTTGTACCAAAAGCCTTCTCAAAATTATGCGGTCGGGATTATTTAGGTCTAGTACTTTGATGGTGGCTGCTCCGATATCAGTAAGAGGAATAATTTCACCATTATCTTTTTTGAAGTGCTTATCCCATTTATCGCGCCGGGGATGAAAAAGTCGAATTAATTGGTCACTACCTGAGAGATAAGTCCCCAAATCTGTGCCTTTATTTTGGTTGCAAACTGAACAAGATAAGGCAAGGTTTTCAAATTCATCTCCTCCTCCATGCTTCAAACTGATAATATGATCAACATGAAAAGTGAAATCCAAATCACTTTGATGGATGCAGCAGTATTCGCAACGGTGTTCAGCGTTTTCTGTGACCAAAACCCGCAGTTTTAGGGGAATATGTAGTCTCATGCGGCAAGACGGAGACGTGCGCGGACTTTAGCAAGTGCGATGAGGTGTTCCAGTGCAAGATATCGGTCAAGTTCAAATTGTTCGTCGGGAGTAAGGCCTTGGTCCTTCTTTTTGAAGAGCAACTCCTCCACGCGTTCCTGAACTTTGGGCGAAGGGCGCAATTCGAGCAACCGTTCCGGGTCAAGGCTTGCGATAAACTCAGCAACTTCTTCGTAACCTAAGGATGTAGCAATCATGCTTGGATATTTTATGCAAATAACGCGCTTTTAGGAGAAAAACAGAAATAAAAAAGCCACCCGAGTCTCTGGGCGGCTTAAAGTTTTTTGATAATTCTATTTTTTTTTATGATAAACATAGCTTTTGGCACTATAAATAAACTCAGATAGCCCCAACGCTTTTAATTAATAAATTATACTTTTAATATATATATCCAATTCGGGAATTAAAAAAATCTCTCAAAAGATGGAGTATAGTTCGTAGTTCTGACCATCTTAAATTCTACTTTTTCAGAAAGCCTACACTTATCAAACTTGATTTGGTAGTTCTGAAATCCCAAAACAAAAAAGAACTTTTTTTGGGTAGAAAAGATGAAAAGAACCCAAACGCTACATTCAAATGAGAGGATCATGGGTTTTTGCACTCGCACTTTTGGAGCGCATTGTATTGAAGTATTCATAAAAAATAAAATTGTTATGAATACCTATTAATAAGCATCGGAGGGATACCCAATCCCCCCGATGCCTTTTATTCTTCTTTTTAGCTCTTCACTTCCTCAAACTCCACATCCTGTGCCTCCGTTCCACCGCTGCCACCGCCTGCAGGACCGCCTGTGGCAGAACTGTATGGGTTTTCAGCGCCTCCTTCAGGATTGCCTCCGGAAGCCTGCTGTGCAGCGTAGATCTCCTGACTGGCAGCATTCCATGCTTCTGTGAGCGCGGCTTGTGCGGTGTCAAGGCGAGCGATGTCTTGTACTTTATGCGCCTCGCGGAGTTCATTGAGTGCTTTTTCGATGGTCTCTTTGTGGTTGGCAGATACTTTATCGCCGAATTCCTTGAGTTGCTTCTCGGTCTGGAAAATGAGCGAGTCTGCAGCGTTGAGTTTTTCAGCGCGTTCGCGGGTTTCGCGGTCGGTTTCAGCATTGGCCTGAGCCTCTGCTTTCATCCGTGCAATCTCGTCTTTGCTCAGACCTGTGCTGGCTTCGATTCGGATATTTTGTTGCTTGCCAGTGCCTTTATCCACCGCCGTTACGCTCAGGATACCGTTTGCATCCATGTCAAAAATGACCTCGATCTGCGGAACCCCACGCGGTGCCGGTGGAAGATCATTCAGGATGAAACGACCCACTGAGCGGTTGTCGCGTGCCATCGGGCGTTCGCCTTGCAGGATGTGAATCTCTACCTGCGGCTGGTTGTCAGAAGCCGTCGAGTAGGTTTTTGATTTCTTGGTTGGTACAGTCGTGTTGGCTTCGATCACCACGTCGTAGATATTGCCCATGGTCTCGATGCCCAGCGAAAGCGGGGTCACGTCGAGCAGGAGTACATCTGTAACCGCGCCACTGAGTACACCGCCTTGTACGGCTGCACCGATGGCCACTACTTCATCCGGGTTCACAGAGCGGTTCGGCTTTTTGCCAAAAAACTTCTCTACTTCTTCCTGGATGCGTGGGATACGGGTTGAACCGCCTACTAGGATCACTTCGTCCACTTCGTTAGGCTTCATGCCGGCATCTTTGAGCGCTTTGCGACAAGGCTCCAGCGTACGTTGTACGAGGGCGTCGGTCATCTGCTCAAATTTGGCACGGCTGAGTTTAACCACCAGGTGTTTTGGCACACCATCCACTGCCGTGATATAAGGCAGGTTGATCTCAGTCTCTGCACCGCTTGAAAGTTCGATCTTGGCTTTTTCAGCAGCTTCTTTCAGGCGTTGGAGCGCCATTGGATCTTTGCGGAGGTCAATATTTTCCTGACGTTTGAATTCGTCGGCCAGCCATTCAATGATGGTTTGGTCGAAGTCGTCGCCACCCAGGTGTGTGTCACCATTGGTAGATTTCACTTCAAAAACACCGCCGCCGAGTTCAAGTACCGAGATGTCGAAGGTACCACCACCGAGGTCGTACACCGCGATCTTCATGTCTTTATCGCGTTTGTCGAGGCCATAAGCCAGGGCAGCCGCAGTCGGTTCGTTCACGATCCGTTTTACATCAAGTCCTGCAATGGCACCGGCTTCTTTAGTTGCCTGGCGTTGCGAGTCGTTGAAGTAAGCAGGCACGGTGATAACCGCTTCTGTAACTGTCTCGCCAAGATAGTCTTCAGCTATCTTTTTCATTTTTTGCAGGGTCATGGCGCTGACTTCCTGCGGCGTGTAGAGGCGTCCGTCGATATCGACACGGATGGTGTCGTTTTCGCCTTTTACCACTTTATAGGGTACGCGACCGATTTCGGAGGTGGACTCGCTGTGGCGCATCCCCATAAATCGTTTGATGGATGCTACCGTACGGGTAGGGTTTGTGATGGCCTGGCGTTTGGCGGGTGCGCCTATTTTGCGCTCGCCATTGTCCAGAAAGCCAACTACAGAAGGAGTGGTACGTGCGCCTTCATCGTTGGCGATCACAGTAGGTTCGTTGCCTACCATGACGGAGACGCAGGAGTTGGTTGTACCGAGGTCAATGCCAATTATCTTTCCCATGTTTTGTCTGAATAGATTTTAGTGATTGGTTGATTGGTGATTGGGTGAATCGTTCACTGGTGATTTGAGGTGGTTATTTTGGTAGTTCCCACCTTCGCTTAAGTTACGGCGGGTAATCGATTCTATCAATCGTTGTGCCATGCAGGGAAATCTGACGGAATGGCAGAATTGATGAGACTTAAAAGGAGAAATTTGTCAGGAAAGCAAAGCGGCGACTGGCAAAGCGGCATATTTTTGCAGATTATTTGCTATCTTTGTAAAATTAACCGACTCCCATAAATTACTTACTACAATGAGATACCCTATTCTTTTGTTGTTAATTTTAGTCCTATTTTCCCCTTCATGCAAAAAAACGGAAGCACCCCAGGCTCCTTGTGAAGGAATAACCATAGACCAAACCATACTCTCTTCGCTTTGGTCAAAGAACATGTACACACATTGCCCAATTGCCTTTGAAGATAAAATCTTGGTAGCAGGAGAACAGGCTTCATCGAATGCAAGCAACAAACTGAATTGCTTTGACATCAAAACAGGTGAATTACTCTGGCAGAAAAACATCTCCGCATCCTTTTTGGATAATTATACACAAATATCTGGATCGAAACTTTTCTACCTGGCTTTGGGAAGCAATACGTTTTTTGAGTTTGACCTAAATACCCTTGAAGAAAAGGCCATCTGTAAGCTGCCTGTAGAAGTAGGGCTTGATCCTTTGTTCGCCTTAGGAAAAGGGTATGCTGTTGTCTTAGCACATTCGAATCCGCCAGCCATAGACTCTGTGGATTCTTATGCTTATTTACTTGATTTACAAGGAGATAAATATCGGGAAATACTCCGAAGGCGGACAAAAGCAAAACCTGCGTTTATCAGACCCTTTTCAGATCCAGTTACAGAAATTATGCCCAATGGCGATACGCTCTTTTGTTGCATGGAAGCTGCTTATAGTCCAGCGATAGGAAATCTTGAGTTCAGGCTTGTTTGCCATGAAATTAAAAGCGGACTGACTGTAACTACGCCGGCCTCCCAAACAAGGACGTATTACCGAAGAGCGGAAGGAAATGTAATTCTTAAAAATGGACGGGTATTTTTCCCGTTAGAAGAAAAAGTAAATTGTTTGGATGCAAAAACGGCCAATGTAATTTGGAGCAAGCCTTGTGTCGCAGCAACGCAGATAATCCTGCGGGAAGACCGCCTGATTGCTTATAAAGGAAGTGGGTTTATAGATGCGCTCAATCCATTAAGTGGAGAAAAGTACTGGAGTAGTAGCGCTCCTACCGGCTTTCTTTCAGGATTGATGGGTAGTTTTGTCCGGAATGGACGTCTTTATTTTATGGAGAACTTTAAACTGACAAGCCTTGATTTTGAAACAGGATGCTATCTGAGTAAGCAATCTTTACCCAATGAAGAAGACCTTGAGGATATATTGAGGGTAAGTTCTGATGGCAAAACTGTTTTCTGTTCTGATTTTAAAAACTGTTTTGCAGTGAAACTGCCGGAATGATTCACTTCAAACGCGCCACCATGATTCCCGTTTGTCCAATCTGTGTAGCAAGGTATTCCGGCAAGGGCTGCTTCGAAATAACCACTTTTTTGCCCAGTGAAGAGGCATGCATCAGGTGCATCCGTCCATTGATCCTGACAGCAAAACCCTGGTGTGCGATGTCCAGCTCAGGTTTCCAGGCAGTAAGCGACACAATATCCCCTTCCTGAATCAGATGTTCGATGGCTGCCACCTGTTTTTTGGGAATAAAAAACCAGGAGTGTGCGTTGATGCGGCGCTCGGCAGCCTGTAGGGAACGAAGGTTTTCCTGGTTTTTGATCTTGGGATATTTAGCCGGACGGGCAGAGATGTAGCCGATGTTTTTCTTGTAAGGAATCCCACCCATCGAAGCAGTGAGGTCCTGGAGGATGCCGCGTTTTTCATTTTGAAGCAACCAGCCGGAAAAATAGTGAATGCGTGAGCCGTAACCATTTACGTTGCCTCCCCAGTATCTAAGTTCTTGTAATTGGACTCTGTAGTCGTAAAAATTGCCGGGTGCGGCCAGCGCAATGGCGAGACTGTTTTCTACGAAGGTCCAGCAATCCAGTTCGCAGAGATTGACCGCCAGGCATTCCTGCGAGGTTCGGTCCAGGCATCCGTGGACATACGGCGCGCCAACAAAGCTTTTCGCTACAGCGAGGGCTTTGGCAGGGGTGGTGGTTTCTGCCAGGGCTAGTTTTTGCTTTTCCAGGAAGAGGAGGGAGTCGTTTTCTGTGTAGACTGAGGGGGCTAATGTAGTAGGTTCGGGCATTTTCCTGCGACTAAAGTCGCCGGTACTGTACCCGATCGCGCTTGACAGATTTTTGAAGGACATGGAGGGACCCAAGGCCCAAAAGGCCACTCCTAAAGTCATAGCACCGAGGAGAATGGCTTGTTTTTTCATTGTGTTTGCTTTGTTTCCCTTGTTTTTCAAAAGTATCGACGCGTACAGGCTCAGAAACCATTGGAGTTGGGTCAAAAGGTTCGTTTAAAGAAAAGAACCAGATTTATTTTTTACCGAGTGCAAGACCTTCCAGGTTTTTAAAACCTATGGTATATACTCATTTTTCATGAAGTTCCTTGACATGCTACGATCTTTGCTTTATGGCAAAATCAAAAAGTATCCTAGGCGACAATCGCCTTGAGCGTCCATAT
>JBILHS010000190.1:0-5880 GCA_044350425.1 Saprospiraceae bacterium | reverse complement strand
AGTGCAAGCCATTATCAGGGATGGAATCGATTGGGAATGCACCTTGGTTCCACTTTACAGAGCAGAGAATCTGGGACTCCGGGAAGGGGTCTATGGGGCCCTAAACTGGTTTTTTGACCAGGAGCCCCTGGGAATCGTTCTGGAAGACGACTGTGTACCGGATCTGACTTTTTTCAGGTTTTGCGAAGAAGTATTGGAACGCTATAAAGACGATGAACAGATCATGCATATTGGCTGTTCCAATCTGGCGGAAGCAGTTACCGCTGATCTGGCGCCGAGTTATCTGCACTCCCGTTTTTCCTTCGTCTGGGGCTGGGCAAGCTGGCGCCGTGCCTGGCAAAAAATGTCCATAGATCTGGATGGACTGGATACTTTTGAGCGATCCGGCGCGATCAAAACCTTCGTAAATGACCCCAAAGCCCAGGCTTACATGTTGGACAAATTCCATGTCACAAAGGCCCGTCAAAACAACTCCTGGGCGTACGCTTGGTTTTTTAGCATCCTGAAAAACAAAGGTTTATGCATTGTTCCAAAGGTAAACCTGGTACAAAACACAGGTGTTGGCGAACCCGGAGCCACGCATACAAAGGGAGCGAATGAGAAAGCGCGTCTCCGTGCACGGTCCATCTCGTTTCCTTTGATTCATCCTGCTGAGCGGAAGTTGGATCCCGTGCTTGAACAGCTTTATTTTTATGTTTCACAAAAAGGCAAACTGCGTCTTTGGATCTGGTATATCTTGAAACGCCTGGGATGGAGGTAAGCTTCAGTATTTTCGGGAAGCAACTGCCTGCTTTCAGGCCTTTTGGAATATCCTGGCCAATAATACCAAAACCAAACAAGGAAACCCAATCCAAATCACCTCACTCGCCAGCACCTCCAGTCCCCAGGGACTAATAAAATCGCTCACCGACATGGGTGAAACCTGAATAGGTCGCCAGGGGAAAAATATTCTGTCCAGACTAAAGGGCCACCAGAGCGCACAGCCGCGGCCACCATTGGTCAGCATATCGAGTAAAGGATGGGAAGCCATGCTTAAGATGAACCATGCAATGACTGTACCGGCGGCTCTAGCCGCAGGATTTTCCCCGAGAAACCTGCGGCTAAAGCCGCCGGTACAAAGCCAGCCAATCAATCCCCCCGCTACCAACGCAAACATCAAAGAATGCGTCCAGCCCCGATGCCCCCACTGACTAGCATAAGGAATACCAAAGCGAAAGGAAAGCACATCCAAATCGGGTACAAAAGCACAAAAACCCGCAACAATCAGCGTGATCGGCCGTACCTGTTTTGGGAAAAAAGCATATCCGATGGCGGTAGAGGCCGCAATATGACCAAAAATAGAAGCCAATTATATTAAGTTAAAAGTTTCAAGTTGAAAGTTTCCAGTTGGACAGTTTCAAGTTGAAAGTTTCCAGTTGAAAGTTTCAAGCCAGATGGAAAATTACAAATCTATGGCCACTTGAAACTTTTAACTTGAAACTTGTGTCCTAGTTTTAAAAGACCAGGTGATCTTTACACGTACCGCCACCTGGCCATTAGGTAAGGTGCCGGTTGATTCTGCCTGGAATATCTGGGATTCTCCGGTTTTAACTGCTTTTTGAATCGTAGCCTGAAACAGCGCACCATCTGAACAGGTGAGGGTGAGGGTTTCAGAAACTTTTTTACGAAAATCGGCCTCGATGTGTGTGACCAGCATGGAAACCGGAGGCCTTTCCTGCAAATGTGCGAGCGCCAAAAGTCCGGTGGAAAGTTCTCCGGCAGCACATTGCGCAGCAAAATAGGTAGAGCGAAATGGATTTTGAGCACGCCAGCCGTAAGGCAATTCAACCACACATTTTTCCAGATCGCAGCTGCGTACCCGTACCCCCATAAACCAGGCTGCCGGAAGTTTCCAAAGTAGAAACAAACGCATTTTCCAGGGCGTATTGGCGCGACGAATGAAGGCTGATGTTGTCATAATTAACCGCTTTTTTTCCTGGAAAAGACCTTGCCAAAACTCTTCCACATATCTTCAAAGGTGTCGTAGTCTTTTTGAAAACTAAGACCCAGACCGAAACGAAGACTGGTCTGACCCGAAATGTCAGGCTCGGTTCGTTGATACACTTTCAGCCGCCATTGTCTGTTTTCCGTGAGGGCGATTTGTACGGTCACATCCTCCCCAAGAAAACCATCCGCAGTTGTAAGTCCGGTGCCTCCGACGCCAAACTGAGACCCCACTTGCACAGTCACACGATCATTGATAAAACCACTGCTAAGCCGGACATTGACCTCTCGTCCACCGCCGATTCGATTAGGGTCTGATAACACACCGTTTTGGTAATCACTGTAAACGATATCAAAATCAATACTGGATACTGCCCCCCCAAACCATTCAGATGCCAACCCGGCCAAATAGTTTGAAAACTGGGTGCTGATCATTTGGGTAAGCGTATTGAACGCTGTGGTGACATAATCTGAATTAAACCCGGTTGAAGGTGGCAGGAAGGAGCCGATGACCACCAGCCCAAACACCTGACGGGACAATTCCGCCTGGTCCTGCCGAAGCAGGCGCAACTTGGTGTCTGTCACCGATTTAAGACCACTGTTGATGTTTGGAAAATTCAGTCCAAAAGTGATATTCGGTTTTAAGAGATCACCATCCAGTCGCATGTTGACCACCACCCGGGTAGCCTTTGAAGCCTCATCCAGCAATTGAGGGCGTCCACCACGGAGCAATTCCAGCTCGTCCTTAATAAAATTGTACACTGAAGTATTGACCTCATAAGTTGCATCCAGATTGATCTGTGCTCCATAAGGATCCCCATACCAGTTGATCGTGCCACCTTTGGTCACAACGAAAGGCTTATTCACAAAATTCAGGAGGGTGAACAAATACTCTCCCCGAACGATCTGATATCCTCCATACATCGTGAATTCACCTTCCCGGTTAATGGCCAGTTTAATATTGCCATCTCCCCGGCCTTTAATAATATCGCCGGTTTGCTCATCAAAAATGAGTTGAATTTCAGCCTGATCCGTTACGCTCAGATCCATTTCAAAATTCAATCCTTTCAGGTCACTGCTGACGAAACTTTTGTTTCGTCTGGATTCCACCTTGGGTTTATTTTTGTCAAAATTGATAAAATTAGCCTCTTTAGCATCTAAGGTAGAGGTCAGTGGAATATACAGCCGGGTTCCAGGCCCCGTAGTAGCTTCTATGGCAATGTTGGTGCGGCTAAAGGAACCCGTAAAATCAGCCAAGAAACTACCCTCAGCCCGGCCATAATAAAGGTCGCTGTCACTGGCGGTAGTGTTCAACACCAAAAAGCCCGGATCTCTGGATTCTACCCTGCAATTCACCCGCCATTTATCGAAATATTCATGCTCAAGACCACCGTATACGATCGCATAATGCTGCCGGGTTTCATCAAAGATAGTGTCACCATCTGCAGAAATCTTGTTCCTGGTAAACCCAATGGGCTGATTTTTAATGTGGAAAAGCGTCTTCAGGTAATCGATCTGGAACTGGCCTTCTGAAACAAATAAAGAACCCTCTACCGTGGGGTGTTCTATATCTCCTTTTGCATTCAAATTGGCACTAAAAAGGCCGGCGGTTCTGGATATCTCGGGAACAATGGTCTCGATCACCTCAAAAGGGAAATCATCTGCGGAAAGTTGCGCCTCAAAGCCTCCCTTGCGAAGCACAATATCTGTTCCCGCAACCGGCTCCCCAACGCCTTCCTCTTTTTCATTGATCAGGTAAGCCCCCGCCACACGCAAGCGCTGTTTCTTCGTCAGCTGATCGAGCAGGAAGACTTTTCCGGTGAGGGGCTTGGAAAGGTCGGGCAGTTCAAAGTTGCTCAGCATTTCACCGTATGCCTTCTCATTTACGAACAAGGTATCCGTCAAAAATCCAACTTCTATCCCTTGCATCAAAAATACATCCCGGATACTGACCTCAAAGTCATAAGCCTTGCCACGGAGCCTGAGCTGTTCCGGATTAAAAAACCGATTGGCTTCACTCAGATCAAAGTTGGTCAGTCCAAAACGCAGACCGCGGCCATTATTTTTGCTTTCAAGTGCAATTCGTTTGATCCCATTGAATAACTCCAATTGTTTGGTTTCGAAGGTGTTATTGCCAAATCGGATATAGTTATCCTCCTCAATGAGCCATTCCTGACTAAAGAGTTTGATTTTCGAGGCATTAAAGCTGATTTGCCACAGCGAATCAGCGACCGATAAGTCACCATTCAGATAAATACTCTCTACGATACTGTTGGGGGTTTCATCTTTTGCTTCCAGCTTGAGATGAAAAACATCGCCCACCAGGGGGCCGCCCAGCGTAATGGCCGGAAGTTTGGTTTTTTTATTGGCCCAGTTTTCTGGCATCCGGAGGTACAACCAGGCCGTGTCGCCCACGCTGTTCCATCGCAGACTGGGATCATGAAACTCTGACTCCCCAAAACGGATCAGTGGGGCTTCAACAATTAAGGTGGAAATTCCTCTGCGCGCATCGACACTGGCGGATGCACGGACATTCCGGAGGGTATCCAGACCCGGCACGAAGAGCTGGGCAAGATTCCTCGAGTTTCTTATCTGGAAATCGAGATCATAATGATCTGTAATCGGCAGCGAATCATTCGCAGGCAGACCAAGTTTTGCTACAAATGCTCCATGGTATTTGCCCAGAAGCCGTAGCAGATTATTCGGCGCCCTGGCAATACTAAAATCTCCGGTCATCTGTCCGGTTGCCACATCTGAATCAAATCCAAAAAATCGGGTTCCGTCCGGCCTGAAATAAGAGTTAAACCGGAGATAATCAAGGCTGTACCAATTTTCCCGATCCTCCAGAATTTTAAAATTTTGCAAATTGGCCACTCCCACGATCTCGTCAATATTCCGGCCTCTAAGCTCCAGTTTCTTGATCTCTCCAAACAATACCCAGTCTTGTTTGACCAAATTCAGAACGCCCAGATCCAGGCGACGGATCTTGGCAGAAAAGTCAAAGACCGGGATAGAATCTTTCAGGTTGATGTTACCGTCAAAGACAAAATCGACGTTGGGGTCATCACTTTCCACTTTTCCGTCGAACACATATTTCGCAAATTTCCCGTTGAGTTTAATGTCACGGAAAGGATAGTCGTTGTAAAAAAAAGTATCCACCTTTCCCGTCACACGTGCATTGATGGTTGGTAAAGTGAGTCCGGTGGAATTTTCCGCCACATTGACCTGAAAGGTACTGGGACCGAAGTTTTTGTCACCTGTCCAGGTAGCCATATCAAAATGTCTCATTTTCAGATCCCCACGATAAATGGCTTTTTCAGGCCCGTCCTTAAGGTTGAGCTGCATATCCAGCTGGCCTGGTCCCAGACTGGTAACAAATTTGCCATAAAGGACGTGGTCAAATCCATCGAAGAGTTGGTAGCTTCCGTTGAATGAGATGCTGTTAAGTTTCATAAACTGCTTGGGTGGCCTAAATCCGGGCACCACCCGCGCAATGGTATTCATGTCCGTCAACAATTCTTCAAAATCAAAATTCAGGATCATAGGCTCCTCGTTATCGCCCAGTCCTCTGCCATCAAAATTGCCACGCATGCGGGTTGAGTTACCCACCCGGATATCAAAATCATCCGCCTTCAATTTGCCATTGATCTTTCCACTGATCACCCCTCCAACATCTGCGATCAGGTCTTTGTTGGTGGTAAAAAACTCATTGTCAAACACCGTTTGCTCAAAATGACGCACGTCGCCCAGCCTGATCTTTGATCCGGCAGCCAGGCGAATATCCATGGTCACCTCATTGTTAAAGTCACCTAGCTGATCCAACCATGGATCATCCGCCTTGGTATCCTGATACCGAAAAACAAGGGTATCTCCCAGGGAAGATCCTCCGGAAGTCTC
>JBILHS010000189.1:0-5928 GCA_044350425.1 Saprospiraceae bacterium | reverse complement strand
ACCAGGCAAAACCTGCAACAATGAAACCACCATCTTCAGTTTGTTGTATGGACTCTCCCGCTTCTGCCATAGTACCACCAAAAGTTTTTTCCCATTCAATTTCGCCTCCTTCTTTAATTTTCACCACCCAAATATCGGCACCACCATCGTTCCCATTCACATCCCCATCATTGGATTGCGTTTCACCAGTAATCACATATTTACCATCCTCTGTCTGAATAATTGAACCTGCATAGTCTTCATTGCTACCTCCGATTGCTTTTTGCCACAAAACTTCTCCGGCAGAGGTCAATTTTACGACCCAAATATCTCTTTCACCGTGATTACCTATAACGTCCCCATTATTTGAAAATGTTTCTCCAAGTACAATGAAACCTTCATCGCTAGTTTGTAGGACCTCGGCAGTCCGATCAAATGATGCTCCTCCCATTGCTTTTTGCCATTCTATTTTTCCCTCAAAATTTAGTTTCAAAACCCAATAATCCAAAGCTCCATGAAAACCTGTTACATCTCCATTATTGGATTGCGTTTCACCTGATACAATATATCCTCCATCAAGTGTTGGGCTAATTGAATAGCCAATATCCTCCCCACTTCCGCCATAGGTTCTTTGCCATTCAATATTCCCTGTACTATCCAGTTTAACGACCCACAAATCAAAAGAGCCCTTATTTTGGGTAAGATCCCCGTCTATTGAGGTTGCAAAACCCGTAAAAACATACCCACCATCTTCAGTTTGCTTGATTGACTTTGCTTCTTCCCAACCAGTGCCACCAAAACACCTTTGCCATTGGATTACCCCAATACTGTCCAGTTTTACTACCCAGGCATCATAATCTCCGTGATTGCCCGAGACATCCCAATTGTTTGAAAGAGTCTTCCCAGCCATCACATACCCACGATCCCTTGTTTGTTGAATGGAGTAAACATCATCATTCCCACTCCCGCCATAAGCCTTTTTCCATTGTACATTCCCTACACCGTTTAGGTTTACTAACCATATATCCGTCCCTCCATGATTTCCAAATATATCCCCATCAATGGATCTGGTGTTGCCAGCTATGGTAAACCCACCGTTTGCAAGATAGACGACTGCTTCTGCTTGATCTGTATTACTCCCACCTAAACTTTTTTGCCATTGCAGGTGTGGTTGTGCAGATAAACTACCCGAGAGACAAAAAAAGAGGAGCAAAAAACGACGTGGATCCATACTTTCAGTTCAAGTTGAGGGTACGAAAATTATACCTAAAAAAGTCGTCTTCCCTACTCCTGCTTCAACACCTTCCCAAAAAACACCTGCCCGGAAGAGGTCGAAGCCGCAACCAGATAGAAGCCTTCCGGCCATGTGCCAACATCCATTTTTATTGACCCGTCCAGGCTTGTGACAGTGGTTTGACTGCTGATTACCCGGCCAAGAAGATCGGTAATTGAAATGAAGGTGGCGGGTTCCTGGGTTGGGAGTTTTAGGGTAATGGTGTTTTGGGCCGGGTTGGGATAGATGGTTATGGGGGTGGATAGCGGAGTGGTGGTTGGGGTGGATTCTGCGGAGAGTTTTATGATCCAGTAGTCGTCACTACCTTGGTTTTCTGTTAAATCGCCATTGCTTGATCGTGAATGACCAGCAATAATAAACCCTCCATCTATGGCCAGTTGAATAGAATTACCCCATTCGGCCATAGTTCCTCCAAAAGTTCTTTCCCATATAAGATTCCCGAAGGAATCAAGTTTAACCACCCATACATCAGCTCCGCCATCATTCCCAAAAACATCACCATTATTGGATTGTGTTTGACCGGTCATAACATAGCCTCCGTCATGGGTCTGGGTAATTGAAGCTGCGTAATCCTCATTACTTCCTCCAAGCGATTTCTGCCACTCTATAGCCCCTTCGGAAGTCAATTTTACCACCCAAAAATCATTAAAGCCATGATTTCCTGAAACATCACCACTGTTTGAATAGGACTGTCCTATTACTATATACCCATCATCAAAGCTCTGATGAATATCTATAGCCCGATCAATACTCGGGCCTCCAAAGGATTTTTGCCATTCTATTTTTCCTTCGCTGTTTAGTTTCAATACCCAAAAGTCCAAGCTTCCATGGTTTCCAGTTACATTCCCATTATTTGATTCAGATTGCCCAGACACTATATACCCTCCATCGGAGGTTAAACTAATAGAATTTCCCATATCTTCCGCATCTCCTCCATATGGCTTTTGCCATTCAATATTACCCATACTGTCCAGTTTTACAATCCAAAAATCAAAAGAGCCCTGATTTAACGTGACATCGCCATCTGCTGAAGTTGAAAAACCTACAAAAACATACCCCCCATCTTTAGTTTGTTTGACTGATTTCGCCTCCTCCCAACCACTCCCACCAAAACACTTTTGCCATTGTATACCTCCCATGCTATCCAGTTTTACTACCCAGGCATCATAGCCACCATGATTACCAGAAACGTCCCAATTATTTGAAAGTGTTGATCCAGCCATTACATACCCATGATCTCTTGTTTGCTGTATGGAGTAAACATTATCATTCCCACTACCACCGTAAGCCCTTTTCCACTGCACATCCCCCATACTACTTAGGTTCACTAGCCATATATCAGTTCCTCCATGATTTCCAAATACGTCTCCATTATTGGATCTGGTGTTGCCAGCTATCAGAAAACCACCATCAGCAATGCATGAAACAGATTTTGCTTGATCTGCGTTAATCCCACCTAAACTTTTTTGCCATTCTAGATTTGGCTGAGCGTTTAAGAAAAGTGTTGAAACGAAAAAATGGATCTGAAACATTTGCTTTATCATGACTTTTATTCAAAATATTTGATGTAAAACTAAAAGCCTTTTACTACTTTATGTACTTCAATTGCGTTACTTGATTGTATTTCAAGAATATAAAACCCAGTAGAAAGCCCTTCCAATGGAATCAAGACCTGATTACTAAAATAATCAAATTCTTGAGCAAAAACTAATTTACCATTCAAATCAAGGAACCTAATTTTTATTGAACCATTATTAATAAAACCATCTGGTGCAAAAATATTCAAATTTTCACTCATTGGATTCTGTACAGTAAACCCATTCAGTTTTGGGTCTATTCCATACCCAATTCCACCAGGAGGGATTAATATAGTTTCGTATGCAAATAATGCCGAAAATGAATAGCCATTTTTCCAAGGGTCAAGTGGATTATTAGTGACATCGCAAAGATCAATTTTGTTGGGAGAACCTGGAATTGAGTTTATACTTATTAGGCCAATTCTAAGAGGAGTTGGCAATGTAACGTCAAGGATTCGAAAAAATTGAGAGAAATTACTAACTACCGGAGTATTAATATTTGGGTATAAAAAGTCCATATTAGAAGCAACTATATGATTTTCAGGTCGAACCCGTCCCACAGTTCCAAATGGCTCCACATTTTCACCATTAATTTTGACTTCAAATAGTCTTGAATATCCTTCTCCCGATATCCTAAATCCTAGCCAGGGATACTTAGCGTACTCAATTCCCGTACAGTTAATCGGTTGTGGATTCTTAGGTGTCCGTCCAGCAATGGTTAAATCCAAAATCAACGCTATCCCATCAACAAATGCAGTCAACTCACTCGGTTCACCAGTTGAACATTTTGTAGCAATCCGAAACCGGTATTCCTTGCCTCCAACCAAACCATTAACCGTGATCGTATTTCCCGAAACATTAGGAAGTACTGATTGGGCTGTCCAACCACCTGAACTGTCCTTTTGAGAAATGTAGAGGACGTGAGTAGCGCCCTCCCATGCTGGTTTCCAGGCTAAGGTCATAAAACTTCCACCAATACTCGTGATACGAAAACTATCCGGTGCCGGCGCATCACAAACCTCCGAAAGTCGTGATATTTTTTCTGGATTACCCGGCTCTTCAGAAGCGAAGGCAGGGCTTATAACAAAAAGGTGAAACCAGAAAAACAATGCTGAAAGGAGAAATTTTGCCATAATCAAGGTGTTTTATTACGTGAATAATGAAATATCGGGGTAAAGGTCTTTCCTTCGACCCTGGAAAACTATTACACTTTTTGACGATTATTCCCACTTGAACATGGAGCAGAGCCAGCTCATCGAACTCATCCAGACACTAAATCAAGCTGAAAAGGACTTGATTTGTCAGTTTGCAACACTACCATTTTTCAATCAGGGAAAAATGAAAGCTTTTGTGCCCGGTCTTCTTAATATTTGTTTGAGCCATCCCTGGCACGAGCCAGAAATATTTCCGGACAAAAAAACAGTATTTTATTCAATTTTCCCAGATCAGGAATTTGTGGAAGGGAAACTGGAGAAAACTATGGCCGAGGCCCATAAGGTTGTTAAGACGGTGCTCTTAGTGCAGCAATACCTTGCCGAAGACAACAACTTTCAACTTGGGTTTGACTTTGCAAAAATAGTTCATAGTAAAGGCCTGGAATCTCGATATCAGCTGTTACTAGGGCGCCTTCAAAAATCACAAGCAGAAGTCTTGTGTAAGAACGAGGCCTACTTTGACCAACAAGTCAAGTTAGAAAATGCCTTACATGAATCAGAATGTTATCACAACCAAATCAAAGGGGATCTCAACATACCTAACCTGGTCCAGGCATTGGAGATAAACTATCATCTGAAGCGCTTTGCAATTTTGAATCGGTATCTTATACAACAAAAGATGGCCAGGATTGAGGTGCCGCCATTGCTCTTGAAGCAAATAGAAGAAAGTACCATTCCTCTGGGATATCTGGAAGAATCTCCTGTTTTAAAAGCCAACTATTCTGTTTTCCACCTTTTACAAAAAGCTACACCAGAGCCTGAAGACATCCGTTCTCTTTTCAACTTCCTCAAATTGCATGAGAAAAATCTGGATCATGAAAACTTACAAGAATTCTATTCCTATCTGAGAAACCTCTGTATTTTGATACTTTCTTCCGATCTAGAGCAAACAGAAATTGAGCACACGCTTCATGAGCTCTATAAGGACAATTTAGATCGTGGATATTTACATTACGAAGGCAAACTTCATTCCAGCAGATACTGGGCCGTGTCCAGTAACGCCCTAAGAGTCAAGAATTACAAATGGGCTCTTGAATTTATCGAAAAGTACAAACACGAGCTGATTGGTGAAAACGAGAGCCAGGACATTTACCGGCTGAATATGGCAAACTACCTGTTTCACCTCAGCCGCTTTTCCGAATGCCTGGACTGCATTCCTGCAACTTCTCCTTTTGTGGATTACTTGCTAGCCGGGAAGCGCCTGGAACTAAAGGCTTATTATGAGTTACGCTCCGATTTATTCTCCTTCAAACTTGAGGCTTTCAAGGTTTTTCTCAGCAGAACTTCTCCAAAATTCCTCTCAGATGTACAAAAACAGATTCACCAGGAGTTTGCAAATCTACTCCTCCAACTCCATCTTTCGCTTCCAGGTGATGAAAAAAGGGCTGGAAAAATAATTGCTAGAGTACAGGAAAAAAAACAAGCCGCCGAATGGCGCTGGCTACTAGAAAAAGCAAAAGCTCTGAAACATAAATAGCCGGGGTTTAAACACTTCCTGAGGTAGTGTTGGGTACTTTCAAACATTCACCCCAGATCCTTCGCTACGCTAAGGAAGACACGCTGGGCCTGATATTTGGAATAATAAAAAGAAGAAATCCCGCTTTTCGAAAACAGAGCGAGCCGGCAGCATCAAAAGCCATTGAACCCAAGCATTTGCCAAAGTTTTTGCTTAGGAAACAAACATCCTCAGCCATCGCGAGCCCCCAAGCCCAACGTGTCATTCTGAGCGTAGCGAAGGATCCGAACCTGTTCAATCACCTCAATTTTTGCCCGGTCGCCTCCCAAACCCCATCGGATCCTTCGCTACGCTCAGGAAGACAAGGGACGGTTGGTGATAAAGCCAGCGATCCACAGAAAGAATACG
>JBILHS010000188.1:0-5966 GCA_044350425.1 Saprospiraceae bacterium | reverse complement strand
GGCCGGATCGTGGAGCGAGGCACGCATGATAGTTTGATGCAGTTTGGTGGGTATTATCGGAAGTTGGTGGAGTTGCAGGCGTTGTGAATAATGTGGTCAATTGATTAATGTGGACAATGTGGTCAATGTGCGGATGTGGATAATTACTCTAATTGCCGGCTACAGTTACGTCTGTTTTTAACTTATTACCAATCCCAAGCCTTGTCATTCTGACGGAACCCGTCCGCATCCAGTGCGCTTTGGGTGAGATTTTGCTGGAAAGTAACCACACGCCCGGTTTAAGTGAACATGAGGCGGACGGTTTCCAGATGCCTGGAAGTTCATTTAAAAACTCATCTCCCAACTAACCAAAAAGAATCGCTGCACCGCCCGGACGCTTGAAATGCTTTGCGAAAAAGCATCCGCAAATACCTGTTCATATTGCCTGCTGCCTAACAGGTTTACGGCAGAAAATTCCACAGTGCTACGCCATTTTTTCAAGCGCAGATAAGCCACGCAATCAGAAGCATAGGCCACATTGGAAGGCTGTGAACCAATTCGGTTGGCGACCTGGTGGACGAATATCTTCATGTCAAAAACCTTGTTGGGACGAATACTGATCTGGGCTGTAGAAAACCAATTGGTGGAACGGGTGCCGGTATTGGTGTCATCGTTTTGACCAATCATTCGCGCCGCACGGCTGGATAATACCACATTCACCCAGGTGTCGAAAGCGGTACCATAGCCAAAATTAGCCGAATAAAGGTTTTGGCGCAGATTACTGGGGTTTTCACTGTTGAGTTTGGCTGTTTCCTGAAGGAGGATGGTACCCAATCCGATTTCAAAACGAGACCGGATGGGGCGAAAATACCGATCAAATCCTCCATTCAAGCCGTAGGAAACCCTGCGCACCGGCTGAAATTTTTCCTGAAGGCTTATGAAGGGATCAATCTGGTACTGAACACCAAACTGATTGTCCTTTTGAGTGAAGGTGCCGCCCAGATTCCAGGCGTACTGGCGGATCTTCTGATTGAATGAATAGTATAGTCCTGCCTGATGGCCAGGCATCAGAGCAAAGTTCGGTAGTCCACGGGTAGTCAGTTGATAATCAGAAAAAACAAAGTTGGGGCGCAGGTCTGTCAGGTTTGGCAGCTCCTGCTGAAAGTTGTAATAGCTGCTCAGTATGGCGTGTTCACCCAGGGGGTATTTCAGGTCGAGGCGGGGTTCTGCTGCCCAAAGCCTGGGCCTGAACGAAATGGAATCCGTTGCATCCAAACGAGTCGGCCGGTAACTGGTATTCAATCGGGCCCTGACGGTCAGCAATCCGAAATTTCGGGTTGCAGACATATTGGCGAAATACTTTGGAGCACTTAGTGCCGTATTGTTTTGATAGGCTTTACCGGGTTTCCATTCCTCCGCTTCCTCATTTCTGAGGGTTACATCGGATACTAAGTTTCCCCAATTCCAATCTACCCCACTTTCTACCTGCCACTGAATTTTCTGAACCCGGGCCAGCCAGCGAAGCATAAAAATACTTTCGCCCTGCTCCTGCGTGGCTGTTTGTTGCAAGCGATTGAACGAAGTATCAATCCCAAAAAAAGAAGGGTAAAAATCATATTGTGGCAAGAGTTCGTAACGCCCTCGAAGCCAGGCGGTCTTACTTATGATTTGAAATGCAGACGATTCGCCCTGTTTGTAAGTGTATTCGAAAGCGCCAAAAACATCGCTGGTCTTTTGGTCTGATTGACTTAGAATTAAAAAATCGGAGGCCCCGGTCTGGCTGCGCAACAGATCGAAATTTTGTTGAATGGGTTTGTTGCTGACTTTAAAAAAGCCTCGGAGTGCATGTTTTTTGCTGGATGGGAAATATTCAGATTCTACCTGCAGGTTGTAGGTTCCGCTCTGTTTTTTGACTTTTCGTACTTCTTTAATTTCTAGTAAGGTATTGTCCAACAGGTATTGGGTCGTATTGCCCGATTCCTGTCGCAGTCCGACTTTCCCAACCCAACCGGAAATTTTGGTTTTAAAGCTTGGTGAACTTGGCAATACCAAGCCCAGATACAATAGGCCACTCCGGTTGGGCTGGGTGTAAATGGTAGGCAAACCGGCATTGTCCAGAGGCGGATTGGGGAGTATGCCAGGCGCCTGAAGCGGATTGGATTGCAGGGTTTGCTGTTTGCCAAAGCCTTGAAAGCCTCCTCCGGCCGTCCACTCAACTTCGGAGAGGGTATTGTCTCCGCTGTTGTTGGCATTGCCAATGAGGTAAATCTTTTCCTTGCGGCTGAGGGAAAAAAGATTGGTGCGTGCCCGGCCTTTCCAGGTATCCCCGTAGCCGCCGCCCAACTCCACGCTGCCTGAAAGTGCACGTTTCCGGTCCGGCTTTATTTTTAAATTCATCACCATCCGATCGGACTCCTGAATGCCTTTCATCAAGGGGTTTTCCTGAAAGCGATCGATGACCTGCACCTTGGAAATCAGATCTGCCCGGATGTTGCGGGTGGCCAGGGTGTAGTTTTGGCTAAATAGATCGTCTCCATCGATCATGACCCGTTCTACGGGTTTTCCGTTGTAGGTAATGAGTCCGTTTTCAGCCACGCGAACACCTGGCAGCTTTTTGAGCAGGTCTTCTACACTGACCTCCGTACTGTCAGAAAAGGAGGCCACGTTGTATTCAGTCGTGTCGTTTCGGGCAATGACGGGAGGCGTTTTGCCTCGTACCAGCACTTCCTCAAAAACCGCGCTGGACAAGGTAAAATTCTGCTGAGCAGGCAGGTCTCGGACGGCCAAACGAAGGGCCTGCTTGTGATACCCGAGACTTCTGGAAGTCACGGTAATGCTATCGCAGTCTGTTTTTATCGCGAGTTGAAAGGCGCCTTTTTCGTTGGTATTGGTATAGGCGATGACCTGTTCGTCGTGACAACTGGTGGCGACTACGCTGGCGAAGACAAGGGGCGCTCCGAGCGAGTCACGGACATAACCACTGAGGTCCTGACCCTTCAGGATACAGGTGGCAAAGATGAAAAGTCCGGAAAGCGCGTATTTAAGGGGTGTTTTTGGTATCAATGGATTGGGATATTTGATTGTTTATTTTTCAGGATTCCATAACTCTAAAGCATTTGGGTTGGTATGGACGGAAACATCCATCCCTGTGGCCCTAAATTCCTGTATCTTGTTTGACATAAAATCCCACACGGCCTGCTGATATTGAGCGTAATTTAATCCGGAATCTTTCCCGTACGGAGGTTTTATCTTTTCCTGAATCGTATTGGAAATTTCAATCGAAACAAAAGAAAACTCCGCAGAACCATCCAGCGTTCGGGCTTCCAAAATTAGGCCTGGCAGCCCGCCCAACTTAAATGGCCCGCTTGGCAAGGGAATATCAAGGGTGTACCAGGCTTCATATTCTCGGCCATGAAAGATGCCTGTTGCTCGACGACAATCAAATTCCCCAATGCGTTTATGCGCTGGTTGAAGGGTCCAATTTATTCCCAGGGTATCTGAAACTATATAACGCCCTTGTCCTCCGACACTGACATCCCGATATAACATCCTTCGTTCTGAATGCATCTTATAAATAGGTGCGCCTTGTCTATCACCACCTACTGCTTTGATTAATTGTCCCTGAGGGTTAGGGTATCTTTCTCCAATTTCAGCCGGATTTCCAAGGTGTCTGTAAAGTGACCGCTCGTTGTTGAAATAAAGTTCTGCGGTACCATTTTTCTCCAAAGACCCTTCCAAATGAACCTGATGATCATAGACCACTTTGCCAATAGCAACGCTGTCTTTTTGGGCAAATAACAACGAACCGCTAAGCAGAACCCCAATGGAAATCAGTTGCCTTTTCATTGCGTGGGAGCTTTAATTTTCAGTGTTTAGTTCAATGGTTTCGATCGGTGTGCTGGTGACTTGAAATCCTTTAGCTCTATAATTTTCCAGTAGAGCATTATTAAAGGCTTCAAATTCTGCATTGAAATCCGCAAGGCTCATATGCATGTCTTTGCCTGAAGGTACTTTGATGATATCCGGAATATTGGAAGAAAGCTCCAAACTGCTAAATTGAAATTTTACAATGCCATCTAAAGTCCGGGCCTCCAGAATTAGCCCCGGAAGCCCACCCAGTTTGAATGGGCCGGTTGGAATTGGAATTTCCAGGGTATACCAGGCTTCATAATCCCGACCCCGGTATTTACCAGTAGCTCTGCGGCAGTCGAATTGTCCAAAGCGTTTGTGTTCAGGGTGGAGCGTCCATGCGATGGTGCAAAAGGTATCCGTTACGATGCAGTGTTTTTTTGAAAAACGAGGGCATGTTATCTTGCAGAATAATTTTCGCGCTGCATGGATTTTTAAGATAGGGAAACCTTCATTGTCTCCAAACATAGTAGAATAGACGGGTCCACCTCCGTTGCTAAAAAAAGAATCTTGCTTGGGTGCACTGTTTTGGATGTATAAAGATTGGGTATTGTTAAATAGTAAGGTTGCATATCCATTGTTTGAGATATCACCTTCCGTGTTTGCTTCCTGGATATAGACTACTCTTCCGATGGGGATGCTGTCATTTTGGGCATGTGACAGCGAACAGCTAAGCAGGAGCAAAGTGGTTATGAGATGCATTTTCATGGTGTGCAGGTTTTAATTTTCAGTGTTTAGTTCGATGGTTTCCTGTCGTGTTACGCTGATTTCAAAGCCTTGTGCTCTGGATTCATTTACCATATTTTCATTAAATATCAATTCGCCTTTGATAAAATCGGCATAATTTACATTCAAATTATTTCCATTCGGAGGCAAAATCATGCCTGGTATATTGGATGAAATTTCAAGCCGATTAAACAAGTATTTTATAGTTCCATCTGTCGATTGAGCTTCCAAAATTAAACCTGGTAGCCCACCTAGTTTGAATGGTCCAGTGGGAATGGGAATGTCCGGAGTATACCAAACTTCATATTCGCGCCCTCGAAACTTCCCAGTAGCATGGGAGCAGGTATATTGGCCAAAGCGTTTGTGGTCAGGAAGCAGCGTCCATACAATCGTTCCAAAGGTGTCACTTACGACGCAATTAATTTTACTTAATCTACCACACGATACTTTTAATAATATTTTGCGTTCTTGATGGAGTTTGTAAATCGGGAAACCCTCGGGGTCGCCTGCCACTGTTTCTGAAAAATTAATGGTTGAATCCTTGATTGGTGCGCCGTTTTGGATATATATTGATCGTGATGAATTGAATAGGAGTGAAGCGTCACCATTCTTGTATTTATCGCCAGGTGTATGCGCCACTTGTGTGTAAATTAATCTGCCGATAGGGATGGTTTCCGATTGCGCAGCTAGAAATATAGGTAGTATAGCCAACAAAACAATTTTTTTCATAAAAAGCATCAATTAGTTTAGTTTTCAATGTTCATCTTCAATAACCAAGGTTGACAATGATTTATGAAACTTTGCCAAACTTGGTATCTAATCCTTATTTGACTTTATCCATCCCAGCTACAACAGCCGAGTGCACATAATCTGGCCTCCAAAAATTCGAATGCAACACCACAATCGCCACAAGTGCAAACAACGCAAACCATTGTTCCATTACAAGAGGCACATAAAATACATGGGCCTTTCCTTTCAGTTTGACTTTCTGTTGGAGCCAGATTTTTGAATTCCAATTTAAACTTATCTTCGGTTTCTTTTACAGGTTCGCCATTAGAGGCAAAAGCCACCGTTGCGCAAAATGCAAACACCAACAGCAAAAATATTTTTTTCATTTCAGGAATAAATTTGAACGAAATGCCTACTCTATTCGCTTTTCGGCGTTCGCGCCCTGCTTCTTTTGGAGTGGTTTCAGGAATGCCCACAGTTGCGACTTGCAGGCAATACTCCTATCCAGCACTCCAGTAAAACTGGAACGAACAAAATACTTTTTACTTTTTTTTATAACCCAATTTCAATTCCACCGGATACTCATATTCAAAGGACGCGCTTGTTTTGTTGTATCGCACCGG
>JBILHS010000126.1:0-15332 GCA_044350425.1 Saprospiraceae bacterium | reverse complement strand
AGGTTTTTAAAACCTGGAAGGTTTATCAACTCAAAAAGAATAAAATTTGGAATAAAGCTTGGGTGAAAGACTTGTAAGACAGCCTCTCGTTCTGAAATTGTCCAATACTAAAGTCTTGCAACCCCAAACTCAAGCCTCTTTTTTCCCAAACAACCACTCCAGACTGTTTTTAAAAAACACCCGCTCCAAAGTCTCCTCCGGCAGACCCATTTCTTCAATGAATTTCCCAATTTCAAGATCGCCCAAGGGGAACGGGTAGTCTGTACCCAGGCAGATTTTTTCAGCCCCCACCACTTCCAGAATATAGCGGAACAGTTGCGGGTCGTGTGTAGCCGAGTCGTACCAGAACCGGCGCAAATAATCCCGTGGAGAAACAGAATTGTCTATGGCCACCAGATCGGGCCTGCAATTGAACCCGTGTTCAATACGTCCGATCGTAGGCACAAAGGATCCACCGGAATGCGCGAGACAAACGCGCAACTGGGGCAGCCGCTCCAGCACACCCCCAAAAATGAGCGAACAGGCAGCCCGACTGGTTTCTGCGGGCATCCCAACCAGCCAGGGCAGCCAGTATTTCCGCATTTCGGCCTCGCCCATCATTTCCCAGGGGTGTACAAAAACAGCCATGTTGAGCCGCTGACAAGCCTCGAAAATGGGGAAGAATTGTGGTTCGCTCAGGTTCAGTTGATTGACGTTGGAGCCGATCTGAACCCCCGGAAAACCAAGACCATGCAGCCGTTCCAGCTCCTGGATCGCCAGGTCTGTGTCTTGCATCGGCAGGGTGCCCAGGGCCAGATAGTGTTCGGGATAATCCTCTACCACCCCTGCCAGATGATCGTTGAGGTACATGGAAAGGTCGAGGCAGTCTTTCGGTTTTGCCCAATAGCTGAACATGACCGGAATGGTACAAACCACCTGCACCGGCGTACGGAAGTGCGCATATTCGCTGATGCGCACCTGCGGATCCCAGCAGTTGGAGGCGATCTCGCGGAAAAAGGTATCTCCTTTCATCATGCGCGCAAAACCGGGGATGTGGTGTTGCAGGTGTATAAATTCTCCGTAGCCGAACTTTTCCGCAAAATTCGGAAGCCGCTCAGGCAGGAGGTGGGTGTGCATATCTATTTTTTTCATCGGCGTCATATTGCTGTGTGGCCGCAAGGTACGCACTTGTTTTTCTTCGCCTTTCTGCGAAAAGAAGCTTTTCCTTTACAGATAGCTCCTCTCAACATGATATCTTTGAGGCTTCAAGATAAAATTTACATGAACAAACTGTTTTCCATACTGATTTTGAGTTCCCTCTTTTTGAATGTTGTGCAGAGCCAAAGCACTTATTCTTTCGATTTTCTGGGCCATTGGGACGATGATGCACTGCCTGTCGCTTCGCCCAACAACCTTAAACTGCAATACAGCGGCTGTTGGGGCCTGGCCGTCAATGGCCGCGAATATGCCGTTCTCGGAGGGGCAGAACACGTCTTATTCTTTGATGTGACGGCACCCACTGCACCCAAACTGGTGGGCAAGTTTCAGGGAACAGCCAATACGATCTGGCGCGAATTCAAATCCTACAAAAACCGCATTTACGCAGTTTCGGATGGCACTACCGAAGGGCTCATGATCTTTGACCTAAGCCATGCGGAAGATACCATTGTGCGTACCTATTGGAGCAACGCATTGTTCGAAAAAGCGCATACCATTACACTAGACACCGTTTCAGGACGTATTTACCTGAACGGTGGCAGTGCCACACAGGGGATCATCGTGTTGGATGTGAGCCAGAATCCTGATTCGCCCACCTTCCTTGCGAATGCCACATTTCAGGGAGAAGGACTACACGATTCTTATGTGCGCAACGATACCATTTATGCCTCTTCCGGCAATGAAGGCTACTACATCTACGCGATGAAAGATCCACTCAATCCGGTTTTGCTGGCCCAGATCAGCACCGGCGGGTACAATCATAATTCCTGGCTGAATGCAGCAGGCACCCATGCTTATTACACCGAGGAAATACCGGCTGGCCGACCCATTCAGATCGTAGACTTACAAAACCTGGCATTGGGTGAAATTGAAATCGCAGGTACCTTCCTGGACAAATATTCGGTGGATGCGGGAGACAAAACGGCCATACCGCACAACGTTTACATCAAGGATAATATCCTGTTCAATTCCCAATATGAAGACGGGCTGATCGCTTACGACATCAGCAATCCAACGCAGCCGGTCTTGCTGGCAGCTTACGATACGCACCCGGAAAATGTGACCTACACGGGTTATTTTGGCAACTGGGGCAACTATCCCTGGCTTCCATCAGGCAATATCATCACCGGCGACATGCAGAATGGTTTGTTTATGCTGAAACTCAAAAACAATTCTGTGGGTACTCAAGCCCCTGAAAATCAACTTAATGTAACAATTTATCCCAACCCTGCGCATGATCTGCTGAACCTACAGTTGCAAAGCAAAGATGCCGGTGCCTGGTCCTGGAAGTTGAGTAATATCTCCGGGCAATTGATCTCCAGTGGCCATCAGCCGGAAGGCTCCGCTCAGGCGTTCTTGCAACTATCGGGCATGGCTCCCGGGCTGTATTTTGTGGAAATCCGCGATGATCAGGGTAAGCGGGTCACCCGAAAAGTGGTGGTGGAATAGCAGGTTAAAGGGGCTTCCCAGGTCAAACTCATTAAAATCAGATTTTTTTGAGTGACGATTGATGATTATCCCGAATATTCGGGATTGAAGTGGAGGGTTGATTTACGATTGCCGATGTTTCAGGAACCACCCTCCCTTTTAAGCTTCCTGATCAGAATGGCCCAGCCCAATCCATAAAATTCGGGGATGTAGTAAAATGCTTTCCATGCGTTGATCCTGAATTGTTTGTGCAGGTATTCCTGCATCAGGACAAAGCTCAGGGCGAACCCGGCTAAGGTGGCATACGCAGCGCCATACAAGCCATATTTATGAATAAAAAGATAACTCAGTCCCAGGTTGAGCAGGGCTGTAATGAAGGTGTAGACAAAGTTTACACCCGGTTTTCCGGTCGCGTCCAGTAAGGTTCCGAACTGGACAGCAAAGGGCATAAACAGGCCAAAAAAGGCGGTCAGGCGGAGGATGTTCGCAGATTCCATGTACTGACTCCCCGCAAAGATCCGGATCGTGGGTTCAGCGAACAAGAGTACAAAAACTACAAAAGGCAGAATCACTGCCAGGGTAGCCCCCACACTGCGTTCATATAGATTTTTCACCCCTGCAGCGCCCTCCAGTGCCATTTTTTCTGCGCTTTTTGGAAACACCACCGCTGCAATACTAAAGGCCGGAGCTTCTACCAACTGCGTCACCCGACCTGCAGCATCATAAACAGCAAAGGCCGCAGGGCCTAATAATTGGCCCAGGGTCAGTTTTGAAATGTTTCGATAGAACATGGTAGAAAGATTGGTTCCTAAAACAAACTTTCCATAACCCAACAGGTTCCAAAACCAGGCAGCGTCCGGCCTTCTGGTCCAGTATAAGAAAGGCCGGGCATTCCACCAGGCAGCTACCGCAGCCAGTACAGTGCCAAACAATACTGCAATACTAAATTGCCAGAGTGGTACCGTTTCTCCTGCCCAAAAGCAATACAAAACCCAGACAAAGGGAATCCCACGATAAAGGACGGAAGTCCAGAACATCCCCCGGAAGTCGAAATGGGCCTGTTGTATGAAGGAATAATGCGTGCAAAGTGCCATCACCCCATTGGCGATAAAGAACGCAGGAAACATTTGGGCCAGCATCGGCACCTGATATTGTGCACAGATCCAGTCAGCAGCAAGCCAGATGATCAGATTGGAAAGGATCGAAAAGGAAAGATTCAGTATCAGCGCGGCGGTGATTATTTTGGCTTGTTCATCCAGATTATCTTTTCGGGTAGCCAAGGCGCGTACCAAACCATTTTGAAGCAGCCCGTTCCGGCCCATCTCAACGAAGTAGGCCAAGAGGATGAAAATGCCCCAGCTTGCAAATTCCTCCTTGGTCAGGAGCCGAAGCAGCAGCATGGCTGTGCCAAGGTTGAACGTCATGGCAGCTACTTTTTCCGAAAAGGAAAGCAGCCCGGATCGAAGCCAGCTATGCGAGGGAGGTGTGTTTGTTTCCATTCCTGATCCAATAAAAAACGGGAAGGCTTTTGACCTTCCCGTTTTTTTGCACAAAAATATCAGGCAGCAAAATTAGTCGTAACGACGGCTTTGCTTTTTGCGCTTGCCTTTGAAGTGGTTACCATCCTTGGTACCATTGCCCATTACAGCACCTTTACGGGCCATTGCGCAGCGGAAACCAATGGTTCTGGTAGCTTTGTCTTCTTCCAGGAAACGACGTGCGCCGGGCGATAGCCAGAAAGCACGGTCAGCCCAGGATCCACCCTTAATAACGCGAGCTTTATCACTGATCAAAGAGCTGATGCCATAACGGTACTCTACGGTAGACTCTTTGTCACCATCGAGGAAGTTATAAGCATCCGGACGCTTGTAGTTGTCGCGAAGCGCAGTAGTAGTAGTGTCTACCAATTCGTAGATCAGACGACCCAGGCTATCTTTTTGAATAGGCGCACCTGTTTCAGGATCCAGCGTTTTGGTCGCAAATTTATTACCACGGAATGCATTCAACTCCTGGCTCTCGGTGTCTTCCAGATCGGAAGCCGTGAGTGGACGATACAGGTCACCAGTCCATTCGTTTACGTTACCAGCCATGTTGTAGAGGCCGTAATCGTTTGGCCAGCCAGAAAGCACTTCAGCAGGGAAGAACGCTTTGTCATTCAAAGAGCCGGCCATACCACCATAGTCACCACCGCCACGTTTGAAGTTGGCAAGCATCTTACCCTGGTTTTTGTTACGCTTTTGATAGCGCACCGTGTTGCCATTCCAAGGATAGATACGACGGTCTGTGATCAGTTCGTCTTTGGTAGTAGCCTGGTTTCCAAGAAGACCCAGTGCTGCAAACTCCCACTCAGATTCGGTTGGGAGGCGGTACTCAGGAAGCAGGATACCGTCTTCGAGGCGTACCTGACGCTCGCCGCCAGTAGCCTGGTCTTTGAGCAATTTTCGTGGGGAAGGCTGGTACTGACCTACGAGATAAGCTTCCGTGTTGAAGTTGTTATCGTCTTTTTGGTCAGGTGTTGGCTCAATGATACCACGCTTGATGAGAATCATCTCATTCACGCGATCCGTACGCCATTTACAAAAGTCATTAGCCTGATTCCAGGTTACGCCTACCATCGGATAGTCGTAATAGTCCGGCGTACGGAAGTAGTATTCTACCATCGGCTCGTTGTACGCGAGTTCTTCGCGCCATACAAGCGTATCTGGTAGTGCACGTTTCCAAACTTCAGGATAAGTTTCACCATACGTCTTCTTAACCCAGTAGAGGTATTCCTGGTAGTCAATGTTGCGTACTTCGGTCTCGTCAATATAAAACGATCCTACTGTTACGCGACGCTCGATGTTGTTCCATTCATAGGTTACATCTTGTTGAACCTTACCCATTACGAAGGTACCCCCTTCGATGAACATAAGGTTAGGGCCCGTGGCTTGGCCTTCGTAGTCGGTCTTTTCGAATCCGCCCCACTTCTGGTCGTTGTACTTCCAGCCCGTGGTGGAGGAGCTTTCGGATTTGCGTCCGCAGCTGGCTAGAACGAACACCAGCAGGGCAAAAGTCAACCCGTGAATTAGTGTTTTCTTCATTGTATTAAACTACAGGTTTTGAAAAAAAATGAGTGGCAAATGTAGAAAAAGTAAATTTCTAGTTGGGTGTGTTCGTTCAAATTTTAACGAATCTTATCAAAATCACTGAAACATCCGGGTGCAATCATTGATGTTCGGACGTTTTTTGTCTTTAAACAGCAGGCCAAGGGTCAGTTCGAAAGTGCCTCCGGCGTTGTTTGCCAGTTTTGAGATCGTTGCATCGTAGCTGATCCCCAGTTTAAATGGCCCTTCTCTGAATCCCACCAACAGGATAACGGCATCGGAATTGCGAAAAGTATGCCGAAACCAGGTTCCCGCAAAAATAGGCCCCAGACTCGCGTATGCGCCCACATTCAATTGTTTGTACGGTCCCTGGGCTACAAAAAGAAAGTTTGGAGAAACAAACGAGGACTCTTGTTGTTTATTGCCCTTTTTAACAATCCACTCGGTGCCACCGTGAAAAGTATATCGGATGGGCAAGCCGGGAACCAGGTTGTTTTTTACCCGAAGGATGCTCTGGCTGGGTGTATTGAGGTGTTTCAGGCCCACGCCGAGGTAGAATTTTTTACTCAGCAACAGTAATCCGCTGGAAATATCTAATTCGGTCCGGTTCGGCCGATCCGGGCGGATCTCCTCTGTATTGTACACAAAACCATTGACGTCATCGATCTGATCCGGGAATAATAATTTGTCCCAGTTCAGATTTACCTGATGCACGCCCATTTCAAGGCCCAGTTTGAGTGCGATCTGATCGCTCACTTTGAGTCGATAGGCGTATGCGCCGGAAAACCGGTTGGTAATGAAGATGCCATCCCCGGCATTGTCGCCTTCCAGATGAAAGCCAATGCCACTATTCAGGCGGTCAAAACTTTGCTCGTAATAGGCAGCATAAGTGCGGTAAGCACTCTGAAATCCGGTCCACTGATTGCGATAGGCCAGACCAGCGCGTGGAGCGCCCGCACTGCCCGAAAAAGCAGGGTTGATCTGCAAGGGCATGGCATAGAACTGCGAAAAGATCGGGTCCTGGGCCGATACCCTGGTAGGTGAAAAGCCCACTGCAACCCAGACAAGTATCCAGGTCGCCATTAAAATTACAGGGCGGGCAAAAGCCATGGCGGATAAAAAAGAACGCTCAAGTAGTTTTTTCATGGCGGGAAGTTCGTGTTTTGGTGAAGATGTGCCGGCGCTAAGGCCTGCGTATGCTATGATTTGCCAAAATTTAACCCGAATCAAGATTTCAGGTGCCAAGTTACATGCTTATTCGGGTATCGCTGAAGCTTTCGTGACAGCGGAAATTGATTTATACTGTGATTAAAGTGATTTGATTGATCACCCCTCAAAAAAGACTAACGTATCCCAGGTGGAATTTGGTTGCTCTGAAATTCACCGATTGCCCCACATCCCGGCGACCCACCGCCGCAGAGATCCCAAATATGCCTGCCCGGGTCTCAAAATTCAAGCCGGCACCCAGGCCCAGGGGACGAAGAAAAACCCGGGTATTTGCAGCCAGATTTTCCAGATAAGCCCAATCCGCAAAGACCAAAAGGAAGGAATTTTGCCCGGTCAATAAGCGCCATTCTGCCGTGCCGACCACAAAGCGGGTGGCAAATAAACTCTCCTCATCAAAACCCCGCAACAGTTTGTTGCCTCCAAGCCGGTAATTTTCGTTGGCTAAAACCGGCTTCTCCGAAAAGATCCCTCCTCCGCGAAGCCCGATCTTGATCGTGCTCCGCAAAAAAAACGGCAGAAAGATTTCGCCCCGGATCTCCGTCCGGTATCGGGCTGATCTTTCGGATACTGTGTCATAAAGGCTTGCAAAAGAATACGCCGGATCTGCCGCATCCCGGAGATTTTCGATCTGGGAATTGCGCCGCACGGTATTGAAACCAGCTACGGCCTTTAAGGTGACCAACCAACCTTTCCGGGGGTTGAAGCGGTAATCCAGCCTGGAAAGCGCCGTTTCAAGACCAAAACCATTTTGTCTGAAATCAAGAATGGACGGCAATTGACGGGAGGACAACACGGCAAGGGTATCCACTTTTTGAAGTGAAGAGCTCTTGTTCTCCCAGAAAAAACGGACAAAATTGGTTCCAGTAAATAGGTAGGAGACCCCGAGTTCAGATTGAGCGTCTGTCCAGGTACTGTCGCGGCGAAAAATACCCAGCCGGGCTTCAGCACCAAAGGAGGTTCCCAGGATATAAGGCAATCCGGCCTGAATATCAACTTTTTGGGTTTCCGGGCGCAGTCGCTCCAGTTCAGCCGAAAATCGCTCGCCCAGGTTCAGGGCATTCTGAAAAGCGGCACTGAGTGAGCCCGTAAGCAGCAGTTTTCCATCCGTGGCATTCGGTTGGGGCAGCAGCCCGATGAGGAAGTCAAACCTGCTGGCGCGCTTTTTTTGAAGAAACAGGTGGATGGTTGCCTCGCCCACCCCGGCGCCGGGAGGATCTGATGCTTTTGCGGGAAGCTTGGAATTGCCGGAAAACGTGACGATCGGATTGGCCGTGGGCTCTAAAAATACCAGCGAACGCAATTGCTCGCGCAGGCGCAAGACGCGTGCCCGGCTGTAAGGCATTCCGGTTTTGATCCCCAGGTAATTGGGCAGATAGGACCCGGGGAGTTTTACATCTCCCTTGATCCTGAAGGTTCTGAATTCAAAAAAACGATTCCGGTCCATTTGTAAGACGGCGGATACCTGTCCGTCTTCCTGCACCCGCACACTGTCAAGCCATACCGCCGCGAAAGGATAACCGTTGTTTTCTGCCTGCTCCAGAATGGATTGCTCCAGTTTCAACACGGAGTTGTATCGGAGCGGTTTATCGGTAAAATTTTTGACCCTGAACCCGGCCGCGTCCAACCAGTTTTCTTTCCCGAATCCGGCTCCGGCCCGTAAAGAAACCCAGCGCATGGACGGGCCAAGCCGGAGCACCCGTGCATTGGAGTCTGGAGTTGCTACAGAATCTATGGATGCGAGCAAAAAAGATCCCTGATGAAAATGGGGGAGTAGCCGAAGCAAAAACGTATCGATGTGGGCAGGCGGGACGATCTGAAAGGTAGCCGTGTCTCCCTGACGTTCCAGGGGCGAAGGCTTAAATCCCTGAATGTTTTTCCAGAAATCAGCTTGCTCTGAAGCCTCCAGTACTAGCCGGACTGTGGAGGATTGGGCAGCTAAGGCACACGCAAACAGGGCGTATACGGATAAGCAGCTGATAAACTTTTTTGCCCGGGGACTTGACATGGAGCTTATGACGACTTTTCCCGCTTTAGGTTGTTTTAATTCAATAATATACCTTACTTTTATCCAATAAAATAATCTGCCTGAAAGTCACCCACTATTCTTCAACCGATCCAAACTGATCCATATGCTAAAAGTCCGTCAAATCCTTGATTCCAAGGTGCAAAACGCGGTGTACGCACTATCTCCCACTCAAATGGTCATAGAAGCACTTGAGCTCATGGCTGAACGCAATATTGGCGCCGTGATGGTCATGGAGCAGGAGCGTCTGGTGGGTATTTTTTCAGAGCGTGATTATGCCCGGAAGGGTATTCTTAAGGACCGCAAGGCAAAAAGTACGCCTATTGATGCCGTGATGACCACGCATGTAATCACCGTTGGACCAGATTCCAGCATTGAGGAGTGTATGCGATTGATGTCTGAGAAAAAATTCCGTCACCTACCGGTACTGGAGGATGGGCGTATCGTAGGACTGATCAGCATCAGCGATGTCGTTACTGCCATCATTCGGGAACAGGAAGACCGCATCCAAAGCCTGGAGCAATATATTACCAGCTAAGGCTTACTCTTTCATGGTCAGTAGCTTATCCGAAGGCGCTTCTGCAAGCACAGGCGCTTCCTCATGGATGGGCTTGCCATTCAACACCTGTTCGTAAAGCCGCAGGTAATCCTTTGCCATTCGATCCGCAGAGAAATTTTCTACCGCATGTTCGTGACAACTTTTTGGCTCGAATGCATTGGCATTTTTGATGGCTTCTACGAGCTCCGATTTTTTTACAGAAAGGCAGCCGAAGTCGGAATAATAGGCATCGACGGTGCCGTTCCAGTTGCTTTTTTTCCGTTCCCCCAACTCCTTTTTGCCTAATAATTCAGGTAGAGAGCCGAAGGGTGTGCCAAATACAGGGCATCCGAAATACAGGCTTTCGACGATGGCCAGGCCAAAAGGCTCGTGCCACAAAACCGGAAAAATGAGCCCCTTGGAGGCATTGATGATCGCATTTTTACCATCGCCGCCCAACATCCCGTGAAAACGAACATGGGGCGTGAGGGTGATGCGCAGTCCCATGCGGAAATTGACCCGGGTGCCTCCGATGACATGCAGGCGCTCTCCTGCTTTTCCGGCCAGGTCAATGGCGCCCCGCACGTTTTTTACTCGCCAGGCAGCATTACCCAGAAAGTGAAAATACATCCGGCGGTTGTTCAGGTCGGGTTTGCCATAATCATCGAAATCAATGCCATTGTGGACAAACACCGATCCGCCATGCCGTTGGGCGTGGTTGTGGGAAATAAAAACGGTATTCCGATCGAAGGTCTTCGGTTCGGAGATATTGCCATGAAGGGTTGTAATGTGCGGCTTGGGCAATTCCTCCGTCGTTTCATAGTGCATGTGCACCACATCGCAATCTTCCGGAATCTGCTCTGCCAGGGGCTTTTTATCGTTGATTGTCAGGACCTTGGCGAAGGGACAGGAGGAACCTGCTTTGACCAGATAGGTGACTTCATGGCCCATGCGAACCAGCGATTTGCCTAACCACCAGATGACGCGTTCGGTGCCACCGTAAAGGTGGACGGGGATTTTGGTATTGTTGACGAGGAGGATTTTCATATTGTCGGCAAGTCCATTCTATTATCAAAAAAAGCGATGATTTGAATTTCCTCCTCATAAACCCGATAGTATGCAGAACACTGTGCTGTAATAACGCATTTATGCAGACCAGGAAATTTTTCAGATTTTGGAAATGCCCGTGGGAACTGCCGCAAAGCAATGAATGAACGCTCGAGTTTTAATAAAAAACCATCTTGGACACGTTGTGACCATTCAACTTCAAGGTAATCAAGCAGTGCTTGTAATTGCTCCGCAGCTGGTTCGGAGAGTACGATATTCATGCTTTTTGGCGGCTGCGGTATTTTGTGATAAAATCTTCATACCCGATTTTTGGGCCGTTATTTAAAGCCTCAACTCCTTGGATAATCAATTGCTTTTGTGGTTCTGAAAGTTCATCCCAAATATCAATTGAAGGTTTAAGCAAGTTTTCAATTTGCATCAAAACCAATTCGTCTTGTGTCTCAGCAAGATATTCTAAAATCGCGCGTTTGCGCGTTTCGACAGCAATTAGTGACATTTTCGATATTTTTGACAAATATAAGATTAAATCAGCTTTGCTCCTGAATCCGCTCCAAAAACTCCCCCTCCGTCCAGATCTCCACCGTCTCCAAAGCCTGCGCTTTTTTAAGTTTTGAACCCGCTTTTTCGCCCACCACCAATATACTAAGGTGTTTGCTCACGGCACTCATCAGACTGGCCCCGGCCGCAGCCGCTTTTTTCTCGGCCTCTTCCCGGGTCATCTGCGAAAGTGTTCCGGTGAATAAAATGCTTTTGCCATACAGAGGGCCATCCACATTGACATCCGATTTCTGGTCTTCTTCCGTTTGACGCAGGTTTACACCAAGACTTTCCATGGTCTCCAACAATTCAATGTTGTGCGGGTTCTGGAAAAAGTTGAAAATGTTTTTCGCCACTACCGGACCGATGTCTTTAATGGTCTGGTATTTTTCGAGATCCCAGTTTTTTAGGTCCAGCACGTGTTCTATTTCAGCTGCCAGGATCTTACTGGTGCGTTGACCCAAATGGTGTACGCTGAGGGAGTGTAACAAGCGTTGGATCGGATTTTTCCGGGCTTTGTCCACAGCCGCTCTCATATTGGCTGCCGATTTTTCACCAAAGCCCTCCAGTTTCGCAATTTTCGCGTAATCCAGCCGGTAAAGATCGGCAATAGAATGCAGCCAGCCCAGTTTGAAGAATTTTTCGATGGTGCTTTCCCCCAGGCCTTCGATGTCCATGGCGTGTTTCGAAGTGTGAAATACCATGCGCGCCAGCACCTGCGCCTCGCATTCGGCGTTTTCGCAGCGCCAGATGGCTTCTTCGTCCGGTTTGACCAGGACAGATTGACAGACCGGACAGTTCTTGGGGTAATGGATCTCCTGCTCCGAGCCCGTGCGTAGTTCTGCCAGGCTTTTCACAATGTATGGAATTACATCGCCCGCCCGTTCTACCAGCACCTGATCGCCGATTCGGAGGTCTTTGGAGCGGATGAACTCCTCATTGTGCATGCTCACGTTTTGCACGATCACGCCCGCAAGCGCCACAGGCTCCAGTTTGGCAACCGGGGTAACGGCGCCTGTTTTTCCTACCTGAAATTCCACATCCCGCAGTCGGGTGGTGGCCTGCCTGGCCTTGAATTTGAACGCAATGGCCCAGCGTGGATGGTGACTGGTGAATCCACACTTTTCCTGCAATTTCAGACTGTTCACCTTCACTACCATACCATCCAGTTCATAGGGATACTCGTCCCGATATTCCTGCCAGTCTTTGCAAAACTGTACCACCTCCCCGATGTTTTGAAAGGTTTTGGTGGCGGGCAAATGTTGCAGGGTACCGCTGCTTGCCAGGGGAGTTTTGAACGACAGAGATTCTAACAGGTGAATGCTTTCGTCGTGACTTTTGAATTGGTTGAGTACATTATTTCCATCCTGATCCACCGCATAGCCCAATTGATAGAGGAATGCCTCCAGTCCCCTTTCTGCCGCTTCACGGGGGTCTTTCATTCGAAGTCCTCCGGTGGCCGCATTGCGTGGATTGGCAAAAACGGTATCACCGACTTCCAGACGGGCCTTGTTTATTTTTTCAAAAATATCTTTTCGGATGAGTGCTTCTCCACGCAATTCCACCTTTGAAATGCCGTGTTTCGAAAATTCCGCCTGCAAAGGCACCGAGCGCAGGGTGCGGATATTGGCGGTGATCTCCTCCCCGACATAACCATTGCCGCGGGTGGCTGCCCGGATGAGTCGGTCGTTTTCATACACCAGGGCGATGGTGCCTCCGTCGTATTTGGGCTCTACACAGTATTCAACGTCTGAATCCTTATCCAGTCCGCAGAGTTTTTTCACGGACTCATCAAAAGCATTGAGGTCTTCTGCGTTGTAACTATTGTCCAACGAGAGCATGGGCGTCAGGTGGGAAACCTGTGGCGCATTTTCCGTCAGATCTTTGCCCACGCGCTGGGTAGGAGAATCCGGGGCAACCAATTGGGGGTGCGCGGCTTCAATGTCAACCAGCTGCTTGTAAAGCTGGTCGTACTCAAAGTCGCTGATGACCGGGTCATTGCCCACGTAGTAGCGCCATTCATGGTAACGCAGCACGTTGCGGAGATCTTCCGCACGTTCGGCGGGAGGATCCGCGAACAGCGTAGCCTGTGGGGAGAAAAGCAATTTTTTCGAAAGTTCGTAGAGCGTACGTTGTGCGGCCTGGCTATACACGATGGTGTGGAATTTTGGACAAAAGTAGTGGATGGTTTTAGAATGGAGGGATACCAAATATACGCATATTTAAGTTAGTACCTGACGGCAAGTGGTTTGCGAAAAATGCAACCCACTTGCTTATTGAGGCTGTCTTATAAGTTTTTTGCTCAAGCATTACACCAAATTATATTCATTTTGGGTCGTTTTAAAAACCTGGAAGGTTTGTGCCAGAAAAAACGAAATAATCTGTTGATAGTCCTTACGGGACTTTTGGCACAAGCGCTTGAAAACCTGCCTTAAATTTATACAGCTGTTCATAGATCGAAAGATCAGCTATAAACCCTGTTATAACACCTGAAATGACGCTCAAAAATACAATAACCCTACTTTTATTCCTTTCCCTCTGGTCCGCTGAAGCCAGGACTCAGGATACCTGTGCTTATATTTTTACCATTCCCGAATCCGCCCATTTTGTGGCCGGGGATCACCTGGCCAACACCTATTTATTGCATGGATTTGAGGTGGAAAAATATGATTCTACCGGCAGGTTTGTCTCCCGGTACTCCAACAATCGTTTGGGCCGCCCGGCCTTTCTGGATGCTTCCAATCCCTTGAAAGTTCTGCTCTGGTATGCGGATTATCAAACGGCTGTTTTTCTGGACCGCAATCTGACGGAACTCGGGCGACTCAAGCTTGGAGAGGTCGGATACCCGGCCGTGCGTTGTCTGGCCAGTGCTGCGGATGGCAATTTATGGGCTTATGATGAGTCCAGTGCCTATTTGCTTAAACTTTCGACCGCCGGCGAAAAGTTATTGGAAAGTCAGCCGCTGAGCCTGGAGTTTTCACAGCGTTTTGCCCCTGCCTGTATCCGGGACGATGGTGGTCAGGGGGTGTTTTTGAGCGACCCCTTGCAAGGTGTTGCTATTTTTGATCCATTTGCTCAGCTGGACAAAACCTTGTTGCTCAAAGGCCTGACACGCTTTGAAGTAGAAAACGGGACGCTTTACTTTGTAGATCAGGCAGGGATTCGTATCGAAAACTGGCGGGGGGGCTATTCAAAGACCATCCCATTGCCAGAAATGGCGCGATCTGAAAAAGCGGTCTTTGGGTTTTCAAAAAAACGCTTGTTTCTGCAGACCCCTTCAGGGATTGCGGTTTATTCTTTTTGAATCAGAGTGGTCGGTTATGGTGTTGGGAATGATGTTACCATAACTTTAGGCTGTCACTATAGCCGCAGAGCGGCCTAATGTCGGTAGTAATCGGAAAATAACATCGGTTCGGAGGTGCAGCGCACCGGAACTCCTGGCGAATTGTTCCGGTGCGCTGCACCGTATTGACTGTTCGTTAAATCCATCTACCGACGTTAAGCCGCTCTGCGGCTACCGTGACAAATTAGCATCAAGTCAATGCCGATATTATACCCCGTTCAAGGCGCCAATCGCCCGATCTTCCAAACCTCTCCTTCTTTTGTATAAAGGATGCGGTCGTGCAAGCGACTCATCCGGCCCTGCCAGAATTCAAATACTTCAGGAATTACCCGATAACCTCCCCAATTGGGCGGAAGAGGCAATTTTTCGACCCCGGAAAACTTAACTTCAACTTCATGTTCAAGTTTCTGCAAAACCTCGCGCCCGGCAATGACCTGGCTTTGCGGACTGGCCCAGGCACCTATCTGGCTTTCCCGCGGGCGACTCTGAAAATAGGCCAGCGATACTTCCGGATCAATTTTTTCCACCCGTCCTTCAATACGGATCTGTCGCTGAAGATCCAGCCAGGTAAACAGTAAGGCTGCCTGCGGATTTGCTGCCAGGTCTTCCCCTTTCTGGCTATCATAGTTGGTAAAAAACGTAAATCCCTGATTGCCAAAGTCTTTCAGCAAAACGGTACGGGCGCCAGGGCGACCATCCGCGCTGGCCGTAGCCAGGGTCATGGCATTGGGTTCGGACACCTGACTGGCCTGAGCTTCCTCAAACCAAAAAGCAAATTGTGCCACCGGATCAGGCCGCACATCGGTTTCTGAAAGCGATTCGAGGGCGTAGTGCTGACGGAGTTCTGCGAGATTCATATTTTATGTATGATGTATGAACTATGATGTA
>JBILHS010000217.1:0-4065 GCA_044350425.1 Saprospiraceae bacterium | reverse complement strand
CTTTCTTTTTCTGTGGGGGAAAATCTACCTTTGCGGCGCAAAATTCGGGGACATACTTCACAACTTTCGCTAAGTGTAGAAGTATTTCATGCACAACCCCATTTTTCAAACATCATACATCATACATCATAGTTCATACATCATTCCAGAATGGCATATCTCTTCACCTCAGAATCCGTATCCGAAGGGCACCCCGATAAAGTGGCCGACCAAATCAGCGACGCCATCCTTGACGAGTTTCTCCGTCAGGACCCTAATTCTAAAGTTGCCTGCGAAACGCTTGTGACCACTGGTTTGGTGGTAATTGCCGGAGAAGTACGCTCTCACGCCTATGTGGACGTGCAGGAAGCGGCCCGCAAAACCATCGAACGCATCGGTTACACAAAAGCTGAATATCAGTTTGACGCTAAAAGCTGCGGTATTCTTTCGGCTATCCACGAACAAAGCGCTGACATCGCACAGGGCGTAGACGTGGGTAAAAAAGAAGACGATCAGGGCGCTGGTGACCAGGGCATGATGTTTGGTTACGCGACCGATGAAACAGCGAACTTTATGCCGCTTCCTTTGGATCTGGCACACCTGCTCCTGCGCGAACTCGCTGCCATCCGCAAAGAAGGCAAGCAAATGAAATACCTGCGCCCGGACGCTAAAAGCCAGGTGACGATCGAATACACGGACAAACACGTGCCAAAAAAGATCGATACCATCGTGATCTCTACACAGCACGATGACTTTGACGAGGACGAAAAAATGCTCGCCAAGATCGCTGCAGATATGCAACGGATCCTGATCCCACGGGTGAAGAAACTGTTGCCAGCCCGCGAGGCCCGGTTGTTTACTGCAGACGTAAAATACTTCATCAACCCAACGGGCAAATTCGTGATCGGCGGACCACACGGCGATACCGGTCTAACAGGCCGTAAGATCATCGTGGATACCTACGGTGGCAAAGGCGCACACGGAGGCGGTGCATTCAGCGGTAAAGACCCGTCTAAAGTAGACCGTTCTGCTGCTTATGCAACCCGCCACATTGCTAAAAACCTCGTAGCCAGTGGCTTGTGCAAACAAGTCTTGGTACAGGTTGCTTATGCGATCGGCGTAGCCAAGCCGGTAGGTTTGTACGTGAACACCTATGGCACCTGCAAGCTCAAAGGAATGAGCGACGGCGAGATCGCACAAAAGATCACGCATATTTTTGACTTGCGTCCGGCAGCCATTGTGCGCCGCTATGGTTTGAAAAATCCGATCTTCTCTGAGACGGCTGCTTATGGTCACTTTGGCCGTACGCCTCATATGAAAACGGTCAGCATCGGTCTTAACGGGAAAGCAGAAACCAAAACAGTCGAAACCTTTACCTGGGAGAAACTGGATGCTGTAGCGGATATCAAAAAAGAATTTGGGCTTTAATTAGTTATAAGTTTCAAGTTTAAAGTGGCAAGTTAAAAGTGGCACAACTGCTTAATATGGGTCGTTGTCCACTTGTAACTTGCCACTTTTAACTTTAAACTCGCCACTTTAAACTTGTAACTTTTAACTTGCAACTCTAAACTTGTCACTTGTTACCAGCGTTTTCGAGACACGAGCCCAAGGCAAACTCCTGCTCACCGGAGAGTACTTTGTGCTCGATGGCGCAACGGCCCTGGCGATGCCCGTTCGTTTCGGACAAACCTTGTGGGTGGAGGAAGGGGATGCTATTGGAAAGTTGAGTTGGCAAAGCCAAAATCCCGACGGCACGGTATGGTTTGAGGCGGAATTTATGTGGCCTGATTTCCAGATCCTGAGTGCCTCCGATGACCAAACTGCCCGGACTCTGGCCGGGATACTCCAGGCCTGTCAGCGACAAAATCTTTCCTTTTTTATTGAAAATCAATCGTTTCGGGTCTTTACCCAGAACGATTTTCCGCGTGAATGGGGACTCGGCACCAGCAGCACCCTCATTGCTGCAATGGCACGCTGGGCCGCTGTGGATCCTTATAAAATCCTTTTCGAAACGCTTGGAGGCTCCGGCTACGATCTGGCCTGCGCCTATGCCGAAGGACCGATCCTGTATCGTCTGGAAGGACAAACACCCATCGTGGAGCCGGTACATTTTGCGCCTGCCTACGCTGATCAGCTCTATTTTGTGTTTCTGGGCAAAAAACAAAACAGCCGCGACGGCATTGCCCGATTCCGCGAAAAAGCGCCCAAAAGTCCTGAATTACTCGATGAAATTTCCCGCCTGACCCAACAATTCCTCGATGCCCAAACCCTGGAAGCCCTGGAGGCTGCCATCCTGGAGCATGAAATTCTGATCAGCGACAACCTGAGGTTGCCCCGTGCCAAAGACCTGTATTTTGGAGATTTTTGGGGCGAAGTAAAGAGCCTGGGCGCCTGGGGCGGAGATTTTGTGCTGGTTACGAGTGCGCGTTCGGAGGCAGAGACGCGGGCGTATTTCGCCCAAAAAGGGTACGAGGTATGCCGGCCCTGGCAGGAAATGGTAACCTGAAAATTCGCAGCAATTTCAATGACAAATCAGCTTGCCGGTCCGGACGACCTGCCCTTGCTGTTCCAGCGTCCAAAAATAAATCCCAGGGGAAGGCAATTGACCTGGGGTAGTTTGTCCGGACAGTTCCCTGGATTGCAGGGTTTTCCCGGTGCAATCCATGATCCGGAACCTGGCATGTTGTAGTCCTTCATCCACCAAGACCGTAAAAGCACCCCGCGTTGGGTTGGGAGAGATCAGAACTTGCACGGCATCCTTCACGGCATCTTTTGTGGAAATAAATTCCAGAAACGGGCAATCTCCCTGGGTGGTAGCATAGGTACTGTCGCCGCTCTGGAAACAAAGCAGGCTGGTAGAGAACAAGCCGCCGGATACCACCCACCCAACAGGTTGATTCACGGTAAGCCCGTTGCTGCCTCCCAGACCTTCCAGGATGTAATTGTGTGCATAACCCGGATCACTGCGATTGAAGCCGGTATAAAATTTCTTTACAGATTGGCCAAAAAGCGACACAATTTGAATCGAATCAACCCGTCCGGGCGTAAAAATCAAAGGCTGCATGGGCAGCAGATCTCCCACCTGCAAATTGAAATCATAAATGACCCTTTCAGTGGAATCCGTATCCGGGAGATAGTAAACCTTGTTTTGAACCGGATCAAATCGAATAAAAGCAGGCCCCAGACTATCCTGACTGTACAGAAGGGTGGGCGGTTGAGGCGGGGGCAGATAAACTGTTGTTGTGGCGTGGATGGTGGTAAAAAGCTTGCGGTACACCACATTTCCGATCAGGGTGTCGCCGTGAATGATGTTTTGTTCTGTCTGACTGCGTTGAAAGGTCTGTCCGGGCTCCCAGCTTTCGGAGGTTTCGTACACCCATCTGGAGCCATCTACAAAATAATCGGGTGTCTGGGCAAAAGTGATTCCGGGCAGTGAAAATAAGATCGGTAGCAGGAGTCGTTTAAGCATGGATTTGGAACCTGTGTTTTTGGGTTGCAGGCGTGTTCAAAAGTAAATGCTTTGGGGGGGATTTCAAAGAGCTGAATACGCTTATTCCTTTTTGACGTCTGGCTGTGGAGATACTTTTACTGCACCTGCCTCGTACCCGAATAATCCAAGTACCTGATTCACCTTATCCAGGCGCAGGGTTTTCTTGCCTTGCTCTAGCTCCCGAATGAACCGTAGACCCACACCGGCTTTTCCTGCCAGCTCTGGTTGTGTTAGCCTGGAAGCCTTTCTTTTGGCTTTTGCAAATTCATGGAGCGTCATATTTATACCTTTTCGGGTGCAAATTTAGTGGTTTTTGGAAACAGATACCCTTTCGGGTATAAAAATTGGTTATTTTTGAAATTGTACCTTATCGGGTATTGATATGGGTATACAAGGTGCGGTTTGGGTTTGTTGAGGGTTTATTTTTAAAGGTGGCGAATTCGCCACCTTTAAAAATAAACCCTAGCTCCCGCGATATTCGTGGTAGGTTTCAAAATGGAATTAACCACTTCCAATCTATAGCTCAACGTGAGTTGTCATCCTGACGGGACCTGTCCGCATCAAGTGCGCTTAGGCCGAGTGCATGCACTTTTGAG
>JBILHS010000108.1:0-19722 GCA_044350425.1 Saprospiraceae bacterium | reverse complement strand
CCCCGGCCGGCAAGCCTCTAAGGTCTAGCATTACCGCTTCCGATCCCCTTGCCAAAGCTACAGAACGAAGCACCCGACCTGATGCATCAGAAAGCGTCACCCAATTACCATCCACAGGTTCTGAACAGGTAATCTGCACCCAATCCACCGCCGGATTCGGGTAAATCAACATCGCTTCACCCGCTACCTCGCCTGTACCCACCATCAAATCCACCACCACCTCTGCTACCGCCTCACAGCCGTTTTGGTCCGTCACTGTCACCGTGTAGGTGCCAGCCAGGAGTCCGGCGATGGCCTGCTCTGTGCTTCCAATGTCCCATTGATAACCAAAGGGCCCTGTGCCGCCAGAGATGGTTGTCACCACCGCAGCACCATTGGGCGGATTCGTTTGGGTCTGGTCGCTGCTGCCAGTGCCTACGGTGAGCAATCCTGGCTCCGTCATCGGCGGAAAAGTTTTCGAAGACGTGCAGCCGTAAGTGTCTGTAACCGTCACGGAATAATTGCCTGGTCCCAGTGGCTCTGCCACCGCATCGGTGCCCGGCCAGCCCGTCCAGGCCCAGCTAAAGGGCGCAAGCCCCGTTACCGGAGTGGCAGACAGCCAGCCGGTTTCGCCAAAACAACGAATGATCTGGCCATCTACCATCAGACTTAGCAGGCCTTGTAGCGCGATATTGGATGAGGCCGAATCCCGGCAACCATTGATGTCGGTGACTGTCAAGGAATAATTGCCCGGAGGAAGCTGTGTCAGATAAGCCGTGTCTGCGGCCGTGGGTAGCCACTGATAATGATAGGGCGCAGTGCCGTTGCTGACTAAAGCGGTGATGCTGCCGCCCAGCCCGATGGTACAATCCACGTCCGTGCTGCTGGCATTCAGCTCGGGAAGGCTGGCAGTATTTACCTGTACAGTATCCAGGAGTTGCCGTCCACTGCCGTCCGTGAGGGTAAGCAGGTAGCTGCCGGGAGGCAGGCCGCTGAGTTCAGGGCCGGTGCCAGCCTGGGGCGACCAGTTGTACGTGTAGGGTTCACAGCCAAATACCGGGCTGATGGAGATGCTGCCGTTGGACTCGCCAACGCATGCTGGTTTTACCACGGGTTCTGCAGCCAGGCTGAAAGCTGGAGACTCGAAAGCCCCGATATCTACCGTGCCGTCCTGGATGCGGGGATTGCCGGCCAGGTCGGTCAGGAGACCGGCGGCGGCGGCGTTTGAGCCCGCATTGATCAGGGGCGAGCAAGGGAGCAGGGAGTAGTCTCCGTTGGCGGGGTCGCGGAATTGGGGGTCTAAGTTGAAGAGATTGTTGGGGCCGCAGGTGACATACTGTGAAAGCGACTCACACATGGAAATCGCATTAAATAAACAATGGTCAAAAAGTATTTGGGGAGCAGGGCCACTTGCTGTGGAAACCTTAATATTTTCAGTCTCATTTAATATACTATTGTAGAAATTTAGAACACTATTACGTCCTACAAAAAAATCACCATTTCCTTCCACCATAGTGTTATTATCGAAAAAGATTTGTGAATTAGCAAAGAATCTACTGCTTATATGTTCTAGGTAAAAATTATTAGACATATTAGCCATCGTACCTTGATAAAGTTCTATCGCACTTTTCTTTATCACATTCATGCTAAAGTTAAATTGTTTATCAACTGAAATGAAAGTGTTTGTTAGAGTTGATTGTATTATCTCAGACACAGCAAAATCATTTAATTTAAAATCTCGTCCCCAATTTTGACTGTTTGCAATTGATTTTGCAATTTTAACTTGGCTATTACCCAAAACATCAGCAAAAAAAATATCACCTGAGTCGTTTTCAATAAATGAACAACTATCTATCTTTAAAGTACCCATATCCAGTAGCATAAAGCTAGACAGAGAAAAAACCTCACCTTGAGACGTGCCTGAATCGTTACCATTCCCTTCAAATCGACAACCCTTCACAAATATATTCGTACCTGTTACCCGACCTACGTTGAGGTGAAGCCCCCCTCCATTTAATCCGGATTGGTTGTGCAAAAAATCACATCCTTGTAAATCTATCCAGTCCGTCCGTTCCGATTCGTTGTAACAAAGCCCTCCGCCTCGCCGTTCTGCGATATTGCTCTTGAAAAGGCAGTTGCCAAAGTCAGGGCTCCGTTCTACCCAACTGCCTCCATTGCGGTAAAGTGCACCGCCATCCAATCTGGCGCGGTTGTGCTCAAACGAACAATTAATAAATTGAGGAGCAACCGATCCCGTACCGCTGCCATTGGCATACACTGCACCGCCATGGGAATAGGCATAGTTGTGTTCAAAATGGCAATTCTTAATCAGTGGATATGCCCAGCCATCTGCAGCCATGATGTAGAGCGCGCCACCGCATTTATATGCACTGGTGGCAGGTTGATCTGTGGGCGTGTAATTCGCAATGCCATGCCTGAAAAAAAATCCGTCCAACACGGTCAGGCTGTCCGGGTTTTTCATGTAAAGGATAGTAAAGGCATTGTCAGTACTATCGCCCGAAATTCCAATGTCACCGCTGAGCACCGTCGGGTTAAAAGGCAAGTTCCGCTGGTCCAGGTGAGTTTCTGTACCTTCAAAACCACCATAGAGCCGCACCCCACTTTTTTGCACGAAGGAGATTGTGCGATCATTGCCAGTCGTGGGGACGTAAGTACCTTCAGCCACCCATATTGAATCACCGGGCTGTGCCGCAGCCAACGCAATGTTCAAATCTGGATATGCGTCTGCCCAAGATTGGCCATTGTTCATGCCCATTGCGTTGCTGTGAACGTAGAGACGGTTTTGAGCAAAGTTTGAAATGGAAATGCCAAAGATGGCTATGGAGAAAAGGAGCACGTTTTTCATGAGAAAAATGATAGGCTTGAATACCCGTCCTGCGCATCAAGCAGCAGGACGGGTTGGAATTCAAATATTTAGGTTTTTGGCTCGACCAACTACTGCCGCACAAAACGGCCGGTTAATTTTTCTTCACCAGCTTGCACCTGCCAGGTGTAAATTCCAGGCACCCAGTCCGCTACTTCCCGAATGGGCAGACTATTGGCTCCCTTACTCAGTTCAATCTCACGATAGAACATCCGAACGCCGTAAGGCCCAAACACAAAAACCCGTGCCGATGCAGGAGCTTCAGAAAGCAGGCTAAGCTCCACTGCCCCAGAACTCGGATTGGGAGAACAGGAAACCGCAAGAGGTGAGCTATCAGGCTCTTGAGCGTGCTGTCTGTTTGATAGCCGCAGTTGGGTCTTTAGCGGAATTTCCAAATTATTGGAAGTATAGCCCAGATTCTGAAAGATAGCATCGTCCGTCACCAGGATCATTTCATTGCCGCGAACCTTACTTTTGGTGCGCAAGGCCACATAAAACAGCACCTGGCCGGGTTGCAGATAATTGGACTCATGGTCTAAACTGAGCCAGAGTACCTTTATCTTTCCTGTTGCCGCTTCGTTCAGGCTGATGCAGTCTGGTGTAAAACCAGTTACATCCCCGGCGGAAATGGCTATAAACTCAAAACGAGCAGGGTCAAAACGAAGTCCTGACTGATATGCAATGAGTGGCTGTTCGCTCCCTGCATAAACAGGAAGAATAATCGTCTCTCCCGGCTCAGACTGTGTACCTGGCACCTCAAAAAGAAAACGCTCTCCAGGCCTGGTTGGCCTTTGAGGATAGGTAGCACAATCAGCACAGACCACACCGCAGTTGATTGCAGTACAGTTCACATCGCCCACTTTGATGCCGACAAAGTCAGCAGTCGTCGAGGATACCGTGATGATTGAATTTGGAGGATTAAAGTCTTTCCTATCATAGGAATACGCTATACCATTATTGTCAATTTCAGCAGTGATTTTTTCAGAACTTTCATCTTCAAAGCTTGGAAAAGGATTATTAGTACCAAGGACCAGCTCTCTTGGCAAAAACCGCCAAGAGGTATTGTCTGGAAATTCGTTATACGTTCCAAGTATTAATTTTCGGGCCTCGACAATGTCAAATGTAGTAACTGAGCCAGATTTATTGACATCGGCTGCGATCATCTTATAAGGAGAGTTAAAAGGCTCCAGGCCCAGGATATGTTTGGAAATTAGCACCAGATCGTATGTCGTGACTCCGTTGCTATGATTGTCGTCCTTTACAGGCGTGATGGTGTAACTGCCTTCGTCACAAACACAATAAGCATATGGTTCCTGGCATTTCGTCACTTGGGTGTGGTCATCACATGCATTGCCAGTTTCTTTAATTGCTACATATGCCTCTTCTATCCAGCAAGAGCCCGATTTTATTGTCCCCGATATTTCTTGCGAGCATACATAAAAGCCTGTCACATTAATATCAGGCACGCATGACACCGTTCCCTGTCCAACGATGTAAAATGCGGCCTCTCGGACAGTGACATTTTTGATACATCCGGATTCAGCAAATACAGGAATTTCCATCGTCTGTCCGGTATAGCTTATTTCATTTCCACTCGAAGTTCTAAAGCAATAAGTAAGGGTATTGCCATCCACTTCGTAGCATTCCTGGTTTCCAACCCTATCGATGCAGGATTGGATGTTGTTTGACACGTTGCACGGCAAGCTATTTTGAATATTTGCAAAATCGATATACGCACCTGTAGTCAGCTCAAAATCTAACACAAAACGAAGCTCCCGAACAGACGAATTGTTCGGTATGCCCAGACCAACAGTAACAAACAGGTCACCGCAATTGTCAGAGATACCTCCTGCTGTACCGGCTATGTTCAAAGAAAGCCCAGTATTGGCACATACTGCGTCGCCTGTGAATGTAATTGTTCTATCCCCAGTACCACCTTTGATCATTTTTTTACAAAAAACCGCACCCGGCGGTGTAGTTAAAAACTGCCCTTCAAAACGCCCACTCAAATAATTCAACTCAATTGTACTGGCCATGTTTTGCGGATTAGGCCGCTTTAGATAGAGATCAAACATATCCAAAATTCCAAAGCTATTGGAAAATTCCAGTGCACTCCCTGTCAGGCGCACCTTGACAATATAAAAAGTGTTTAATCCTGTGGCAGGGCTTATATCAACCTCGTAGCCAGTTGCGCCCTGAGGCACTGGTGGTGGGATAGGGGCACTTGATTCAACAGTGACAAGAAAATCCAAATATGGTATTTTCAAGTGTGCTGATGGACTCATGTGGTTTGACCTGATCCGCAATGGTACCGTCGTGGACGTATCATCAGTGATCGGAGTGTCCGTCAGAAATTGTACATTGTTGTCCTCGTCCAAATCCAATTCAAAGGCCAGAGGGGCAATAAAGTTAGGACTGGGTGGAGTATTGGTATTCGGGAAATAGCAAGTTACGTCGTCCCCGTCAGCGTACCGGAAGAAAGAACACGACAATTCAAAAATATCCGTGGGATAAACATCCACTACGATGGTAAAGAGTTCGGTAAAAAACGGGGCATTGGTTTGGTTGCGCGTGAACTCGATTATTGGCAAAGACCCACCTGTACCATATGAAAAAGAAACAGTATCACCCACTACCGAAACAGGGGCCGTTATGCACGTAGACTCGGTAGCGTCCTTATTAACCCTTGTCATTCCTGATGAAGCTCCTGTAAAGCTAAGTGCCGTTGCTATCTCCAAATCGGTATAACTCAATTGGAAGCAAAGTGCATTGGCATCATAACTATCCGTTACCCCGTCATCAGCACTTAACCGCACTACATATTGTATTCTATGACAGTCAATTGGAACTGCTGTACAGCCATCACAATTGGGAGGGGCAGGTATGGCTACTGTTCTTTGACACACGGTTATTTCAAAGTCGTCACAGGCCAATTGAACTTCCTGGCAGGTGCTTTGCCCATTAATTTGGAATGAAAAAGAAAACAGCATGGAGACAAGCAGTACAATGACTGCCCCCCCCTGATTTTTACAAAAGAAAATTTTGCGAAACATAAAAAAGTGGTTTTAGAATTTAAAAAAAGGTCGATCATACGCATTGGAACATCGGTTGCAATGGTTTAGAAAACAGAAAAAAATTGCCTGCCCCACCTTAGCTTCGGGGCAAGACACTGACACTGCAGCGCAGAGCGCCACACGAGAGTTAGCATTGAAAATCATGCTGTTGAGCAATTATGCCCAATAAGTACGGATTAGATCGAAAAATACGAATGAGCGTCAGTTCAGATGAACATAGAAGCACCGGGAGTGCATCCAGGGTCTTTTAGTTCAGGGGTCCGGGTGTCGTGGTTAACCAGAAAGCATAGTTAACGAATCAGGCATACACTGGTTTTTACAAAAATAGATCTACTTTTTGCTAAGGCAGAGCAAAGATATTCAAGCCCTGCTCAGAAGCAAATCTTATGCAAGAAATTTAACGTGTATGTCGGATTCTGGCGCTTAGTATCGTTGAAGAATGGGAGCGCCTCCTCTTTTTTAAGTGCGGCATGATGCTGATTGGAAGGGAATTGTGCTCTTTTTCGTTGCTGGATTCCTCTCAAGACCAGTAAAAAGTCTTGTTTTTATTGGGTGACAGACCTTCCAGGTTTTGGAAACCTGGAAGGTCTACGCCAGGGAAAACGAACTAAAAATGGTTATCACCGATTCACCAGTTGCCCAACAAATCAGGTATCGCCACCCTAGCCATGTCATCCACAAAAAGTACTATCCATCCCCACCCGAGCCCTGTCATCCCGACGATAGGAGGGAACTGACCGGGAAGTCACTCGCTATTTTCGGAAAACAAGCACTCGGGCGGGGGAACTCACTCTCTTTTTTCGGAACCCAAGCACTCAGGCGGAGGAACTCACTTCCATTTCCAGCAAATGACTCAAATTTAACATGGAAAAACCTACCTTTGCATCCCTTTTTAACCGGGCCCACTTGCGTTTGAATGTCAACGTGTTGCGTGTCTTTTTAAAACCGATATCCTTCCACTAATCGCATCCCGCGCTGTGAAACGAGTCCAACTGGTCGCCGTACAGGCCGACTTCATCCATAATAATCTCGTCCTGCTGGCTGAAAAAGACCGGCTTGACGCACTCGATACGTTCCTCACGACGGGTGAAATGACTTTCCTGCGTCAGGCAATCCTGCAAGAGGTATCCAGCTTTTCCTTCCCCCGGGCGGAGGGACTGGTCTTTGTCAGAATTTTAAAACCAGAGAAAGACCCGCATATCGCGCTCGAAGAAGCACGATTGGCCGGCAATGAACTGTTGGGCGAAATCCGACGCTACAAAATAGAAACCCTGGGCATTCAGAACCTTTGTGCCGAGAACCGCAGCCTTGCCTTTGCAGAAGGACTTGCTTTAGGGAGCTATCAGTTTCTGAAATATTTTACAAAACCCGCCGAAAAATCCCTGCTGGAAATCAGGATCTTCTCTGACGACCTCGAGCCGGATGAGATTCCCGAAGCCAATGCATTGTTAGAAGCGGTGTTTCTGGCCCGAGACCTGGTCAATGAACCCCATTCCCATCTCGATTCGGTGCAGCTGGGCGAAGCGGTCGAATTGGCCGCCAGCACCTATGGTTTTAATGCCGAGATCATGGGCAAAGAAAAAATTGAAGCCCTTAAACTGGGTGGACTTCTGGCTGTGAACCGCGCCAGTCGGGTGCCGCCAAGGTTTTGTGTTTTAGAGTGGAAACCCGCTGCAGCAAAAAACAATAAACCCGTGGTCCTGGTTGGGAAAGGCGTGGTGTACGACACCGGCGGCCTTAGCATCAAGCCCAGCGAAGCCATGGATTACATGAAATGCGACATGGCCGGAGGCGCCGTCGTAGTGGGCACGTTGGCGGTTGCAGCCCAAATGAATCTTCCGGTGCATATCATCGGCCTCATCCCCATCACAGACAACAAGATCGGCGACAATGCCTTTGCTCCCGGCGATGTGATTACCATGGCCTCGGGCAAAACCGTTGAGGTGGTCAATACCGACGCAGAGGGCCGCATTATCCTGGCCGATGCCCTCCACTACGCAAAAAAATACGAGCCTGCCCTGGCCATCGATCTGGCTACACTCACCGGTTCAGCCGTCCGTGCGCTGGGTACACAGGCCATTTGTTACATGGGCACTGCGCCGAAGGACGTCAAAAACCAGCTGGAAGAAAGCGGTTTCGCCACTTACGAACGCCTGGTAGAATTTCCACTCTGGAAGGAATTTGGCGACGACCTCAAAAGCAATATTGCCGATTATAAAAACCTGGGATCTTCCAATGCAGGCATGATCACTGCAGGAAAATTCCTCGAAAACTTTGTTGACTATCCCTGGCTTCATCTTGACATTGCAGGGCCAGCTTTTCTGCGCGTGGCCAACGGCTATCGCACCAAAGAAGGCACCGGCGTCGGCGTGAGACTATTATATCACTTTCTGAAAATGATGTATGATGTATGATGTATGATGTTATAGATTTGCATTTCAACCTCCTGGTTCATACATCATAGTTCATACATCATACTTCATACTTCATACATCCAAAATGAGCAATACAACCATAACCATCGGCATATCCTGCGGCGACATCAATGGCATCGGCCTGGAGGTCATCCTGAAGTCTATTGGACTCAAGAATATTGGCAAAAAATTCAAAACGGTGGTGTACGGCAGTACCAAGGTCATTGCCTATCATAAAAATATCATTACGGAAGAGAATATTCAGTTCCACTCCATTGAGACACCGGCTGAAGCACAGGCAGAACGCATCAATGTGATCAACTGCTGGCCGGACAATGTGAACATCACTATTGGAAAGCCCGATAAAGTGGGAGGGGAATGTGCGCAGAAGGCACTTGAACGCGCCGTGAAAGACCTTAAATCCGGCGAAATCGACGCATTGGTCACCGCACCCATCAACAAAAAAGCCATGCAACTGGCTGGATTCCCGTTTGTTGGGCACACCGAGTTTATCACCAACGCATTCAAAGTCAAAGATTCCCTGATGCTGATGGTGTCTGATTCACTGCGGGTAGGGCTGGTCACCAACCACCTGCCGATTCGGGAGGTAGCAGCAGCCGTCACCAAAGAAAAGGTGTTGCGCAAGATTCTCATCATGGCTGAAACCCTGCGCATAGATTTCAACATCGAACGGCCTACCATCGCGGTCATGGGACTCAACCCACACGCCAGTGATGAAGGTGCTATCGGGGATGAAGACGATAAAATTGTTCGCCCGGCCATCGAAGAGGCCAAGGCCAAAGGGGTGATGGCGTTTGGCCCTTACCCTGCGGACGGATTTTTTGGCTCCGGACAATTCAACAAATTTGATGGCATTCTCGCGATGTACCACGATCAGGGACTGGTGCCCTTCAAAGCACTTTCCTTTGGCGCAGGGGTAAACTATACTGCCGGACTACCCGCAGTGCGTACCTCACCCGATCATGGCACCGCTTATGATATTGCCGGCAAAGGCGAGGCGGACGAAACTTCCATGATCAAAGCCATCTACCTGGCTGCAGAGATCGTGCGGAATAGGGTCGAATATCTCGATATGCACGCAAATTCTCTGGAACGCCGCAAGCAAAGATCCATCATCTCCGAGACTGGTGAAGAGGTTGAAGAAGAAAGCGTGATCCCGGAAGATTAGTGTTTTTTAATTTTAACACATAAGGCACCTAAGGACACACAAGGTTACTGGGCTGGTGACTGCTCGGTTCTTACAGGAAACAAGCACATTCACTCAATTGACCACATTACCCCCATTGACCACATAAAAAAAATCATGAACCACATTTTAGGAATAGACGTAGGTGCATCTGGCATCAAAGGCGCTGTAGTGGATGTAGAAAGAGGAAAACTCGTGGGCGAGCGTTTTCGGGTACCTACCCCGCAACCGTCCACACCAAAAGCGATGTCCGCAGCGTTTTCGGAGATCGTTGAATTTTTCAATTATAAAGGCCCGATAGGCTGTGGCTTCCCCAGCATCGTAAAAAACGGGGTGGCGAATTCTGCCGCCAATATTGATAAAAACTGGATCGGAACCAACATTGAAAAGGTGTTTGGAGAAGCCTGCGGCAATCCTGTTTTCGCCACCAATGATGCCGATGCAGCAGGTGTTGCTGAAATGCGGCATGGAATGGGACGTGGAGAAACCGGCCTCGTGCTGCTGATCACCATTGGTACCGGACTTGGATCTGCGCTATTCTATAAAGGCGAGCTGATCCCGAATACAGAATTTGGCCACCTGCTCTGGAAACATGGAAAATCTGCCGAAGTCTGGTGTTCTTCCGGTGCGCGCTCGAAACTGAAGATTAGCCGCAGCGAGTGGGCTGACCGTTTCAATGAATACCTGAACCACCTTGAATTGCTTTTATCGCCTGACCTGTTTATCCTGGGTGGTGGAGAAAGTAAATTTTTTGAGCAATACAAACATCAACTTAATACCCAGGCACGCGTTGTATCAGCCAAATTGCTTAATAATGCGGGGATCATTGGTGCAGCAGCTTATGCAGCGGAAAGCACTAAGTAAAAAGTATCAAGCAAAAAGTATCAGGTAAAAAATGGCACTCGTAGTTCTAGAAGGAATGCGTTTTTATGCTTTTCACGGGGTGCACCCGGAAGAGCAGGTACTGGGTACGGATTATATAGTCAATGTGGAGGTGACCACGGGCATAGCACTGGCTGCCGCGAGTGACAGTATTGAACAAGCGACGGTGAATTATGAAACCGTGTTTCAGATCTGTATGTTAGAAATGGCGCAGCCACGGAAACTTTTGGAAACGGTGGTAACTGGCATTATACGGCGCATGAAGCGTCAGTTTCCACAAATGATGGGCGTTAAAGTACAGGTTCGCAAGCTCAATCCGCCGATCAGTGCCCGCATGCAGGCCCAGAAAAACCCTGAAAATCATCCATCCATCGGCGGAAGGGTGGAAGCTGCCTGGGTTCAGGATGAAGGCAATTTTATGGCCAATTGTCCCCGATGTAAAAAGCCCTTTCTTTGCTACGCGGATGACACCTGCTGGTGCAAGGAATTAAACAATGTCCATCCTGCCACGTTAGAGACGCTTAAACGCCAATTTGGCACCTCTTGTATCTGCCCGAATTGTCTGAAAATATACGCAGGCTAGTCGTTCGCCGACAAATCTGTGCTTTTAACTTGTCATTTGTAATCCAGCCTTTTAGGGAATGATGCAATTGGCTACTTTTGTCCCCCCAACAAATCGACCAATCACCAGTTTACCAATCACCAATCACCAACCCACAATAAAATGGCAAATCACAAATCGGACGTAGAAGCTGTGGACGCGCTCGCACAGGCTTACAAAGACCTTTCGGCAGAGATCGGAAAAGTTATTGTAGGGCAGGATGAGGTGGTACGGGCAGTCATCATTTCTCTTTTTTCCAATGGTCACGCGCTCCTCGTTGGAGTACCGGGTTTGGCCAAGACCCTCCTTGTCAGCACCATTGCCGAAGTTCTAGACCTTGATTTCAAACGCATTCAGTTTACCCCTGACCTGATGCCTTCAGATATAACCGGTTCCGAGATCCTGGATGAAACCAGACATTTCCGTTTCATGCGCGGTCCGATATTTTCAAACATCGTACTGGCGGACGAGATCAACCGTACTCCCCCCAAGACCCAGGCTGCCCTTCTGGAAGCCATGCAGGAGCGCTCTGTTACCGTGAGCGGTCAGCGACACGAACTGCCTTCTCCTTTCTTCGTACTGGCTACCCAGAATCCGATCGAGCAGGAAGGAACCTATCCACTGCCTGAAGCGCAGTTGGACCGCTTTATGTTCAACATACCGCTCACTTACCCTACTTATGAGCAGGAAGTACAGGTGGTAAAAAGCACCACCTCTGCCGGCAAAGCGACGCTGCAACACATCCTCAACAGCGAGCAGATCCTGGAATACCAGCAACTGATCCGAAAAATACCCATCAATGACAATGTGTTGGAATATGCGGTCGGACTGGTGTCTAAAACACGCCCGGGTACGACCAGAGCCACCAAAGAGGCCAACAACTATCTGAGCTGGGGCGCAGGACCACGTGCCAGCCAATACCTCGCGCTGGGGGCAAAATGCTTTGCTGCTATCCGTGGCAAATACTCCCCTGATATTGAAGATGTTCAGGCCATAGCCAGTCTTGTATTGCGTCACCGTATTGTGCGCAATTACAAAGCCGAAGCCGAAGGTGTTACAGAAGAGAACATCATTGAAGCGATGCTGTAAAATTCTTACAGGACCCATTAAAAAGAAACCCCAAACACGTCTGCCACTTGCCTGGGGTTTTTTCTTTTTAACCAACCTACATCTACTCCGCTACAAAACGGATGGAGAGCGAATTCACGCAATGTCGGGTATTCTTGGGCGTGATCCGTTCTCCTTCAAAGACGTGGCCCAGGTGGCCTTCACAATTGGCGCACACGATCTCGACCCGTTTCATCCCGAACGAAATATCGGTGTGGCGGACAATGGCGCCTGGTATCTCATCGTCAAACGACGGCCAGCCACATCCGCTGTCAAATTTGTCTGAAGAATTGTAAAGCGGAGCATTACACCGACGGCAGATAAAATACCCTTTAGCCTTGTGATTGTTGTACTCTCCTGTAAAGGCCCGTTCTGTACCTTTTTGAGCAATGACGTGTTCCTCTTCCGGCGTCAGGGTGTTCCAGTTTTGCCCCTTGTTTTCCATGTTTTAAAATTTTGAATGTTTACGCAAAACGCTCATTGTAAATCAATGGGTTGTAAACTGATTTTGAGCAGAAAAGGTTTTTTAAAACTCAGGATGGGTATTCAGAATGTCGTGGCTGGGACAGGTAAGATCCTATTTTTGTTAACGTAAGGACACATAAGAAGCTTGAATCTAAAACTTATGTGCCTTATGTACCTTATGTGGTTAAATCCCAAAATCACTTCCTGAACCGATCATCCGTCAACGCTTCCAGAAATGTCTTCAGATCTGACTTTTCTTCTACCGTCAATCCTAGCGGCATATTGAGCAGCGTGTCGCGGTTGAGCCCGCCCGGTATGGTTTGGTTGGGCACATCATAAAACTCAATGACATCTTCCAGGGTCTGAAACATGCCGTTGTGCATGTAAGGAGCGGTCAGCGCAACATTCCGAAGACCCGGTACTTTGAACTTGCCCAGATCGGTGCTGTCGTGCGTAATGTCGAAACGTCCCCGATCTGCCAGGTTCCGGCGACCGGTATAGAGCCCTACATTTCGGAATTCATCGCCCGTAAAATCCGGAGAAAAGTGACAATCAAAACACTTGCCCTTTTTCATAAAAACCTCCCGGCCTCGCACAGCCGCCTCGCCCATTGGATTGGGTTTTCCCTGCATCCATCGATCAAATGGGGTATCGGAGGTTTCGAGGGTACGTACGAAGGCCGCTAAAACCTCTGCCAGTTTATCAGCATCCGCCGGGCGGCCATAAAGCTTTTTGAACGCGGCATTGTATGCGTTATGGCGTTTGAGCCGTTGAATCACCAGGGCCAGGCTTGCGCGCATTTCTACTGAGTCCTGAATGGGCATCAGAACCTGCTGCTCGAGGGTAGCTGCCCGCCCATCATAGAAAAAATGAGATCGGGCACTCATGTTGGTAATGCCCGGCGAATTTCTCCGACCCAGGTGCCCCCCAACCCCCTTGCTGACCAATGCCGTATCACAAAATGCAAATTGTGGAATATGACAACTTGCGCAACTGATCGTACTATCCAGGGAAAGAATGGGGTCAGAAAAAAGTTGCTCACCGAGTTGTGCCGGGGTCTGTTCCTCGCCGGAAGTAAAAGCGAACAAGGCCAGAACCAACAGTGAAAAGATCGAAAAAGCCAAACGATGTTGCATTTTGCAAAGGTAAGATGAACGATATTTCGAAAGTTGTTTGTTTGGAAACCATTTGAGTTTGTTATGGTTTTTTAACTTTGTTTTTTCAAACCGATACAAATGCATAAGATCTCCATATTCCCGATGCTCCTTTCCTTGTTATTTGTAACAGGAAGTCAACTAAATGCACAGGCTCCGGCACCTGACTTCACAGTCACCACCTCGGATGGGCAGGTTAAAAAGCTCTACCAGGATTATACCAACCAGCAAAAACTGGTGGTGATCGAAGCCTTTTTTACCAGCTGTCCACCCTGCGCCACCCATGCGCCACTGGTTCAAAACCTTTACACCAGCATGCAGGCGGCACATCCGGGACAAATTGAGTTCATTTTGCTCAGCACCCTGAACAGCGATACCAACCTGAAAGTGGCGCAGTATAAAACCAGCAAAGGCCTCACCATGCCGGGTGTAGGCAAAGATGGTGGAAGTATCACAGCCTTACAGCCTTACCTCAGTGGACAGTTTGGACCCTTTCAGGGCACGCCTACATTTATTGTCATTGCTCCCGGAACCGGAACCGTATATTTTGATATTCGGGGCAATTCCGCCGCCCAGACCATCGCCTTGTTGCAGGAAAAAATCGAGGAGCTTTTTTCAAAGGATTGTAGCCTCGAAGACCCCTTTGGAACACCGCTTGACGAGGTGTCGATGACTGTAGATGCGACGGGCTTTGACACAACTTTCATTGCAGAAAATACCTACAATCTATCCCAGATTGCCGCACTTAAAAACGCAGCCTATACCCTGAAACCGTTCAAAGCCGGCATTCCAACAGGGCTGACCACTTATGATCTGGTCCTAATCTCCAAACACATCCTCGGTATTTCACCTTTCCTTTGCCCCTGGCAGCTCATCGCCGCGGATATGAATTGCACCCAATCCGTCACCACTTTTGACATTCTGACAGGCCGGAAGGTCATTCTGGGGATTCTGGATTCTTTTCCCTGCGGCGCCTGGCGTTTTATGCCGGATTCGGCGAGTGTTTCCAGCGGCGGATGTCAAGATTTCGTTGGGGTTCGACTGGGCGACGTAAACGCCGGCCCATGCATCGACAGTCTTGCAGCAGGTGCTGACAGCCGTGGCCGGACGCAAAATTTATTTTTTCGCACATCTGATTTTAAGCCCGGAGAAACCAAGCTTGTTTCCTTATTCCTGGGAGAAAATACCAGCTTGGACGGATTTCAGCTGGCCTTTAATTTTGATCCAAAGCTCCTGAAGCTCCAGAGTATTACATCGGAAGTCCTGGAAGGGTTTGATCCTGAATCTTTCCGGCTCAGGGAGCATGATCTGGCAATCTCCTGGCTCCAGGCAGCCGGCCAGCAGATCGAAGCAAATTCTAACTTATTGACTTTGGAGATCACCGCAATTCAGGGCGGCAATTTATCTGAATTATTGCATCTCTCACCGCAAGGTCTGGTCTCAGAAGCCTATGGTTCAGATGGGCAAATAAACCAACTGCAACTTTCCGGGCTTCCACCTTACCGCACTTACGCTATTGCACCCAACCCCGCTGCAGGCCGTTTTAGTCTTTCAGCACAAGTCGAAACTGCCGCGGAACTCTTGGTTCAAATGCTGAATATTCAGGGAAGTATCATTTTTGAAAGATCATGCTCCGCCGCCCCAGGCTCGAATCAATGGGATATGGATGCTGGTGAAACTCCTGGCGGGATCTACTTTCTCAAAGTGAATGGCGAAGCTGCCGGAAAAGTAGTCCTGAAATAGAAGCCCTCGTTTTTGCCGTCAGCAGAAAACCCCAACATGCTCTACCTTTGCAGCAAAATACCAGGTGCGTTCCGGCGAGCGTCGTTAACCAGCCCTGCACTTTTATCCATCCTGATATGAAAGGTTCAAACCGTGAAACCATCCTGCTCGTTGTTGTGGCCGTATTTGGCCTGGCGGGTCTGGCAGTGCTTCAATTCGCACAAAAAGGTCCTTCAGACGCGAATGATAAAGCCCTTGTACAGTCTGAAAATCAGCAGATCAGTACGGATGCCCAGACGGCTGCTCCGTTTCAAAAAATAACAGGTAAACTACTCGAAACCAATAAGTTGCCAGAGGCTGGACAACCCTTTAAGTTCTTTCTGGTGGAGTCCAGCACCGGCCCGGTCTACGAACTGGATCTGGGAGATGGTAAGCCGCGGCGTCCATTTGTCAACGGCGAGGTGGCGTGTAGCTTCCCGGAGCAAAAAACATTCTCCGTCACACTTTATGCCCGTTATGAGGGCCAGGAAGTGGTCCTTCAGCGCATCAACAAACTAGTGCTGGCACACAAGAAAAAAACCAACCCGGTAGGAACCGTGGTAGATTATTAAGCCCCCCCTACCCACTTTAAACCTGATACGCTACTCCGGCCACTTTTAACTTGCAACTTTAAACTTAACCCGGTTCCTCTTTTTCAAAGTTCATCTTAAACCCGATACGCTGGTTGGGTTCTGAGATCAGATCATCGTCATAATCTTCCCAGGCGCTCACATCGGTCACGAAGGTTTCCACATGGCGTTGGAAGTAAGGTTCTTTCAATTCCTCCGGGCGATAAATGGCAATGGTTTTAGGCGGCTGAGGCTGCCCATATTTTTCGATGAATGGCAGATTGATAAGTACCAGGATCTTGCCGTTGAATAACTGCTGATAGACCAGGGATCCATTCTGTTTGATCAGATCCCGACGCAGGCCATTGCCTACGTTTTCACCCAGACCACTTTCTGAGGTGCCCAGGGTTAAGGCTACTGCCTCCAGGTTTTCTATATCACTGACCTCCAGGATCTTAGCTTTCAGTCTGCCTGACTCCATCAGGGACCGGAGATGCGATACGATGGTTTTTTTCAAGGATTTTTTCCAGATCTCGCGGTACTGCTGGGTGTTTTTCAACACTTCATGGTAGCGCTCCACCTTGCGCTGGAGGTTTTGGATGTCTTGTTCGGTCAGTGGCATAAAATGGTGCTAGATTTGAGGCTAACTAATTACAAAAAAACATGAGTCGTCCCGAATTTTGCTTTGGACCTCTACGAGGTCTATCCAAATCCAAAATTCCATTTTCTACCAATATTAAGCCTCTCCGAGGCCAGGCACACTCAAAATTTGGGATGACTCATGTTTTCTCTTTGTTTATCGGATAAACAACAACTCCCGATACTTCACCAGGGGCCACTGCTGATCATCTACAATAGATTCGAGGTCATCCACGGCATCCCGGATGGCATCCATTTGAGGCTTCACTTCATGGCATAAAATACCCGCTTCAGTCCGAAGATCGTCTGCGTTGTGGGCATGGTGGGCGCGATCATGCGCTTCGTGCATCTTCTTCAATCCAGACTGGATCGTCTCGATGTTTGCCACAATACGCTTCATCAGATCCACCTGCGTGCGTGCGCCCTGAACCATGTCAATAGAACGCAGGGCATTGATGTTTGTAGCCAGTTCGGTTTGATAGCGCATCACGGCAGGAAGTACCTGCGTGATAACGATCTCTTCCAGAGTCTTCGCTTCAATGTCCAGCTTGGTGCAGTAGCTATGCAATTGAACCAGGTGGAAAGCTTCCAGTTCTACGTTGCTCATCACACCGGAATTGCTGTAAAAATCCTGGGCCAGTTTTTGGCCCAAAACATCCAGAGCTTCGGGGGTGGTGGCGAAATGATTCAGGCCACGTGAAGCAGCCTCCGCCTTCCATTCATCTGAGTAGTTATTGCCTTCAAAACAAATGGCCTTGGAGGCACGGATATAATCCTTCAACACAGAAAGAATGGCCTCATCCTGACTGGCGCCACCTCCCATTAACTTATCGACATCTGCCTTGAAAGCTTCCAGTTGCAAGCCCATCATGCCATTCATTACTGCCATTGGCCCCGCGCAGTTCTGACTGCTTCCTACTGCACGGATCTCGAATTTATTGCCAGTGAATGCGAATGGTGAAGTACGGTTGCGATCTGTATTGTCCATCTCCAGGTTAGGCAATTTAGAGATCATATCCAATGCACGCTCTACCTCTTTGGCATCTGTATTTTTGCCTTCAGCAATTCGGTCGAGCAACTTGCTCATGGCCTCGCCAATGAAAACAGAAATGATGGCCGGGGGGGCTTCATTTGCACCCAGACGGTGGTCGTTTCCGGCATGTGCAATGCTGGCCCGAAGAATATCCGCGTATTTGTGCACCGCCGCGATGGTGTTCACAAAAAAGGTCAGGAAGCGCAGGTTGGTACCCGGATTTTTTCCTGGCGAAAGCAGGTTCACCCCGGTATTGGTCCCCATACTCCAGTTGTTGTGCTTTCCGGAGCCATTGATGCCTGCGAAAGGTTTTTCATGCAACAGCACGCGCAACTTGTGCCGCCGTGCCACGCGCTCCATCAGATCCATCAAAAGCTGGTTGTGGTCTACTGCCACGTTGATCTCCTCATAGATCGGTGCCAGCTCGTACTGACTGGGAGCCACCTCATTGTGACGGGTACGCACTGGTATGCCCAGCTTGTGACATTCCATTTCCAGGTCACGCATGTAGGCATACACGCGCTCGGGGATCGAACCAAAATAGTGGTCTTCCAGTTGCTGGTGCTTTGCTGCAGGACGGCCCAACAGGGTACGGCCAGTCATAGCCAGGTCGGGGCGGGCATTGAAAAGGGCATCATCTACCAGAAAATATTCCTGTTCCCAGCCCAGGGTGGCCGTGGTTTTGGTCACTTCCTGATCGAACATTTGTGCAACCGGTACGGTAGCCTTATCCAGGAAAGCCTGCGAGCGCAGGAGTGGCAATTTGTAGTCCTGAGCTTCGCCGCCATAGGTGACAAAAATGGTTGGAATGCAAAGTGTTTTCCCCTCTCCTACTGCCATGATAAAGGCCGGACTAGAAGGATCCCATACGGTATAACCACGGGCCTCGAAAGTACTGCGCATCCCGCCCGATGGAAAGGACGAACCGTCAGGCTCCTGTTGTACCAGTGCTGAGCCGGTAAATTCTTCAATCACCCGACCGTCGTGGGTAAGTGTAAAAAACGAATCGTGTTTCTCCGCAGTTTTGCCGGTAAGCGGTTGAAACCAGTGCGCAAAGTGCGTGCAATTCTGCGCCTCTGCCCATTTTTTCATCCCCATTGCTACTACATCTGCAATGTCACGGGTAAGTTTTTGACCGTTTTGCACAGCAGCTTTAACGGTCAGGTATGCATTTTCAGGGAGGTGATTGCGCATGGCTTCGTCGTTAAAAACGTTTTCGCCAAAATAAGAGGCGATGTTTTCGACCACGCTTTCACCCATATTCAGCGGGAAAGGCTCTGTTCGGCTTTCCATCGCCTGGAGTGCATTAAAACGAGAGAGGGACATATTTTGCAAATATTGAAGTATGAATGTTAAATGTCAATGCTTACGCAAACCCTGTTGTCGGGATCCGTGAAAAAGAATGCGGGTGCGGGATAAATTTTGAGATCCGGGCGGCTACTCCTTTTACCGAGCGGGGTCGGCATATCAATGGAACAAAAAAGGAGTTGCGCAGAAAAAGCGGCATTGTCAGTCGGGCAAATACGCTTTTGAAAGGGCAAAGTTAAGCAAATATTTCAGTCCGTTAAATCTGTATGAAACTTTGGTCCGGATTAACACGGCGCGAATACCAAATAAACACAAAAATATCAAGGAATCCCCAGAAGATATCCTCTAAAAAGAAAAGTTTTCAGATGATAATTTTTAAGTTTTCAATTTAAGCGCCATTTTAGCCGTTAGCGGGGTTGGTAACAAGGGCAAAAAAGTTCCGGTGCGCTGCACCTTCAAACCTAATTTTTATCCTGGTAGCCGCTAGAAATACCAAGCCCTTGCACCACCCTCAGCAATCATCAATCATGTAATCATCACTCGTCAATCAAATTTGCAAAGAGCATATCCTACAGTCAATGCCCCCCAGATGACTCCATAAAAAAAGCCCCCCTCCTCGTACAGGAGAGAGGCCATCCCAAAAAC
>JBILHS010000013.1:0-72729 GCA_044350425.1 Saprospiraceae bacterium | reverse complement strand
AGGCACCTCCCCCGCCGCGCCAGGGTCTTTTTTTGACCCGGCGCCACTCCGGCAGGGTTCCAGGCTGAGGAATAAACCTGCTGGAGTGCCATTGTTCCAACTGTCAGACTTTTTTGATTTGTTGGCCGTAAACATAATATTCGTAAGGTCGCCAAGGTATGATTTGTACATTTGCTTGGGTACTCACGGAAGTGGCGCTGGGTCAAAAAAAGACCCTGGCGCGGCGGGGGAGGTGCCATGTTTTAGGGAACACCTGACGGCGCGGAAAATTGCATCAAGTAATTTTTGTTTTTATTTGTTTGGGTTAGAATTCCCTCACTGCTAACAGTGAGGGAATTCTTTTTTAGAGTGGTAAATACCAATGCCTTTTCTAGCCATCCATCCCATTCAATATTCAAAAAACAAGGAAGCCTCTCCGTCCTGGAGCGCGGCCGTTCCGACTACTTTTAGTTGCCCGTTCAGGGGTTGCACCCTCCCCAGGTTTGCATGAAATTCCAACCTGACCTTATAGCCTTTACGCGTTATAAGAAAATTAAAAATATTATAATAAGCGGTTTCATAAGGTTCTATGGCCAATATCTTAACCTCACCGGATGGATTGGGGGCTTTTCCGGATTCGTTTATCCAGGACGTGTTGAACAGGGCAGGGATTTCAAAGCCTATTTCAACCTCGCCCGGATTGCCGGTAATCGGGAAAATACGCCCCGGGACAAACAAATCTTCCAGCTCAGCTGCGGACCAATCATTTTCAATATCCAGAGAAGAAAACCTGACCAGAAAAAGCGGATTGGTACTGGATAATCCATATATGCCACTTTGAATGGTTTTGAATGTTGGAAGGAGCTCCCTGGCTCCATGACAAGTAAATTGATTCCCCGAAGGAGCTTCTACTAATTTACCAACAGTGTAATCAAATGGACTGAAAATGATTGGCAAAGTGTCACGCCATCTGCCTTGTACATAAAAGTCACGGACAAAAGGCCTTTCAACCGGAAGGTTATCCACCTCTTTTTTGCAGGCAAATAGTAGTGAAATGATCAGAAGTGGGAGTAGAAGCTTATACATAAGTTGGAAGTTGTTGGAAGACTTAGAGGTTCGTTCTGAAGCTTACTTGAAAATCTGAGTTAAGCGTGTTGTCTTTGGTTTTAAAAAAGTTATCAGCCGTCAGGTCAACAAACCCCTGGGTATAGCGAAGGTCCAGACTAAGGTGTGTGGAAAATGCATAACTCCAACCAAGGGTAAGTCCAAGATCAAATCTGCGAACGGCTTTTCGTACCGATAGGGCACTAAAATCGCTTGGGAACACTCCATTGGAGACAGAAATGCTATTGTTCCCATTGACAGGTTTGGTAGTAACATTGATTGAAGGCCTCAGTCCACCAAAGAATATTTGTCTGGAAGCTGGCTGAGGCCGGTATTGGAGTACTACGGGCATTTCAAAAAGCACCAGCGAACGCACATAAAAGGTTCTCCGACTGGTACTAAGGCCCTGCGGATTCACCACATTGTCTTCAAAATGCGTGTAAATATTGTAGCCTGTGGCTATTTTAGTTTGAAATTCGACCTGAAGGCTCCATTGTCGATTTACCTTATAGTACCGGTAATAGCCAGCTACAATACCGGATCCGAGCTGAAAGGGCTTTGGGTCTACGATAGAGGATTGCAGTCCAAGCGTAATACCTCCACCCGAACGCTTCATCGGAATAGCGGAGGAATCCGGTGGCGAGCAGGGTGTCTGACTGAGCAGTCCTGTCAAAAGAATAGGAAGCAGCATGTGATTGGGTGATTTTTAGGTCAATAAATTTACTAAAGTCTGAATCGAAAGCCCAGATTAAGGTTCCAGGCGCTCATTTGTCCCATGTGCTGGGTGAGCTCCTCAAGAAAAGCCGGCGGTAGCATCTGGCTATCGTCCGGAATTTGACTTCCTTCTATCTTGCTTGTAGTCAATGCTTTATCGCCATTCAAGGTGCCAAAAACACCTACAGAGGTTTCAAATGCAATCCCATCTGTAAACCACCAGCTCATTCGAAAGTCGGCTTCATAAACGGACTGAAAATCAGCTTCATAAAAACGAGTTTGATAGGGAATTCCGAAATTCTGGATGTAATGAACGGTCCGGTTTAGCGTCATCCCGGCTTTGGGCGCCAGGCTCCATTCTATTCCATGTCGCGCTGGAAGATGAAATGTAGGCCCAAGCATCAGGGTTACATTACGCCACTGTCGCAGCCCGCTCAGTTCAAAGCTTGCACCATTGGAATAACCATATACCAGCCCATCCAGATGTAGGAATTGCAGGTTTGACTCCAGGGAAAGAAACCGGGAAAAGCGATACCCTGACACCAGACCTGCCTTGTAGTAGGCGCCGGTATCATAGCATTTATCCTGACCTGAAAAGCCAGTGCCGATGGCAAACCCCAAGGTGAATCGGGAAGCCTTATCCTGTTGCTGCGCAAACATGGAAGACGGGATAAATAAGGCCGCCAGGTAAAAAATTTGAATGAATGTGTACATAATTAAGGGAATTAAAAAGGGAGGTATTAGCGTTTTCTAACAAAGGTCAATTGCTTGATTTCCTTATAATTGACTGCAACATTAGCCTTGTTACGGCAACGGGTATAAACCACCCGGGTTTGAATGGTATCCGGCCCATGGAATTTGCCAAACAAGTCGATCTCACAGTTTAAGGTATCCTGTACTCCACAGGCATAGTACCCGGGAGTGCCCGGTATTACTGCATTGTAAATCACAATGCTATCTCCGTCTGGACGCTGGTAGTAGGAGAATTTATTGACGGACGCCCAATTGTTTTTTCCGCGCCCAACGAGATCATAACTCGACAATGGATACGAACCGTTGCCGGGTTCCGGTTCAATTTGCTCCAAATAGAGCCCTACCGCATCCATACATGGGCAATCAAGGCTGGCCGCCACAAACAGGTTTTCATGCTTTCTCAGGCACCAGCTGCCCATGTCAAATTGATCCGGGTCGCAGCCGCAATCTCCGTCCTGACAAGTGGTGTTATTCGGGCAAGGCGGACAATCATTGATAGAAGAATTACTCATTTGATTGCAGGCGCTCCACAAAGTGCCGAGCAGCATCAGCCCACCAACCAGCAGGGAATTATGGTATTTCATAAAAAGCTTATTTTAGAATTTGTAAAATTGAAAAAATAATACTGCTTCGCCATTTTTCAGGGTCCAAATAGCGCCAGAGCTGTGCTGCAACGTTGCAGAGAAACTGATTTTTACTTTTTTGCCGAAATAAGGAACGCCGATCTCGGGAGCGCCATAGTCTGTTACCTCCTCCACCCGGAAATAGCCTTGGTTGTTGCTGCTGTTTTTACTGGTACAAGTCCAGGTTTTATTCGGATAGTCCCGCAATGTGATCTTTGCTTCTCCCGGGCATTCACCAAAAACAAAAGTCTTGCCCGGAAATACCAGCGCTTCCAGTTCTTCCTCCGTCCATTCCGGTACACTGTAAGGATCCGTCAGCAATCCAGGCATGTTTAATCGAACCGTAATAGGCGTTCCTGCAAGGAATTCCGAAAGTCCGGCATCGATGTGTTTGATGCTGTCCCGAATGCCATAATTGCTAAAGTAGCCTAAGGATACCACATAGCCATCCAGGATATTGAGCGTAACCGTGTCTTCCCCCCGATACGCATAGGATTTTTCTGCGCCGGTTTCATCTATTAGGGTGTACTGTGCCCAGAACTCGTTCGGGCGAATATCCGGAGGGAAATCTATGTTCTTTTTGCAGCCGATACTACTTGCCAGCAGGAGTAGGAAACAGAGTTTTTGGCACATGACGGCGTGATTTATGGTGAATAGAATAGCGCAGGGAAACCTGCAGGTCTGAGTTTAAGTGGGTACTGTTGTCCCGGTAAAACTGATCATAAGTAAGGTCGAGCAAGCCTTGATTGTAACGGATATCAAGTGCCCAGTATTTGCTATATCGCCATTCCCAGCCCAATACCAGCCCGAGATCGAAATAGCGGATACCGTTTTGACTATCTGGCAATCGTCCGGGGGCATTGTTGCTATAAGAAGCTAATCCGTAGCTTAACACTTTTAAGTTTCCGGAGGGTTTAATACCCAACAACCAGGATTGTTCGGGCCTGAATTGCTGCTTTAATACCACTGGTAATTCAAAAAACAGGATGTCGTTGGTGTTCAAAATAATATGGGAGGAGCCGCCAGGAATTATATCCATGAATTCGGCATGCAGTTGATATCCATGCACATACTTGGTGATTAATTCAGCCTGGAGCACGGTATTCGGCCGAAAACGATAGTTTACGAAATAGCCCAGATGCGGGAGTACACTCAGACGAAGTGGCTGGTAATCCACGGTATTGGCGTTGGCTCCCAGGATCCAACCGCGTTCGAAGCGTTTTATCACAGGGGACTCGCGTTTAACCGGACGGACCAATGAATCAAGGCCGAGGCGAGGCTCAGGGGTAGCAATTGCGGAAGGAGGCCAGATAAATAGATTGGACAAATCCCAAAATTGCCGCATTGCCATTGTTTCCGTTGGGTTTGTGTTCGGCGCTTTCTCGTTTTCAAGCAGGGCGATCTCATTTATAGCCTGAGTAACTTCCGAGTGGGAAAGCAAGCCTTCTCCTTGTGTGGAATCATTTTTCAGGTCGGATTTGGTCTTAGAAGATACCTTTTGGTTCGTGCTGATGGGTTTTGAATCCTGAAAGACAGCATTTTCTGGTTTAGGCTTCTCCGGTAAAGTTTCGTTTTGGACAGGATTGGAACTAAGCCTTTTCTTTTGGCTTGGGATAAGGCGTTTCGACGCTGGGGCCTCATTCAAAATGGAATTACCAGGTGATTCAGTCGATATTTCAGGGCTCAAAGCATTTGTTTTTACCCCATTCGCCTGTTCTTTCCTAACTGTTTGAAGCGGTAAATCGGTGTTTTGTCCTGAAGGAATGGAGGAAGAAATGGAATTTGAAGACTGCTTTCCATTCCACCAGGCCAACGAAGCTGCGCCAAGCCCTGCTGAAAAAAGCAGAATTAGCAATAAGCTCCTGTTTCGTCCCGGCCCGGGTATGCCTTGATTGGGAGCCGGAGGAAGCCCGGCAACCGGCTTTTTCTTATCTTCTTCCAATAAGGCCTCCATAGACGCCCAGGCCTTCTCATCGAAGGGGAACTCATGCCGGAGTAATTCCTCCTGCATTTTCCTTTCCGCTGTGCTTAACTTCGGATCCATGGTACTTATTGATTCGTTTGATAATATTGTTCAACTTGCTTTTGCATCTCCGTTCGGGCATTTGAAAGGTGCCATTTGGAGGTACCGACACTGATACCAAGCATGTCGGCGATTTCATTGTGCTTGTATCCATCCACCACATAAAGACTGAAAACGGTTCTGGAAGCAGGGGTTATTTTCTGAATGAGGCGATACAAGTCTTCCACATCCAGACGGCTGTTGATGTCACTTTCAACCGATTGATCTGCTTCAATGGAAAAGTTGATCACCTTCCGATATGTACTGGTGTGTCGGGCATGATCGATGGCGGTATGAAAAACGATTTTTGCCATCCAAGCTCCGAATGGTCCGGTCTCCTGATATTGATGCAGGTTATTGAAAATCTTCAAAAAAGCCTGATTCAGGATATCGGTAGCATCCTCCCGGTTATTGGTGTAACGCATGGAAATCCCAAGCAAGCGTCCGAAATACCGCTGATATAAGTACTGCTGAGCCAGACGTTGCTGTTCGATACAGCCCTGTCTTAACTCGTCATCTGTACTTTTTACGTGGTATTGCATTTGCAAGTGAATTGCTTTTGAATGGAATATCGGAACTCGTTTAAAAAGGGTTGGTAAAAGTTGGAAATATTTTTGAAATACTGTGTTGGGGGTGTTCCCGCCGGGCTTAGTGTTTTCTACGATGACCGGCCAGCCTTTTATATGCTGTCGCGCCAGGTTTTCTCACTGGCCTTACCTCAAAATGCCATGCCCAACGCCGCGCTTGTGTCTTATGACCTACAGTATGCACATTAAATTAGTTGATTATCAATTGTTTGTTACCAACCCGAGCAACCAAGCCTTGTCATTCTGTCGGACCTTTTTGATTTGTAGGCCATAAAATTAATATTCGTAAGGGTACCAAAATATGATTCATACATTTGCTTGAGTCCTCACGGAAGTGGCGATGGGTCAAAAAAAGACCCCAGAGTGTGTCTGAAAAACATTCACCGGGCTGAAAATGCATCTTTTGAAACCTGCCTTTCGCATCTTTTTCGGGCAATAAGCCCCATTATTCCCAGAAAAAGGGCGCTCAGTCAGAACCCAAAATCTGCTATTTTCATCTCCGGCAATGTTTTTCAGACACACTCTAGTAGTAAAAACCTGACGGGGCGGAAATACGAAAGGAGAGATATTGCTAGGTAAATGATTCCCTATTCACAGTTTATATATCTCATGCAAAACCCACTCTACCTAAGCCCCAACCAATCCTACAAAGTCATAAAACCCTTCAGCGATTTCGACCGCCAGGAACACGCCATTGGCGAAACCTGGACTTTTGTCGAAACCAATTTCATTCCCTACTACGATGGATTGACCGTACAGATAATAAAAGAGGGTGTTCTAGTAGCATTTAGACTTCAATGGACCCAAGAGCAACAATCCGAAATCATTGACAACTTTAAAGATTTTGATCTGCCAAGTGGTACACTTTTGGTGCAAACTGGTGGTACACTTTTGGTGATTAGTGACACACAATGCCGCTTCCAAATTAATCAACGCTTCATCTCCCCTGTTTTCCTTTGCATAAAATCTATGCCCATGGAATTCTATGACGACCATATCCCCATCAAAGCCGCCCTCGCTCAGCTCTTCAAGCGCTTTGGCTTCACCGACGACGCATATACCGCAAAATGGTTTGTCATTTACGTCGGGAAGTTCCCGATTTATGTGCCTAATATTCCGAGCCGGGTGAGGATTGCCCGATTTCACGACATCCATCACGTGCTGACGGGCTATCCTGCCAATTGGAAGGGTGAAGCAGAAATCGGCGCCTGGGAATTGGCCACGGGTTGCCGGACTTCCTTTGTAGCCTGGTTCCTGAATGGAGGGGCCGTTTTTGTTGGTTTGTTTTTGTGGCCAAAAGCGGTTTGGCATGCCTTCATACGTGGTTGGCGCAGCAAAACAAATCTATACCATGACTTTGAATATGAGCCGCTTTTGGCGGAAAGCGTCAGGGATTTGCGCCAGCGCATTGGTTTGGCGGAGAATTGATTTATGCCCGATGAAAATTTATCAATTATATCTTGGATTCATATAAAATTAATTTGATGAAAGTTTTTTCCGCTCCGTCAAGTGTTCTCCCAAGCATATCAAGGCACCTCCCTCACCGTGGAAAGGTCTTTTTTTGACCCAGCGCCACTTCAGCAGGATTCCAAGCCGGGGAGCAAACCTGCTGGAGTGCCTTTGTTCCATCTGTCAGACTTTTTTGATTTGTTGGCCGTAAACATAATATTCATAAGGTCGCCAAGGTATGATTTGTACATTTGCTTGGGTGCTCACGGAAGTGGCGCTGGGTCAAAAAAAGACCCTAGCGCGGCGGGGAGATCTGTTTTTACACTTAAAAGCCTGGGAGTGCGTTTGGGAAAGACCGTGCAAGGCGGGAAATGAAATGGGTGATGTTTTTTCGTAAAGTACTTTTCATTTGTTTTTCCGCTCTAAAAAGCTAGCTAATTCAGCTTCAATACCTTTAAAAATTTGACTTTTATGGAATCTTTACCCCTTTTTCTAAACTTAGTAAAATCGAACAGTTTGATTTGTGCTTTTTTATTAACAGGAAATTTGGATGCTGCTATGCAAGAGTATAATGGAGAGAGTTATTGTTTTAGTGAAAATAGCATAATAATGAAAGCATTTAAATTAGATACTTTAGAAGCATTTAAATATGTACAAATTACACAAATAGAAGGTTCTAACCCTACTATATTATTTGTAGCAGATGATACAATATATTATGATAATAGTTCGTATTATTTCGGCGAAAAAACGATATATTATAATCTTTTGGATCAAATTAGAGAAAAAGGGTTTATTTTGAAGAATGAAAAAAGATATTGCTATCCTTTTCTTTCTAAAATGGCGAGTATCAGTTTAAGTGAGAAAAATTTAATTACTTTGACATTTGGAGAAAATATATGTAAAAATTTCTAGGGCGTGTAAAATAAAGATATTGACGGATTCGAATTTCAAATGCAACGGATTTATAGTTTTCTCACCCTGCTAGCGCGAAGTTACTCCTGCCAAGAATCCGCCCAAATTCCAAGCCCAATGCACGCTGGCGCGGAAGCTTCAGCTTCGTGCCGAGTATTTCTGTCGGCTGTGCCGACCACAGCGAAACAGATTTTATCCTTAGGCCACGCTGCGGATATGCTGAAAGCAAGGGTATATTTGAGGTTCCATGATTATGGACCGGATTCGAGGAGGACGGTGGCTGTTTTTTTTGGCAATGGCAATTATCGGCTTGTTATTCGAACGGATCGTGATTATTGGGATGGTCGCTACATAGAAGTAGAGAATACCTCTTTTTTACAGATGCTCGGGAGGAAACACGCCAAAACGCACCAAAGCTTTTCGTAGGTTGACTACCCCTTTTCTGTTGAGTTCCAGCGTGGTTATGGTAACCCGCCCAGTAGCTGTTTTGCTTTCAACCAGGGAAAAATCCTCATTCCAGGCAAAATGCACGTTCCATACGTCCGTTCTTGGGTTGAAAAGCGAGACAAATTCGCCGATGTTGGCATCAAAACCGACCATTTTATCCCTTTTGCGGGAATTGCAGCCACCGCAGGATAGTGCCAGGTTTTCTAACTCATTACTGCCACCCTTTGCGAGGGGAATAATATGTCCTGCAAGCGTACTTGTTTTCGCAATTCTGAAAGACTTACTTTTCGCAAGGCAGCGAGTTCTCCCAGCAAAAGCACTCGTTCTGCACTTTTCTCCTCCAAAATATCCGCTAACAGTTGCATTTCTTCCTGTTCTTTGGACAAAAGAGAACCATTGTGGTGCTTTTGCAGCAATTGCCGATAGCGACGCAATACAGAAGCGGGGATAATTTGTTGAATTTCTTTAACCAGATGATTTTCGCGCTCAAAAGGGGATTTCGTACTAGGCTCTGACAAGGCTTTTTGAACGCGTTCCAAAAGAGACCTTAGTGCGGTTGCATCCAGATGCGACACAGAATTTAGAAACTCATCTGCGCTCACATGAATCCCTTTTTTGATTTCAAATGTTTGCATAAGCAGTTTTTTTACAAAGATAAGCGGGATTTTTGATTTTACCATGTTTAGCCAATGCAAATGGAGTACCTAAACAATCGTGCCGCGTCCAGGCTCTAAGCCCGAACGCGGCACTGTATTTTGGCACCCGATCTACTCGCTCCCCTCACTTTTATTCGGTGGTTTTTGTTGCCCGTCTCTTATGCCTGGATATCCTGGCATGGTAGGTTGGGCGCCATCCGCATCAAAATTGGGCGCTGGTGTTGTCCTTTTTGTTGGTTCGGGTCTGTAGGATCGGGCTTTTTTTTGTTGAAATCTTCGTTGGTCTTTTGATCCATCGAATTGCCCGCAGGGATTTTGGGGGCATCGTTTTTAGTTTCTTTCAAAGTAGTGGGAGCATGAATTGTGAAAGAATTTTCACCCTGTAAAGTTTAGGGACTTATCGTACCAACCCATTACAGGATTCCTGAAAAAACTTGCAAAATTCTTGTGAAGCACCGTTGTAAGGCGCTCTATAAAATCAGCCTAAATCCTCCAGAACAAACTCTTTGAACCGTTCAGCGGCCGCGCGCTCCAAAGCTTCCCGGTCGTCCGGATGGGCAATGGATATCAAGGCCTTAGCCCGTTCCCGAAGGTTTTTTCCGAACAAGAATACCGCACCATATTCCGTTACCACATAGTGGACGTGTGCGCGTGTGGTGACCACCCCGGCGCCTGGTTTAAGCATCGGAACGATCCGAGGAATTCCTTTGGCGGTACGTGAAGTAAGCGCAACCATCGGTTTGCCGCCTTCAGATAAGGCTGCTCCCCGCATAAAGTCCATCTGTCCGCCTACCCCGGAATAGTGATAGGTTCCAATAGAATCTGCACAGACCTGGCCTGTAATATCAATTTCGATGGCACTGTTGATGGCAACCACCCGTTTATTGCGCCGGATCACCGCCGCCTCGTTGACATAGTCCACATCCAGAAATGCAACCGCAGGATTATCATCCACAAAATCATAGAGGCGCCGGGTTCCCAGTGCAAAGGCCGTCACCGTTTTCCCCGGGTGGATCTTTTTGTATTTATTGGTCACAACGCCTTTTACCATCAGATCGACCAGTCCATCGGAAAACATTTCAGTGTGTACGCCCAGGTCTTTGTGCTGGTATAAACTGCGCAATACAGCGTCCGGAATAGATCCAATGCCCATTTGCAGGGTGCTACGATCCTCGATCAGTTCAGCGATCCTTTGGCCGATCTGCATCTCAGCCACCCCTACTCCATCTCCGTACCGCACCTCCTGGAGTGGTTCGCTGTGCTGTACCATCGCATGGAAACTACTGACGTGCATCATGCCATCTCCATGGGTACGTGGTACCTGAGGATTCACCTGAGCGATCACATGTTTGGCCGTGTTTACCGCAGAGCGGGCAATGTCCACAGAAGTTCCTAGGGAGCAGTATCCATGCTTATCTGGCTCTGAAACCTGTACAATAGCAGCATCCAGCGGAAGAATTCCGCGTTTGAACAATTCCGGGATCTCACTTAAAAATACCGGAACATAATCTGCCCGTCCCTCATTGACTGCTTGGCGGATACTTCCTGACACAAACAAAGAATTGAATCGAAAATTTGGATGATAGATGGGTTTGTCCACCGTAACATCACCATATAAACTGATGGATATCAACTCCACATCTCGCAAACGAGGGGCTTGTTTGGCCAATTCCTGGAGCATGAAAACCGGAGTAGAAGCACTTCCGTGCACAAAAACGCGCTGGCCTGATTGAATGATCTGTAGGGCTTGTTCGGCGGATACGTAGTTCATGATGCGATATTGTCTTCAAAGGGGTGCTTTGAAATGGGTAAAAATAGACTTAATGATTGGCTCCTTGGTTTGAAGTTGCAAAGTTGATGCTTTTTAAATCGGTCTCAAGTCATCATCATATTGAGACCAATCATTGCCTAAAATGACATGAGTCACCCCAAATATTGGAATGACTCATGCTAATATCCTTGCCGGGCTCAAGCCTGTGCTTTGTATACGCAGGCGAAATTTCTATTTATTGGAATACCCGAACATAGTCCACAATCATTCTTTGAGGAAAATTGGTACTACCATCCGGATCCCCAGGCCATTGTCCCCCCACAGCCACATTGAAAATAAAGAAGAAGTCGTTGTTGAACGGATAGGCTGTCGGAGACACATCGGAAGGTGTGATCTGATAATACTGCACATCATCCATCAGCCAGCTGATCTTGTCCTGTTCCCAGATAATGGAAAAAACGTGAAATTCATCGCTGAACTTAGCTGTGCCCGCAAGGGCTGTTGAGTTTCCAATATATTGGTGCTGGCTGGTATTGGCGCCATAATGGATCGTTCCATGCACCCGATGGGGTTCGCTTCCGATCAATTCCATGATGTCTATCTCCCCACAGGCTGGCCATTGGATCGTACTGATATTTCCGCCCAACATCCAAAGTGCCGGCCAGAGACCCTGACCTTCCGGCAAGGCTGCCCGGATGTCAATTCGCCCAAACTTGAATTCTTTTTTTCCCTTGGTAATCAGGCGAGATGAGGTATAGGCTGCTCCTCCAAAATTTTCCTTCTTAGCTTCTATGATCAGGTTTCCTGCCGATAACAGTGTGTTTTCCGGGCGGTAATACTGAAGTTCATTGTTGCCCCAGCCGCTGGCACCTATTTCAAAGGTCCAGGCATTCAAATCCAGAGAGGTCCCATTAAATTCATCGCGCCAGACCAGGGTTTTGCCTGCATAAGTTTCTGGTGTGGAATAACCTGTAGTTGGAATATGGAATGGATTGTCTGCATCATCGTTGCGGATAGAGATCGTGCCACGGTCCCGTGCCAGGTTTGCATTCACAGGATTAAGCAGTAAAACGATAAAATGCTCATCAGGCTCCAGCACAGCATCTCCTTTCAATTGGATCACGATGTTTTTTTCGGTCTCACCAGCCAAAAAAATTAGCTCGCCATCTGGTTTTCCAACATAATCCGAGCCTGCCTTGGCGGTGCTGTCTATCGTGGCATAATTGACCAGCACATTGTTGCTGGAGACCGCTGAAAGCGTGACTTTTACCGTCAGGCTTCCATTGGCGTTTCCTTCTGCTTCTGAAGTGTTGGCAATGGAAAGCGATGGAAGTGTCGGTTGCACAGGGTCCGGGTCTTTTTTACAGGCAGTAAAGACACAGAGTCCAGCCAACAAGCTTGCTGCGGCATATTTTAGAAATGTCATGTGGTTGGTATTTTTTTGTAAAAATAGGTTAACTCCAAAAAAGCCTCAGCGGTTTATAACTCTGGCATAGAAAGGTAGGATCAAAACGAATAAACCCGAACATAATCCACCTCCATTCGTCTCGGCCAAATGTTTTCGTCCACCCCTTTCATGGCGCCCCAGTTGCCACCCACTGCAAGATTCAGAATAATATGAAATCGCTGGTCATAAGGCCATTCTTCGACTGTTTTTTGCTGATTGACAAAAGTATTGTACCGAACATTGTCAATGAAAAAATCCATCCTGTCCGCCCGCCATTCCACCGCGTAAACATGGAAAGCGGATTCTGCATCCGGCAGATAAAAAGCCTTGGTGTTTTCGGTACCCTTGCTATTGGTGAACGAGGTGGTATGTGCCGTAGCGAATATCGAATCTGCTTTAAACCCCACATGTTCCATAATGTCGATCTCACCGCTCCGCGGCCAACCGCCATATTTCCAATCGGTTGGCAGCATCCAGAAGGCCGACCAAACACCCCGACCAGCCGGATTTTTGATCCTAGCCTCAATGCGTCCATAGGTCCAATCCCCTTTCTGTTTAGAAACCAACCGGGCCGAAGTATACTGCTTGTTTTCCAGCCATTTTTCACGGCGGGCCTCGATGATTAGCATCCCGTTTTCAACACGCGCGTTTTCTGCACGATGGGCCGTGTAAAACTGCAATTCGTTGTTGCCCCAACCACAAAGATTGGGGCAACCTGTACCCAGGTCATAATTCCATTTTGTACTGTCCGGCAATCCGGAAGTCCCGAATTCATCGCTCCAGACAAGTTTCGGTTCTGCTGCTATCGTAGTCTTGTGGGGCACCGCACATTTTTGCTGAAGTCCAAAAAAGGAAAGCAAAAACAACGATTTGAACAGATAATCCATAAGGTTTTGGATCAGATTTTTACTAAAGTGAATTCAAACCAACCACCCGCAGGTGTGCCATCCTGCTTCCGGATGAGTGAGCGAAGTACCAACTCGGTATCGGTCAGGGAAGCAATGTCGTACACCGGGCCAGAGTCCCAGGTGCCAATGAACATACCGGTCGGCAACACGATCTGATCTTTCCCACCATCGCCTGTACTTTTTAACAATAGCCAGGTAAGATTTGCAGGCGGTGTGTATGGTACCACTGAATACTGATTCCAGGGATCCACAGAAAAACCGTTGTTGTTGTATTCGAACTTGGCACCTGGGAAGTAAAAACAAAAGCGGTCGTCATACTGTGCATCTTGCAGACCGTTTACTGGCGACTTATACCATTCTTTTGAACCAGGCACTGGTCCGACCCGAACCGCTTCAGCCGCATGGGTGAATGTCCAGCATTTGCCGGGGGCCTCACAATCGCCGGTCAGCAAACTTACCAACGGATCACATTCCGCCGTTGCGTCTTTGGCGATATTTACAATTTTGCTGCTTTTAGAGACCCCTCCACCACCTTCGCCGGAAGCGTAAAGGCTGATGGTGAAATCGCCTGCTTTGGTATAAAGTACGGTATCCACCGCACGCTTCGATTTGGCAGGAAGGCCTCCAGGAAAGTCAAAGGTGTGATCAAAAAAGCCCGTGGACAAATTGGTTACGATCACTTTGTTAGAGTCTCCATTCAAATATTCGACAGAAAACGTCGGCGCTGCCGGTTGGGCCAGCAGATCAATATCATTTTCCTCATGAGGGGTGCACGCAGCCAGCGCGAGCAAAAAAACGAGCAAAGGAAGTATATTTTTCATGCGTTTTTTACCCGAAAACCCGTTTCGGGAAGCGTTAAATTGGTGAGTTTTTAGTTGTAGATTTTGTGACTTATTACGAGTGTACCTACACCTCGGAGGTTTTGAAAACCTCCGAGGTGTAGGTACACTCGTAATAAGTCAATTATACCCCGGATTCTGACGAATCGCACCGTTGGTCGCCTGCACCTGAGATTGTGGCACCGGAAACAGGTTATGGGTCCCTTCCACATAGCCTAAAGGCCCCAGTACTGCCTGTGCCCGACCCGTACGCACCAGGTCAAAAAAACGGTGGCCTTCGAGTCCCAGCTCAATTCGACGCTCCCGATAAATGGCATCGATCAAAGTTTGTCCGGAAGCAGTGATGTCAGGCAAAATATTGGTCGCATTGCCACGCGCCCGGGCACGCACCCGATTTAGGGACGTACGTGCGCCAGCTTCGTTACCGTTTTGAGCAGCAGCCTCCGCGTGCATCAGCAAAACATCTGAAAAGCGGATCACCCGGTCGTTTGTGCCGCCATTCGGGTTCGGGTCGCCAAATGGAGCATCTTCGTTTTTGTAGGCGAAGTACTTTTTAGCGTAATAATCGTACGCAATTCCACCCGTAGCTTCTTTGGTGAAAATGCCCCGGTCGCCCATGGCATCTCCGACCCGGAACACCGTGCTTTTCAGGCGTGGGTCTTCAAAGCCTTCCTTAAAGTACTCTTGTACAAAATCTTCCGTCGGGATATTGAATCCAAAACCTTCGAACTGGCCGCGCGCACGCTGAAATACCGGTGTAAAGGTGCCTTCGTTCGCGTTGTTCTTGCCCCAGTTGCCACCGGAAGCATTCATATACTGGATTTCAAAAACTGACTCGGCGTTGTTTTCACCTGCCTGTGTAAAGATGGAGGCATAATCTGAAACCAACTGATATTCATTGGATTGTATCACCGCATTGGCTACAGCCTCCGCTTCTGCCCAGCGTTTCTGCCAGAGATAAGTCTTGGCCAAAAGGGCTTGCGCGGCGCCTTTGGTGATCCGTCCCAGATCTTCCTGTGCATAGCCACTCCGAAGCGGAAGACTGGCTGCAGCCGTTTTCAGATCTGTTTCAATAAGGGCCCAAACTTCAGAGGCCTCTGCGCGGGGAAGATTGTACTCACTGGGCGCCAACAGGTGATCGGCGAGCGGAACTCCGCCAAATACCGTCACCAGGTTGTAGAAAAACCAGGCTCGAATGAAATGGGCTTCCCCCAGAATACGGGTTTTCAGCGTAGTGTTCATTTCAATGGCTGGTACCCGCTCCAATACCACATTGGCGCGGTAAATGCCTTCGAAATCCGCTGACCACTCACTCTCCAGATTGTCTGTATTGGTGGGTCCACGAAAGGTTTCAAGTTGAAGGATCTCGTTGGCATCATTGTCCCCGGAGCCCCCTTTGGTCGCGTCGTCAGACATAACATCGCCCCAAAACCAGCGGAAATGCCCTGCAGGCGAGATCTCAAATTGCAATGGAGCATACGCGGCATTCACGGCTGCAATGGCATCCGCCTCACTTTTGTAGAAGTTCTCCTCTGATGCACCCACCAGTGGTTTGCGCTCCAGGAAATCTTTTTGACAGGCGCCCGGAAGCATGGCTGCAAGCGCGAGCAAGAAATATAATTTATGCTGTTTCATGTTGTTGAATTGCTTTTGTTGGAAAGTTAAAACGTCACATTGATGCCACCCAAAAGCACCCTGGCCTGTGGGTAAAAACCTCTGTCTACCCCTGCATTCAGTGCGCCGCCATAGGCGCCGATCTCGGGATCCATACCAGAGTAATTGGTAAAGGTGAACAGATTCTGAGCGGAAACGTACAGCCTGAACTTTTCAAATTTGATCTTTTTCAGGAGTGATTTTGGAAGCGCATAACCCAACTGCACATTTTTCAGACGCAGATAGGAGCCGTCTTCTACAAATCGATCGCTGACCCGGGCATTCTGGTTCGGGTCGAGCAGGTTCACACGAGGCTCCACATTTGAAGTACCTGCGCCAGTCCAACGGTTCAGAACAGAAACCGGACGGTTGACATAATTGAAATCGTAACGCACGGTTGCATTGTAGATATCGTTGCCCTGCGTACCCTGTAGGAAAACTGCCAGGTCAAAACCCTTAAACTCAAAATCCATCGTCACGCCATAAGCAATATCCGGAGATGGGTTGCCGATGTACGTCTGATCGTCAATGTTGATGGTTCCGTCTCCATTGAGGTCTTTGAAGCGAATGTCTCCAGGCGCTGTATTCTCATTTTGGAATGCGCCGCTTTCAACTTCCTGCTGATTCTGGAAAATACCATCGGTGACATAACCATAGAATGAACCGATGGGCTGTCCGACCTCTGTTTTGGTTACATCCGCATTCCCGGACTGGACACGTCCTGCGAAGACCGGTTCCCCGCCGGTACCCAGACTAGTGACTTCGTTTTTGACAAGAGCAATGTTTCCGCCAATGCTGTATTTGAAAGCTCTGTCGCGGTTGCGATAATTTAAAGCAAGTTCAAGACCCTTGTTTTTAACACTTGCCACATTGGTTACGGGCGCTGCAGTTCCGGGTGTGAGTGGAATCGGCGCGGCATAAAGCATATCCAGTGTATTCTTGATGTAATAATCACCGGTAAAAGACACCCGACCATCCCAAAGTTCCAGATCCAGACCGAGGTCCGTTTGCTCAATGGTTTCCCATTTCAAATCAGGATTGGCAGAGGTAAGCGCTACACTTCCGTTGGTAATGACCTGCGTAGGTCCGAAGGTGTAGTTTTGACCAGAATAGACCACTGTAGTATAGCCATAGTTACCGATCTGATCATTACCATTCCGTCCCCAAGATGCGCGGAGTTTCATAAAATTGACCAGATTCGATTTCCAGAAATCTTCACGACTGAGTACCCATCCTGCGGAAACCGATGGAAAGTAGCCATATCGGTTGTTGGTACCAAACTTGGAGGATCCGTCCGCACGGAAAGCCGCGCTGAGCAGGTATTTATTGTCTAGTTCGTAGTTGGCCCGTCCAAAGAATGAGCGCCAGGCCGATTCGTCCGCACCACCATAAGCGCTTTGTGAAGCAATGGGGTCGATGGTATTCGAAATATAGGCATCTTTAGGATCGTTGGAAGGCAGATTGGTATTTGCTCCGCCATTGTATTCATGACGATTTTCGATGGTAGAGGTACCAGCCGTGAGTGCGATGTCGTGGCGTTCAGCGATGTTTTTATGCCAGGTCAATACATTTTCCCATTGCCAGTTTTTCCAGGTATTGTTGTTGATCACCACGGAGTTGACAGCTCTTTTTTCCCCGGAAGGCGCATCAGATAGCACCGGATCATTGCTCAGGTCAAATTGCGGATAGAAAATATCCTGCTTGGCAAACGTTGCGTCGACACTGTATGCGGAGCGAAACGTCAGGTTTTTCATCAGTTTCACTTCACCAAAAACCAGGCCTACTACCCGGTCAGAGTGCCAGCGATCGTAGGTTTGCTCGATTGCATTCACCGGATTGGTGATATCGGTATCTGAGTACCGGGAATAGGCATAAGTGCCATTGGATTTCCGCACTGGAGTCAGCGGATCCATGTTCAAGGCACGGACCAGAGGCGTGACAAACTCATTGTTCTCCGGAAGGCCATTGCGGGTGAGCGAGGTAAAACTGATATTGGTCCCTATGGTCAGCCAGTCTTTCACTTCATTGGATCCATTGGCCCGAACTGTATAGCGACGGAAAGCCGCTTTATCGCCACCCACAATACCTTGTTGATCAAAGACATTGCCAGAAAGGCCGTAAGTACTTTTTTCGGAGCCACCATTCAGGCTAAGCTGGTGGCTACTCATGGGTGCATCGCTGAAAATAGCATCCATCCAGTCTGTGCCTTCACCCAATGCCTCGGGATTTGAAAGCTCAGGTAACGGTGCTACACCCGCAGCTACGTGTGCCTCATTTGAAATGATCGCATATTCGCGGGCCGAAAGCAGGTTGGCCGTTTTCCAGGGACTTTGTGTACCATAATAGGCATCGTAACTGATTTTGCCTGTCTGGTTTTTCGCACCGGTTTTGGTTGTGATTAGGACTACACCGTTTCCACCTCTTGCACCGTAAATGGCTGCTGAGGCGCCATCTTTCAGAATATTGATGGACTGAATGTCATTGGGGTTAAGGAAGTCCAGGCCACCCACCGGGATACCGTCCACAATATATAGTGGTTCAGAGCTGCCAATGGAGCCAATGCCGCGCACCCGTACAGTGAGGGCACTACCCGGTGAGCCGCTGTTTTGCGCTACAGAGACCCCGGCTACGCGGCCTTGCAAGGCCTGCTCGGTGCGCAATACTGGTAGAGCAGAGATTTCTTCCGAGTTAATAGAGGACACAGCTCCGCTGATATTGCTGCGTTTTTGGGAACCATAGCCCACCACCACGACCTCATCCAGGACGGAACTGTTTTCTTGAAGCAAAATTTGAAAATCCCGTTGTTTGCCAACCGCCATTTCCTGTGATAGGTATCCTGTATAAGAGATCAGGAGTATAGCATCTTCAGTGGTCACGTTTATTCGAAAACGGCCATCGATATCGGAGATGGCTCCACCTGCCGCCCCTTTTATAGCTACGGTTGCACCGATGATTGGGTCTCCATTAACCGCGTCTTTGACCAACCCTGTTACAGAGATCTGCGCGTTAACATGAAAGGCAAAGAATAGAAAGAGGATAGGTAGATAGAACTTCATGGATATTGATTTTAAAAGAAACTTGGTTTAGAATCGCCCTTAAGTCTGGATCCTTGAAAACAAACATCCAGACTTAGAGCGTGTTTAAATTTCCATTGCCTTGCATGGAAATTTAAACACGCTCTTAAGGGCGAAAAAATGATTAGTCTTGTTTTACAAATCGTGCACTGGCAGCTTTTTCAGCCGTTTGAACCAGAACAAAGTAAAAGCCATTGCCCAGACCGGCCACTTGGAGGGTGTACTGATCCGTCACACCTTTGGCAATTTCCGACAAAATAACCTTTCCTGCTGCATCGAATACATGGATATTGACAGCGCCGATAACCGGAGTAGCAAAACCAAGTTGTACCGCGTCGGTAGCCAGTGTAGGCTGTAAGGTCATCCAATCGTTAGACAGTGCGGGCGTATTTGATCCGACCGTACAATTGGTGTTCGTGGCGCAGGTAGCATAGCAGGTATTGATCACAGTATCCTGTTGTACCGGAGAGAGCCAGCGGTCATTGTAATTGGTTGGCACAGCACAGGGTTGGCCAGCGAGGTCTTCTTTGCAGGAATAGTCCGGGCAAGCACCATTGGCGAAATCATAAAAGGTAGCAAATCCACGCTGGCGCTCAATCTGAATGCTGAACACACCATCTCCATCGGGATCCAACATTTTGAATCGGCCGCCCGGAGGACCAAAATCACCACCTCCGGCAAGGTATACACCGCCCGGATCAGGCGTATTGGAATTCATGCCCAGATTGACCGTGATCTTCACCGCATCTCCACAGTTGTAGCAAGAGTTGAAACAAACCGAATTCAGAATGGTATTGCCAGACAAGGCCAATTTACGGTTGACAAACACATTCGCGCCGTCTATTGTGGTTTGGGTACAAGTCGTGGTAGGAGAAAACTGTTCTTGCTGTGCCCAGTTGTCCAGGGTGAACTTGTACTCGTATAAGCCAACAGGGAGATTCAGCGTGGTTTCAAAAACTTTATCACCATCTGCGTCCAGCATTGGATTTGCAAAGCCTGAAAAATTATTGAACGAACCGCTTACAAAAACCTGCGTATAGGTGCCTGCAAATTGGTTCATATCCAGTTTGAAGGTCACATCTGCCGTTGGAATACTGCCAGCAGTACACACTTGTATGTCGTCAATATAGTATTTTTGATCGCTGGTAAACGCTTGCCCGAAGTCAGTAAAAAGCGTGATCGTCTTGTAGATATGACCTACCCCCGGCATATTGGGACCTTCAAAAGAAGGCAGGGAAGGGTCAAAAGTGAGTTCAACCCACTCGTTGACCACATTGTTGTCGACCTGCAAAGCCCAGTTTGGAGCGCCGTCCACTGCACCTTCCAACTTCAGCACCAGGTTTCCGGGGTGGTCAGTGTGGAATTTGATTTTAATGAGTCCGCCGGTCAGCAGGTTCACTGGGCTGCTGGGATTGGGGTTGGAAAAGGCCCCTGCCCAAGTTTGAGCGTTTGCCGGTTTTTTGAACTCCAATACGGTAGCGCTGGTATTCAGGCCCGTTGGATTTGGGTTGGCAATATTGCTTGACAACTGGCCATCAATGGAACTTCCAAAAAACTGGAAATTAGTCGTGGTAGCAGGCGCTTCAAAGTCAAGGATCGTGTTGCAGATGATAACTTCATCCACTTTGATATCATCAACGTAAGAAACCACGTCGGTAGACGGGCTAACCCCAAAATCTGTGAACATGGTGATCGTATTGTAGATATGACCAGCAGCGGGCATATTTGGCCCTTCGATACTTGGGAGTGCTACATTGAAAGTAAGGGTTTCCCACTCGCCTACTTTCGTATTGGCTACCGTTTGCACCCAGTTCGCGCCGCCGTCTGGAGAGCCTTCGAGCTTAAGGGTAAGGTTGCCGATATGATCAAAGTGCACCTTAATAGAAATTGTGGTGCTGCTGATCACATTGACTGGTGTGGTAGGGTTGGGATTAGAGAACCCGCCGCCCCAGGTTTGTGCTCCTGCTGGCTTTTTGAATTCCAGTACCACTGCACTGGTATTTAAGCCGCTTGGATTTGGGTTGGCAATGGTCTGGGTCAATTGCCCGTCAATGGAACTTCCAAAATATTGGAAAGAAGTACTTGTGGCCGGAGCCTCAAAATCAAGAATGATCTGTGATGTAGCATTCTGTAAGCCCACGCACAGAAAGGCGAGAAGCAGCGTAAATAATCTTGTCATGCTAAAGTTGCGTTTGAAAAATTGAAATTAAATTTTGGAATGTACGGTTTTTTGGGCCTCAAAAATATCAACAGGTGCTTCAGATGGCCTATTTTCACTGTACGACACCGATACACACCGACTACGACATTACTACGACAACTAAAAGTTATTGCACTTTGTTACCTTGCAGTCCATACTTTTTAGACCTCTACATCTCCATCTTTGTTGTTAAAGGACGGTTCTGCATCTTGAAAACACTCATACTCCTTTGCGCATTCCTTCCAGCTGTGCTCCTGGCGCAGACAGGCAACCTTGGCCTGCCTCCAGTCACGAATTTTACCAAATCGGTTTATCAGGCTGGAACTCAGAATTGGGACATTGCGCAAGACGCACAAGGGAGGCTCCTATTTGCTAACAATGAAGGATTGTTGGTCTTTGATGGAGTGCATTGGCAACGTCATCCGATCTCCAACGGAACTTGTGTCCGTTCCGTAGCCATTGCTCCGGATGGCAACATTTATGTCGGAGGTCAGGGTGAGATCGGTGTTTTTAGTCCCGATGCACAAGGGCGTTTGTCCTACAAGCCGCTAAACTACCTTATTGCAGGCGAAAACAAGCAGTTTGCAGATGTCTGGGATATTGTTGTAGCGGACGATGGCAGCATTTGTTTTCGAAGCGATGCCTTACTTTTTCAGTTAAAAAATCAGCAGATCCGCACTTTTTCAAGCGGTGGAAAATCAAGTTTCCTCGGAAAAGTAGACGGCCGGATATTGCTCCATGATAATAACAATGGCTTGATGTTATTTGATGGAGAACAATTTACCTTAGTTCCTGCAGGGTATAAACCCGAAAGTCCCATCACCGCTTTGCTGCCCTTTGGGAAAGATACGATCCTGGTTACCACGCTTAAACACGGCATTTTCTGCCTGAGCAATGATCGTCTCACCCCATGGATTACCCCATTGGATGCCTTTTTAAAGGAAAAGCGGATTTATTCCGCAGCTTTATTACCCAATAAACAAATTGCACTGGGGATTTCATTGGGTGGTTTGGTGGTAATCGGCAGTAACCGCCGCCCCATCCAATGGCTGCAAAAGAACGAGGGCCTTCAAAACACCAATGTGCTTTCCGTTTTTGCAGATAAATCCCACAACATCTGGCTCGGTTTGGACAATGGAATCGCGCAGGTAGAGATCAGTTCGCCTTTTTATCGGATTTTAGCCGATGGCCCGCTGGAGGGCACCGGATATGCAGCCAGGGTCTACGAGAACCAACTCTGGCTGGGCACTTCCAACGGTCTGTTTGTCAAAGCATTCGATCAATATGTTGACCCCTTCGAATCCACAGGGCACCATCTGGTACCTGGCACCACGGGCCAGGTCTGGAATTTAAGTACTGTAGGAGAAAAATTGCTGCTGGGGCATCATGAAGGCGCTTTTAAGATTCAGGCAGGAGGTGCTCAACGAATTTCCGAGGTGCAAGGTATTTGGCAGTTTGTACCACTCAATGACACCGCGATGGTTGCCGGCCTGTACGACGGACTGGCACTTTTTACCCGCTCTGGCAAAGGAGGATGGGTTTTTAGGCGCCGTCTGAATGGTTTAAACGAGTCCTGTAGGATCATGGTACGTGATTCAGATGGTGCACTTTGGGTATCGCATCCTTACCGAGGGGTGTTCCGGATCCGGGTCCGGGAAAATTTTCGGGATCTGGACGTGCAATTATTTGGAAAAAAAGACGGACTACCTTCAGATCTAAATAATTATGTTTTTGAAATAGGCAACAAAATACTGGTCGCAGCAGATAGCGGCATTTTTCGCTTTGATGGTAACAATCAACGTTTTGAAACTGTGCCAAGTTTAGATCAACGCCTGGGAGGGGCTGGCAGAGTACGTTATTTACGGGAAGATGGGCAGGGCAATATCTGGTTTTGCCGGGGAACTGAAGTAGGGGTTCTTTGGGTAGAAGATGCCGGTCTGGAAAAGAAAATACGCCGACAAACTTTTCCCTGGCTCAGCGGGCAATTGGTGGGCGGCTTCGAACACATATTCCCGGCTAATGAACGCAATATCTTTTTCGGTTCAGAAAAAGGCTTTTTACATCTTGATCCGGAACGTTTGCGACACGCAGATACGACGCTGCAGGTAATGATTTCCAGTGTCCGACTGCCTGGCATGGGAGATAGCCTGTTGTTTGGAGGGTTTTTAAGTGCCGGAGAAAAGATCAACCTCGCTTATGGTCACAACACCTTATCAATCGCTTTCTCTGCAAATGCTTTTGGTGAAACCCGCCAGATCCGCTACAGTTATCAACTCAAGGGCCTGGACAATGAATGGTCTGGCTGGAGCGAAAAAACGGAAAGAGATTTTCTGAATTTGCCAGCCGGGGAATATGTGTTCTTGGTTAAAGCCCGCAATGAATACGGGGTAGAAAGTAAGCTCGTACAATTCCCTTTTCGGATCTGGCCGCCTTGGTATGCCAGTTTCATGGCAAAATGTCTGTATTTTTTGATGCTATTGTTGGGCTTAGTCTGGGGATTTCGGAGACAGCGTGCAAAATTTGAAGCCGAAAAAAATGCTTTAGAAACGAGCTTCCAGCAGGAGAGCGCTGAACAACAACGCATTGTAGCAGCCAACGCACAGGAGATTACCCGTCTGCGTGCAGAAAAATTAGAGTCGGAAGTATTACACAAAAACCAGGAACTGGCACTCGCCACCATGCACCTGGTGCAAAAAGGCGAAATACTAACCACCTTACAGGAAGCGCTGGAAAAAGCCATCGAAAAGAAACAGTCGACCCAAACCCTGCACGAAGACATTCGACGGATCATTCGAACCATGCAATTCGACACCCAACTAGACGAGGATTGGGAGCATTTTGCCATCCATTTTGACTCCGTGCACGGTGATTTTCTAAAACGGCTGCGCGAACAATACCCACAAACCACCCCGAATGACTTGCGACTTTGCGCTTACCTGCGCTTGAACCTCAGCACAAAGGAAATTGCTAACCTACTCAACATTTCTGTACGCGGGGTGGAAGGCAGCCGGTATCGACTGCGCAAAAAACTGGGTTTGCCAGGCGATGCAAACCTGGTGGAAATTATGATGGGAATTGGTTAATTGGGGATTTGTTGAACCCGAGCCTGGTATCTGTTTTCTAAGGAGGACAAGACGAGAACCCAGGCCTGGGTTCAACAAATAACCAAATCCCCAATTAAACAAATAACCAATTAACCCCTAAAAGATACTCATCATCCCTTTTAAGCACCCCAGTGCTCCCAAGCTGGTCAGGACATACATGGGCAAGTGAAAATCTACCCCACATTGAAAGCAGAGAAAATTAATGGCAAAACTGGTTACTAAGGTGAGTGCACCAGCCCCCATCCAAAGTAGGCCGCGCTTAAAACGACGCGCATGTTTTTCTTTGGAATCAGCATCTACGACCGAAACATTGGGCTCTGCTACAGATTCATTCGGGAGATGATCCTGGTCTGAGTTGTACATTGATTCCATATTCAAAACTAAATTTGTGAAGAAAAAAAATAGCTCGCAAGAATAAGCAAGAATACGGAATATCACAAAATTTATTTCGATTTAACTTTTTCAAACTCTACCCAAAACATGCTCCCTTCTTCTACTGCACTCTCAAATCCAACGGTGCCGCCCATCATCTCTGCATATCGTTGCACAATGTAAAGTCCAAGTCCTGTGCCCTGGGTGGTATTCGTGGCATTACTTGCCCGAAAAAAACGCCCAAACAAGTGCTTTTGATCTGCCTCTGGTATACCCATTCCCCGATCACGGACGCTTATGCGGACATTTTTTTCACCAATGGAGGTTTCAACCAGGATCGGTACTCCTTCCGGAGAATATTTGATCGCATTCGAAATCAAGTTGATCAGGATGTTTTTACCCAGATTGCAATCGATAAGTGTGGTAAGATCGCCAGTATGCCGATGTTCAAAGGTTTGACCTGATTTAAAAAGGTTTTTCAAGCTCTCATGCACTTCTTCTACGCATTCTGAAAGGTTTGCCTCCTGCGCATTCACAGACACACGCCCTTCCTCTAAGCGGCCCAACGAGAGAAATTCCGTCAGTATCGTATTGAGCCCGTTTACTGCATTTTTGATTCTTTCCGCGTGTTTTTTTACGTTTTCGAAATCCTGGCGCTCGGCGTATTGTTTTGCCAGTCCCGCAGAAGAAAGTACAGAAGTAAGCGGCGTCCTGAACTCATGTGAAGCCATACTGACAAAGCGGCTTTTAAGCTCTCCGAGTTCGCGTTCCTTATCCAACGCATTTGCCAGATCATTTTTTGCCTGCTCCAATTCTTCTGTACGTTCGGCCACTTTGTTTTCCAGACCTTCGTTCAGATCCTTCAAGGCTTCCGTCAAGGCTGCGAGTTCTTGTTTCTGCTGCAGGATAGAGTTTTCATAATTTTTCCTATACGTATTGTCCACGACAAAAGCTACCACAAAGGCCCCTTCTGGGCTTTTAAAAGGGCTTAAACTTACCTCCACCGGAAACTCTGAGCCATCCTTTTTCAGTCCTTTCAAGTCTGAACCAATTCCCATACTGCGCGGACGCGGGTCGTGGTAATAATCCGCCCGATGCTCCATATGGCGCTTCGCCAATCGCGACGGAATGAGAATTTCAACTGGCTTCCCAAGTATTTCGTCGGGTTGATAAGCAAATAATTGCGTCGCTGCCGGGTTGGCCATCACGATCAGGCCCTTTTGATTGACCAACAGAATCCCTCCGGTAGCATACTGGAATAAGGCTTTAAATTTATCTTCTTGCTGCCCTTCCAATTCACGCAACGAAATAAACCGAACCACGAAAAACGCCGCAGCCCAAAAGCTTAGAATCGGTGGTACACGCTCCAATAAGACCTGAGCCAAGGGAATTTCCAAAGGCTTAATTACTGCCCCGATAATGGTCAGGGTTGTGGTGACTACTGCGAGCAGCAGTACATCGCTTTTTTCTTTGAAAAAGATGGCCAGAAAATGGGTAAGCAGGTAGACAAATACAATGTCGAACTGCGCTGGAAGCAACAGATCGGCAAGAAAAACAGTAGCTACCAGTACCCAAATGAATCGTGACCGCTTGGCATCCGTATGAAAACTAACCATGGGGCGAATATACAATCATGTGCGTTTTATTCGCCAAATGGATGCTAAAGTTAACGCAGCTGCGGCCCAAAATCCCCACTGACTTTCTTCTATCCAACCCATTTCTCTGAGTCTAAGACTAAAGAATGCCATTCCGATAGCTAAAATAGCAAAACCAAGACGACGAAGTACCCTGACCAGTAGTTTTACATTGGCATCAATATCCGGAGTTCTGATCTCCAATTCTCCCGAACGCACTTTAAGCAGTGTCTTTTGAAGCTCATCCGGCAGGGCAAGCGCATTGGTCAGGGTGCGTTGGAGCAGGTCCTTGACATAACCGACCACTCCTCCTTTATCTTTCATAAGATATTGCTGTGCAAAGGGGCGGACGGTATCCAAAGGATTATAGCCGGAGTCCAGGGTGTTGGAAAGCCCTAAGAGCAGGGTGATGGTACGGCTCAGCAACACATAATCCTTGGGCATCTGAACTGTACCGGAAATTCCGCGAAAACCTATTTCATTGATCAGATCTGAAAGGCTGTTGTTGAAGGGGTTGATCTGAATATCCCGAAAATCCAATCCTTCAAACTGGATCTCATTTTGAAAGAAATTGCGGATTGCAGCAATCATTTTGCGGGCCATTTTTTCAGCTTCCATGCCATCCGCCAAAAAACCAAGACTGCGACAAGCTTCCAGCGTAGCCTCTGTATCGTTTTTGACAGTAGCCTCTATCAATTTTATCATGCCAGCCCTGAATGAAGGCGATATACTAGCCGTGGCTCCAAAATCAAGGAGCACGATCTGTCCCTTTTCATCCACCAACAGGTTACCAGGATGCGGGTCCGCATGATAATAACCATCTTTAAAGACCATGCGACACCAGATGCGCAACAAGCGAGCTGCCAGGGCACGGCGGTCAATTCCCCAGGCATCGATCTGGTCGGTATCTGATATTTTTGCTCCGACACAATAGCGTGTGGTCAATATTCGACGGGTAGAATAATTGGCAAACACTTCAGGAATGGACACCTCCGGTTCATCCGCAAGATTCCGCCGAATGATGTCCATGGCGCGAGCCTCATTGGCAAAATCCAACTCCTCTTCGATCATCTGCCGGATCTGGGCGTATAAATAATCCAGTCCTTTGATATCCATGAACCAGGAATAGATCCGGGTCAGTTTTTGAACTACCCCAAGGTCGATCTGTGCGATCTCTTCAATATCATAGTGTTGCACTTTAACAACCACTTCCGTTCCGTCCAACAATGCAGCCCGGTGTGCCTGCCCGATGGAGGCTGTTGCAATAGGCGCTCTATCAAAGCGGCTGAAAATGGCTTCAGGTTGACGTCCTAGTCCTTCTATCAGTCTTCGCTCAACATCCGAATAAGGCCTGGCTGGCAGTCGATCCTGTAAAGCTTCCAGCGGACGCTGAAATGCCTCCGGCAAAAAATTGGACATCACCGAAAGCAGCTGTCCGATCTTGATAAAAAGCCCACCCAATGCCAGAATGACTTTTTTAATGCGTTCGGCATTGCGAACATGCAGTGCCCCGATTCGACGCTGGTACCAGGTTTTGCCCAGGAACCAGCACAAAAAAACGAGCCAGAGGTAGCTGAGGGCAACTACAAAAGCAGTCCAGTAAGCTTTGCGGATGCGGCGGTTTTGGGAATAGGTCATGGTAGAAGGTTATGGCACATGGTGGATAGGAGAACCTTGAAGTGGGAGGTTTGGTTTTCATGATGCGTGACTTTATTGAATAAAACAGGCTGGCACTCTCCCAAAATAGTTTGTTTCCATTCATGGGCATTTCCTATGACCGAATTCCCAAGGGGCCTGCAGGGCAGGATTGCTGCTTTTTTTGCAAGATTTCCTGCGGCTGAAGCCGCCGGTACAACAACAGCCCCGACGCCGTCTGAACGGGCCGGGGCTGTTGTGTAACCTCGGAGGTCTTGAAGACCTCCGAGGTTTACGATCTCTATCTTATTTCGCCTGAATCATCTTCTTCGTAGCACTGTCTGTAGCTGTTTCCAGTTTATAGAACAACAATCCGGTGGTATTGATCAAGGCACGATCGAGTGCGATCGTATTCTCGCCTTTTGCGAACTGACCTTTTTGCTGGTACACTACCCTACCTGTTTCGTCGATGATCGACAGGGTAGCCTCTGCTGCTTCTGGCAGGAAGAAACCTACGAAAGTCTTGTTCACAAACGGATTCGGTTGGTTTTGATACAGCTCAAAGCCAAGACCATTGACAGTCAAACCTGACTGAGAGCGGAAGCGGAATGCAACCCCCATGCGCCCCTCATTGCCGTATGCTTCAGCGCGCGTGATCGTACCAGAAACACTCAACATCTCGCTCAATTTGCCAGACTTGGTGGCGCGGAAACGAAGTGTGAAGTCCTGGGTTCCATCGATCGAAACCGTTGCCGCATTTTCGAATATCAAACCAAAGTTTGCAGTCGTTACTTTATCAGATTCCTGTACGCCTGCAACCTCCAGCCCCTTGAGTAACATCGTGAACTGGAAGCCTTTCAACTGCTGTGCAGCTTTAAAGGTTACTTCAAACGCTTCCCCTGCTTTCACCTCGCGATCTTCAATGTCAAACAACGCTGTAACGGTAGTGCGCTCTTCAGCCGGCATGGTCGCATTGGCCAGCGCAGTGTTATTGACGTCGCCAATTTTGACACCAGCGAAATCTTTGCCCCACTGGCTTGAAATCGCAGCAGCTACCGATACCATTTCCGGGAAGGCTGTCTGGAATGGATTGTTCAAATTCGGGAACGTGAACGCCTTGTCCACAAAACGCCAGGAAGTATTGTTCGGCAATTCTGTGTAGATACCGAGGATCAGTTTCCGGAGTTCCACAATGTCAAACGTCGTGATCGAACCAGACTTGTTCGCATCCGCAGCGATCATCTTGTACGGCGTGTTCAATGGCTCTATACCCAGGATGTGTTTAGAGATCAACACCAGGTCATAAGTGGTGACACCGTTGAGTGGGTTGTCGTCTTTTTCCGGAGCGATCGTGAAGGTGGCGTCCAAAGGCACGTTGTTAACCAATTGATATATACCACCCGCATCCGTGAGATCGAAGTAGGAATAGGGCGGTGTGAATGAGCTTGTACCATTGACTTGTACAATAGCTTCTTCTACGCCGTCTGCCAACTCTGTTTTCAATACGCCTGTTACATTGATGTGGCTGCCAATCGGGCAGTTACCCAGGTTATCCTGTACGATCACGTAAGTTTCGCAGTAGTCCGCGTTGCCGGCTGCATCGATCGCCCAGAGTTCAACACACTGGGTGCCGAGTTCGGTACAGTCGAAGGTCACATTCGTGATCGGGTTGCCGTTGGCGTCCACCGGGAATCCAGTTCCGGTGCCGCACTTGCGGATGCCGATCTTGATTTGACCTGCAGGGGTGCAGTTGTCTTCCGTGTACTGCAGGAAGTCGGATGCCCACAACTGGATCATGGCCGTTGGCATGATGTTCACAGCAAGGCCATTCAGACAAACAACTGTTGGTGCTTTGCAATCCCGCACCGTAAAGGTGTATTCATACTCTTTGTTATTGCCGCAACCATCCGTGATGAACCACTTGATCTTATGCGTACCCAATGGTAACTCTGGCGTCACATACGTGCTCTGCTGCTGCTGGGTGTTCCAGCGCACACAGGCTGTCTTATTGGTTCCTGTTACTGTTTCCTGGATGGAGAAGCCATACTTCTGGTTGGTTGGTACCAGGCGCTCATCAAAGGCACGTGGTATACCGCCACCGAAGTTTGGCGTGTTCAGGTTATTAAACAATACGCTGTTCCAACCCAGACCGGCGATGCCGGTGTTCACAGAATTAATCACTGTCTCCATCGTTCCGTCGTTGTCCAGATCTAAGAACAAGAGGTATTCGATGTTCACATTCGAGCCAGAGCAGGCGTCTGTACCCGTGATGCAAAGATCCGTGGGTTCTTCGCACAAGTCATGGGTCTGAATGCCATTGTCCCACCAGAAGGACTCGTTCCACAACTGGTTGTTGTTCGGCGTGAGCCAGTTCTGGTTGTCGCAGCTTGGTACAACAAATGTTCCCGTTGGCGCCTGACCATCAATGATCTTGATGATTTGCTTGTACTTATAACCGTTTGCATTCGCATCCCAGAACGAACAGTAGTTCGTAGCCTGTGCATCTGTTGGGTTTATTTTTACTACCGTTGGCGCCCACGGAGCCAGGGTTCCGCAAGCGGAGACCGTCGGACCAGCCAGGTTGGCTGATGCATTGGAGATCGGGTTCGGATTTGGATTCGGTACTTCAACAAATGGCAGGTTCGGATTGAACGTACACCAGTTGATGATGCTCCAGGTCCGCTCTATCTTGAAGCAGGCATCTGGTACGACGGTGAAGATCTCATCGGCAAATGAAACGCCCAGAAGTTCACAATCTTCACCAAAGAAGCTTGGCTCCCCGAAGTTGCCAGTACCATCACACACTGTCACGATCGCGTCGTTCGGGAACTTCACGAAATAGTCTTGCAGGTAGGTCACGATAACACGCTGCGTGCACTGACTGGAGTTATTCGCACAGTCAAAGGCGCGGAAGGTGCGAGTGATCGTACCCTTGTTACAAACAGTATCGAACAGGGTATAACTCACTGAGTGTGTCAGACCGATCTGGCCCAGATACACTTTGCTGGTGTCCAGACAGCAGTTATCAGTCACATCGGCTTTGCCATAAGACCAGAGGCTTGGATCGAAGTTCTCGCAATTTACAGATACCTGAGCAGGTGCCTGACAAGTTGGTTTGATCTTGTCTTCCACCAAAACAGATACCATGCAATCATTCGAATTGCCATGGCAGTCATAGGCGCGGAACACTACCAGAATGGTATCACCAATATCCTCACAGCAGAATTTAACGGTTGAATCAAATGAAGTACCGTCACAGCTGTTTGAGTTCATCCGACGCACCTCAAAATCTTCCAGGCAGCAATTGTCGGTAGTACCGTCGTCAAAAGTGGAGGCGTTTATCACTGCTTCACCGTTGTTGGTCAATGCTACTTGTGTGAACTGGTCGCAGGCCACAGAAGGCGGTACCAGATCCGCTACCTTGAGTTGGAAATTGCAATAAGACGTATTTCCGCATCCGTCTGAAGCTTTATAACGCACATCATAATTGCCCAATGGCAGACACTGTGTATAATTGAATACTGCAAGGGTATCAGGTGTCCAATGGTTGTTACCAGGGAAATCACTCAGGTAGCCAGGCACCGTAAACGTGATGATATTGCCATTGGCAGGGTTGATGCCGGTCACTTTTGCCTCCAGGTCAAGGATGCCTGAGCAACCTTCAGAAACGATCATGCCTGGCAACGCTGCGGTTGCGCAGCATTGGAATGGATTGGTTGAAACTGTCACTGTTGGCGGACAAACGAAGGTTGGCCCACCAAAGTCCTTCACCCGGATCCGTTGAACCCTGGAGATCGGATTGTTTGCTCCAGGTGGAAGACAGGTGTTTGCAATCAGCCAGGTACGATAGATCTCGTAGCTGCCTTCACAAATTTCCAGTCTTACATCAGTGTATCCTATAGAAGCAGAACAGAAACCGCCCGTTCCAATGGGTGCTCCATTGATGCTTGGGCGACCTGTATTCACAGGTGCAGTTGCATTGGCGTCCAGGTAAGCCGCTTCACAATCAACGGTCGATTCTGCCGGGAATACAACATCCTGTAAGTTGAATGGTGTGATTGTAATGGTCTGTGAACAAGCGGATTGATTGCCCCAGAAATCTGTTACGATCCAGGTACGCACAATCTGTCCACGCGGGCTACCACACTCTCCAAAGTCTGCAAATTCATCATCCACCACGTTGGTGGTTGTGCTGCAATCTTTGACCATAATGTTACCCGTGTTCGCAACACCGGTAGATTCGCTGCAAGCGATGGTAATATTTGCCGGGCAGGTAAGCTCGGGAACAAGTTTATCCTCTATCTTCAGGTTGGACCAGCAGGAATTACCTGTTTCCGGATCTGTTACCTTGATGACAAACAACTTGCCAATATCCGCCGGTCCAAAGCTGTTTGGAACAGGAAGATTGGCGGAGTTTTTGATCGTAATAATATAGTCATCAAAGCAATGGTAATTGTCGCCTTCCAACACTTCGTCCGCAAGTACCACATAAACGCAGGTGGCATCCATGGATACATTACTCAGATCATTGCAGATCAGGTTGAAGTCTGTAGGGATATACTCAATGACGCTTACGGTGAATGTACATGATTTAGTGTTTCCAGCAGCATCTGAGACAACAATAGTCACAAGATGGTCGCCAATACCGAACCAGGAACCAGATGGCGGCGTCATTACCGTACTTACTACACCACAGTTATCCGTTGCTAAAACTGGTGCATAGTTGACAAAGGCGCCACATTCGCCCCCATTCAGGTTGATGAATTTCTGTGGCGGACAAACCAGATTTGGTTTTTCCACATCGTTTACGGTCACCGAGAAACCACAGGTAGAAGTATTGCCCGCAGCATCTGTAAGCGTGTAAGTTACCAGTGTAGTACCTACGCAGAAGAACTGCGTATTGGTGTAACCGCCTTTTACCAAGGTTCCAAGCAATGACCCTCCAGGTGGCACACATGCTGCATTGTTACTGGTGTAAGCTACCGTAATAGTCCCTGCAAAGCAGTTATCCACAAAGAATGGGTGAATCCAGGTGAATGGTGCTCCACACTGACCAGCCTGATTCGGCAAAGTCTGGTTGGGCACATCAAACGGAGCAATACAATTCACCGTCAGGGACCAACCCGTAATGGTTGGTGTCTGTCCAGGGTTGGGAACCACATCCAATGTCCAGATTCCTTCTGCCTTCTGCGCAAACAAAGTAGCCAGTGAATCGTCCGGGATCTCCGTAATGACCACTTTGATGCCTTTAGGGCTGATCAGGGTCATGGTTGAATTGGCTGGTGTTGCAGTACCCGTGCGATTGAACACGATGTCGCCAATGATGCAGTTGCCTGCAGGGATCGTGATCGTGGAGCGGTTACAGGCTGTAGCACTGACACCCGTGATGCCGGGGCCATTATAGGTCGTATTGGTGGTCAGTCTGCCACAGAAAGGCGATTCATTGTCCTTAATGTTCACCTTAAACACGCAGGAAACTTTATTGGGCTCAATGGATTGCAGCGAGGTCTTGGTGCCATTGTTGGCCATCACCTGCAGATCCGGGTTGATCGCGCCAATGGTAAGCGGGTAGCAGTTTTCTGCCAATACCCAATCCGCAGCTGAATCGGAATCATCTTCGCATTTGCGAATCACGTCGCCACCATTCAAAACACCCGTAAATCCATTGCAACCTGCATAACCATTCGTGGATACCTCGTCAAAGATGGTGCCCATGTAAGAAATAGTATAGCAAGCCGGCATGCTGGCCGAGCCATTGAAGGTAAAGTTGAACACACGGGTGCTGCCCACCGGCAGGTTGCTGCCTGCCAGAGAAGGCAACAAGGTCACCGGTCCAAGGGTCTGATTGGCCGCTGGATTGACAGACAAACGTTTGATCTCCAGGCAGGAAATGTCAATGTCTGCAGGCCCCAGGTTGGAAATCTCCAGACGGTCGACCGCACCGGACTGCGTCACTTCTGTGATCAGCAGCAGCGGTTGATTTTGAACCGTGTATTTGACCCAGGAGTCTCCCAGATCAAAGAATTTGCCGCTTGCATCCGTCACCCCACAGTCTTTGCGCTGGGTGAGGGCTGCATCGCCGAAGATGGAGTAAGTCACTCCATAGTTATTTTTACATGGCCCGGAATAAGTAGGCGCGATGTTGAACACCTTCGCGCCGCAGAGCCATGGGTCGTTGTTCTGTTGTTTATCTGTTGGACAAGCCAGGATCGGAGTTTGCCAATAATCATTTACGATCACTTTGATCTGACAGGTATCTTTGTTTCCGTAAGGATCACTAGCCTCCCAGTACATGATGGTGGTACCCACCGGGAAACGGCTGCCTGTATTCAGACCAGTGTTGTCTATTTTGACTATCGTTGGGATACTACAGTTGTCCGTAGCCAATGGCAGGGCAAAATCTACATAAGCATCACAGTGTCCTGTTTCTGCGTTTTGAACTACTGGTGGAGCCGGACAGTTGATGAAATGCGGTGCATCATTATCTGAAACCGTGATATACATAGAGCAACTGATCAAGTTGTCTTGAGCATCTTCTGCATAATAGGTTACTACTGACAATCCCAATTGGAATTCATAGGTTGCAACAAAGAAGTCATCCAGTGGACCAGGCGACCTTCTGTTCAACAAGGCATTCAATGTATGTGGCCCATCAATACTACCATCAGGATTTGTAATACGGTAATCATACAGTACCACTGCGCAGTTATCTGTAGGCAGTGGGTGCATCCAGGTATATTGACTTTCACATAGATATTCTTCTGTAGTCAGGGTATGATCGGATGGTGGGCAAGTGATCATCGGACCTTCGGTCAGGTCGTCATTGTCGCAGGAGCCGGAACGGAAGATCTCGCATCCGCGGGCATCTACGATGGTGAAGGACCAAACCGGCTGGGTATATACGATGAGCAGTTTGCCCAAAAACTGTTCGAAATCGGTGATATCATGACCGTGTGCTACGTCATACGTGTACTGGCCATTAGAATCAATCACCGTACCGTCGCCAAATACATCAAGTCGGCCACCGGTGAATTGAATCGTGTAAGGCTCCAGACCACCATAGAGTGTGTCCAGATTTACCACCCGCTCATCCTGACTAACGCATTCGCATTCAGGAGAAGCCATCACCAGTGGCTGGCGGAGTTCAAAGATGGCGTGCTCTGCTTTAAAGCACCCGACATTGCCATAATTGCCCCCAGGAGGCGGGTTGTTGCCGGGCAAAAGAATGTAGGAAATGGTTACGAAACCAGTCCCGGTTCCTGGCGTATACACACCATCGAGTGTGATGGAACCTGGGGTGCCAGTTGCTGGATGCGAGAAGGCCGTGATACCAAAATAACCATTAGAGCCCCCCAGATAAGCTGGCACTTCAGCGTGCTTGATTTTAAAGCCATTCGCCAGGGTAATCGTCAGGTAATTTGAGAAATCTAATTGAGAAGGATTGTTGGCATCCAGACAGAGTTCTGGCGGATCCATCGTAATATTAATACCGTCCAGATAATCTATTACCCTCAACCGTGCGATACAGGTTGCCTGATTACCAGCTGCATCCTGGATGCGAAGGTTAATGAAGTTGTTTCCTACCTCAGAACAATCGTAGGGAAGTGAAGATGCGTAAGTGCCGCCAATCTTTTGGATCAGAATCGTTGGATCAGGGTCACAATTATCTGTGGATCCACCGTCCATATAGGGACTACCACCGGCTGAAGTTGCATAAACAGTAGCGGCACCGTTTACATCCAATTTGACTTCCTGATCCACACATTTGGCAATTGGTTTTTGATTGTCTACAACAGTGACATCAAAACTGCACACTTCTGTATTTTCACCATCATCATCTGCGTCTCCGTCTGCATTTAAATCTACCAGCATACTATAGGTTACAGTAGTAGTTCCTACAGGGAAGCTCGTACCGCTCACATCATTATGGATGCCTCTATTATCAGGCATATTGGTCGAATATGCCGTTATCACAGAAAAATCCGCAAATCCTGGCACCTCAGGATAATCAACTTCAAAATTTATAATGGTTGCACAACCCACGCCAGAGGTCGGCGAGAGCCCCGTTACCACTGCATGGCATGAATCCACCTCCGTGTAGACCACCATGTCGTTTGGACAAGCCAGAATCGGTTGCCCCGCAGTTACTATTACTGGGAAGGAACACTCGGAAGTGATTGCAGAGCAGTTGTAAGCCGTATAGGTGACCGTGTAAGTTCCCGGTGACGAGCTCAGAACGGAACCTGGGATCGGGCCTGAAGTTTGATAAACCCCTGAAACATCTACGGTTATGGGCATGTCGTCAGGCGTTCCAAAAAATGAAGTTTCATCTGTACCCGAAGTTCTGCCTATATAAACAAGATTACCCCCATAGCAGGCGTCCTCAGCCATCGGGATCGACCAATTGGCCGCTGTTTGACAACTATAGTCTTCTGTAAATACATACCCGTTTGGTGGGCAGTTTAAAAAAGTAGGAGGAGAACTATTCACGACTCCGACAATGACATCTTTTGCATCTGTAAATACCAAGGGTATGTTGCAGCCTAAAGTGGCTATTACTCCATTTATTATCGGTCCAGCCACTGGTATGAGGTCAAATAAAGGGGCTAATAAATCCAGTAGATTAAGCTCCTGACCCGTTGGTGCCCCACAAACAGACTCCGCTTTATACGGCCAACCAACTACGTGGCGCACCGTTATTGCACCTCCTGGTGTAGTGATGTTGTTCGGTATATCAGAAGGCACTTCATTTTGATCCGGGAATGTGTTGTAATCTCTAGCTGTAAAATCAAAAGCACCGTCTCCGTCTGTATCTGCTACAACCTGTCCTCCTGTACCTTCAGAACCTATATAGGCCGCAATGGCATCGCTAATCACTTGAGCCAGAGTTTTTTCACACCAATTTAAGGGATTCAGCCATTCAAACGGACACCAGGAGCCAAAACCGTAATCCAGACACCAGGTAGCAATATCGCAAATGGTGGAAGCCCCATCCAGCGTGCCCAATACTACGTTAAAACCGGGGATATCCTTTAAGCCTCCATACCCCTCTGAATAAACTCTAAATTCCTCTTCATCGCAAAAAATCAAGTCCTTTTCAGACCTTAACCTGGCATCCGTAACTTTAATGGGAATCGTAATCGTAATAAATGAACAGCCTACCCTAATAAAGGGGGTCACATCTATCTCACAAACATCCACTAAACTGGATCCTGGTACACATTCACTGTCAAAGGCTGCTGTGCCGGTACCGCAAAGTCCATCATTATACAGTACCACCTTCTTACAGATCGAATCTGCGCAATTCTCATAACCGGCACCAGGCAAAGACCCACATGCAGCCGGTGTATTGTTCGTCTCTTTTAAGCAGAAATTATAGGTAATTGATTGACCTGGATCAGGGGCTGGAAGGTTAATAGAACCAAATGCCTGAGGGGCCCCGTTCAGAGTCAAAATAGCATTAGCGCCTGAACTTGTTCTAACAACATTAGCGACAAAATCGTTGGGCGTACACTCCGTAATATTTCCGCCATCTCCATTAATGGTAAAATCGGGCTTTGGCTTCAACACAATAAGCAGTTTCTTGGTACTGGAGTATGTACCCAAACAACCATTTGGATTGGGCACCATGGAATAGGTCACATCCCAACACCCACCTGTATTCGGTACAATTATAACGCTGTCGCCTGATGGCAATATGCTCAGCGGAAGACCGCTCCAGGTCCCCCCCCGGGTATTGCTTACGTTTTCATCGAACATTTGTTCGAGCGGTATTTCTTGCAATGGCTCGACACAATCAAATATTTTATCCTTCAACTGGGCTACAGGCGCCTTATACAGGTTGATGGTGTCTCTAATTCTGAAAACACAACCTGCATCGTTCGTGAAGGCATAAGTGACGTAATACCCACTGGCAGGACTTGGCGATGAGCTTGAAACATCCCAGGTGGCTGTACCCGGGCCGTTGTTGACCAGCCAAATGGAAGTTGGCGTTGAGGAGAAAACGCCGGTTTCGCCTGCGCCTGGAATCGGAGTGCCATTATAGGTAATACCAGCGCCATCGGTACAGCGATCAACAGGACGATTGATGGTCATTGGATTTCCAACCAGAGAAATGGCATCAATACCCCCCGGCGGGTTGTCTCCTAAGGAGTCGTCATTTTTCCAGGTAAATATCAGACGCAAGGTTACGGGGCTGGCACAGTTGCCTATATCAGCACTCTTAATTTTATAGGTTGCTGTGGTGACACCTGCTTCATTCCACAATTGTGGAGCAGTGATTCCTCCCAGCATATTGGCAGGAGGCGCCAAAACACCTGTACCCAAAGATACATTGGTGGCAGTAGGCGTATAGAATGTAGGCGCCAGGCTCACAACGATGGCATCAAAGGAACTTGTTTCGCCATCTGCTTTCCAGTTGAATGAAAGCGTAAATTCCGGCACACCTGCTGGGAAAGTAATATCCCGATAGAAATGTACTACCGAGATCGCAGAAGCAGGATTATTGGTATATGCGTTGGTTGTACCACCATCGTTGGAGATATAAGCAGAGCGCCCGGCAAATCCGGTCGCTGCGGTGCCTACAAACCATTGGTTGGTTATACCACCTCCGTTTGCAACATTCCAACCATTTGAACCAAAGGTTGAACCTGTTTGAAAACCTCCCTCGGCTGCAGGGTTGATCAAAACCTGAGCAGAAAGCGTCCAGCATTGGAGTAGCAGGATCGCCAGCAGAACCGAAAAGCCCTTAGGCAAGGTTTTGAAATTGTTCGAAAGCGAATTGGTAGAGTTAGTTTTCATAAACAAGATTAGAATATGCGAAAATGCGTAATTACAAGAGAATATTCTGGCAGGAAAAACCATGCCAAAGTCCATACTAGCCCAACCTGGACCAGGACAAATCGTGAAAATTATTCTAAGGAGGAATATCAACCCTTTGGGACTTGCCAAATGATTGAATACGTAAATCAGCACGTACAGGGTACGCCCGAAACAGGGTGGAGTAACTTTTCATGCGAAAAATTCGACTTGAGATTATGGATTAAAAAATACAGACAAATATACGGAGAACAATTTCAAGCATGGTTAGAAATATACCCAAGCTATCGAATTAGAGACCAAAACATCCTTTTTTACAAACAAGACGTTTTAACTACGGCTGTTAGGGGCATTTTCCCCGGGGGATATTCACTCCATTGCTCCGCTCGAAGTTTCCGAAGTATCCTCCCCTTGTACCCAATTGTCATGCAGCTGCCTGAAAGTCTTATTCAGTGCTTCTTGACGTGTTTTGGACACCTGCAATACATGACCAGAGCCTAAGTGAACGGTGCGATCCCTCGGCGAATACTTCACCAGATGCACCGCATTGACCAGGATTGATTTGGATAATTCCAGAAATTTAAAATTCTGCAAAAGCTCTTTTTTATAATATCCCAAATGGCGGACGGCAACCATTCGGGTGCCGTCCGCCAATGCGATATTACAAACCTGTCTGTCTGCTTCCAGATACAATACATCGATCGGAGTAAGCAGAATATACTGTGAGCCGATCAGTTGAAAGCAAAGTTTGTTTTCAAACATACTTATTTAATTGGCCCGAACAACAGTTTGGGTAAGCGTTTTTTCAGCCGTTGAAACCCGAACGAAATAGTTGCCATTGGGCAGTTCAAGAGTGTTCCATGGAAGGCTGAGGCTTCCTTCTGAAATACCGTTGAACAACATCGCTACCTGCCGACCTATGACGTCAAAGATCTGCACCTGAACGTTCTCTGCTTTCTGGGTTTCAATCTGAATCGTCAGCGTATGATCAAACGGAACCGGGAAACAACGTACTGAAAACTCGCCCGTTTCTATGCCGCGACCCATCGTTTTCTCGTGCGGACGCTGATGACCATCGCCACAAACGCCATTAAATACCAGGACCGCTCCACAATCGGTCTTCAGCGGCAGATCATCGCCGGGGATACCTGCCATAATGTATGGACCATCCAATGTTACGCTGGTACCCAGGTTATCATTGTAAAGGTTATTCGGATCCGTCAGTAAGGCAAATTCTACCCAGCCATTGTCTTCCCGATGGTACACGAATACCGCACCTGCACGGGACTGGAAAACCCTTTTCCAGCGGGCACCAATGGCAATATGGTCTCCGTCAATGGCAACATCGTATCCATAGTGTTCGCCTTTTTTACCGTTGAAATCATTCAGCTTGACATGCATATTCCAGGAATTGAGCACATTGCCCTGGTTCTGGTAAAACACATAAGCTGAACCACTTTCCGGGCCTTTATCATCGTCTTTATGGGCGCCGAGTACCAGCCAGCCTCCATCTAAATCTGCACTCACGCCAAGGTTATCGTCCACTTCACCATCCGGAGCCATGATCTTTTTGACCAGGCCCCAGTTGTTGGCGCCTCCCTGGTCTTTGGCAAACAGATAGGCCGCTCCGGCATCCAGATTTTTCTCATCGTCCTCTTTGGCTGTTACAACCGCCTGGTTGCCGCTTAAAGCCACATCGTAGCCAAAGTGATCGCCCAGGTCGCTGTCGGGCGCTGTAAGTTTTTTAACCAGGTTCCAGTTGCCGGTTCCGACAGGCGTTTGTGCGAAAAGATAGGCGGCTCCTGCCTCTGCAGCAACATCGGAGTTCTTAATTGCACCCACGAGCAATAGTTCGTTGGAGAAATCGAGGCTGCTGCCAATCTGTTCGCCGGCGTTTACACCCAGGATCTTTTGATAGAAAACCCAATCGCCAGAGTTCGGGCCATTGAATTTATAGATATACACCGCACCTGCATCCGCTCCGTTCTCATCGTCGAGGCCTGCAGCAACTGCACAGTACCCATTACCCATGGCCACTTTAGCACCATAGAACAGATTGCCTGTGGAGGAATTATCCGGGAACAATTGAGCCGCCTGAGCCCAGGTGCCGGTACTCGCATTGTGATACAGGATGTAGGCCGTTCCCCTTTGCTCGCCCGCAGTATTTTTCTGATTGGATCCGGCAATAGCCCAGTCACCATGCATGGCTATACTTTCACCCATTCGGTTTGCAGCCGCAGGTTCCGCAGCGTAGAGGGCCGTTTGGAGTTCCCAGCCTTGTAATTCATCGGTATAGCCGTCACAATCATCATCGAGACCATTACAGATCTCCGGACGAGGTCCAACTTCAATTTTAAACGCACAGGTAGTTGTATTCCCGGAAGCATCTGTGATAGAGGCCTCAACATAGGTGATACCCATTTCAAATACCTCCTCTGAAAAATGAGATTGTTCTACCAGGAAGCCGGCACAGTTATCAGCGCCCTGCAGGTCAAAACTGACCACTGCGCCACAGTCTACGTTTTCCTGGGTCAGGGTTTCAATATTGGCCGGACATACAAAAGTTGGGAATTCTGTATCATTGATCCGAACTTGTTGGATACATGAGGCTGAATTATTGTTCTGATCGGTTACGACCCAGGTCACTTCAGTCAGACCGATGTTAAATATTCCAGGTGCATTGTTTGCCAGGGTGGACGCACAATTTTCAACCACCATCGGTGTGCCGATAAAACCAAGGTCCTTGCTGCAAAAGCCAAAATCATTGGCACTTACAATATTGGCCGGACACATGATAGTCGGGATCAACCGTTCAATGAGTACCACATCGTTGCCATCCCCGCCAGCATAGGTGATCTGTACGTTTTTGCCGCTGCCCAGATAGTTGGTGATCAGGAATCCTTCAGGCAACCCATTAAAGGTTCCAATGACTGCATCTGTTCCGTCATTTTTCACCAGCATCAATGGAATACACTGTGGCTGAATGAAAGAACCGCTCAGAAAAAGCCTGGATCCTGTAAGATTCACGATACCTACCACATTCAGCTGGCTATATCCAAGATCCGGGTTTGTACCGTTGATTTGGATGTTGAGCGTCGTTCCCGAAGAGAATGCAACAGTTCCTGCCTCTACATCTACTCCTGCGACCGTTGGGAATACCCCACCCTGAGGCGCCTGGAAAGTCAGTAATCCGCCGGCAGTATTCAGAGAAGAAGCATTCAGGAAAATAGCCCCTCCCGTGATCAGGGTAACATTGGTTTGAGTTGGTCTTGTGATCGGGTTGGCTACGGTGATGTTGCCGCTCAAATTATTGCCAATAACTAGCCTACCCGTGGTGACGCGGTCCAGTTCTGCATCGGAGAGGTTCAAGGGGCCGCCGAGCGGGTCGGTTGAAGGTCCAAGGTTAATGGCAACGCCGCTTGTTAGCTGGCGAAGCGTGACCGTATTGTTGGCGTTGTTGTTTACAGAAGCGGTAGCACCAATCAAAATGCTGTTGGCGATCAACTCAATGTTTGCATCGGAGTCAATCAAAGCCGTTTCGCTCATTTTGATTCCGTTGGAAAGGGAACTGGTTCCTTCAATTCCGGTGACTGTAATATTGCCGCTCGCCGAAGTTACAATGGCGGTATTAGCAAGTGAAACACCGATATTGCTGACGCCGACACCGGTTCCGCCGGTTCCTTTGATGGTAATCATGCCATTACCATTGGTGATTACCTGACCGTTGTTGCGCACATTAACACCGACGCCAAAAGATGCCGGGGCTTGTCCACCGCCTTGTCCTGTGACATCAATATTGCCGTTTGTGGCGGCAATTTGGCCGAATGTGCTGACCAATACGCCATAATTGTCCGAGCCCGTAATGCTGTTGCCTGCCGTACCACGTACGGAAACATAGCCATTTGCTCCGGCCTGAATGCTGGCAAAAGGAGCTGCTGACCCGGCCACTTGTACGCCATGATTTAGGCCCGAAGTGCCAATACCGATGCCCTGGCCGACTACAGAAACGTTGCCGCCTCCAGAGTTTACCAAACTACCTGTTTCAACACTTACGCCAGCATTGAGGTTACCCGAGCCTTTACCACCCAATCCCTGAATGGATACGGTCCCGATCCCCCCGGCAAATACCAGTCCCTGATTAGCAACGGTTACTCCGGCATTAGAAGCAGAAACTCCGGCCCCTCCGCCGGTGCCGACAATCTCTACATTGCCATTGTCTGAATCTATAGCAGAAAGGCTTCCGCTTACCAACACACCAATATTTCCATTGCCTGTAGCATCATAGGCACCATTGCCAACCACTCTGACCTTGCCATTGCCATTGGCGCTGATAGATGCGGGTATTCCCGGGCTATTTTGGACCAAAATTCCATAGTTATTCAAGGAGGCACCCGTCCCTGCTCCAAATCCAGTCACTGTTACATCACCATTCGTGCTGGCAATGATGCCAAAATCTGCGACTCCAATATTAAAGTTTCCAACACTTTCCGTGCCGGTACCTTTTACTGTGACGGAGCCCGTACCCAATGCTAAAATAGCGGCTCCAGTTTGTACACTTACCCCCCGTAAACTGCCTTGTGAGCCACTGCCTGCGGTGCCTGTCACTTTAAGATTGCCAGCACCTCCGGCGTAGATAAAACCGCCCGCAAATACATGAACACCACTATTGGTACCTGAAACGGAAGTTCCTCCAGCCAGGCCGGTAACTGTCACGTCTCCATTGGTTGAGTTGACCTGAGAATTGGAGGCTGCTACAGCCACCCCCACATTATTTACTCCATCACAGGTTTTACATCCAGTGCCGTTCACAATTACTTCACCACTTCCGCCTGCTGTGATCAGACCCGTATTGTTCACTAGTATGCCATGACCGTTCGCCGATGCGCCGATACCATTGCCGGTTCCGATCACGGTGACTGAACCACCTGAGGAGCTGATCTCAGCGTTCAATTCTACATTCACACCATAGTTGCGAATGCCGGCCCCGGGGCCGCCCCAACCTTGCACATATACCGCATGGATGTCACCGCCTGATATTCTTCCACTTGCTGTCAGGGAAACGCCGGTTTGAAAACTGGAGGCTGCATTGCCCCCTCTTCCTTTGACGGTAAGATAGCCGTCGCCGGCTACATCCAAAAGACCGCCGTTTAATTCGACACCTTTAAAGTTGCCTACAGAAGGCGCTGCCTGAAGATTAGCCTCCACCGTGATGTCTCCATCCTCGGCTTCAACGCTACCACCAGTTAGTAGTGTAATGCTCTGGCTTGCTTTGAGCACCGCATTGCCAAGTCCTGACAATCGGAGGTTCGCACCCGATGCAACAACGATCTTGTCCGTACCGATAAAAGGCGCATCATCCTGAAGGTTTACATCCAGAGACGCACCCGTCAAAAAATTGATGTCACCGTTAAAGTTAATTACATCATTTCCATCTCCTCCACCAATGTTCAGGTCTGGTAATGCTGTAGTGAAGGCGCCTATATTGATTACGTCATCCCCTGCTCCACCAAAAACTACCACAATGGTAGTTCCTGCCAAAGGAATACTGACCGGAAAATTAAGTTCCACCCCACCATTAATGGCGTAAGTGCGTCCCGGTACATTGAATTGAATTTGTCCTGCAACTTCAGTGACTGTAATCACATCGTTGCCACCCATTTGATCACTGAGCTGAATGCTGTTGCCATCATAAAAGATGCTGAAATCCGGAGAGGCCTGTGCCATGGATGGCAAAAAAGCCGTTATCAGAATGACGCATAACTTGAACAGCTTGAAGGAAAAACTCGGGCGGATTTCGCACACAGAGGAAGCCAGGAAAGGCTGATTGTAGACCATTTTCATAGGAGTAGTATTAATATGGAGAAGTCAAAATGCATGCTTAGTTTTCGTTCAGGACAGATCGGTCATGGTCCGAATAAAAAAAAGTACACGGATAAAAAAACCAACCAAACGTACGGAAGCTTTCGAACAGTTTATTAAAAAAACCAGAGGGATCTTTTTAAAAACGAAATGTTTAATTTTCGAAACCAATCCTTTTAAAGTTTTACCAGGTGCTATCGCTCAACAGGTATCACCCAATCCAGTTTTTTAAAAGGACTGTAGTTTGCTCTGATCATATCAACTTCCGGATTGATAAAATACTGCGTTGGCCTTCCATTCAGGCTGAATTTAATTCTGGCATATAATTCTGCATTTGGCACACCAATTTTTGTGGCCTCCCGATGCATCATCTTTGCAAAATCCATCATCATCCTCGGGTCATAGATCATGGCCTGGATCTGAACATTATTAACCATAGTCCGGTAATTCATATCAGCCTCTTCCCCTGTGGCCGGGTCCTTCATTAAAATTTTAAATTCTGAAACCATGCGGGAATCTGCTTTTACCCGCCAGGAAAACCGGTTTCCAATGGTCGTATAGTCCAGGTCATTGGGTAGGAACAAGCCGCGAAGCGGGAATAACAATTGAAAGCTAAAATAAGCCACCAAAAACCAAACGGTCAGCTTGCTTACCACCTGACCGGGCAATGCATTGTTTTGAGCGGATAAATTAGGATACCACCTGCGGAGCAATGGAATTTCTTCCAGTTCAAAATAAAGAATCAACGATACCAACATCACAAACGGAAATATTCCAATATCCCCGAATATCCCGGAATTTGAAAAATGAAAAAGCGCAAAAGGAATGACCGCCCATTTGCGCAAAGGTTTGTACCACAACAATATAGGAGCAAAAAAATCGAGCGAAAACCCCATATATACCATCATGTTTACACCCAGTTCCGACTTGTAAAAAGAGGCTAAAAAGCTATCCGCCGGAATTGCTTCTGAGATCATTCTGACAGGCTGCTTAAGCACCCACCAGTCCGAACGCATTTTAACAAAACTAGCGAAAAAATACACGCACATCACCTGGGCCGCCAGAATGAACTGCTGCCATCTGGGTACCGCAATACCCGGCAGTTTACGTTTTCGAAAGGACACAAACTGATCCGCATGAGTAAAGCTCAGTAGGATCGCCAGCAGAATAAAAAGGTAGATGTGATTGTTATAAAGGCTTTTATCCAACAGAAACAGATACAAATACAGCCCTGCAAATAACCTTGCAACCCATTTCAGCCAAACACCCAAAGTAATCAAAAGTGCACAGCCCAACATAACGAAAAGGATCGCAGACAAGGCTGGTGCCGGCAAGGGCTTGATCCACTCAAAGCCCTCGTAAGGAAAATTGATTTTGGGCGATACAAAAAAGGCCTGAACCATGCCGGTGAATATATAATTCGCTATTTCATACAACATGAACAAGCCATAACCGACCCGGAATAAGCCAATTACATAACCGTTGATAGGTTCGCTTAACCAATTTTTAAACCTCTGAATATAGGCCATACAGTCAGTTATATTTGAAATTGGGCTGCAAGGGTAATTTGATTTATTTAATTTTTTTATGCAAATATATAATTATTGAACGATTAACAGTCGGTTGTGCATCAGATATGGTACAATCGGCATTATACCTGACGGAAAGTGGTTTGCGAAAAGGGGGGATTCCTGGTTGATCCACCGGGTGACTTTGAGTCACCCGGTGAATAGCGCAAGCGGGTTGCATTTTTAGCAAACCATTTTCCGTCAGGTATAACTGCAAGCGCCCGGCAGGCGAGTTTCCTGTTTTTTTTGCGAGATTGCCTGCGGCTAAAGCCGCCGGTACAGCAACAGCCCCGACGCCGTTTTAAGGGGCCGGGGCTGTTGTACATATTCAGAATTGTCTATGCTGCTTTACCTGCTCAAAATCCTTCTAGCCGCCCAATTGCTCATTCCCACCCCAAACAATACCACCGAAACCGAACTGATCGGCATCAACACCGCAGCCACCAGCGGAGATAAGGCGCCCACCACTGCAAAACTGATCCCGATGCCATTGTAGGTCAAAGCAACCAAATAGGACCAATTGACTATTTTCACACCCCGACGGGCCAATTGCACAAACTGCGGCAGGCGCGCAAATTCGTCGGCGTGAAGAATGGCATCGCAGGCCGGGGTGAAGTTGTTGGTATTTTCAGCGACGACGATACCGAGGTCGCTTTGGCGGAGCGCACCAGCATCGTTCAGACCGTCGCCGAGCATCATGACGTGCTGACCCTGGTCTTGCAGACCTTTTACAAAATCCAGTTTTTCCTGGGGACTTTGGTTGAAACGCATGGTCTCTTCCCTGGGAAAAAAGGATGCAAGTGCGGCAGCTTCCCGGTCCTGATCGCCGGAAAGCAGGTAAGTGGAAGGCCGGGCTTTTTCTTTTGTCCCGATGCTAAAAAAACTCAGTACCTGCGCCAGTCCATCGCGATAGCGGCTTTTTACTTCGTAATGGCCCAGGAGCTGACCGTCGATAGAGATAAAAACTCCGCTTTGTTGGTTTGGGTTTTGAAGACCTCGGAGGTTTTGGAAACCTCCGAGGTCTTCAAAACCCAAACCAACAAACTGCTGCGACCCGATCCTCAACTCCCGCCCCTTCACCAAGCCCCGTATACCCAGGCCGGGGATCTCTTCAAACTGCTCCGGGGTTTCAGCGGGAACCTCAGGCATGGACTCATACAAACGACGACTCAGCGGGTGTGCCGAATGCCGCACCAGCGAACGGATCGCGATTTTTTCAGCATAGCCAAGTGGCTTTCCTTCAAAGCGCATTTCCTGTTGAGAGACATTGGTGATCGTGCCGGTTTTATCAAACACAACTGCATTGATCTCGGCAAAAGCCTCCACCACGCGAATATTTTTCAGGTAAAAACGGTTCCGTCCAAGGATGCGAAGAATGTTGCCCAACGTGAACGGGATCGCCAGAGCCACATTGCAAGGACAGGCCACGATCATCACCGCAGTAAAGGCATTGATGGCCGTCGGCATATCGCCGCGCATGAGCCACCAGTACAGGAAGGCGCCTCCTCCAAAAACCAGAATCAGGTAAGTAAAATAGCGGCCGGCCGCATCAGCCAATCGGGTCACCTGACCTTTGGCGTTGGTTTTAAAGGCTTCGTTGTTCCACAATTTGGTCAGGTGACTTTGTGCTACCCGGCGGGTCAGGGCGATCTCAATGCCCTCCCCGATCTGTTTCCCTCCCGCAAAGATCCGTTCACCATTCTGAACCAACACTGGCTCTGATTCGCCGGTCACAAAACTGTAATCCACCCGTGCAGTGCCTTTCAACAAAATCCCATCCGCCGGGATGACTTCCTGACTGCGGATCAGGATGATATCGCCGGGCACCAATCGACTGACGGGCACGGATGTTTCGGTGTCGCCGCTGCGCAGGGTGGCTGCCACCGGGAAATAAGATTTGTAGTCCCGCTCAAATGAAAGCTGATGCCAGACATGTTGCTGAAACCACTTTCCTATCAACATTAAAAAGGTCAGTCCGGCAAAAGAATCCAGATAGCCGGCCCCGGTATGGGTCAAAATCTCATAAACACTTCGTCCAAACAAAGAGAGAAATGCAAGGCAAAGGGGGACATCAATGTTGAGCTGTCGATTGCGCAGTCCCTGCCATGCAGACACATAATAATCGCGTTCGCTGTACAACAATACAGGCAGAGCGATCAGGATACTGAGATACCCAAAAGCATTGGAGAACCAGCTGTCCGCCTCGCGGGTCATGCCTACATACTCGGGAAAACTGAACAACATCACATTCCCAAACGCAAAACCAGCCACAGCCAATTGGGCTGCCAGACGACGGCTCATTTTTGGCTTTTTCTGGCCATCCACATCCCCCAGATTAATATCAGGGGCATAGCCAATGGAAGCAAGCAACGTGGCTAGTTTGCGCAGGGAGGTTCGGGCTGAGTCAAATTGTATGGTGGTGGTCTTTTTCAAAAAATTTACCCGGGCATGGGTTACGCCAGCATCGAGTTTATAAAGATTTTCCAATAGCCAGATGCAAGATACACAGTGCATTTGGGGCAGGTAAAAGGTGACCTGTGTGGTTGGCCCCTGCTGAAATTCGATCAGTTTTTCCTGTATCTCAGCATCGTCCAGATAAGCGTAACTTCGGGCAAACTTTTGTGTCTTCAGGCTTTGTCCGGGATTTTGATCCAGATCATAGAATTCGCATAAATTGTGCGTATTTAGAATCTCGTACACCATTTGGCAGCCCTGGCAACAAAAATGCTTGTCGCCTATGCTCAAATGATCCTCCCCTCCCGCCGGAACGGGTGGACAGTCGTCATGGCAGTGAAAACAGGTGTGCGCTGCAATGGGCGGGCTTTTAGGCTGCGAGAGGACCGATGTAGGCATTCGTGAGCAAAATTTATGGGGGCAAAAGTCCGCACAGCCCTGTTGAAGCAGGGTGATGCCCGTCAGGGGGCGGGGTGATGTTGATCAGGCCTGCCTGGCTGAATAAAGTCACGCAATGGGGTGACATCCGTCATGTACATCCAAGGTCGCAGGCATACATCTTTGTACTACAAAAACTTGACAAATTATGGATCTCTATCTTTCTCCTGACAAAACTATTGGCGCACTCCAGACTGAATTTACGGAAGCGTTTGATGGTTTAAAAATTGTATTTTTCAGCAAACCACATGCGGAACATAAGGGCAGCGCCGCCAAATTCCTGATTCAGGACAGGGACATGTCACTGAGTCAACTGGTTCCGAACCTGAAGCCCGGCACCATCCCGATCGGGCCGGAAACGGTCGTTTGGGACATGGAAAAGGTCTTTGAGTCGGAATATGGGTTACATGTTCAACTCTTTAGAAAATCTGGTCGCACCTGGCTTGAGACCTCTGTTACAGACAACCTAACCCTTGCAGAGCAACAGGCGAAAGCAAAGGCCAGCGAAAACATTCATCAGGAGTTTGTGGATCCTCTGGACTACCGCGATCAGGATTAGTCCCGCCGGACTTTGGAAGCTTAAACATCCCCATCAACTAAGATGACCGCTACCACTTTTAAAAAATTTGCTTTTCAACTAATATAGTCAAACATGAAAACAATCCTCGTCCCGACTGACTTTTCCAAATGCGCCAACAATGCAATGATGTACGCCCTTGAAATCGCTGCGCGAACGGGCAAATCTATTACAGTGTTGTACGTCGTGTATCCCAACGAAGGCGTAGACAACAATATGTACGACGCATTTTTTGTGGATAATTATGTTCAGCAGCGACTGGATGGCATGAAAACCTGGGTCAAAAAGTTTACCCGCAGTCCACATTTGAAGGACGTAAAAATCCAGATCGAATGCCGGATCGGATTTCCCGTCAGCACCATCTCCCAAACGGCCACAGAGTTGGGGGCATCCCTTATTGTAATGGGTACCACTGGCGCCAGTGGACTGCGCGGCGTACTTCTGGGCAGTGTAGCCGGAGGTGTGATTTCTGCCACGAAAACCCCGACTTTTATAGTCCCACTAAAAGCGGTATTCAGAAATACTGCCCGATTTGCGTTTGCAACCGACTTTAGACTTCCTGTGAGTAAAGGTTCCCTTCAGGTCATGCGTGAAATGCTCAATTTGCAACATACCGGACTGGACATCGTCCATGTGGTCAGCGAACCCCACAAACAGCCCGACGAACGAAACAAAGAAGCCATGAGTGAAAAACTCGGGCCGATTCCCCACAGTTTCCATTTCCTGCACGATAAAAACGTAGTTCAGGCCATCCATAATTTTCTGGAATCCACCGATTGTAATGGATTGGTAGCCGTAGCACACGAACATTCGCTGTTGCATAAATTATTTGGAACCAGCGTCTCCCGATCTTTAGCACATCATACCAAAGTGCCTATTTTGGTGCTTCACGATGCAAAATAAAACATCCGTAATATTACAGCCCGGCATCCACGCTTTCGTGTATGTCGGGCTTTTTGTTTTTCATGTCATTTAGTCTATGTTTGCCGCGAAATCATTCCAAACATAAAAAAGCGCATGAAAAATCCTGTCGTAATCTGTTTCGGCGAAGTGCTCTGGGATCTGCTCCCGACGGGCAAGATTGCCGGAGGGGCTCCCATGAATGTTGCCTACCAAACAAACAATCTGGGCATGCAATCCAGGATGATCAGCCGGGTGGGCGCGGATGCCTTAGGACAGTCCTTATTGTCCTTTTTGCAGGAAAAAGGGGTGGCGACCGATCTGGTACAAGTTGACTCAAACTATCCAACAGGCGTCGTGAATGTCACCTTGGATGAAAAAGGAATTCCAAGCTATGAGATCGTGCAGCCTGCGGCCTGGGATCACATTGAATTAAGCCACGAAATGCTTGATGCTGTTGACCATGCCAACGCATTGGTTTTTGGCAGCTTATCCTGTCGTTCAAGAAATAGCCAGGAAACTTTATTGGCCCTGATCGAAAAAGCCCCTTTGCGGGTATTTGATGTGAACCTGCGCCAGCCGTTTTACAGTCAGGAACTTTTAGAGGCATTGCTGCCGAAAGCCAATATCGTGAAGGTCAATGATATAGAACTAGGCATTCTGGCGGAATGGTACGGCCTAGAAGGCTCTGAGTCGGATCAAATGGCCGCACTTCAAAAAAAGTTTGGTTTTGACCGGATCATCGTGACCAAAGGGGAACATGGGGCTGCTTGTCTCAGTAAGGCCGGATATTCCAGCGTACCTGGCGTCTCGGTCCAAGTACAGGATACCATTGGGTCCGGTGATGCTTTTCTTTCAGGCTTTTTGAACCAATTTTTTGCCGGAGCAAGCGACCGGGAATGTCTGCGGTTTGCCAATGCTTTGGGCGCTTTGACGGCTACTAAAGCTGGTGGAACACCGAACATCAGTGCAGCGGAGATCCAGGCTTTTTTGAGCAGCAATTACTAGACTTGTTGCGGTGGATGGCTTTGGCGACAAAAAAACACCCACCGCAACAAGTCTAATGAATATCGGCGATCGACAACTGAAAAATAGATCCCGGTGAAATATCCGGATCTGGAAAATTAGGCTCGATCATATTCGGTCTGAAACTTCCACTAAAGATCACGGTTTTACCCTCCACTTCAAATTGGGGATCCAGATTATCCGGTATACCGAAGATAGTCTGGTTGGTATCCGGATCAATCGCTTTTATTGCAAACCGGTTAAAGCACGCCAATTTGACGATCGTGCCAGAGGCTGATTTCAGGGTAAACAGGCATGATCCGTCACAGGGAGGCTCGCCTAATGATTCCTTTTCACCGCATCCAACCTGAATAAACAGGACACAAAAAACCAATAAAAATTTAAGATTGCTCATATTGAAGTCCGATTTGTGATTGTATTCTGTTCCAAGACGACAAAAAAGCAGCTTAGGTTGGTCATTCAATCAGAAATCAGAAACATACGAAAAGCAAACGCCCAGAAATCAGGCTACAAAGCCAGGCAATGCCGCAGCCGCTCCCGCCAATGCGGGATCTCCATGCCAAATACGGTTTTGATCTTGGTCTTATCCAACACACTGAAAGGCGGGCGACTGGCAGGCGTTGGATAGTTTTGGGTAGCGATGGGATGAACATGGCAGGCAATATGCTCCATTTCAAAAATGGCAGCAGCAAAATCATACCAGCTGGCCACCCCTTCATTCGAGTAGTTCCATACGCCAGCAATGGCCGCCCTGGGCACCGCTCCGGATTCCACCTGCCGGATGATTTTCAGGACCGTTTCCGCCAGATCCGGTGCGTACGTGGGCGAACCGATCTGGTCGGCGACCACATGGAGCGTCTCACGTTCCCGCCCGAGGCGTAACATGGTCTTTACAAAATTATGGCCGAATGCAGAATATACCCAGGAAGTTCGGATCACCATGGTCAGGGGTTGTGCCCGCATTGCAGCGCGCTCTCCGGCAAGTTTGGTACGCGCATAAACCCCTTTGGGGCTGACCGGATCGGTTTCCTGAAACGGTGTATTCTGACGACTGTGGTATACATAATCGGTGCTGAAATGGATGAGCGGAATGTCCAGCTCAGCACAAATCACTGCGAGGTTTTTAGGCCCGGCAACGTTGATCTTCTTTGCTTTCAATGGCTCACTTTCGGCCTTATCCACAGCAGTATACGCGGCACAGTTGATCACCCATCGGATCTTATCGGTCTGAAAGGATTCAAAATAGTTCCGAACCGACCGCGAATTGCTTACATCAAGCTCATGCGATCCCGCAAAAACAAAGGCATGCTGCGGCCAATGCGCGGAGACTTGACGAAAACAGTGGCCTAATTGACCGTTGGCACCTGTGACTAGAATCATGTATGAGTTATGATGTATGATGTATGATGTGGAAATATCCTGGGGCGAAAATAGGGTGGCGGGCGGTGTACTTTCAGAATGTTTGTAAACTTTGCACTCAGATTTACCTTTAAATTAAACCCATGCCTTTCAAACTTCCCATATCACCCTTAGAAAGGATCAACGAACACCCAGGGAAGACGCAAGGTATTTCGCTCTTTATCAAACGGGATGATCTGCTTCATCCAGAGATCCAGGGGAGTAAAGCTCGAAAACTAAGTGCCTTATTGCCTATGATTCAGCAGTCCTTCCCGGGGGGGCTGGTCACTTTGGGCGGTGCCTTTTCCAACCATTTACATGCGGTTGCGGCAGCTGGTAGACTTTTTGGAATCCCTACCGTGGGTCTCTTGCGGGGCGAATATGCGGATCTCCAAAATCCCACCCTGCAGTTTTGTAAGGAAAATGGCATGCGGCTCCAGCCTTTACCTAAAGCGGAATATGATGCGATGAAGCAGGCGGGAGCTTCAGGGCGGAGCAATCCTTATCCAGACCACTATTTTATGCCCGAAGGAGGCAACACTCCGGAAGCTGTGGCGGCTTGTATGGAGATTCCGGCTGAAATTAGTACACAGTTGCTTCCAGATCATTCCGACAGTCCGCGCTACCTCTGCACCCCTGCCGGCACTGGTTGTACGGCTGCTGGCATCGTAGCCGGGCTCACGCAACCCAATAGCCATGTTTTGATCTTCCCGGTCAGCAGCCATCATTTCAATCCGGAAACCATCCTTCGACTTTTACCCGCTGGGACGGATATGGAAAGCAGATTCAGCATCCTACACGATTATACCTTTGGAGGCTTTGCCAAATTCCATCTACCGGTCATGCAGTTTGTGCGTGATTTTTACCCGGAAACCAACATACTCCCAGACCCCATTTATACGGCCAAAATGCTCTTCGGCGTATTCGATCTATTGTCTAAAGCTTATTTTCCACCCGGTAGTACGGTGATCGTTTTACACACCGGTGGATTGCAGGGTTGGGAAGGGTTCAGGGCACGATATGGGGAGGCAGGGACACCCACCTGCTGAGGCACTGTAAATCAGCGAATTAGGTTGTTTCTTTTCACACCTTTTTGTTTTAAAATATTTGAGCTGCTTTTTGAGCAAACGGTTGATTTTGCCGCATTTATAATTTTTAGGTAGGATTATTCGAGAAATCGGTTGGAGCGCGGTTAAAATGTGAACATCAAAAAGTTTGGCGTTTTTTCAAAAATCTTTTCTTTTTTTAAAACAAAAACTATTAAATTTGACAGGCCAAATATGAAAATAAAAACTTTTGCACTGTGGAAAATTAACTTGGACTTAACCTGGCTTAGCCTTTTTCAAGTACCCAAAACAGTTCAAAATAGTGCAGCAGTTTTTGCTAACCCTATGCTTTTCAGGCCTTAACCAAATTTAATTGCCTCACCTAAAAGACTGTTGGCAACTAAAACCCGATGTGGATAAAGTGGCAAGTTTGCGGGGTTTTCCACAGTTATCCACGGGTTTTTCCACAGAAACGGCGTCACACGGATTGTTTCAAATAGAAATACCGGGTCTCAGAAGGTAGATTTGCAGCCATTTTCCACACCTACGACCATGAACGAATCGAGTAATAATCAATCAAGCGGCCAACAGGGCAATAACAACGGCAAAGGCCGTCGGAATGCGCCCAATAATGAGAGCTTGTCCAACTTCGTATTTGGCAAGGTGCAGCCGCAAGCGGTACCACTCGAAGAGGCTGTGCTGGGTGCACTCATGCTCGATCGGGAGGCGCTGCCGCTGGTGATGGACACCCTGCGGCCTGAAAGTTTTTACCTGGAGTCGCACCAGCAGATCTACCGTGCCATCATCCGATTGTTTGAACGCTCCAATCCGGTGGATCTGTTGACGGTCACCGAAGAATTGAAAAAAGCAGGCGATCTGGACAAGATTGGTGGCGGCTATTATCTTGTAGAGCTCAGCAATCGGGTGGCTTCAGCGGCCAACATCGAATACCACGCCCGTATCATTGCCCAAAAGCACATTCAACGCGAACTTATCGGCGTCAGCACCCGCACCATTCGCGATGCCTACGAAGATACCACGGACGTATTCAACCTGCTGGATGAAGCCGAAAAAGGGCTTTTTGCGATCACCCAAAACAACCTGAGTCGCTCGTATGAAAGTATGGGCAGCCTCAGCAGTAAGGTGCTCAAACAGATCGAAGAACTTTCCAAGAAGGAAGACGGACTCACCGGAGTACCCACTGGTTTTACAGACCTGGATCGGCTCACATCCGGCTGGCAACCTTCAGATCTGATCATTGTGGCGGCGCGGCCGGGCATGGGAAAATGCCTGGCCAAAGGCACCAAAGTCCTGATGTATGACGGCACGCTTCGGAATGTGGAGGATTTAAAGCCGGACGAACTCCTCATGGGCGACGACTCCAGGGCCAGAACCATCCTTTCTACCACAAAAGGTAGGGAGATGATGTACTGGGTGCGACAAAATAAGGGCATTGATTATCGCGTGAATGAGAGCCATATCCTTTCGCTCAAAAGCAGCCGAACAGAATGGAAGCACCAAAACGGTGACGTATTGAACATCAGTGTAAAAGATTATCTGCAAACCTCGCCCAAATTCAAAACCAACTATAAAGGCTATAAAACTGCTGTTGAATTTCTGGAACATCCTCTGTCAGTAGCCCCTTATTTCCTGGGACTATGGTTGGGAGACGGCACTTCTGAAAACAGCAATATAGCGACCACCGATGCAGAAGTCGTGACCTATCTGGAATCCTATGCGAAGGACCTGGGTCTTCAATTGAAACAACACAAGCAGGCGCCGGGGAAATGCCCGATCTATTGCATCGCCAATGATCGGCAACACGCGATGGGATATTCATTGCACGGAATTTTGCGCGAGTTGGGCGTTCTTGGAAATAAACATATCCCACAGGACTTCCTGATCAATTCTACGAAAAAACGACTTGAACTTCTGGCTGGATTGATCGACAGCGACGGCCATTACCTGCTGCAATCCAATGGTTTCGAGATCACCCAAAAGAATGAACGACTGGCCAGGGACATCAAATTCCTTTGCGATTCATTGGGATTCCGGACTTCTTTGACGCAGAGAAAAGCGCAGATCGCTTCCATTGGTTTTGAAACCATGGTTTGGCGTTTACGCATTTATGGAGATCTGGACAAGGTACCTGTGCGTATCCAACGCAAACAGCCCAATCCCTGGAAAAGCAAGATCAATTGGCAAGTGACCGGCATCCAGGTCGAAGTAGACAAGGAGGACGATTACTACGGTTTCGAGTTGGATGGCAACGGACTATTCCTTTTGGAAGACATGACCGTAACACACAATACCTCCATGGTATTGGCTGTGGCCTTAAACGCTGCCCTGGACTTCGGCAAAGGTGTCGCCCTGTTTTCCCTGGAGATGGCCTCTACGCAGCTGGTACAACGTCTGATTTCTATGGAATCAGAGATCCCGGCCACTAAATTCCGGAACGGTAAATTAGAGGATTACGAGTGGCAAATGCTTCAGACCACCGTGGAACGCCTCAATACGGTACCAATCTTCATTGATGACACCCCGGCCATCAACATCTTCGAACTCCGGGCCAAATGCCGTCGCCTGAAGCAGCAACATGACATTCAATTGATCATCATTGACTACCTGCAGTTGATGACCGGCTCCGCAGACAACAGTCGCGGCGGCAACCGTGAACAAGAGATCGGTAGTATTTCCCGTGCCCTGAAATCCCTGGCCAAGGAACTGAATGTGCCGGTCATTGCACTTTCGCAGTTGAGTCGTGCGGTAGAGGTCCGTGGCGGGAGCAAACGACCTCAGTTGAGTGACCTTCGTGAATCGGGTTGCCTTTCAGGTGACACCCTACTTGTTGATGCAGAAACAGGCCACCGTGTCACCATTCAACAATTGGCAGAACGAGCGAATCAGGACACCTTTACATCCCTGGGCATGACCTCTGAGCTCAAGGTAAATCCGCAACACCTGGTAAAAGCTTTTTATTCTGGTCAGAAACAGGTTTTTGAAATCCTGACGCATTCAGGACGACGGATTAAGGCAAGCGCAAACCACCCATTTTTTAAAATTAATGGTTGGACTGCTTTAGAAAATTTGGAAGTGGGTGACCGAATCGCAATGCCACGAAAAATAACTATTTCTAAGCCCTCAAATTCACTTTCTAAAACGGAGTTGACCTTACTTGCACATCTTATTGGCGATGGCTGTATCCTCCCAAAAGCGCCTTACCATTACACCAGTGCCGACAAAGACAATATTGAGGTCGTCAACGCTAGCGCAAAAGAACTTTTCGGCATAGAAGGAAGGCTGGTGCAGCAGTCAAATTGGTGGCATACCTACCTGACTTCACCTCACCGGACACATCGCGTAAAACATCCCATCACGATCTGGTATGAAAAGATGGGCTTGGAGCGCGTTCGTGCTTACGATAAACGCCTGCCAGACCAATTGTTCGAAAGCGATGAGACTGACATTGCCCATTTCCTCCACCATTTGTGGGCTACCGATGGTAATATCAGCTGGAAAACGGTAAAAGAAGGCCGTAGCCCTTCTCCTGCCATTTATTACGGTACAACCAGCCCTGTTCTGGCAGAGCAGGTACAGCATCTTTTGCTCCGTTTGGGCATTCAGTCCTCTGTTCGGACAAGCCGAAAGGGAAATTACAGGCCGAGTTTCAATATCTGGGTGGAAGGCAAGGAATGTCAAACAGAATTCCTGACTAAAGTAGGTTGCCATGGGGAGCGGGGAGCTAAAATCACTCAGATGCTTTTGGCTTTAGAGGCCATAGCAGGAAATCCGAACAACGATACCATACCCAAAGAAGCGTGGCAAGGTGCAATCCAATTGGCCAAAGAGGAAAACGGCCTTTCCTGGCGCGGTTTTTCTGATCAGCTTGAAATGTCATATGCAGGGAGCACGCTCTTCAAACATGGCATTTCCCGCAACCGAATGGAGCGAATCGAGCGTTTTTTACCCCATGAGGAAATTTCCAAACTTGCACATTCGGACATTTACTGGGACAAAATCAAATCCATCACGCCATTGGGCGTGGAAGATGTTTATGACGCTACGGTTTTAGAGGTTCACAACTTTGTTGCAAACGACTTTATCGTACACAACAGTATCGAGCAAGATGCCGATATCGTTTCCTTTATCTACCGTCCAGAATACTATCAGATCCTCGAAGACGAGCAAGGACAAAGTCTGAAAGGGATCGCTGAATTTATCGTAGCCAAGCACCGTAATGGCGCCCTGGATACGGTCAAACTAAAATTCACCGACACCTTTGCCAAGTTCAGCAACCTGGACGATCCTTCCTTTGCAGGCTTATCTGATCCGCTTAGTGGGCCCTTCCAGCAAAGTGTGGTTACCCGGCAATCTCGTATGAACGACGAGGATATTCCGTTTTAAGTATAAAAATCGATCTCCCCGCCGCGCCTGTGGTCTTTTTTGACCCAGCGCCACTTTGGAGCTGGTGAATACTCCAAACAAGGCTCGATCAAAACCCGGCCATGAAAAAGGAACGCATTTTAGCTCCCCACTGATCTGTCATCCCGAACGCTGTGAGGGACCTGCTTAAGCCAATGCTAGCCACTTTGATCCTGGTTAGTTCCCTCACTGCGTTCGGGATGACAGATCCGAAGTGGGCCGCGCCTCATGGCCGCGCCTGTCGTCTCGCTTCCGTTGTTGGCGTCCTCGCCAACAACCACGACGGAGCGGAATCAAAAGAGAAATGAGGATGGCATTTTTAGCTTGCCCGGTCATCTAGGACTTGGACAACAGCAATAGCCTGAAATCCTGCTGGCTGTGGTTGTTGGCGGGGACGCTAGGAGTGTACGGAATGTTTGAAAAAGCCGCATCGCGGCGAAACGTCTGTAGAAATTAAAGCGAGAATTAGGTCTGAAGGTGCATAGCACCGGAGCTTTTGGCGGTGTTTCGGTGCTACGCACCTTACGAACCTACTCAATATTTTATTTCTACAGACGTTTCGCCGCGATGCGGCTTCCAATATCAAACATTCCGTACACCCCTAGCGGGGACACCAACAACGGCATGAATAGTGGCTAACAGCCAACAAAAAACCCCGCTCAGCAATGCCGAGCGGGGTTTTTATTTGAATTAATCCTAAAAAAAGAATCCGATTACTTCTCGATCGGCTTCTTATCAGCATCGCGCATGCCTTGACGGATCTCATCTTCTACAGAGTTTTTTGCATTGTTGAATTCGCGGATACCGCGACCCAAACCCTGCATGAGTTCTGGAATTTTTTTGCCTCCGAAAAGGAGCAGAACAACCAGGAAGATAAACACGAGCTCCGAGCCGCCGAGGTTACCTAAAAACAAAAGTGTAGCAGTCATAGTCGTTGAATTTTAAAGTGGGAAAAATCGGGCGCGAACGCCCGGTATATCTTTGACCCTAAAGAATGTGCAAAGTTACATCGACAGTTTGGCAAATCCTTTGGACTGGCCACAATTTAACCTTGAAACAGACAAATTCAACCCTGAACCGACCTATCGGCCATTTTCTGCTACTCTGCCATCAATTTCCCGGTCCCTACGAGCCGCCCGTTCTGAGTAATTCTGAAAAGGTAAACCCCTGAAGGCCAATCTCCCTTTCTAAGCTGAAAAAATTCATTTCCGGATTCCATTTCCTGTACCAAATTCCCCCGAAGATCTAAAACCTGCAGGCGCAATCCACCGCTCCGAACCAGCCCTTTCACTTCCAAAGTGGTCTGTTCACTGAAAGGGTTGGGAATGGCGATCACCTGTGCCTCTGGAACAAACGGTTGCCACAGACCGACCGTGATGAAATTCTCACCCAGGCGATGGAAGGTGGTATTGGTTACCACCGGATCATTAAAATCAAAATAGATCGCAGCGGTGTTTTCGATCCGGGTTTCGAGGGGGGCATCCACCCGCGGCAGGATCATAAACTTGGCAAAACCATGCGAAGCCACTTCGTTGGTATTGGAATCGGGCAAAAGGATGTCATCAAAAATGAAGTGCACAATCCCCTCGCCGTTGAGGTCATAACGATACGGATGGCTACTGGCCCCGAAACGGATGGTCGCCGGATCCAGCCAGGCCGAAAGTGTATCAATGATCTGAACCGTGAAAGCCGTGTCGGTACCAGTATTTTGGAAGCGAATGAGGTACTCGATGTCGGTACCCGGACGAACATAATGGTCTGCACCGTAGCCAACCGGATAGCCATGCTTATCATTGGGATCGAAAGAACCTATGTTAGTGGTACAATCAACATCTACGGTGGGCTGTTCGTCCGGGGTAGAAAACTGATTGACAAATCCAGTTGAGACCGGTCCCGAAGTAGCACAACCCTCCACAGAAAGTCCCACCGGAGAAGGAAACGGGTGAAAAGCCTCCTGCGCTACTTCCAGGCGCCAGGTACTACCATTGGCTGGAACAGACACCTGCATGGACTCGTTTTCGGCCAGAGGGGCTATCGTGCCCGTGCGGAACATGATCCCGTCTTCCACTACAATGTAGTTGGACGAGCTATTCATGACAGCCTTGCCAGTATTCTGAATGGTAAAACGAAGCGAATCCGGATTACAGATACTACTGACATTCAGGCTTGCGCCTGACCAGTTGGAATTGGTTGGCGCGCAAAGGGTATCCGGATAAATAAAAGCCTGTGTGCAGTGCGTCTGGCCCAGCTGCGCATTGCAGGAAACATAAACCTGAATGCTGAACATCCCGCATTCGCCGATTTCCAGGTCTCCAAGCTCCACTTTGAGGGCATTGGCGCCCAGATCCTGGAAAGGCACGGAAACAGACATGGCGGTCAGTAAAGGATCCAGTACCACCGTAATATAAGCATCTGTCGCCTTTTCTGTGCCGGTATTGCAATATTCAACCTGATAAGAATTGTTTAAAAAACAGCGCCTCAACTGGGCTGTACCGATGCTCACCGTCAACGCCGGGCAATGATAAATGGCTTGAACCAGAAAATCTCCTCCTGAAACCGTGTCGCCAACCATGTTGACCGAGACATTTGCTCCACCAGGGCATACGCTCCAAAGGCCATTGGGCACGAGCACTTTCATGGTGTAGGTACCTACCGGAACACCCAACTGATATTTACCCTGACTATTGGTTACCCCGTAAAGCGTATCGTTCAGGCCTTCTGCACGGACGATCCAACCCGCGAGTCCGGGCTCTCCAAATTCAAGGGTACAGCTTTCATCTTCGTCGTGAAAGACGCTGCCTTTTATGGCTCCACAGGCGCCACTACCGGAGAGATTTACATTGTAATTATCTGTTGCGAAACAATTGTTTGCGTCCGAGATCGTAAGGGAATAGGTCCCTGAAAATCCTACATTGACCACAGCCGCATTGGAAGTAAAGCCATTGGGGCCTGTCCAGGAATAAATTATACCTGGAAAATTTGGCCCGGTCAAAGTTTCAGTGTTGCAATCGTTGGACAGTGAAGTGATGGAGAAGTCAATGGACGCCGGCTCGATCACCTGATAACAAGCAGTGGCCGTACAATTTCCGACGTCGGATACGGTGACACAGTAGGTGCCTGCTGCCAGGTTAAACGGCGTTTGCGTCGTTGCACCATTGCTCCAATTGATGGTATAAGGTTGCACTCCACCGGTGATGGTCAGCGCTATTGCGCCATCATTGGATCCAAAACATTTAACGGAAACCACGTTCGCAGATACATTTAATGTGGTGGGTTGTGTAATCGTACCACTCGCTGTTTTGGTACATCCATTGGAGTCCATTACAGTGACAGTATAGGTTCCCGCAACCAAATTAGCCATATCCTCCGTGGTCTGACCATTGTTCCAGAGGAACGTATAGCCCAGAGTCCCTCCATTTACCGAGAGATCAATCGAACCGTTGGCCTCACCAAAACAGATTACAGGCGTGACAACGGTGGATGTTGTGATAACTGATGGTTGGCTCACCGTTGCACTGATCGATTGTGTGCACCCGCCCAGATCAGTAACCGTGCAGGTATAATTCCCTGCCACAAGGTTTGTAATATCTTCGCTGATATCTCCGCCCGCCCACGAGAAGGTAAAGGGTCCACCAGGGCCAGTTACCTGCAAATCAATTGAACCATCGCTTCCTCCAAAGCATTTTACAGGATCTACCGTAGTAGAAAGCGTAAAACTGGAGTTTAGGCCCACCGTTGCGCTGGCTGTCTGGGTACAAGTCAAAGCATCGGTGATGGTTACCGTATAAGTCCCCACAGAAAGGTTTCCGATATTTTGATCAGTCGCAGCATTGCCCCAGAGGAATGTGTACGGACCTGTTCCACCATTTACAGTCAGGGCAATAGCGCCATCATTTCCAGCGCAGCTTGCATCTGTGGGCACAGCAGTTGCTACCAGGGCAGAAGTCTGGCCTACTACCACACTAGCTGTTTGGATACAGTTGCCGCTATTAGATGTAACGGTTACTGTGTACATACCACCTGGAATACCAAGTAAGTTTACTGTAGTATTCCCGGTTGACCAGAGATAGGTATATGGCTGGTTTCCGCCACTAACCATTGAAGTGATTGACCCATTGGATCCTGTACAGGTAGCATCTGTAGGGTTCAGAGTCACTGTGATGCCTGAGGATTGCAGGATGGTGCCTGAAACAGTTTTGGTACAACCAGCAAAATCCGTAACCGTCACGGTATAGGTTCCCTGAGTCAGATTGAGCAGATCCTGAAATAAATATCCAGTGGACCAGGCGTACGTGTATGGGGATACTCCTCCTGTTACGGTCAGATCGATCATACCACCATTGGCCCCGCATACATCCCCAAATACCAGGGTAGAAAGCGACAGGGCTGGAGTGTCCCCAACCACCGCAGAAGTTACTGCGGTACAACCCAAAGCATCTACCACGGTCACCGTATAGGTCCCAACCACCTGTGGATCGGCATCCTGATCCGTCTCCCCATCACTCCATTGATACGTATAAGGAGCCGTCCCTCCGGTCACGGTAAGGTCAATAAGTCCGTTTACACCGGCACAAGTGATGGCATTGGTGACCACGGTGCTGAGTACCAGTCCAGAATTGTTGGACAGTGTAACACTTAAGGTCTGGGTACAGGTAGCCCCGGCATAGGTGACCGTTACGGTGTATGTTCCGGGACTTAAATTGCTGATATCCTGGGTGGATGCCCCATTGCTCCAGGCATATTCAAAGGGTCCAAACAAGCCTGTAACAGCCAGGTCGATTGTACCATTGTCCACCAGACAGGAGGGTGCCGTGGTCTGGGCATTAAGTGTAATCGTCGGAGTTTCCTTTACTATTATCTCTGCATAATAATTGCAGCTCAGTGCATCCGTTACAGTTACGGAGTAAGTACCTTGATTGATATTGATCAGATTTTGTTCCGTGGAACCATTCGACCATGCATAGTTGTAGGGCGCTGTGCCCTGGCTCATGGTCAGGGCAATTCCTCCGAGCTGTCCGGTACAGGAAACATCCTGCACTGAAAAGGCTGCATTCGGGATCGCGGGGCCAGGAAACACAGTAACATCATCTGTTTGAGTGCAGCCGTTTTGGGTATCTGTCACCAACAGGGTGTACAAACCGGGCTGATTTACCAGGGGATTAAGCGTATTGTTTCCGGAAATAATGTTGCCATTAGGTGTGATCCATTGATACACAAATTGTGGCCCACTGGCGGAACCACTTGCATCGAGATTTACCTGCGTGCCACCACAGGGAATGCCTGTGTCTGGCCCGGCATTAGCGACGGCAGAATTGGGGCTTTTTACCACATTAACTAAGTTTTTTTTGGTACAGCCCTCCACTGTATTGGTCACCGCCAGCAAGTAAATCCCCACTGCATCCACCACCGGGTTTAAGGTATTGGCACCGGAAACAATGTGCCCATTGGTGGTGGTCCATTCATACGAATATTGAGGGCCTGTAGAACTGCCTGCTCCATTCAAGGTAACCTGAGTGGTCTGACAGTTCAGTGCCGGTGGCGCCTGAACAGCTGCCACAGGAAATGCCGGATCAATTGGAAAGACATGAATGGGCCCGGATGAAGTAGAACAACCTTGCACAATGTTCGTTACGGTCAGGAAATAAGTTCCCCATTCCGTTACTTCAAGAAATGGCTGGGTGGGGTCCACCCCGGGGTCAATTGCCCCGATAAAAGTGGTCCATTCGTATCTGAAATCCGGGCCAATAGAAGTCAAGGGTCCACCGATTATATTTGGTGCCGTTGCACAGGAAATGTATACCTCATTTAATGGTGGTGCGCCGCCATCAGCAACCGGGAATGCAGGGTCCAAATCAATGAACTTTTCCCCTGTGATCTGGCAATTCCCTGCATCCGTAATAGTGACCGTAAAAGTGCCCCCAAAACCTGTCGGCAAAATATCGGTCGTAGCCCCTGTTGACCATAAAAAGGAATAAGGTGGGTATCCCCCGCTTACGTCAGGAATAAGATTCACTGGAGTCTGGCAGGTAACGACGTCCCCAGTGCTGTTGAGCACCAGGCTCAGCGGTTCTGAAGGGCTTATAATTTCTTGTGTCAGCGTAGCGCTACAGCCTCCTCCGTCCGTGACGGTGACGGTGTAAGTTCCTGCCAGCAATCCCGAAATATCCTCATCCAACAGGCCATTGGACCAGCTATAACTGAACGGACCGGTTCCGCCCTCTACGATCAAATCAATGTTCCCTTCTTCCCCGAAACAATAGATGTCGGAATACAGTACAGAAAGGTTAAAACTACATTGAGCCATTGCTCGTTGCGCGGAAAACACCAGGCACAGCAACACCAGGATGGAATAAAAGCGGATGAATTTCATAAGCGAGATTTGTCTTTTTGCTTGATTTCGTCCGGGGCGGGGGTTCGCCTTACAGACTTTGATACTGCAAATGTTCGACATGCAGCCGGCTCAAACAAAGACAATTTTTCAGGTTTGTATTTTAAATAATCAATAAAAGTTTTCAAAGTAACTGATTATCAATAATTTAAAAATTTTTAAGTAAAAAAATAACTCTGAAAAGTAATCCATAAATTTGCCACCCAAGAGACGCAAAGTATGGAAAAAACGCTCCTTTGGGAAGCTTTCTCAAGTTTATCGCCCGCCGAAGTACGGGAATTTGGCAAATTTGTCCGGTCACCGTTTTTCAATACCCGACCCGCTTTGGTGGATTGGTTTGATTTTTTGGCTGTTTGCCGGGCACAAGAAAACCCCTCCCACCCTATTCCCGAAGGACTTGGAGAAGGCCTCCGCGGGCGCCTGGCCCATTCTGCTTTACTGGCCCTTCTGGAAAAATACCTGGTGTACAAAGAGCAGTTCAGTGATGAAACCCGCAGTAAGATACGCCTGGCCGCTGCTTACCGCAAACGTAACCTAAACCGACATTTCCAGATCACACTCCGGGAAGCCCGCCAAAACCAGGAACGACAGCCCTGGCGGCATGCGGATTATTATCACGATCTCAACCTGATCGAATGGGAGCAGTATCAATTTGATACGGCTCAGAAGCGCACCGATTCGCTCAACATCCAGACTACCTCCGACCTGATGGATACCGCCTTTGTAGCCCGAAAGCTCAGACTGGCTTGTCTGGCAGTCTCGCATCAGGCGGTATACAAAACCGACTACCGCATCGGGCTGCTCGACGCTGTGCTCACTGAATCAGAGCGGATGGCGGATATACCCGCTGTTGGACTTTACTTCCATTGCTATCACTTTCTGATGGATCCTTTTGACCTGGGCGAAGGGCACTTTGGTCGATTTCGGGAGATCCTGGCCAGCTCCGCAGAAACCTTCCCAAAAGAAGAGTTGCGGACACTTTACCTGCTTGCCATCAATTTTGGCATCAAAAAAGCAAACGAATCCCGCCCGGGATGGCTCAAAACCACCCTGGACCTGTACCAGGCCGCATTGGCCTACGAGCTGCTTCTGGAAAACGGACAGATCTCGCGTTTTGCTTTCACCAACATTGTCGCCATTGCTGTACGGGTAGGCGAAGCAGACTGGGCCGAGACCTTTATTCTGGAATACCGCCCGCGCCTGGAACGCAGCTGGCGTGACGCGACCGCCAGCCTGAATCTTGCCCGGGTAGCCTTTGCACGCAAGGATTACGCAGGGGCACTGCAACAACTACAGCGTTCAGACTACAAAGACACGATCAACAACATGATCGCCAAAATTTACCAGTTGAAGATCTACTACGAAACCGACGAACTTGATCTGCTCAACAGCCACCTGGCCAGCCTCAAAAATTACGTCCGCCGTCATACCGCCATTGGTTACCACCGCACCAACTATTCGCGGATCCTGCATTACACAGAGCAGTTGATGGCCTTGAATTTCAACAATTCAAAGGCGGTGACGGCCCTCAGAGCGAAGATCGAGGCGGAGAAGATCCTGACGGAGAAGGAGTGGTTTTTGGAGATGTTGGGGTGAGCTGGAAGTTTGAATCAGGATTTGCGTGATTTATATAAGATTTAAAGGATTTTTGGGCCCTCTTTCATAGATTTCAACCCTTCCCAGCCTTAAACCAGCCTATGAAACCCTGATCCAGCCCATGTTCAAATTGCCCGACGGCGTTTATTTATCCAGGTGAATACCGGGAACAGATTTTATTCCATGAGCTTGTTAAAGATCTAGTTTTCTTAGCCGCCTAAAATCAATCTAAAACTATGTACGTACTTCGCGGCATCAACCTCCGTCTAATCTGGGCTTTCGCATGGAAAGCTGTGCTTTGCTATATCGCCTGGAGTTCATTTGTTTATTTCCTCTATGATTACCTGGAAGTTAAAAGCATCGCCATACCCTTCCTGCCGGTGGCCACCATAGGTACCGCTGTAGCCTTTTATGTCGGCTTTAAAAACAATTCCGCCTACGACCGCCTCTGGGAAGGACGCCGGATCTGGGGCAGCATCACCAATGCCAGCCGGACTTTTGGCAACTGGGTGATCAACTGGAGTGGACAATGGGAAGGCAAAAAAAATGCTGACATCCAGGCCATCCGCCGGGAGATCGTTTACCGACACATCGCCTGGACCAATGTGCTGCGCCTGCAATTGCGCAAAACCAGCGTCTGGGAAAACCACTACGCCAGCACCATTACCAATAAAATGATCCATATCACCAAGCCGGAGGAGCAGTTTCAGCAGGACATAAAAAACCTCTCAGACAACCTGCTTAGCCCGGAAGAATTTGAGACCATTAAAACGAAAGGGAACAAAGCCACTTACCTGCTCTTTCGGCAAAGCCAACGACTCACTGAACTCAAACACCAGGGACTTTTGAGTGAGTTCGAGCACAGCGACCTCGAAAAAATGATCTCCGAATGCTACAACCAGCAAGGTGCGGCAGAGCGGATCAAATCGTTTCCCTTCCCTCGACAATATGGTTTTTTCAGTACGGCCTTTGTGTATTTGTTTAACTTCCTGCTGCCCTTCGCCCTGCTTGGCGAACTGGCCAAATTCAACGAAAATGCGCTCTGGATGGTCATCCCATTCTCCACACTGATCTCCTGGGTCTTCTTCACCATGGAAACGATCGGCGACTCCAGCGAAAACCCTTTTGAAAACAGCATCAATGATGTGCCCATGACGGCCATTTGTCGCAACATCGAGATCGATCTGCGGGAGATGCTGGGAGAAACGGAGTTGCCACCTAAGGTGCAGGCGGTGAATGGGGTGTTGTTTTAGGGGCTTATAGACTAAAAAACCGTGAGTTCTACCATAAACCTAAGCCTTGTCATTCTCGCTCAGCAATCACCAGTCAACCAATCACCCATCCACCACCCACCCACCCATGGTCTCCTACGAACAAATCTTCGAAAACAACCGCCAATGGATTTCCGAAAAAACGGCCACAGACAAGGACTTCTTTGAAAAACTAGCCAAAGATCAAACCCCCGAGTATCTCTATATCGGCTGTTCAGACAGTCGTGTGACCGCCGAGGATCTCATGGGTGCCCAACCCGGCGAGGTTTTCATTCACCGCAACGTAGCCAACATTGTGGCCAGCGTAGACCTTAATGTGATGTCGGTGATCAACTACGCCGTACGGCACCTGAAAGTCAAGCGCATTGTCATTTGCGGCCACTATGGTTGTGGAGGCGTGAAGGCCGCCATGCAATCCAAAGACCTCGGCATTCTCAACCCCTGGTTGCGCAATATCCGGGATGTATACCGTCTGCATAAAGAAGAGTTGCTGGCCATTTCCGACGAACACGCCCGATATGATCGGCTGGTGGAGCTCAATGTGCAGGAGCAATGCGTCAACGTGATCAAAACCGCTGCAGTACAGCAACGTTTTGTTACCGAAGGTGCTCCAACCGTGCACGGCTGGGTGTTTGATATGCGTACGGGGGTGCTCAAAGATCTGGATATTGATTTTGAAAAGATCCTGCACGATATTCAGGAGATCTACAATCTGACAAATACCGACTGGTTTGACGGGAGTGAACGGTAAGCTTCCCGGCCTTTATACCAGTCGTACGGATTACTGTTTTGAGTTGAACTTTTTGAATGCTTAAGAGTTGATAGCTTTACTATGCAATGCCATAGTAACAAGATCAATCTTTAAACTGCCTTACTCCTATGAGCATCTTCAAAAGTTCATTTTTAGTTTTGTCCATGGTGTTTTTATCCGGCTGCTGGGTAGGACGCAGCGCCAGGGAGGAAAAAACCCAGCATTGGATACAAAATGCCAAACGCCCCATCCGGGTGATCGAACACAATGCGTTCGGTACCTTTTCAGCTACCGCCACCAATCGTCACTACACCCTGATCGACCAGTCAGGCAAGGTCTTTTTGGCGGATGGAGTCCGCTTTCAATTCCCTCCAATCATTGAATAAGCGTATGCTTTTTCAAAAAGTTTTAAACTTTAACCACGCTTGTGGAAGATTGGCCTGAACTTGCAAGCCCAAATTTGGTTTAAATCAATCCGATTCGGCTCAGCGCTCATGAAAATCAATGATATACGCTCCGTTCTGGAGTCCATCGCCCCACCCCATTTACAGGAATCCTACGACAATTCGGGCTTGATCGTGGGCGACCCCGGTTTGGAAGTAAGCGGCGTACTTTTCTGTCTGGATTCCACTGAAGCCATTGTGCATGAGGCTATTGCCCGGGGCTGCAACCTCATCGTTGCCCACCATCCGATCGTGTTTCGGGGACTCAAGCGATTCAATGGCACAAACTACGTAGAACGCACAGTCATGCTGGCCATTCGGCATAACATTGCCATCTATGCCATTCATACCAACCTGGACAATGTATATCGACAAGGGGTAAATTCCAGGATCGCTGAAAAAATTGGTCTGCTGGAAACCCGGATTCTTGCACCCAAACCAGAGGATTTTGAGATCGGCGCCGGATTATTGGGAAACTTGCCTAAACCTATGGGCGAAACAGAATTTCTGCAGCACCTTAAAACGGTTCTGAAAACAAACTGTATCCGCTACACCGCCCTGCGTGGAAAACCGATCCGAAAAGTGGCCGTTTGTGGCGGCTCAGGAAGCTTTCTTTTGTCTGAAGCACTGCGGGCCAAAGCGGACGCTTTTGTGTCGGCCGACTTCAAATACCACGAGTTTTTTGATGCTGAAGGCAGGCTGGTGATCGCTGATGTGGGACATTTTGAGAGCGAACAATTTACCGTAGAACTTTTACGCGATATTGTACAAGAAAAATTCCCTACTTTTGCGCTCCATTTGACAGAAATAAATACCAATCCGGTGCTTTATCTGTAAAAAACCTCTGATTATCAACCAAATACACCTTGTTTGACAATAAGCGGGCGACAAGACCACACTCACTCCATTACTCATTCGCTCATTCGACCGCTCACTCATTCACTCAATTACTCATTCACTCAATAGAATAGAATGGCCGTAGAAGCATCCATTGCCGACAAACTCACCATGCTGTGGAATTTACAGCAGAATGATTCACAACTCGATGAAATCCAGATTCTGAAAGGTGAGCTCCCCATGGAGGTATCTGATCTGGAAGACGAGGTCGCGGGTCTGGACACCCGTATCAAGAAAATGAAGGCTGCGCTCAAAGAAAGCGAGCAGGAAATCGCCAAGATGCAAACCTCCTCCAAAGAGGCTGATGTGAACATCAAGCGGTATCAAAAGCAACTTGATGAGGTGAAGAACAACCGCGAGTTCGAGGCTTTGCAAAAAGAGATCGAGCTGGCGAAGCTTGACATTCAGCTTTCTGAAAAGCGCGTCCGTGAAGCCAAGGGCAGTCTGGAAGGCAAAAAAGAGAGCCTGATGATCGCTGAAGCGAAACACGAGGCCAAACAAAAAGAGCTTGAAGCTAAAAAGATAGAGCTGCAAGGCGTGATCGAAAAAACGGAAGATGAAGAAAAGCGCCTGCACAAACAAAGCGAAAAGCTACGTGAAGGCATCGAGGCCCGTCTGATCAACGCTTATGACAAAACCCGTCGCACTTATCGCAATGGTATTGCTGTAGCTACCGTTGAGCGCAATTCCTGTGGAGGCTGCTTCAACAACGTGCCGCCTCAGGTACACCTGGAGATCGGCCTGCACAAACGTGTTATCGCGTGCGAACACTGTGGCAGAATCCTCGTTGATTACAGCATCGTACATCCGGAGTCCATGACAGAAGCCTGATTTGCTTGAAATTTAGCATACCAGATGGCCGCCTTAAAGGATACTTTGAGGCGGCCATTTTTGTGTCCAGGCATTTATTTAGAAAGAAAAACAATTTTTTTCAGGCTTAAATGACTGACAATCAATATATTTAAATTTAGATAACATATCATAACATACTACTGGCATGCGATTTGGGATTAAGTAGGAGTCGCACAAAACCGATTGCGACTTACCCGCTATGAAAAAGAATAAATCGCTCGTTACCATCGTAGCATTGGCCTTCCACCTCGCCCTGCTTTTTTGGGCCTTCCAACAGATGGGCTAGGATATCATCCTCCTATGCACAGATTTTCTCATCCGAATCGTTTTTTCGTCTGAAAAAGTGTTAAAGCCCTTGACGTTCCCACAAATCTTCGTTCCTTGCAAGGCCTTTTTTAATATTCCTTGTCTCATGTCACTCATGGTACGCCCGTTTCGCCCTTCCCTTGTATTCCTATTATTTGCAGTCTTCCTCTGCGAACGCTCGCCTTTGCGAGCGCAGGATTTCGTCATTTACGACAATATCGAACAACTTCAGGCCAGAATTGACCGCGCCGGAGACACCACGTTGGTACTCAATTTTTGGGCTACCTGGTGTAAACCCTGTGTGGAAGAGTTGCCTTGTTTTGATGAACTGCGCAGTTATTACGGTACTCAAAATGTACAAGTAGTATTGATCAGTCTGGATTTCAAAAGTCAGTTACAAAAGAAATTCGTACCCTTTTTAAAAGCCCAACAATTGACGTCAGAGGTCGCATTGATGGCCGATCAGGATCTCAATACCTGGATCCCCTTGATCTATGAAGAGTGGGATGGCGCAATTCCCGCTACACTGGTCATAAAAGGGAAAAAGCGGCGATTCAATTTGGGCAAATTCGAAAATTTTGAAGACCTCGAATCCTTCGTACGTCCACTGGTCTCAGACACTGCAGCCGTCTTTAACGGACGAATTATGACCTGCGCAGAGTTGAGCGTCGGAAATAAATAAGCCCCAGGACTCCAAACGGTCCAGGTTTTTCGATCAAACGAATTTTTAATCATCCCAAGTCCCGTCACAAGTTTTTAATTTTTTTTCACATGAGAACCTCCCTACTTCTCCCTATTCTACTGTTAGGTTATCTGATGCTTGCCATCAATGCCACCACCCCCAAAGGCTACACCGTGGGAGACATTGCCCAGGACTTTTCTTTAAAAAGTGTCAATGGCGATACCGTTTCCCTTTCAGATTACAAAGATGCAAAAGGCATCATTGTGGTATTCACCTGCAACCATTGCCCTTTTGCTCAGTTGTATGAGCAAAGAATTATTGATCTGCACAAGAAATTCGCCCCACAGGGTTATCCTGTAGTAGCCATTAACCCAAACAGCCCGCTTGTAGTGCCTGAGGACAGCTATGAAGAGATGCAGGTGCTGGCTAAAACCAAAAAATACCCTTTCGCTTATCTGTTTGATGAAGCGCAAACCGTGTATCCCCGGTTTGGTGCAACCCGGACCCCACATGTCTTTGTACTGGATGAGATCCGTGCGGTAAGGTATATTGGCGCCATTGATAACAATGCTGAAGCACCTTGTGCCTCTACCACCCGCTGGGTAGAAAATGCAGTAAATGCACTCATCGCCGGAGAAAGTCCTTCGCCTGTATCCACTAAGTCTGTTGGATGCACCGTCAAAAAGGCTCCACCCGAACCAGTGGCTCCCTCTCCTCCGGTGGCGGATATGGAAGGAAAAAACTGATCAAACCGAAACATCAAAAAAAATCGTAACTATCCAGCCGCCTTCGGCGGCAATAATATTTTGATTAAGTGATGAATTAATCATAGTTTTAGTGCTTAAAATGACAGATAAAGAGCAAATTGAGTACCTTAAAGGTCAATTGTCCCATGCGTTAACTCGAATTTCCGAGTTGGAGGCGCTTTTATTGAAACGCTCTACTGTCAAAAGCAGCAACAATAGCCACACCACAAGCCACCACCGAGCGATTTAGCACGCAGGAATCAAAGCCTGCGTGAGAAAAGTGACAATCCAGTAGGCGGTCAAAAGGGGCATAAAGGCAAAACGCTCAAGATGAGCCAGCTGCCAGATGTTACGGAGAAAATCTA
>JBILHS010000107.1:0-20064 GCA_044350425.1 Saprospiraceae bacterium | reverse complement strand
CCACTGCCTGATCCGTCCCAATTCAGCAAGCGGAAGCACCGTAATATCAGCAGCAAGCGCATAGGACTGATTGCCCGGATATAGCACCCAAAGATGGTCAAGGTTAAGATCATCAATGGCTTGTCGCATGGATTTTGTGGTGCGGGGTGCGTCCAGGTACTTAATTTCCGCCCCCAACTTTCGGCTATTTTCCTGCCAGTACAGGTCCAATTCTACCCCGCTGTGCGCAGCATAGAAAAACACCTCGCTGTCGCGTTTTGACAGGAAAGAAATCAATTCTTCTATGGCAAAACCCTCCCATGATGCGCCCAACTTGGGGTTTGTACGCAGCGCGGCTATGTCGGGTATAGATTGAAGTGCGTGGAAAATACCCGAATCCCGGAGGTAAAGTTTCGGGGTTTTGACTAATCGCTTGCCCAGATTGGCATGCCAGGGTGTAAGCAGACGCACCATGAAAGTGTCCTCGAGTACAGACAGGTATTGGCGTACGGTCTTGTCCGTGATGCCGAAGGATCGAGCCATTTCACTATAATTGAGCGTCTGCCCGTGGTAATGACTCAACATCAGCCAAAATCTATACATCACTGAAGCAGGTACACGGATGTCCAACATGGCAAGGTCTTTTTCCAAAAATGTGGCAATAAAATTGGTTCGCCACAACAGACTTTGTTGGTCGTTCTCGGCCAAAAATGAGCGGGGAAAGCCGCCTCGAAGCCAAAGCTGGGGCATTTTATCGGTACCCGTTTCGGATAAGTTTAACCCTGTAAGGTAGTAATAACCGATTCGACCGGCCAGAGATTCACCGCTTTGTTGACGCAGATTCGACGATGCGCTGCCGAGGAGCAGGTAGCGTTGTTGGGGATTCTGATCCACTAAATAGCGGATTAATGGGAACAAGTCGGGCTTTCGCTGAACTTCGTCTATCATGATCAACCCATTCAGCTGCTCGAGCGCTAATTGTGGCTGCTCCAGTATGGCCAGATCACGTGGATTTTCCAGATCAAAAATATAGTCAGGTTTGAACCTGCGGGCAAGGGTGGTTTTGCCTGCCTGGCGCGGGCCAAGGATAGCCGTGACAGGGAAAAGACGCATTAACGCATGGATACCGTCCTCGTCTTTCGAGCGGAGAATGTTTTCTGTTATCATAATTTTGTAGGACAAAGATAATTAATCCTTGAAAATTCGGATTGCTATTCCGAATTTTCAAGGATTAATAAATCAAAACGGGTGGGTATACGCTCATTTTGATTACCTTTAGTTTTTTCAAAACAGGCTTCCCAATAAGTTAAAACATACAATTCAGCGTGAATTCGCTGAGTATTATACCAACCTTCTAAATATTTTAAAAAAAAATTTGCGAAGCCAATCGGTTGCACATACATTTGCAACCGATTGGCTTCTTATTTAAAACTTATGAGACGAGACATTTTTCAGGCTATTGCAGACCCCACCCGACGAGCGATCCTCGTGCTGATCGCCGCGCAGGCAATGACCCCGAACGCGATTGCGGAGCACTTCGACATGACCCGCCAGTCCATATCCAAACATATACGCATCCTGACCGAATGCGAGCTCCTGGCCCCAAAGCAAGCAGGCCGGGAAATCTTTTATGAACTAAAAATCGATAAAATGAACGAAATCGATGTCTGGTTAGCCCAGTTCCGGAAGATCATGGAAGAACGGTTCCAACAACTCGATGATGTATTATTCACACTAAAAAATACGAAAAATGAATCTGCTGTTTGATTTCACCGTAAACAAAGCCACTGCAACCATTCACATTACGCGTGAATTTGCTGCCGATCTCGATCTCGTCTGGGACGCCTTTACAAAAGCGGAAATCCTGGATCAGTGGATGGGGCCCAAACCCTGGCGGGTCCAAACCAAGGAAATGAATTTCAAGGTAGGCGGTCGTTGGTTGTACACCATGATCTCACCCGAGCAGGTTTCCGGTCGCTGGAGTTTGGCGGAGTTTGTAGAGATCCAACCCAAATCCAGTTTTACCACAAAGAATTCCTTTTCCGATGAAAATGGGGATCCACTCGATTCGGGCTTTACCTTCTCCATGACCACGAACTCTTTCAAAGCCGAGGGCGAAAAAACCACCGTTCAAATTGTCAAAAAAATGGCGCGTCTTGCCGAACTTGAACAGTTCGTCGCAATGGGGTACAAGGAGGGTATGGCTATGGTGTTGGGTAATCTGGACGAATATTTTCGCAGCGTGGAAGGAGGAAAGTAACTCGTTTAACAACCAAACTACGGTTATATAAAGCGATGGGCCACGGATGACGCGGATTGGACACAGATTTATATTAAAAAAATCCGTGTCCAATCTGTGTTATCCGTGGCCCATCTTCTACAAATCCCCCATCCCTATCAATAATAACTCAACCTCAACACCCCTGCCAATTGCTTGGCCAGACGGATCACCTGACGGGTGTAGCCATATTCGTTGTCGTACCAGACATACAAGACAGCGCTCTTGCCATCTTTAGAAACGATCGTAGCCGGCGAGTCAAAGATCGAAGGTGTTGGACTTCCTACAAGATCACTGGACACCAATTCATTGGAAAATGAATATTGGATCTGTTCCACCAGATTGCCATTCAGGGCGGCCTGACGCATGATCTCATTCACGGCGTCCTTGTTGGTCGCATTATTCAGCTGAAGATTTAAAACAGCCAGCGACACATTCGGCGTAGGAACCCGGATAGCGTTGCCCGTAAATTTGCCCGACAATTCTGGCATGACCTTCGAAATGGCACTTTCAGCGCCCGTCTCCGTGATTACCAGATTGAGCGCCGCAGATCTGCCCCTGCGATACTTGTCGTGAAAATTATCGAGCAGATTCTGGTCGTTGGTGTAGGAGTGCACCGTTTCGATGTGTCCTTTTTCAATGCCGAGAGTCTTGTTGATGACAGCTAAAACTGGTACGATGGCATTGGTGGTGCAACTAGCCGCCGACCAGATATTTTCGCTGTTTACATCATACTGAAGATTGTTCACCCCGTAAACAATGTTAGGGATATCTCCTTTGCCTGGAGCAGTGAGCAACACTTTGGAAACGCCCTTTGAATTCAGGTGCCGGCTCAGGTTGGCCCGGTCCCGCCAAACGCCTGTATTGTCGATCAGGAGCGCGTTGCTGATCCCAAATTTGGTGTAGTTGATGTCTTCTGGTTTGGCGGCTGAAATCATGTGGATCTTGTGACCATTTACCCAAATGCATTGTTCCGCTACATCAGCAATGACCGTACCCGGAAAATGTCCGTGTACAGAGTCAGAACGCAGGAGGTCTGCACGTTTGATGATGTCTTCCGGCTTTTTATCCCGGGTAACAATGGCCCGCAAGCGCAGTTGCTGGCCCTTTCCGGCCTGCGTGATCAGCTCCCGGGCGGCGATCCGGCCAATACGTCCGAAGCCGTACAAAATGACGTCTTTGGGCTTCAGATCGATCTTGTCCTTGCCGATGTAATCGCTCAGTTTTTGGTTGACAAAGGCCAACTCATTTGCGAAGGCATCCTTTTCATCGAGCCAGTCCACCCCGAGTTTACCAATATCCAGTCTGGAAGGCGCCACCTGGCTACGGGCAATAGCCTTTGCGAGTCCCAGAGTATCCTGAACGGTGAGGGGATGCTGCACCACTTCCCGGGCATAATGGTGTAGCTGCAGCAGTTCAGAGGCGCTTCTATCCACCATTTGGTTGCGAAAAATGACCAACTCGATGGATTTATCGAACCACAATTTGCCGACCACAGCAATAAGCTCAAGGGCTGCTTTTTCATCCTCAATCCAGGTTTTGAGGTTTTTTTCGTATACTTGTTTTGACATAAATAATTTGATTTTATTGGTCACAAATGTAGGATACCAAGTACATAACTGGTAACTGGTCTATAGTATAAAATAAGGCGTCCTTCGATCTTGATGATCGAAGGACGCCCATGGTATTGTATAATTTTAAATCCGATACGCTTACTCCTTCACCAACTTCAAAACCCGGGTGCCCGTCTCTCCCTGCACCTGCACAAAATAAATCCCGGAAGCCTGATCCCTTAAATCAAGTTCCACCGAGTAAGTACCACTGATACGCTGATCCGGAGCAACCAACTGTTGTACCGCATGCCCGAGACAGTCAAAAACCCCGATCCTGATGCCCTGGGCTGTTGGCAACTCCACCTGCAAGATGGTTTTTCCTGAACTAGGGTTAGGTGCCAGACTCATTTCAAAGGCAGCCTGATCGGGGCTGGAAGTAGCCACCAACACCTTGTGCGGGGGCAGCGAAATATCATCCACCCAGGCGCGATCGGAGTTGGCACTGCCCACATTGTCTTTTTGATATATCCAGGAAAGTTTGTGAATCCCTGCATCCAGCGGATAACTCACTTCCCCCCAGGGCACCACCCCACTCCAGCTTTCCACTTCTACATCGTCTATCAGAAAACGAAGGAAATCATAGTTTTGCTCGCTGCCTACCTTTCGCGCAAATCCGACCACCCCGGCCGCAGTAAAGTCAAGCGTCAGATCCATCACCGATTGCTGGTTGTGGGTAATAACGCCGGAACGGGTTGAATAGGTTCCGGTATACGCGCCTGAAGGGGTGATGAACCAGGGTTTATTACCACCTAGCTGCCAGGGGAAACTGCTGAAATTTTGTGACTCAAAAGTTTCAAGGATCGCATTGATCGTAAATGCTCCAAATACTTTTTGGGCGGAATAATTGCCTGCCTGGACCTCATAATAAAAGTTGACGGGCACTGCCTCCGGGGCATCTGTGGATACCGTAACCAGAAAAGTAGCATCCGCAGTACCGGTCAAGGGATCCAAGGGGCCCAATGAAACTGCATTGCTGATCGTAAGCCAGGGCGAATCTGCCGTTAAAAGACCCAAAGCGTTCGGACTTTGGCTGCTGCCGACGTTGAGATTTTTGATCGTGATGGTAGCAACTTCGCCGGATTCGAGGCGATTGTCTCCGTCGCCCCCCTGGGCATCCTGCAATTGAAAGCTGCCCAATTCCAGCTCCGGCGCCTGTAATTTCACCGGAAGTACCGATTCATATACCTGACCGCTGTTAAATTCGATGTGCACTTTGAAAGATACCGTATGTCCATCCAGAACATCATCATTGACCGTAAATCCAAACGCGGCAAGTTTCTCTATGGTAGTACCTGCGCTGATATCGCCGAATAGCTCAGAATTGTCGTTGATGGAAACGTTTGCATCGTCCGTTTCCAGGGTGACACTGGTAGCATTGGCCAACTGATCCCCCAGATTATTTAGGGTAAGATTCAGGACAATATTTTCACCATAATCGGCTTTTTGGTCGTTGTTGCCTGCTGCATCGTCCAGGACGATCGACTGACTGACTACAAATGCACCTGCACCTGGAGATACAATGACATGGCCTTGATAAGGGCGATAGTTGAACTGTGTAGCTGTGACCATCAAATCTCCCACATTGTCCAGTGCCGGAAATTGTAATAATGCAGCGCCGCCAGCCACCGTGGCCACAGCCAGGGTCTGGCCCTGCCAGTAAAGCCCGATTTGCGCACCTTCTACATCACAAGAAACAGACAGAGAAGTACTTCCGATAAATAGTTGATTGGCATGCGTAGCAGTAAGCGTTAATGGTAAGGCAGTACGCGGCACCGTAGTTGGATCCAAAAATGGATTCCAAACGTCTGCCATGTCAATTCCGCCCTGACCGTAAGCTGCGATCATGAGTGCATTGCCATAAGTACCCATAGCGCCCAGTGTTGGATTAAGGGTTATGCCATCTGCATCTGTCAGGTATTGATTCATGCCATCCTGGCCTTCCATCGGAGGGGCCCAGCTCTGAAAATCACTGGAATAGAAACCAGCGATACCGCCCCAGGCTTCGCCAGAAACCGGATCACCGGCACGTTGCATGGCTTCGCCCAGACAGTCGCCGCCACCGTTGTTGGTAAAATTACCCGCGCAGCAAGCCACTGCAATGACGATCGGATAGCGGTGCGCATTGCGCAGATTTTTCACTGCATCTGTATTGAAGTTTCCACTTACCAGGCCTTGCTCCCAACCATGGCCGGTATAATTGTACAGGGTTACCCCTCTGCCATTCATCAGATTCACCAATTGCGTATTCTCCGGATTGCCGGGTTTATCTGCTGTTTCATCCCCAGGGGTGGGAGAAAGCGCTTCCTGATTTCCATCATAAAACTCATAGAACTTTTCAAAACCATCCAGCAGGTGCTTGCTTTTCCACTCATTGCCCTGCTCATAATCTGCCTGGTTATCGTCGCCAATGCCCTGACCCTCCGCTGAAGTGGAAGCCATTCCTGTGCTACACCAGTTCAGTAAAGTATCGACAAGCGGTGTTTTTTCATAATCCAGGTTGCGGGTTACCATGATATCCAGTTGTTCTACGGTAGCGGCATTAAAACGTCCGACCAGTATTTCAGGATAGTGATCCGCGCCTTCCATGTACCCCAGGCAATTGTCGCAGGAGTAGTCGCTCCCCGGACGAACCATGGGGGTTAATGCATACTCGTCGCCTACCAGCAACAAATAAGAAATGTCGTGTTCTGTATAATAATCTTTCACATAATTGTAGGTTGCTGCGGGGCCAGCGCCCACCTCAGAGATCGGAACCACGGTGGTATGGATGCCCATCTGCCGCTTCCAGGCAATGAAGGGCTCCAGGGATGGCAGGAAGGCATCGTTGGCAATGACCAGCATTTGGACAGGTTCCTCTCCACTGCGGCTTTCGCTCAGGTATTTTTCGTCGTAATTGAGCAATAGTTTTTGATACATTTGCCTGAAAGGCGGGCTAATAGTTCTGCCCCGATTCGGGCTGGCCTCATTTGTACCTTGCCCTCCCACATGGTGTACCCGAAGGGTAATATTGGAATACACGCGCAGCACTTTTGTAACCGGGTTGTATTGTACCGGATAGATCCATAGACTTTGACCACGCAGGTCGCGCATCACAAAAGGCTGTTGCAAATCAGCAAGCTGCCCCGGAAAAAACCCATCGTGCAAATATTGTGTTCCAAAATTGTAGGGAACCGTGGATGGATCCACTTTGCGAAGCAGGTTGCCCTTGGACGGTGCGACAGAAACACTGGAATAATCCTGGAACTCGGCATTCAAAACCTCCACCGCCATATTGCCGGTATTGGGGATCATCAGGGAGGTGGAAAACTTGGGCAGATCGGGATTACCCGCCTGAAGCAGCGGAGTTCCGTCTTCCATACCAATGATAAAGGCTTCCCCCTGGGGTGTGTTCACAGCGTTTTTTTTAACCCCGGAAACATCCAGACTGAGCGTTGTTTCGGTCGCTGATCGGGACAGCACAGAAATTCGTGTCTGGCCGGATGCCGCTGTCAGAGATAGACAAACGAAGAGCAATAGAATAAAGTTTTTCATTAATAATCGTATGATATTGTAGTAAAAAGTCTTGAAAAGGAACCGGAACAACCAGGAACCGTTATTGGCCGATCAAAATTTTCTGCGTACCATTTTCATGATGCAAAAAATATACGCCTGCAGGCCAGGTCGATACTATGATCTGTTGGCTGCCAGAGGCTGAAACAACACCTTGCCACATCAGTTGTCCGGCTGAATTAATCATGCGGGAGGGCAGTGGCAATGCTAGTTCGTTTTCAATAAACAGATCACTGACCACTGGATTCGGGAAGGCTTTCAGTTTAATCTCCTCCGGTGCATTGGTAAACAGCGTGCCCGGAGTATAGAGGCTAAAAAAGACATCCACGAAATTATCCGGATTCCCGTCTTCATACACCCGGTACCAGATCCAGGTTGCTCCGGCAGTGTTTCCGGGTTGCACGATCAGTTTCAGGTACGGCTGAATGGAGTCATAAACGGTGGACATTAATCCATTGGGTGGCATACCATTGTAACAATGACCGTAATCGCACAAATCTGCATTCCATTCCTCGGGCAAATTGGACTCTACCATCCGCCACCGGAGGTGCAAACTATCGCCGCCGGGGTTGTCAAAATAGATATCGCATTCGTTTGCCTGATTGAACTGGATCTCCTGCTGTAGCAAAGGACCAGGCGTAGCAACGAATGTTTGGGAAAATAAAATATTCGCCCAACAAACCCACGAAAAAAGAAACAATACTGCACGCATTCTTTATTAATATTTGGCAGACAACTTTACCTGATCATTTCGAAAGATAGGCGGTGTACTGCGTTTTTAAAGCACTTTTTGGGGGTATGTTTTTGCAAGGCTTGGACAAATGGGTAAAATTAATAAGCTGGGTATCCAAGATCCAGATCGTCATAAAAAAATTCCCCGCCAAGCGCAACGCTCAACGGGGATGAAAAAAACTCTATCTATGCTTCTAAACCTGAGTTACAGCATATCATCATCCGAATGGATGACTAAAATGGGGATGTCGCTACTTGCAAGTACTTCATTGGTAACACTTTTGTGCAGGATATTATCCCAAAAAGCACGGTGATGTGTCACAAATACCATCAAGTCGATCCGATGATAAAAGGCATATTCATACAATGCCCCTACAATATCATCGCTCACCATTTTGCTAAAAATAAAGGGCTTACCATATCCGGATTCCCCAAAGTTTGATTCAAATCGTTCCCGTTGTACTTCCAGATCTGTTTCTCCTCCGGGGCCTACATGTACAAAGTGCACCTGACCATCGAAGCGTTTGGCAAACGAAACCGTTTGCTGAATAGACAATGCATTTAGCGAATCAAAATCGCTGGCATACAGTACATTTTCAAAGCCGCTGAAAACTGCATCTTTCGAAACAAATAGTACAGGACAATGGGCACTTCTGGACACTTCGACGCTCACGGAGCCAAACAGTTTTTTCCCAAGTCCACCCCGGCCGGTTGCGCCCATAACAAGCATATCTGTCTGACGGGAATATTCTCTGAGTGCAACATCCGGTGCTCCGTAAATCACCTTGGACGTGATCGTTGGCTGGGTATTTTCATGCTGCGGCAATTCTCCAGGACTCCCTGGAAATGCGGCGGAAGTGTGGTAGTCAACACCAAGCGTGCGCATGACCCCGCTGATGAAAGTATCCAGCTCCGACTGCATGGTTTTGCTGTAACTGGACAGAAAGCCAGAGGCGGAAGGGACAGTACCTTCAAAAATACTGTCCATAGCGTATACAATTACCAGATTGCAGTTCATTTTTTGCGCCATTTTCCAAGCGAAACCCAGCGCATTTTCTGAAACCGTACTCATGTCAACTGCAACACTCAACTGGTGTAACTGAAACAGCTTACTTTTTAGAAGATCATTATTTTTCATAAGTCGGGTGATTTCTGTAACGCTCGGTACAAATCCCTGTAGCACTAACTCACCTTCTATCATAAGGGCCGGGAGCGAAATGACACCATGAGTCTGCATGGCCATTGGATCTGCAATTTCCAATATTTTCCCTTCCATGGCATTGGCAATCAACGCCATTTGAACCCGTTCTTTCAACAACTTCGATGAAGCATCGTGCTCCCCGAATATCTTAATATGCGTCTTGCCACAACCCTGACAATGGCCTGTACAAACTTTTGAATTCGCGTGGCCATTGGTTGCTAATTCACTCATAACTAGTCTTTGTTTTCATACACTAGGCTGGAGTCAGAAGGCACTTGTTTAGACAAGGCCTCCATAATGTCGAAAGGCGTAAGAATACCCACCAGTTCGCCATTTTCAACCACCGGAAGTGCGTGAAAACGATTGATCATAAAGACCTCCAATGCCACATTGATGCGATCGTCCGGGGCTACTTTACCCAGACGTTTGATCATGATCTCCGTAACTTTCGTGCGCTCCAGACGCAATTCGTTTACAAAACGATCTTCTTCATAATGAGAGGCTCCGCCCATAAAATATTCAAAGTCTGAGCGGCTGATGATTCCCACGATCTCACGAAAATGTACGACTGGAATGTGGTGAAATTTGTGGGCTGCGAATATTTCTTTTACTTTCGCGATGGTGTCTTCGGGGTCGACCGTAATCAAGTGTTTATGATCGGTCATGATGCTTGAGATAGGTGCAAAGATGTTCATGATAAAAAAAGAGTTTTTTTCTTGTTGAATGATGACACAAAGATGCTCTCTTTGCAATTGGCGATAGAATGACGGTGATTACCCATATCGTTGATTGAAATCAGTAAAGCATATGAGGAAGATTGCTAACTTTGCTACGAAATGAAAAAAATACTAATTATTGAAGACAATTCAGATGTCCGCGAAAACCTGGCGGAGATACTGGCACTAAGTGGCTACGAAGCCATTCTTGCTGAAAACGGCAAGAATGGTGCAGCCAAAGCACAGGCCGAACTGCCTGACCTCATTTTGTGTGATATCATGATGCCCGAACTTGATGGCTATGGTGTATTGCACATCCTGAGTCGTCAGAGCACCACCGCCGACATTCCCTTCATTTTCCTGACCGCTAAAGCGGAAAAGGAGGATTTCCGAAGAGGTATGTCCCTGGGAGCAGACGATTATATCACAAAGCCTTTTGACGATGTGGTATTACTCCAAACCATCGAGAACCGCTTAAAAAAGAGCCAACGGCTTAAAATGGCTTCCGAACAGGGAAACAACTCGCTGGAACACTTCATTGACGAAGCCCGTGCCATGGAAGCCATCAAGCACTTGTCAGAAAATCGCGAGGTGCGGCACTACAAGAAAAAAGACACCGTTTTCCGCGAGGGAGAACACCCCCGGTGGCTCTATTTTGTAGAAAGCGGAAAGGTCAAAGTCTTTAAAACCAGTGAAGATGGTCGTGAACTCATTGTAAAAGTGGCCCATCAGGGCGACTTCTTGGGATTTCTCGCCCTTTTTAAAGAGGATGCTTATCCTGAAAGTGCTGCAGCGCTGGAAGATTGCAGCATCAAACTGGTGCCCAAGCAAGACTTTGCAGCCCTGGTGTTTGGGAATCGGGATGTGAATGCCCGTTTCATCAAAATGCTAGCCAGTCATATTGCCGAACGGGAACAACAATTGATCGAACTGGCGTATAATTCAGTACGCAAACGCGTGGCCACTGCCCTCACCAACCTATGCGATCAGGGTGGTCCCGTCATCCATCTCTTGCGGGAAGACCTTGCCGCACTGGCCGGAACCGCTAAAGAAACCTTGATTCGCACCCTGACCGATTTTAAAAATGAGGGCATGGTGGATATTAAAGACGGGGTGGTTACGATCCTGAAGGTGGAAAAAATGCGGGAGATGCCGAATTAAGTGGTGATTGGTTTAATGGTCTAATGATGATTGGTTTAATGGTGGCTGATCCTTGCATTTAGTACCTGGAGTTATTACAGACAATATACAAAAGCGGTAAAATCCGTGACTGGCTCTTTTTTGATGATCAGGGCGCACTCATCAACTTTATCTCTGAAGATCGATATGCTGCCGGCGACGGTCAGATCATGCAAAAACTCCCTTGGTCAACCCCTGTTTCGGAATACAAACCGATGCGGGAGTACACTGTTCCAGGGTATGCAGAAGCCATCTACACCTATCCGTAGAGGAACCTGATTTATGGCACCTTCAAGACCAGCAATAATGAATATAGTACCATTGAATTTGAATTGTATACATGGCTACTGACTTTCAGGTCACCAAGGCTTCCGGAGAAACAGAAGCATTCGACTCAGAAAAACTACGCCGCTCCCTCCGTCGGGCAGGTGCAGACGAACTGATCATAGATCAAATTCTTGAAGACCTCGACGGGCAATGGTATGAAGGTATTTCAACCAAATCGATCTTTAAACGTGCCTTCAAAATGCTGAAAAAGCAGCACAGAGCAACTGCTGCGCGATATACCCTGAAGCAGGCGATGTTTGATTTTGGTCCTTCTGGTTTTCCATTTGAAGATTTTTTTGCAGAGATTCTGAAAAGTCAGGGATATCAAGTAGCGACCCGCCAGTTGCTTCAGGGCATTTGCGTCCAACACGAAGTGGATGTTGTGGCCAAAAATGCCGAGCAGCTGATCTGGGTAGAATGTAAGTACCATCCGGTAGCAGGATCCGTGAGTAACATCAAAATTCCACTGTACATTCATTCCCGATTTCGGGATCTGGAGCAATACATCACTACCCATCATCACTTACAAAAAGACCAAAAGGTGAAGGGATGGTTGGTCACGAACACCCGTTTTTCGGACGATGCAATGACCTATGGTCAATGTGCCGGCATGCATCTGATTGGATGGAATTACCCCGCCAAAGGAAGCCTGCGGGAAATGGTAGATAAAGCAAACCTGCACCCCGTCACCTGTCTCACCCGCCTTACCCGGCAGGAAAAGACCCGATTGCTGGAACGCGGTATTGTGCTTAGTAAAACGCTCACCCAGTCTGGCAGATGGTCAGAACTCCTTCACCTTTCTACAGAGCGACGAGAAAAGGTGATGGAGGAAGCGCAGGCACTTTGCGGTGCAAATAGTATATAATTAGGTTCATTTCAAATCACCCTACTCCATGGACTGGCTCATCTCCCTTGGTTCCTTACTGAATCCCGCCCTGGTTGGTCTGATCGTATCTGCCGGAGTTGGCTTGATCATTGGTTTGGAACGGGAGTTCAATACACACGGCGAGCCTGCACATGTGGGCGGAATCCGAACCTTTACCCTGGTAGCCGTTTTAGGTAATGTTGCCGGTTGGATCTCCATCCATACGGATCCTGTAATACTTATTGCCGCTCTGGCAGGTTTCTTTGTATTGGTTTGTGTGGCCTATTATGTCCAGACAAAAAAAGGAAAAATGGGACTGACGACCGAGATCGCACTTTTGCTCACCTTTTTATTGGGTGTGGCCAATTCAAAAGGTCTGATACAGGAATCCCTTGCTGTGGTAGTGGTGATGACTACCGTATTGTCGCTTAAGGATCAATTGCACAGCTTCATTAGTAAACTTACCGAAGAGGAACTGTTCGCATTCATCAAATTTATTGTACTGGCCCTGCTCATTTTGCCCATATTACCTACCCAGTCGTTTGGGCCGGATAAATCACTGAACCCGCGCGATCTGGGATATGTGGTCATCATGGTGCTTACTATTAGTTTTGCAGGGTATTTGCTTTTGAAATTTGGCAATCCACAGAAAGGCATTTTACTTACTGCTGTTCTGGGCGGATTGTTTTCGTCTACAATGATCGCCTGGGTATTCTCGTCCAAAAGCAGAGAAAGAGCTGACCTGGCCAATACTTACGGCGCTGGAATTGTACTGGCATCTTCGATCATGTTTGTGCGGGTTTTTATCTGGACGGCTATTTTTGATTTTCCCCTTGCCCAGCTATTGTTTCTGCCCTTGCTGCTCATGCTGTTGGTCAGTCTGGCACCGGCGTGGCGCGTGATTCGACAGCGCAAGGAAGCAACCAATGCCGAACCCCTGACCCCTGAAAACCCTCTTGACATCAAAAATGCCCTGTTTTTTGTCTTTCTCTATGTGGGTATTACCCTGCTAATGTTTGCCTCCCGCCAGTGGCTTAATCCGGCCATGACTTATCTCACCGGGGCCCTGGCAGGCATTGCCGATAGTGATGCCATTACAATTTCTACTGCCAAATGGGCGGCTACCCCCTCCGGACAAATTAGGGAGGCTGCCATCATTATTCTGATTGCCGTGATGTCCAATTCACTTTTTAAGGGTTTCATCAGTGTATTCAGGGGCAATGCTGCTCTGCGAAAACCTGTAGGAGTCGGTTTTGGCCTGGTGCTACTGGTGGGTCTGGCCTGGTTATTCTTCTGGTTGATCTAGTTGTAATAAACTTCATATCATGGCTGTGGATGAGTTGTATCATTGTCAGAGGTAAATATTCTGCTCAAATTTGCATGAAATAAGCAGGCCATGAAAATACAGATTACAAAAGGTATGACCATCGCTGCATTACAGCAGGCGTTCAGTGAGTGCTTTCCTAATTTAGCACTTGCTTTCTTTTCAAAACCACATGAAGTTTTTCAATCCAGCCCGGTAAAATACCTGCTCACAGATGCGAACACTCCCCTTGAACGAATCGAAAGGCATCCCCGCAATGGAGTAGTAGACGTTTACGCAGACATGACCGTGGCTGAATTGGAGTCATTTTTTGAGCAGGAATTTGGCCTCCATGTTCAGGTTTTTCGAAAAACCGGAAATACCTGGCAGGAAACCACACTTTCTGACCAACTCACACTGGGCGCCCAAAACGCCTATGTTACCGAGGAGGCTTCCATTCAAGGTCAGTCTCCAAACGGGCATCATAATGCCAGAACCGAATGGTTTCTTGGCTGAATCCACGCTTTAAACATGAAACACAAATCTACCTTATTGCTTTTTGCTACGCTAACGGCCTTCCTGTTGTTTGAAAATTGCTCCCCATTCACCAAAGTATACGGGGAGATAGAGCCCGGAGTCAAGCTCTCTCAATACCATACCTATCACTGGCTGGACAATGCTACCCTGAAAAAAGGCAACTCGGGGCCCGTACCACTTTCAAGTGACACCGAAAATAAGATCCGTGCTGCTGTTGAGCACGAGATGGATCGCTATGGATTCAAGCCCTGTGATGAGAGACCGGACTTAGTGCTGCACTACCACGTGGTGATCAAAAATGAAGTGCTTTATGTTCGTGACTGGTCCTGCGGAGGCGTTTTTGAAGCGCCCGGCCAATATGATAAATGCAATCGGGTGCAACCGGTTCATTATCAGGAGGGTACCTTGATTTTGGATTTTATTGAGACTAAAAATGGAAACCAGGTTTGGCGGGGAGCGGCAATCGGTGTGTTGGATAATATTAGGCCGGAGGAGGCCGATGCTCGCATCAAAGCATCTGTAGAGGCCATTTTTAAAAAATATCCAGAGAAGCCAATCCCAAGTATCCTTCAATAAAAATATTCATTTTGAGATATTTATCAATTATCCTATTAGTCGGAATTCTCTTCGCTGCCTGTAAAAAACAGCCCGAAAAAGCAAAACCAACCCTGGAGCGGATTACCGAATCCGTGTACGCTTCAGGCATCATCAAAAGCAAAAACCAATATCAGGTTTTTTCCACGGTAGGCGGTCTGATCCAGACCATATTGGTCAAAGAAGGCGACCTCGTAAAAAAGGGCGATCCTTTGTTTGTTCTTCAAAGTGAAACGTCTAAACTGAACGCGGAAAACGCTCAATTATCTGCTGATTTTGCCAATATCAACGCCAAAAGCGAACAATTGAATGAGTTAAAAGGAGTCATCGAAACCACCAAAAGCAAGATGCTCAGCGATTCCCTTTTACTCCTCCGGCAACGCGGGCTCTGGGCGCAGCAAATCGGTTCCAAAGTGGAATTAGAGCAGCGTGAATTGGCTTTTACCAGCGCTGCAAACAGTTATGAAGCGGCTGTTCTTCGTTACAAAGCACTGCAAAAACAGCTCAAATTTACAGATGCCCAATCCAAAAAGCTGCTTTCTATCAGTAAAAATATGGCCCAGGACTACACCATCCGAAGTCAAACAGACGGGCGCGTTTATAGCATCACCAAGGAGGTGGGCGAGATCGTAAATGCTCAGAGCCCGGTTGCCATTATCGGAGATGCCGAGCAGTTTGTCATAGAACTTGAAATTGATGAAAATGACATCGCCCGGATCAAAAAAGAGCAGCGTGTCTTACTTACACTGGACAGTTACAAAGGCCAGGTCTTTGAGGCAATGATCTCTAAAATAGACCCGATCATGAACGAACGCTCCCGAACCTTTACGGTCGTGGCTGAATTCACGAAAAAACCGCCTGTGCTTTACCCCAACTTATCCACTGAAGCTAATATTATCATCCTTTCCAGAGAGAAAGCACTCACCATTCCAAGGTCGTTTTTAATGCAAGACTCCTTGGTCATGCTAGAAAACAAGCAAACAAGAAAAGTTGAAACCGGTCTCAAAGACTATCTTAAAGTTGAAATTCTGAGTGGCTTGTCTGCAGATGAAACCATTTTGAAAGCCATCAAATAACTGTTAAATTTACTATTATGGGCACCCTGATCTTTGCCATTGTAATACTCCATTTGTTAGGAGGTTTTGGATATGCCATTTACAAGATCGAATTCGGTTCAAAGAACCACTCGAATCCGACTCCAAAGCAATGAACCTCAAACTCATTGCGGATATCGCAAAATCGCTCCTCCTGGCACGCTGGCGGCAATCACTGGTCGCCGCGATTGGTGTGACGTTTAGTATCACCATGTTCATTGCCTTATTGGGTTTTATGAACGGATTGAACGACCTGTTGGATGGTCTGGTACTAAACAGAACTGCCCACGTACGCCTTTTCAACGAGGTAAAGCCCAACCCGAATCAAGCCATCAATCTATCCGGTGAATTTCAAGGCGGGTACAATTTTATACGGTCTATCAAATCCAGTGGTGGCCGGCTGGAGATCTACAACAGCGAAGCGATCTTTCAAGCCCTGAAATCTGATTCCCGTGTACTGGGCATTGCACCAAAAATTACAGCTCCGGTTCTGTACAATTCCGGCACGATCGACATCACAGGCGTGGTCAGCGGCATTGATGTCATTGCAGAAAGTGATTTTTACGCTTTCAGCGATTATGTCCGGGTTGGCAATCCACTCGATCTGAAAAATGTCAACAATAGCATCATTTTAGGAAAAGGCCTCGCTGATAAGTTGCTGGCCGAAATCGGCGATGTGGTGCAGGTGACCACCTCTAAAGGCGATCGATTGTCACTTAAAGTGGTTGGTTTTTACCAGTCAGGCATCGCAGAACTGGATAAAGTACAAAGTTTTTCTTCCGTATCAACAGCACAAAAACTGCTTGGGAAATCCAACAGCTATGTCACTGACCTCCAAATCAAACTGAAGGATATGGCGCAGGCTCCGGCCGTTGCAAAAGAATATGCACGTTTGTTTCAGACCGATGCGGAGGACATTCAGACTGCAAACGCGCAATTTGAAACGGGAAGCTCTGTACGGTCACTGATATCTTATGCAGTTGGCATCGTTTTATTGATCGTGGCCGGATTTGGCATATATAATATCCTCAATATGATGATCTACGAAAAAATGGATAGCATAGCCATCCTGAAAGCCACCGGGTTTTCGGGCAGTGATGTGCAGAAAATTTTTATCGGGATAGCCTTAAGTATCGGGATTGTTGGAGGTTTGCTGGGCTTGGTGTTTGGCCTTTTGGTTTCGCTATTTATTGATCAGATCCCTTTCAGCACCGCTTCTTTGCCTACTATCAAGACCTATCCGGTCAATTACAACCCCATGTTTTATATCATTGGTATCGTATTTTCAATGATCACCACCTACCTGGCTGGTTTTTTCCCGGCCAGAAAAGCTAGTAAAGTGGATCCGGTGATCATTATTCGGGGGAAGTAACCCACGAAGTTTTTTTTAAACACATAGGGCAACTTGAGACCGATATTTGATTATTAAACACATAAGACACATGAGGGCACGTACGACCCATATTCTACCTTATGTGTTCTTGTGCGACTTATGTGTTAAAAAAAGTATCTTTTAGTAATGACAAAAACCGTTCTTCAATCCAAAGGCATCAACAAATACTTCAAGGATCCTGTATTAGTACAGGTGCTAAAAGATGTAAATTTCTCAGTCAATCAGGGCGAGTTTGTATCTGTCACTGGGAAATCCGGCTGCGGCAAATCCACCCTTTTGTACATCCTTTCTACCATGGACACGGATTACGAGGGCGACCTGTGGATTGATAACGAACTCATGCGCGGCAAAACCGAAGCAGAATTAGCCCAAATCCGCAATGAAAAGATCGGCTTTGTATTCCAGTTTCACTATCTGTTGAATGAGTTTTCAGTGCTCAAAAATGTGATGCTCCCCGGATTAAAACTTCAAAAATATTCCGAAGCAGAAGTGGAACACCGGGCCATGGAACGGCTCAAAACGCTTGGCATCGAAGCCCTGGCCATTAAAAAAGCCAACCAGCTCTCTGGCGGCGAGAAACAACGCGTGGCCATCGCGCGGGCCCTCATCAACGACCCCATCATCATCATGGGTGATGAGCCGACAGGCAATCTGGACAAAAAAAATAGCGACATTGTGTTCGAAATCTTCAAGCAACTTTGCGCGGAATTCCAACAAACCCTGCTCATCGTGACCCATGATCAGAGTTTTGCAGAAAAAACGCACCGGATCATTGAAATGGAGGATGGTCGAATCCTAAAACAATGAGATTTTTCATCCCAACTTAATAGTCAACACTTCGTGACTTTGAACAGGGATGCTTTTCAATCATTTTGGAATCAAGCATTTGCATCACTCAAATCATTACAATCACAGTAGTCACAGTATAAAAGACATGAAAGACAAAGTTTTTATCCATTTTTTAGGCGCTGCTGGCACTGTAACCGGCTCCAAATACCTCATTGAAGCGCCAGAGAAAAAATTCCTGGTGGATTGTGGCCTGTTTCAGGGTCTGAAAGAACTGCGCCTCATGAACTGGGACCATCTTCCGGTGGACGTGTCCACCATTGATTTTGTATTACTCACCCACGGACACCTTGACCATGTGGGCTACCTGCCCCGACTGATCAAGGATGGGTTCAAAGGGAAAATTTATGGCACCGCCCCGACCCTGGATATTGCCGAGATCATTCTTCGGGACAGCGCCCGATTGCAGGAAGAAGAAGCCGAGCAAGCCAATGAAGAAGGGTTTTCCAAGCACCATCCGGCCAAAGCTTTATACACCGAAAAAGATGTAGAATCTACCCTCACGTATTTCAGCCCGATCGACCTCAATCAATGGATTGATCTGGGCGGTGAGGTAAAAGCCCGGTTCCAGACCAATGGACACATCATCGGTTCTACCTTCATAGAAGTACACGTGCAAGGCAAAAAATTCGTATTCAGTGGCGATGTAGGGCAAGAGGAAGACCTTTTACTGACTCCCCCTAAAAGGCCCGAAGAAGCCGATATCTTGTTTGTAGAAAGCACATACGGCGACCGGCTTCATCCGGAAGGGGACATTAAAGACCGCCTCAAGGCCATTATTCTGGAAACACTTGCCAAAGGTGGATCGGTCATCATCCCAAGTTTTGCGGTGGAGCGCACACAGGTGATGATGTACCTGCTTTGGCAATTGCGCGTTTCTGGTGAATTGCCCGACGTTCCTCTGATCATGGATAGCCCCATGGGTGCACGGGTCTTGGGCGTATTTGAAAAACACCGGGATTGGCACAAACTGCCCACCGCTGAATACCGGGCCATGTGTGAGCAGTTTCAGGTGGTCGAAAATTACAGAGAAACCTTAAACCTGATCGGAAGCAAATATCCCAAGATCATCATTGCCGGAAGTGGTATGGTGACGGGAGGAAGGGTGCTGAGTTATCTTCAAAGCTACCTTGAAAACCCGCAACATACCGTACTTTTAGTAGGGTATCAGGGCGAAGGAACCCGAGGACGGCAACTGCTGGAAGGGACGCATGAGCTAAAAATTCACGGAAAATATTATCCGGTTAAGTGCAGGGTAGAAGTTCTGCATGGGCTCTCTGCACATGGCGATCAATCTGAACTGTTGCATTGGATGAGTGACATTAAGACCGCTCCTGAAAACATTTTCGTCATACATGGTGAAAAACAGGCTGCCGACACCTTCAAAGTTAAAATAAAAGACACGTTTGGATGGCAGGCGGTGGTGCCCAATTTGTACGAGATCGTAGAGGTGGCGTTATAGGCACCGCTAATTTTAGCCAATTTTAAGAAAATCCGAAGGTCTCTATAAAGTGCATCGCGCCAATTTTGTCCCAGTTTTTAAGGATTAAAACAAATAAAATGGACAGCACTCATTTGCATTTACTGCTCAATCACTTCCCCATTATCGGGACGATCATTGGCACCGGAATCATGGCTTACGGTTATTTCGCCCAATCTGAAACGACCAAAAAGGCCGCGTTGATGACTTGGGTAGCCATGGCGCTTTGCGCGATCCCTGTCTTCTTAACCGGTGAACCTGCGGAAGAAATGGTAGAAGGCTTGCCGGGAGTTTCCGATGCACTGATTGGAGCGCATGAAGAAGCTGCTGAACTGGCCATCTGGGTCATGGAGGCACTCGGCCTGCTTTCTTTAATTT
>JBILHS010000106.1:0-20087 GCA_044350425.1 Saprospiraceae bacterium | reverse complement strand
GAGGCTCCCGCAAGCAGGAGCACTGAAAATGAGCTGCCAAACATCAGGCATTATCCTAATTTAGACAATGAAAACACAATAACACACATTTCTGCATTCACTTACGGAAACGCTGGGGATACATTATTGCCAATTGCACTACAAGATACTTGGGCCAGTGGCAATCCAACCATAACTTGGAACAACCAGCATGTATATAATGTGGTGGATGAGAACATTGTAAATAAAATAAATCGTGGTAAAGGTTTGGTGATAGGCGGAGGTGGGCTCTTTTTGAAGGATACTAACGCCAATCAAATTAGCGGATGGCAGTGGCCTTGTTCTGTTGAAATGCTCCATAAAATAGAGGTCCCCGTAATCCTATATGCAGTTGGCTACAACCGTTTTAGAGGTCAGGAAGAATTTGAACCATTTTTCAGGGATAACATAACTGCATTTGCAGAAAAATCGTGGTATATCGGAATCCGAAATTCTGGAAGCATCGAGGCATTAAAGAATTATATCCCGGTAAATTTGCATCATAAGTTAAGATATCAACCATGCATGACGACTTTTTTATCGGAATTGTACTCAGGTTTGTTTGATTTTGACACAAAGCATGATTTTATTGCACTCAATGCAGCATTTGATCGTTCCCACTTGAGGTTTGGAGAAAAAATAGGAGATATTCTTTCAGGTACAGCAAAAGTGCTGAAGGTTGTATCAAAAGATATACCTATTAAATTTTATTCTCACATGCAATCCGATGAGGCCATTCTTCCATTTTTACAAAGTTTTGGTGTGAAATATGAAATTGTGAGACTAAACAATGTTCATCCAAACAAGATTATTGAAGAATATGCCAAGCCAAAATTAGTGGTTGGAATGAGAGGTCATGCACAGATGATACCATTTGGTTGCAAAACACCCATCGTATCTATTGTTTCACACAATAAAATGCAATGGTTTTTGGATGATATTCATCAGCCAGATTGGGGCGTTGATGTGTTGTCAGAATCTTATGAAGTCGATTTGAAAAATAGGATTCAATCTTCTTTATCAAATACAAAAAGTGAAATTGAATTCATCACCCAAAAGCAAAAAGAGTTATTTGATATATCTCTTAAAAATGCAAACGAAGGATTAACCGCAATGAATCTCAAATAAATTGAAAATCCTAGCCATAATTCCCGCACGTGGAGGATCTAAAGGTATCCCCCATAAGAATTTAAAAATGCTGGCAGGCTTTCCGCTGCTGGCCTGGAGTATACGGGCTGCCCAACAATCCCAATACATCAATCGGATTGTTGTATCCACGGATGACAAGGCGATTGCGGAGGTAGCGCAGCAGTTTGGTGCTGAGCCCATAGAGCGTCCTGCAAGCATCAGTGATGATCATGCCTCCAGTGAAAGTGCGCTGCTGGATGTGCTGAAAAATCTGGAGGAAAAGGAAAACTACCAACCCGATTTGATTGTATTTTTGCAGTGTACTTCCCCACTCACCCTTGCCGAAGACATGGATCACTGCATCCAAAAGCTAATCGACGATCAAGCCGATACCGCTACCACCGTCACGTCCTTTCATTATTTTGTCTGGAAAAATACCGCTTCGGAAGGTGGAGAAGGCATCAACCACGATAAAGCCTTTCGTCCCCGGCGGCAGGATCGGGAACCACAGTATCTGGAAACCGGTGCGGTATATGTCATGAGAACAGATGGGTTTATAACACACAAACATCGTTTTTTTGGCAAAACAGTGCTTTCTGAGATGCCCGCCGAACGAGTGCAAGAAATTGATGATCCTGTTGACCTGATCATTGCAGAAACCCGCTTGCGGGAATTGAGCCGGTCAGAACAATCGAAATTACTCCCGAAGTCCCTGAAAGCCCTGGTTTTAGATTTTGATGGGGTAATGACGGATAACAAGGTATATGTATCTGAGTCAGGCCAGGAGAGTGTTCGATGTGACCGGGGAGATGGCATGGGTATATCGTGGTTGAAGCGCACGGAATGTCAAATTGTCGTGATGAGTACGGAGGCCAATCCCGTCGTATCCGCACGGTGTAAAAAACTGGCGATTGAATGTTATCAGAACCTGGGCCATTCAAAATACGAAGCCCTGCAAGCCTGGTGTTCCAACAAAAAGATTCATCTGGAGGAGGTCGTTTATATGGGCAATGACCTCAATGATCTGGAATGTTTGAAAAATGTAGGTTGCGCGGTAGTCCCTTCGGATGCACAGGATGCCGTAAAACCGTACGCCAAAATTATACTTGAAAACAAAGGCGGAGCAGGCGCGGTCAGGGCCTTGTGCGAGTTAATTCTAAACCGCGAACCAAAATTAACCTAAAAAGTCCACCCTTAAACACAGTAATATCATGCCAGCACCAAAAATAATTGCAGAAATAGGTTGCAATCATAAAGGAGACATGCAGATTGCGAAAGAATTGATCACAACCGCAGCCTTGTTTTGCAAAGTGGATGTGATCAAGTTTCAGAAAAGAACCAATAAAGAATTGCTTTCTGAGTCGCAATACAATGCCCCCCACCCCAACCCGGAAAATTCCTACGGCGAAACCTATGGAGCGCACCGGGAATTTTTGGAACTTGATCTGGAACAGCACAAACAGTTGAAAACCTGGTGCGAGGATCTTGGGGTGGCCTACTCCACCTCTGTCTGGGACCTTACCTCTGCCAAAGAAATCACCTCCCTGAATCCGATTCTGATCAAAATACCTTCTGCCTGCAACCTCAAGTTTGAGATGTTGGAATATCTGTGTAAAAACTACGCTGGTGAAATACATTGCTCTTTTGGGATGACCACTCATACGGAGGAAGAGCAAATAGTTCAATTTTTTGAGCATCAGGGTAGAGCTAAAGATGTAGTGATCTACAGTTGTACTTCGGGTTATCCGGTTGCTTTTGAAGACGTCTGTCTGTTTGAAATCACCCGTTTAAAAGAGAAATACGGCCATCGGGTCAGGCAAATTGCTTTTTCGGGACATCATCTGGGTATTGCGGCTGATATAGCGGCCATGACCCTGGGGGCTGAGTGGATCGAGCGTCACTTCACCCTGGATCGCACCTGGAAGGGCACGGATCACGCTGCTTCGCTGGAGCCGGATGGTATGCGCAAACTGACACGTGATGTTAGAAACGTTTTTAAATCTTTGGCGTACAAGAAATCGGAGATTTTGGAAGTAGAAAAAACTCAAAGGGCAAAGCTGAAGAGATAATATATGAATTTAATTGCAATAAATGGACCTTGGCAGGTAATTACATTTCTCAACTTCTATTTAGGCGAAGATGAAAACTTAAGATCAGATGATCTGGAATTTGTATTTTATGATATGTCTACTGAGTTAGAAGAACTTTGCAGAAAAATACTTTTTGAGTTTAACTTCCGAAGAAGGATTTTTAATATAAATGAATTAAAAGAAATTAATCATATAGAGTTTAAAACTGTTTGGATTGCTAAATTATTTTCAAGAAATCCCAAAATTATCCTGAATGTATTTAAAAAATCGGACATAGTTCTATATGAAGAAGGGTTACATTCATATATAGGTAGTCACAAAAATCATATAAAAGATATATTCAAATCAAATCAAAAAACGATAAACAAATTGCTTGACGTTTACAACTATTTAACTGATTTAAAACAAAGCAGATTTATTTTCAACTCCAATTATGACCATCTAGCTTTAAAGTCTCATACCCGAAGGTGCAAAAAAAAATACTTACTGGTAGATTTAGGTAATCAAGACCCAAATACTATCTTTTGCAATATTAACTTAACAAGAATACTCGAAAGAGTACATGGTATTTTTGATCAGCACCTGCTTGTCCCTTTTAAGTATAAAGAAAAGAAAAAGGTTATGATAATTGGTCAGTATTTGAGCCGCCTAAAATTAATAAGCGAAAACCATGAAATCATCATATATAAGAATATTATTAATCATTATTTGAGCAAAGACTACCTTGTTTATTGGAAAAGTCACCCGAGGAGTAATGACCTAGAAAATCAATTAAAAGAGAATTTTCGTGTTGAAAATTTCATTCTAGTCAATAATAAAATGCCCGTAGAACTTTATTCCAGTATTGCGCCGGATGTTGAGTTCGCAGGAATCTCGTCTACAGCTTTGGTTTATAAAATTTATATTTTTAATGGCCGGGCATTTCAAATTGCCGAGGTGCTAATGGATAAGATTAATACTAAAAGTATCTGGTATGATGACTTTAGAGAAATGTTTGAATTAATAACCAAAGCCGTTCCATTTTTGAAAATAAAAAGCTGAAATATTTCCTTTTACTACCTTTGCATTCAGAGATGGTTGTTGAATGATTACTAAAGCAAAATTCTGGATCGTAATATCACTTCAGTTGCCTAAATTAGCGCATGAGCCAGACTAAGATCAAACCCATAGCAATGTATTTGCCTCAGTACCATCCAATACCGGAGAATGACGAATGGTGGGGAAAGGGATTTACAGAATGGACGAATGTGACCAAAGCAAAACCGTTGTTTAAAGATCACTATCAGCCACATCTGCCTGCTGATCTTGGATTTTACGATTTGCGATTGCCCGAAACCCGACAGGCACAGGCGGATATGGCTCGAGAGCATGGTATTTTTGGCTTCTGTTATTATCATTATTGGTTCAATGGAAAAACATTGCTTGAAAAACCTATAGAAGCCATGTTGAAATCCGGAACACCGGATTTTCCGTTTTGTATGTGCTGGGCAAATGAAAACTGGAGCCGGAACTGGGATGGAAAGTTTAAAAACATCCTGATCGAACAGAAGTATTGCTTTGATGATGATGTTGAACACATAAGGGCTTTGGTTCCATTTTTTGCTGATCCGCGTTATATCCGGGTGCATAATAAGCCTGTTTTTATTGTTTATCGGACGGAATTGTTTCCTGACATCAAAAGGACAGCAGCGATATGGAGAGCAGAATCGATAAAATCAGGAATAGGTGATTTGTATTTAATACGTGTCGAATCTTTTGACCGGAATGTAGATCCACAAAGTATCGGCTTTGATGCGTCCTTTGAATTTCAACCGAATTGGGATATTCAACCCCGGCGTCAGTATGGAAATGTATTCAACCGCGCGCTCGACCTGGTCGGAGTTAAAACGTCTGTTTTTAGTCGAAACCAGGTCCGGTTGTATAAGGACTTTGTAGATACTCAAATCCAAAGAGCGGTCAAAACAGCCTACAAAAGATACCCCGGTATTATGCCGATGTGGGACAACACGGCGAGGCGCAAGACCGATGCCTACGTGCTTCATGGGTCTACGCCGGAAGAATACGGTAAATGGCTGAAGCATATCGTACATACGTTTCAACCGTACTCGGAGGAGGAGAATTTTATTTTTATTAATGCCTGGAATGAGTGGGGCGAGGGCAACCACCTTGAACCTTGTCAAAAATGGGGCACATCTTATCTGGAAATTACCAGAAAAGTTTTGAATCCGGAATTGAATCAGTGAAAACATAAACCCTGCATTATTCATAATCGCCAAGCATGATAAAAAAACTGGCCATAGTTATTCCAGCATACAAGCGTATTTTTTTAGAGGAAACATTAGGATCGATTTCCAGGCAAACTAATAAAGATTTCAATTTGTATATTGGAGATGACAATAGTCCTGAGGCGTTGCAACCTGTAGTTGATGCATTCGCTGGTGAGCTTAATATTGTGTATAAAAGATTTGATAATAATCTGGGCGGGACAGATTTAGTCGGTCATTGGAATCGATGCGTAGCACTTACTACCAACGAAGAATGGGTCTGGCTATTTAGTGATGATGATAAAATGCCGGATGATGCCGTTGAAAGATTTTTGGGTTTTATAGAGACTCGTGCTAATATAAATTTGGTTAGATTCGATGTGGAAATTATTGACAGGAACTCCATGCCAGTGTTGCAGAATGAACCACATCCAGAATGGGAATCATCTTTAAGTTTTGTAAAAAAAAGATTTAAGGGACTAACGTATAGTTTTGTTGTAGAATATATATTTAAAAAAGATTTATATGAGCAAAAAGGAGGTTTCGTAAGCTTTCCTGCCGCATGGGCAAGTGACGATGCTTCATGGGCATTGTTTGGACTAGAAAGCGGTATCTATACTATTCCCGGCAATCCAGTATCTTGGAGGCAAAGCGGACTTAATATTTCTTCGGAAAAAGTTAAATACTCTAAACTGAAAATTATTGCCTCAATAAAATATATAGTATTTATTAACAAACTAGACCTTAAAATTGAAACCCATCTTCAAACACATTGGCTAAATAATCAATTTAAGAACCTGATACCTACAAAAAAACTAAAACATTTTTTTGGCAAAAGTATAATAACAAATGAGGACCTTCCATTTAAATTCAAGATTTTATTTCTGTTAACTTTCTTGAAAAGTGAAATACAAAAATTATATACGTGAACCTGAAAGTTTTATGCACCTGCATCCTAAACGATTAAAAAATATAATTCTGAGAAAGTCCGCCATTCCATATAATGAATGGGGTAACGGAGCTGAGAAAAGGTCAGCACAAGTCCATTCGATTCTGTTGAAGCATGGTATTAAGGTACTGGACATCGATACTCCCGCTCCGAAGAAAACCATTTCTTTCCTGTATGGACTCAGATTTGTTGTCAGTAATTTTTTCCGGGTTAAGATGGATCGTTTTTTTTGGGAGAGGCTAATTTCCATCGGAAGGACCTATGCGCAATTAAACGGAATATTGAAAAATTTTAAAGGCGAAAGTGTAATTTTATGGGACTATAATATTTTCAATGAAAACTTCATATTGCCTTATGTTGCACGGAGGTTTAAGTTTAAAACAATTGCGATACCACACAACCTGGAGTCCCTTGTTCCCGGTCAGCAGAGTCCAAATACTGGAAAGGTTTCACCAAATTGGTTCTCTGAAGAAATAAAACATCTCAAAAAGTGCGATGCCGTTTTTACCATTTCGCGAGAAGAAAATTGGTTGTTGAGATTGCATGCAGTCAATGCACACTATTTACCTTATTTCCCAGCCGATGCAGTGTATGAAAATTTGATATCCATCAGAAATACCCGCTTGCACAAAAGCAATTTTTCTAACTTCTTATGGCTCGGTTCTTATGGCAACGGGCCTACGGCCCTGGGGATTGAGGAATTGTTGTTGAATGCATCAAAGTTAAAAACGGAGGAGAGGATTCTGATTGGAGGGCACGGGACTGCAGAGATCAAATTAAAAATTTCAGCCCCCTTTGAAATACTTGGCACGCTTGATCAGAACACACTAAATGAAATTATGATAAACTGCAAAGCGATCATAATCAATCAAAAGATAAGTTCCGGATCGTTAACGAAGATTATTGAGTTTATGGTTGCAGGAATTCCTATTATTTCAAACACTGATGCATTGCGATCTTATCAGAACATCAAAGGTATTTATTCATTCGATTCATTGGAGGAGTTAAGTATCTTACTTTCGCTGGAAAGTTTTGACATGCCCCCTTTAGTGGAAAATATTGATTTATTTGAAAATAAATTCATCCAAACGATTGAATTAACTATTAAATCCGCCTGCAATGATTGACGAAAAAACAAACTACCCGAAAATTAGCATTGTCACCATTTCTTTCAACCAGGGCGAATACCTGGAGCAAACCATCTTATCGGTTTTAAACCAGCAATATCCTAACTTAGAGTACATCATCATTGATGGTGGAAGCACTGATAATTCTGTTGAAATAATAAAGAAGTATGAAAGCCAACTGGCTTATTGGGTGAGTGAAAAGGATAAGGGGATGTACGATGCCATTCAAAAAGGATTTGAGAAGTCAACTGGTGAAATCATGGCATGGATTAACTCGGATGATTGTTATCATACGAAATCTTTTTTTGTGGTTTCGGAGATTTTTAGCCAGTTTCAGAATGTTGAATGGTTGCAGGGCATGCCTTCCATCATTGATGAATCAGGTAGAATCGTTATGGTGTTGGATTTCCGAAGATGGGCAATTTATGATTACCTGAGCCGGGATAAAGCATTTATTCAGCAAGAGTCATGCTTTTGGAGAAGGAGTTTGTGGGAAAGGTCCGGTGGCACTATAAATACATCCTTAAAATACGCAGGCGATTACGCATTGTGGTTAACTTTTTTCGATTATGCGGAATTGTATTGTACCAATACAATTATTGGAGGGTTCAGAATGAGGACTAAAAATCAATTTAGTCTTGAAAAAATGGATGAGTATCATGCTGAAGGGAACGCATTGTTAAGTATTCGCGAGGATAAGATGACAGCGCGGGAACGGAAAAATTTAATTTTGTTTTCTATTTACAGAAATTTCATTTTTTATATCCCGGTTTTGCGGCTGGCATATTACTATAATTTTATAGAAAGGCTTTACCCACCCAGAATACTTTTCGACAGGATCACACAACGATTTTTCATTACCGAACAAATTCATAAGAACTTTTTTGTCAATGTACTAAAATATCTAAAACGAAAGATCAAAGGCGACTCGTAACACCCTTTTGCAAAGGTGTCCTTTCATTGTTCATGTCAAAATAAGTGTATGCCCACTCTTTCAATCATCACCATCAACTTTAATGATGCCATCGGCTTAAGCAAGACTATTGAAAGTGTTTTGTCGCAATCCTTCACGGATTATGAATATATCATCATTGATGGAGGTTCCACCGATGGCAGTGTAGATGTCATCAAAAGCCGTACTGACCTATTAACCTATTGGGTCTCGGAAAAAGACGCCGGTATTTATGATGCCATGAACAAGGGGATTGCAGCTGCAAAAGGCGAGTATTGCCTGTTTTTGAATTCTGGTGATTATCTCTTTGAAAAGGATGTATTACAGCATGTTATGGCCCAAAATCCAGGAGCCGATATTGTTTACGGTGACATCATGACGGTCAGAGATGGGGTAATGGCGGGCAAAATCGTTAGCCCGGATAAGATAACCAGCCTATTTTTATTGGTGAATGTGATCGTACATCCGGCCCAGTTTATCAAAAGGGAGCTGTTCCTGAAACAGGGTGCTTATTCAACAGACTACCGTATTGGTTCTGATTATGATTTTTTTCTAAAGCTGTTTTTCAGCCCAAATTTCACCTACCTTCATGTGCCCATTACGATATCCGTATTCGACCTCAGCGGGATCAGCAGTGATCCATTGAACCAAAAGCTGAATTTTGAGGAACGGAAAAGGATTCAAAAAACGTATTACCCAAAATGTATTTTCTTTCTTTATTATGCCTATGATGCCTTTTTGCATGCAAAGGTCATGCAAAATGCCCTCCTGGCCACTCCCCTGCGATGGATCAATAACTTTGTATTAAAGCTGTTCAAAGCCGGGTAAAAGGATGATGAAAAATGACTCATGCTCCATGCAAAACAAAGTCGATGTTTCTGTTGTCATACCCATGTATAATGCCGGACGGTATATTGAGTCCACCATTTCCTCCATCCTGCAGCAAAAAAAACACGGGCTTCGTTTAGAGATCCTTGTCATAGACGACGCAAGTACGGATGATTCCTGCCAGGTGGTCAGGCAGATAAATGCCCCCGGTATTACGCTGATTGAACTGGATAAAAATGGCGGCACTGCCAATGCCAGAAACCACGGTTTGAAAATAGCAAGTGGAGTATGGGTGCAATTTCTGGATAGTGATGACCGGTTAGGCGAGGACCTGTATGCGAAATTTGAATTATCCACGCAGCCCGGGTTTAACTGCTATGTCTTTTCCCTGATACTGGAAAAAGATCAAAGCACCATAAAACAGACGGTTACGGAGATCATAGATAAACGCGCTTTTGGATATTTTGGATCCGTTTGTAATAAATTTATAAAGAGAGATGTCTGCGTGTCCTTTAAAAAGGAATATAAAGTGGAAGATGTCTGCTTTATTGTAGATATGCTGAACAGCGCCGATCTTAAAATTGCATTGATTCCTCAGGCCTATTATATTTATAATTGCAAAAATGAGGACTCTAAAAATGCAAATTTCGACGTTAGAGAATATCACAAGATGTATTCCTATCTTTATCGGCAGATCAACGGATCAGATGATTTTACAAAAAAATATATTTTGGAGATCTCCATTGGCTTGTTGTTTTACAAACCGATGCCCGTATGGAGACGGGTACAAATAGCCACCAAAACCAGCTTACGATTGCTGAGATATCTTCCATCGGTTGCTAAAAAAGGAATTCGAAATTGCATCGAAAACATTCCGATCTCTTCATGATAACCTTGTTTTAATTGTTCTATGTCACAGGAAAAAAAACACATCCTAATCATTACCTACAACGACTATCCAGTATATGAAGGACTGGGTGTTCGGATAAAGAACCTTGCCCGGGTAATTGTAGAAAAGGGACATACTGTAACCATTTTTGCACCTAATATTGAGAACAGAAAACCCAAATCAGAAGCTTTTGCCGGAGGCGTTATTATAAGGGCTAATATTTACGTGCCCGCATTTCTTAGGAAAAACAGGGTTATAGCAAGGGCCTGGTCTATGCTTGTACAAACCATCGTTACACCGTTTGTTTATTGGAAACACCTAAGAAAAATCCCAGTGGACCTTATCATGGCGGAGCAGGTCTATGCTATTCTTCCTGCCCTTGTGATCAAGACCATTACGCGCTCGAAAATATATGTGGACGATATCGGTACTGTTTCTGATATTCTGGCGGAAATTGGCATGACACGCATAAGTAAATTATTTACCCTGTTTGAAAAAGCCCTCTTCAGAGGTTGCGATGATTTTGTTTATACATCTCCTGTAAGCCTTGGTTATTATCAAGCGCGGGGGGGTAAACCGACTATCTATCTTCCAAATGGAGTGGACTGTGATGCATTTTACCCTGTAGCATCCAGCCATGCAGAAACAGTCGTTTTTTTCAATGCGAGCACTTACTCGTCCCAAAATACGGAAGCAGCAGTTAATTTTATTGATATTGGCAAAAAGGTCATGGAAAGCAAGCCGAAGGACATTCGCTTCCGACTCGTCTGTTGGCCAGAGTACAATCTTCCTGAAATCGTCCGGAATACCATCCATACACAACCCGAATGGCTTTCCTTTGAAGCAGGGGTTGAAGCTATCGCACAAGAAATCGGAGAGGCAGATATTGCCATTTTAGCCTACAGTCCGGGGCATCATCTTACAGGTGGCGTCCGGTTAAAGGCTCTGGAATATATGGCCTGCGGCAAACTGATTATTTCTACTCCAGAAGGGGTGGAAGGCATCATTGGACTTATACCCAATGAACATTATATGCTGGCAGGATCTGTCCAGGAGTTTCCAGATATTATTTTTTCGATTCGGCAGTCTCCCGCTGAGATTAAGCGAATATCAAAAAATGCAAGGCAGTTTGTGCTGGATCATTATGACTGGCGCGCCACCATGACGGAGTTTGCTGATAGGCTCTTAATGTAAGGATCCTTAATTTTTGTTGGAATGATACCCTCCTGCATAAAACCGTGCAATAACGGCTGCATAAAAATCAGGCCAAAACCGCTTAAACATTTTTAAATCTTCCTCCTGCCTTAAATTTGCTTCAAGCCCTTTTGTGGTAGCCGAATCAGCGTGTATCCGATGCTTTACAAGCCTTTTATTAACGAAAACGAAGCGCCCGTCCAAAGAGGCTATCCTGGTCCAGGCATCCCAATCCATATTGATGGAGAAGTCGGTAGAAAATCTAAATCCTGATAGTTTTTCAAGATTGAACATCACACTGGGCGCAGCGATCGGACAGCCGAATGACAGTGATTTCCGCTTCCAAAACTTGGTGCTAATCTGTTTATTAAAGGGCATGAAAAAAGCAAGCATCCAACGTTTTATCCTGAGGAGCAAATTATCCGACCGCTCTATTCCATCTGCAATTTCAGTGTAGTCCGTGAAACAGATCAAGGTATCCCGGAACCGTTCTGCCTGCTGAACACAGTTTTCCGCATAATCAGGCAGGTAGAGATCATCCTGGTGTGCTAAGGTGACGTATTTGGTTTTTGCTTGTTGCAAGCTGAAATTCCAGTCGTGCGCGATGCCGCGCCCGCTTTCCGTAACATAAACCTCCAGGCCATATTGGCGGGCCATATCACTGATATATGTTGATGGGGTTGAAGTCGTTAAATATACTTCACTATCAGTGGTTTGACTCAGTAATGAATCCAGGCAATCTGATAGATAGGGAGAGTCGTTATAAGCCAGAACAGCAAAGGAGTGCAGGGTCATTTTCTTATGTCAAATACTAATCTTAGTTCATTGTGGGTGAAGTACTTGCTGAAAAATTTCCAGTTTATTGGAAAGTATTTGTGTGTTTTAAGCTGGTAATACTTGTTTTCCAGTACCCCTAAATCGCGCAAATAGTATAGGTCAATATACGTCAAATGGGTTTTATCAAATGCATATCCCTTAATTCCAGGAACAGTAAAAACAATCCTTACGATACCCAGCTGATGGCAGCGTTCCATTATTTTATGGATCACAAGTGCCGAATCCTCTAAATGCTCCAGAACATGATTCATGGTAAAGGTTTGATAATCCCCAGCCTCCAGCATTTTGAATTGATAATCATCCGTTTCAGGGCTAAAGAGATCGACTTTAAAGCCGCTTGACTTACAATAATCCACCACCACCTTGTTTACTTCGTAACCTGCCGAGCCTTCTGGTAAATACCTTAAAAGTTCACCAACACCACAGCCCAGGTCAATTGTTTTACCTGTACAATATTGGGCAATATCTTTCAAATAAAAGGTCCTGATCAATTTTCTGAATCCGGAACGGTTTTGAAGGTATTCAAAATATTCCTGTGCATAAAGATTTTCCGAATTTGATGTCATTTTTTTGGATAATTAACTATGTCAAAACTCACGGCTGACAACAATAGTTGAAAACCAAGAATAATTAAAAGGGTTGGGATCATAATGGTGCCGGTAGGCGCCGCCAAATGACTATTAACATATTTATAGTAGCTGGCCAAACCAAAAATAATACCGTAAATAAACATCGGGATCCCGCAAATAAGATATATAGACGCAATATTAAAATCATACAAAAAGTACTTCAGAATAATGCGTTTTAGGAAGGCAACAAACAACTTAGGTGGGAATTCAAACAAGGTTTTAGTTCTGGAAAGGCCCGATACTTCATCGCCGTAACGCGCTTTCATCGGTATATCCACGATTACAGCATTGGCATAATACAGCTCATTGATCATAGAGGTTTCAAAAAAATAGCGCTTGTGCAGGCTGTCAAAGTCTATGACTTTCAGAATATCGTTTCTGATGGCTGTATACCCGTTGGTAGGGTCAAAAATATTCCAGTATCCCGAAGCTGCCTTAATGATGAAACTGAGCCCCATATTGCCAATGCGCCGACTGATGGGCATTGCCCGAAGCGCTTTGAGGTCGCGGAATCGGTTGCCTTTGGTAAAATCGGCCTTGTCTTCTACCAGCGGTTTGAGCAGCGCGGGTATATAGGCGGCATCCATTTGTCCATCGCCATCCATCTTGATGGTAAAGTCCGATTTCAACTCCAGGGATTTTTTGTAGCCGCTTAACATGGCTCCTCCTACGCCTTGGTTTACTTCATGCCGGATGTAAATTATTTTTTCATTTTCCTTGGCTAAACGGAGCAGTATCGTTTCTGTATCGTCTTTCGAACAGTCATTCACCACTATAATCCAGTTTATACTTTCGGGCAAATTCCGGATCACCTCCTCGATGTGAACTGCAACGTTATAACAGGGTATTACTACAGAAGCTATCATTTTACTTTTGGAGTACTGAAGGCAGGTTAAAATTTAGAATTAAAGGAATTGATTTGGGTTGGCCCGTCGTTTTCAGACGAATCCAGTGGATCAACCGATTGAAATCGGTTATGATTCTCAGATTAAAAGTATGTAAGGTACTTGTGTGCCGAAGCGTTTATTCGGAATATTTTAATGTAAATTCGGTAGAATATGTGAATATTTGGCAAACTCGTTTTAGTTTTGTGCCACCTAAATGAAGTCCCTGATGAAGTTTTCTTACCGTATATTACTTCAGTTTACTAATTTTTCTGCGCAGTGCCGGTCCGGTTGGCTGAACATCCCTATGTGGTATGGTATCGCAGCCCGCTTCATTTCAAGATCTTTTTTTCCTTTTCCTATCTATACGGTTCTATCAGGCAGCCCGGAGTTCCGGGCGCCTCCATCTTCTGTCGGATTGCTCCGGCAGTTCCATGATTTACTTAAGCTATGACCTAGAAACACCCAAACTTTTAACAGCACCCAAAAATGAACCCTATTTGGACGACGATCCTGGTCGACAACTCCCCCGCTGACCTCAGGTTATTAAAACAGCTTTTGCAGGAACATTGCCCGCAGGTAAAAGTCCTGGCAGAAGTCTCTGATTCCGAGCAAGCCATCGCAGCGATGCGGCAACTAAAAGCCAATCTGGTCTTTTGTGGTTGTCGACTGGGCGCTGGAAATGCCTTTCAAATGCTGGACCACATGGCGTATTTTGATGGACATGTGGTCTTTTTATGTGAAGACGAATCCTTTGCACTGGATGCCATCCGGTACAACGCGCTGGGGTATTTGCTCAAACCGATTTCGCTTCCTCCCTTATTAGAAGTGATGTCCCGCCTGGAACAACGGGTATTCATGAAAGAGCTAAAAACGGATCCCCGGAGTAAATTGGAGCAAAAGAAAAAATTTGACACCCTGATCCTGAATGCGGCAGGGGTACAGCACATCGTACAAATCCCCAACATCATCCACCTGCATGGGGACGGCAATTACTCCACCGTCTTTACCACCACGGGTGATAAGATCCTGGTGTCGAAACCCCTGAAACATTTCGAGGACATCCTGCCTGCGAAACACTTTTTCAGAGTGCATCAATCCCACATGGTCAACATTGAAAATGTACGCAGCGTACAAAATGGCGATGCCCAATCGATCAACCTGAGCAATGGACATGCGGTGCCGCTGGCGCGCAGGAAGAGGGATATGTTTATGGCTTGGTTGGGGAGGGGGTGACGGTACACGGGGGACGGTACACGGGGGACGGGGGACGGTACACGGGGGACGGTACACGGTACACGGTACACGGGGGACGGTACACGGGGGACGGGGGACGGGGAGTGAGGCTGAGGGCAAATATGAGCGAAATCTTGAAATAGCTCGTGAAATGGAAATGAAAGGCATGGCGACCACCCTGATAGCAGAAATTACCGGGCGCTCGATTTCTGACATTGATAGCAAATAAAAAAGCAGGCCGCGAACAGAGCGCTTAGCGGTCCCTGTAAAACCAGAAGAGGCCAGACAACTTGAAGTCGTCTGACCGCTTAAGAAATTAAACACCTGATCTTAATATCCTGAACTGGGCTCATGGGGCATTAGCCGTCATTGTTCGCTTACCAGAGGACAGTTGGATCCAGACCATTCCAAAAGATTTATTGGCAACCCAATCATATCCGGGTACAAGGGTCTGAAAACCTTACCATATTCCATATTTTAAATGATCGGCGGTTAGAATTTTCTAATAAATGGTCGGTTTTAGATGATATTCGGTTTGGCTAAAGTTTCCGCAGATCCTTCGCTATGCTCAGGAAGACACGCTGGGCTTGGGGGGCTCGGATGGCTGTGTTTCAAACGTTCCATGAGCAACCCGTCGATTACAGGGATCCTGCTTTTTTTCGCCTTTCGGGTCCGTTTTAAGGATGGGAAGACGGAGTTGTTTCGGGGGGATGTTACGGTGATGCGGTAAATTACAAATCCTTCTCCATTTTAAAATGGGGAATCCCGACCTCCTCAAATTGATTGCCCACGATACGGTATCCCAAACAGAGATAAAAAGGCACCGCAGTTTCCCGCGCGTGCAGCGTTATCTTTTTAAATTCCAGAGATTTGGCCAGCTCTTCTGAGGCCTCTACCAGTTTTCCGCCCAATCCCCTACCCTGCTGGTCCGGCGCAATGGCCACCTGTCGCATTTTCACTTCCTGTTCGTTCAGGATTGTCAGCAAAAGAATTCCGATAATATTTTGGGAAGCATCAAAGATCGCCAGATGCAAATCCGACCATTCTTCACTCAGTTGTTCGGGGGTGAAGTTCAAACCCAGCGGTTTTCGGAGCACCTCGAAACGGAGGGCCAGGGATGCGTCATAATCCGGAGTGCCAAAAGTCAGGAGTCTTATGTTGGACATGGGTGTGCAATTTGGTGTGTTTATATTATTGACCCAACAATTCAATCAATATATCCTCCTGCGTCCCTAATGCAGGACAAAGTTTTTTTAAGGAAAGCTCCAGAGCGGCCCGGTCATCCGGCTGGATATCCAACTTTTTGACACATTGGCGGGTCTTTTCAAATTCGGCGGCAATGTTACGAAATGCGAGGCTATCCGCTCCCGCCTGAGCCTGTTGATTGAGGGCGAGTAAAGTAGTGGTACAAGCGCAGAGTGATTTGGCCAGTTTGTCTGCTCTGGATTCTGGCGGAACCGGATTTTCACAGGCGAAGGCCAGCAAAACAATCAAAAAAAGGAGATATTTCATGATTTTTTCTTTTTTTTATATTTCCCGTCCTTCCAGGCTTTAAAAAACTGGCCCCAGGCAAGCGGGCTGAAAATATTCATGGGAGGTACCTGGCCGATGTAATAATATTCACGGGCTTGTTGGCGGAGGTAAAAATTGGCACTCTCCTTTCCACCATAAGGTACGATATCGGGATTTTTACGAGCCTCCGCGAGGTATTCATTGGCGAGATTTTCAGTTGCGCGACGCTGGAGTTCGGGGGTCACATCCATCTTCAAAAACTCGATCTTGAAGTGTTCTTTGGAAGGCCAGGGAAAGATCACCACCTCTGGAAGCAGGATGGTATCCTGACTCATGAGTTGCACAATGGCATAGCGATCCTGCGTAAGCGTGTCCGGAATTGTAAAGTTAACTGGTTCTAAACCAATACAATTGAAACGAACCGTTTCCCCTTTTTCCACGACGATGGTAAAAAATCCGCGATAGTCCGCGTAGGTGCCGCGGCGTTTTTGCGGCACAGAAATGGTTGCGTAAGGCACCGGCACGAGTCGGCCATCGGCTTCGGTCATTACCAGGCCTGAGAACTGGATCAGAGCCGGTTCAGTTTGTGCGTTGGCGACAAAATAGAGGGTGCAAAAAAGGAAGGTAGCAAGTAGTTTTTTCATGTTGTAAGCCAAAGGTACGGCAGCATAACGTTTGCCTGTGTCGTTTCGTCCAACAGCTAAAGTACAGGTTAACCGATTTTTAACAAGTACAATCAATTACCTTTGCGCCGTTTATCGTTTAAGTATAAAAAAACATACGCATCAATGTTCAAAAAAGCACCAATTTTCTTCTTCGCGCTGCTTGTCAGCGCAACCCTCAGCGCTCAGACTGCGCCCAAATATGGCCACATGAACCTCGGAAATCTTTTGGAACTCATGCCTGACACCAAAAAGGCCAATGATGACCTGAAAGTATACGCCGACAAGCTGGGCGCCAAAGACGACTCCCTGGGCCGTGCCCTTCAGGCCGCTGCGGAATCCCTGCAAAAAGAATACGATGCGGGCCTGTTGACGCCAATACAGGCACAACAACGTCAGGCTGAACTTCAAAAACAACAAGAATACCTTCAAAAATTTGAAGCGGACGCCAATCAAATGGTCACAGCCAAACGGGAAGAACTGCTCAAACCCATCCTCACCAAAGTAGATGAGGCCATCAAAGCAGTGGCCAAAGAAAAAGGTTACGCCATGATCTTTGACACCAGCACCGGCTCCATGCTGTTTGCATCCGAAACAGATGATGTGACGGCTGTGGTAAAAGCGAAACTGGGAATTAATTAAATTTATTTTCAACCGAATGGGTTGATTCAAGTGTGCGGTGGATCTGGTTGTACCAATCATGTCACTGCACTCAAAATTAAACTTGAGTCATCCCAAATTTTGAAATTGACCTCGGAGAGGTCTAACATGGGTAGAAAATGGAATTTGGATTTTGAATGGACCTCGTAGAGGTCTAACATGGGTAGATGTTATGATCACGCAAATGGACCTCGTAGAGGTCTAACATAAATATTTTCGTGGGTTACATTTACCAAGGTTAAACCTCTACGAGGTCCAACCAAAATCTAAATTCCATTTTCTACCAATGTTAAGCCTCTCCGAGGCTAAGTCCCCCCCCAATTTCAAGTGTTCATGTCCTGGATATGTTGGACAAACCTCTCCGAAGCCAAGCACTCCCAAAATTCGGAATGACTATTGTTTTTCAAAAGTACCCATGAAATAACAACCTCACGATTTGGGGGGCTAAGTATCATTTTTTCTATGTACTTTTGAGGTTATCTTTCCTCAAAATGTTACAAAAGCTTTCGCTCCGCGATTTTGAACACAACATCAGTCCTGCCACCTGGTATGCAGCCGACGATATGGTTCAGGCGGGATGTGTAAAAAATCTCCGTGAAATTGAGCGTCACTTCTGGGTGGCCCTGGTAGAAACAGACGAGGGCAATTATGAGTCGGAGGTGATGATCACCCCCCACAAAATAAAAGCTTACGCCTGTGAGTGCTTCACGGAAGGCCGCCGTCTGATGTGTCCGCACATTGCCGCAACCCTGATCAAGATCCGGCAATTTTATGATCAGCGCGAAGAAACCCGCCGCATCAAAGCAGAGCAAAAACCCAACAATGAGCTCACCCGCTTCACCGTCCAGACCGCATTAGACAATGCCAGTCCGGAGGCTTTAGCCGATTTTGTGCGCGATTTTGCCCGTCGGGATCGCGACTTCGCACTGGCCCTCAAAACCCGTTTTGCCGTCCATGTAACCGAAGCTGAAAATCCTTATGCGCTCGTGCTGGATTCCGTGCTTCCCAAGCCCAGTGCAAAGCCCAAAATAAGCGAACCAGATTTTCGTCGGCTACGAAAAGCCTTAGATGGTCTGGAAGAACAGCTGACCATTGCACAGGCGGCCCTGGATTTCCGCAGCATGTATCAAATAGCCTCTTCTATTTTTCTGAAGATCAATCCTTTACATGCCAAAGCCGAAGGCAATCGTCGCAATGCATTGCTCCATTTTTGTCAAAAATCCTTTGAGGCACTGGTGAACATCCACAGTGCTGCGCCCTCGCCTGAGCTCCGGGAATCGGTCTGGGAAACCCTTTTTACTTTTGGTACCAGGCACAGTTTCCCGGCTGAATTAGAGCGCGAAGGCCTGCGGTTTCTGGCGGAGTCAGCTAAAGAGGAGGCCAAGTCCGAACAATTGAGGGCTGTCTTTGACCATACGCCCTACCCTGCTTCTCCCTTTGTATTGCAACTTTTCCTGGCTTCCCTGGCCGTTCGCAAAATGCCTTCGGCAGCAGTACGAGTCCTGGAAGACTATCTGGAAAAGCCAGAAATGATCAAAGCGGCCTTTTTACAATTGTATTATCTGCACTACTGGGAGGCAGCCACGCTGGTAGGCGAACATTTTCTGGGCAAGCAAATTTTTCCGGTGGGACAAAGCCGGGAACTCGAGAATGTAATGCTCTTCATCGCCGAACAAACGAATGACCAGCCCCGGCAGGTCGCCCTGCTGCGTCAGCGATTTCTGCTTTCAGGAAGTTCGGACGTATTTGAAAAACTCAAAATCGCAGCCGCCAAAAAATGGCCCAAAGAGCGCGAAAAACTACTCGCCGAGCTCCGTTCCCGGGGAGACATCGCCAAAATGGCCGCCCTGCTATCCTCGGAAGGAGAGCTGGAGAAACTGGCAGAACTGATTGAAAAACAAGGCGATCTGAATATGATGCAACGCTACGAATCCGAATTCCTAAGCGAAAAAAAGGATTTTGTGCAAGCCCGTTACACCGCCTTCCTGAGCCAATACCTGGAAGAACATTTTGGCGCACCCGCCGCCCAGCATGTGAGACAGCGCCTTTCAGAACTGCTTCAAAAAAGAGAAGAAGAAATGGTCGTAAAGATCATCCGGGAACTCAATGCCCGTTTCCCCGAACGAATCAGTCTTCCCGGCGAACTGGCGGAACTTTTCCCGCGCGCTAAGCGAAAGCTGATTTGATGTATGATGTATGAACTATGATGTATGAACTATGATGTATGA
>JBILHS010000186.1:0-6182 GCA_044350425.1 Saprospiraceae bacterium | reverse complement strand
AGGTGTCAAAAGCACGTCCGCCGCCGGATTCCTGCTTGTGGTCTTCGGATAAGAACTTCAGGACCTGACGGATGTCCATTTCCTGTTCGCCGCGTGGGGCAAAGAAGGGAGTTTGAACCCGTTTGAAACCACGCAATTGCTCCCGTGGGATGCTCATTTCAATAGCAGGAGAGTTGTTGACTGTTCTGCGAAGCTGATCAATGTACCAATCCACGGCGATCAGGGACAGGTTCACCACCCGCACATCGGTACGGATCCCTTCTACCTCCTGGCAATACCAGAGCGGATAGGTGTCGTTGTCGCCGTAGGTGAAAATAATTGCATTGGGCGCACAGGAATAAAGGAAGTTACTGGCGTAGTCGCGGCTTGCAAAGTGATGGGCGCGGCTGTGGTCATCCCAGTTTTGGGTCACCATCAGGATGGGTGCTGAAAGTGCCAACACGGTCGCAACCGGCACAGCGGCCCCTTTCAGGGATTTGTTCAGCATATCCCAAAGGGCTACGACACTTAGTCCGATCCAGATACAGTAGGTAAAAAACGAACCTGCCAAAACGTAGTCACGTTCGCGCGGCTCGTTGGGCGGCTGATTTGAATAGACTATGATACCGATACCCGTGATGATAAACATGGCCATGATGGCAGCAAAATCTTTCGGGCGGTTTCGGTAATGAAAGAACATGCCCAATAAGCCCAGCAGGAAAGGGATCATGTAATACTTGTTCCTTCCCTGATTGTTTTTCTGAAAATCCGGTAATTCTGCCTGGTTACCGATCCGGTTGGCGTCAATGGCATCAAAGCCGGTGATCCAGTTGCCTGCGGTTGGGTCCCAGGCGTAATAGCCCTGTTCTCCATTCTGCCGTCCTGAGAAATTCCACATGAAATAGCGCCAGTACATCCAGCCCAATTGGTATTTCCAGAAAAACTCAATATTATCACCAAAGGTTGGAACCCCCGATGGTTTGTCGATCCATTTTCGGTAAAGTGCCGGACGGCCCTGTGAATAATCGCTCATGCGCGGGAAAAGGGTCTTTTCTCCGGATGCATATTCGTAGTCGACCTTTTCATCCACAATGGCATAACGGTCACCCACGCGGCCATAACGTTCTTCAGAATTGATCCCGGTAGGCTGTGCATCAAAGTGCGGGCCACGGACGAGTGGACGTTCGCCATATTGCTCCCGATTGAGGTAAGGCAGCAAACGCATCGGGTCGGAAGGATCGTTCATATTGATGGGCGTGTTTGCGTTGGCCCGAACGATCACGGTTCCGTAAGCGAAATAGGCGATCACCACGACTCCAAAAGCGACTACGATGCGCTGCAGCAGTCCATTGCTGGTCCGTTCGGCGCGCCGAAGACCATACCACAGTGCACCACCAAAAATCAACAACACGGGGATAATGCCGGAGTAAAAAGGCAATCCAAAATTATTGACCATCATTTTGTCAAAAAATGCCCACATGGTTGGGATACCCGCGATGATGATCTTCTGGATGGCGACGATGAATACGACCCCGACGATGGCTGCGATCAAAGTCCCCATAACGGTGGGGTTTTTCGACTTTTTAAAATAATAAAACATTGCCAGTGCAGGGAAGGTCAGGAGGCTCAGCAAGTGAACGCCCATAGACAAGGCAATGGAATAAAACGCAAATACCAGCCAACGGTCAGATGCAGCGGTATCAGGCAGGTTGTACCATTTCAAGGTAGACCAAAGGGTCATGGCCGTGAAAAAAGTGGACATGGCATATACCTCACCTTCTACGGCAGAAAACCAGATCGAAGAGGTGAAAGCAGCGCAAAGACCCGCTACTACGCCGGCTCCAACTGCTACAAATGCCTGGCTGCCCACAGGTTCCGCATCGCGGCCTACCAGAATCAGCCGAGCTAGAATACTGGTGCTCCAGCATACAAACAGACCGGTGAAGGCGGTGCAAATGGCAGAAAGCAGGTTGACGGAATAGGCGATGTTCGCAGGATCGCTGGAGACCATTGCTCCAACCCAGGCGAATAAACGGCCCACCAGCAAAAAGATCGGTGCGCCGGGAGGGTGAACGACTTGAAGTTTATAGGCGCCTGAAATGAATTCGCCGCAGTCCCAGAGGCTGCCAGTTGGTTCAGCCGCGAGGCCCAGTACGACTGCCGCGATGCCAAAAGTGATCCAGCCTGCGAGGTTGTTGAGCGTTTTAAAAGAAAAATTCATGTTTTCGTTGTGTGTGAAGGCAAAGCCATGTAGCAAGTCCAGCCGCATATTTCAGGCCGCCATGCCGGGAAGCTTTAACGGGTGGATATGCAAAGACCGCGCAAAACTATAAAAGTCCGCTCAAGTGACCTTTTTCTTTTGAAAACAAAAAGCGGTCGGACGACAAAAAGTCGCCCGACCGCTCAAAAAAAAGGAAAAGACTCCGTTTAAATATGTGCTTCGATCTTGTCCTGGAGGAATTTTTTAGTTTGTGCACCCACTACTTTGTCCACCAACTCACCGTTTTTGAAAAACAGGAAGGTTGGAATGCCACGTACATTGTGGGTGGAAGGTACTTCTGGATTTTCATCCACGTTCAGTTTTCCAACCACTGCCTTGTCGGCATATTCGGTTGAAAGCTCTTCGATGATCGGTGTCATCATGCGGCAAGGACCGCACCATTCTGCCCAAAGATCGATTACAGTAAGTTTATCGCTGCCGAGCACATCCGTTTTGAAGCTCGCATCTGTGAATTCTTGTGCCATTTTAAAAACTATTTTGTTGTGCAAATTTGAATTAAAACGTTAAACGCCGATTATTTAATTTGGTTGCAAAGGTAAGGATTAGGGGTAGGGTAGGGTGGTTTTTCTTTCTAAATTGTCCGGAAGGGAACAAGCTGATTTGTCAAAAGCCCAGATTGGCAAACCAGCCTTGCAACTGGTATATAAACATGGGCACCAGCCGGGGTTCAAAAAGGATGGGAAACAAAAAGCCAAAGATTGCGCCGTAATAGTGGGCGGTATGATCAATGTTGTCCCGCCCTCGCTTGGCTTCATAAGCACTAAACCACAGGTAAAGTGCCCCGAAAATGAAGCCTGGAATGGGAATAAATGGTATGAAAATGAATCGGATACTCAGGGTAGGCAGGATCAGGATGGAAGCAAAAAGCACCGCCGCTACTGCGCCTGATGCCCCGATGCTGGCAAATCCCGGAGACTCCCGGTATTTAAAAAAGGTGGCGGAAGAGGCGGCCACAATCGCAATCAGGTAAAACAGCAAATAGATGATGCCGCCTAATTCCGGGAAGGTACCGACGAACCACTGCTCGACAATTCTTCCAAAATAATAAAGTGTTAACATGTTGAAGATCAGGTGCATAAAGTCTCCATGCAGGAACCCACTGGTGAGCCAGCGGTAGTATTCACCTTTGTTTGCCTCTTCACTCGGCCAGTGCTTTAACTTAAAGGTCCAGTAAGGATTGTTGAAAGCCATGATGGAGACCAGGCAGGTAAATCCGATGATGATGTAGTTGATCTCTATGATTCCGTTCATATTTTGGTGTATAGTGATTGGATGAATTGGTGATTGGGTGATTTGTGAATGGTGATTGGTTGAATTGGTGATTGGGGGATTTGTGATTGGTTGATTGGTTGAATTGGTGATTGGGGGATTTGTGATTGGTGACTATTCGTTGTGATAGGGTTCGTTTCGAAGGATGGTCATGGCGCGGTAGATCTGTTCGAGGCAAAAGAGGCGTACCATCTGGTGACTAAAGGTGAGTTTGGAGAGTGCCAGTGACTCATTGGAGCGGCTGTAAACATCGGGCGAAAATCCGAAAGCTCCACCAATCAGGAAAACCATTTTTCTCCGCGAATCACCCAGTCTGCGTTCCATCCATTTGGAAAGTTCCATGGAAGTGAATTGCTGCCCGTTTTCATCCAGCAAGACCAGCCAGTCGTCCGGAGCGAGTTTTGAAAGAATGAGCTTGCCTTCTTCCTTTTTGATCTGCTGACCCTCCGTGTTTTTCACTTTAACATCAGGCAACACCAGCAGACTGAAAGGCATGTAATGCTTCAGGCGTTTTTCAAAGATCTCAATGCCCGCTTCCAGGTATTTCTCGTTGGTCTTGCCTATGGCCCAAAGTTCAACTTTCATAATGAGTGAGTGAGTGGATGAGCGAATGAGTGAGGATCTGTGTCGGGGCTTGATATTTGTTGCTTACCTCTGTGAGTGAATGAGTGGATGAGCGAATGAGTTAGGATCAGTGGGCGGCTCGGCATTTGTATCCTGAGTAAATGAATGAATGGATGAGCGAATGAGTGAGGATCTGTGTCGGGGCTTGATATTTGTTGCTTACCTCAGTGAGTGAATGAGTGGATGAGCGAATGAGTGAGGATCTGTGGGCGGCTCGGCATTTGTATGAGAAGGTCCAAATACCAGGCTTTCGTCACCGACCCTCACTCATTCACTCATTCACTCATTCACTCACTAATGTGTTTTCCTCCCGTCCAGCCGTGATCCCCGAGGAATTGATGTCCGCTTTCTTGTGCTGGACTCTCGAGAGAAGTGCCCATGCTGTCGTTCCAGCGGTTCAGGTATCCAAAAAGGGCAATAACGCCTAGTATTTCAACGATCTCTCCTTCATCCCAATGTTGATGGAGTGCCTTGGAGATGCCCTCATCTACGCTATTCGGGATGACGGAGGCGGCCACGGCAAAATCCAGGGCAGCGCGTTCAGCTGCAGAAAATGCCGGGTGTGTGCGATATTCCCAGATATGCTCCAGCTGTTCGTCCGCCGCACCATAACGTTCGGCAGCCCGGATGGTGTGGGCCTGGCAATACTGGCATCCTGCAGTCAGGGAGGCCAGGTAGCCAATGAGTCGCTTGAGTTCGCTGCTCACACGTCCATGGTTTTGCATAACAGCCATATTCAATCCGATAAAGGCTTTGGCAATGGCTGGACGGCGTTGCATGGTCAGCACAGAATTGGGACAAAATCCGAGGGTTTCATTGAAAAAACGGGCTAATTCTGCAACTTCAGGATCATGGTCGGCTGGGAGTGGCGTGATAAGTGGCATATCAATTCAAAATTGCGGTCAAATTTTGGGCAAAAGTAGTGAGCGCTTGTTCGGGATTCCATATTTGCATGATTTTGCATGCAATCAAAACGTTGGCATGCCGACACATCCTGTCTGATTTCCCACAACGTAAAACCATTCTGGATGCCTGGGCGTTTATTGTCCGAACAAGCTGCTAGTGCCGCGCCCGGCAATTAAGGTATGAATTGGGGAGGCAAATTTTTTCTTTATCAAGGCGTGAGAAGGGCGCAATGCGGGACATTTTAACCGACGAACAACGCAGAGAAAGGAAAAATTAGACCGCCATATTCACACCTTAATGGCCGGACGCGGCACTAGGTTCAAAGCACCTTCATTTTAAAGCATTTACGCAAATATTTTTATGAATACCATTCAAGATCAACAATCTAACACCTCTGGAAATACGGAAATAGCCACGCTGGGCGGGGGATGCTTCTGGTGTGTAGAGGCGATTTATCAGGACCTAAAAGGCGTACTCAAGGTAGAAAGTGGCTACTCTGGCGGGCCCTCGGCCAATCCTACCTACAAGGAGATCTGCACCGGACTGAGTGGGCATGCAGAAGTGATCCAGGTAACTTTTGACCCGGCCAAACTGTCTTATCAGGATATTTTGCGCATTTTCTTTACCGTGCACGATCCAACGACCTTAAACCGCCAGGGAAATGATGTCGGGACACAGTATCGCTCGGTAATTTATTACCATTCGTCCGCCCAAAAAAGCATTGCGGAGGTGGTAATCCTGGAAGCTGGAGAGGCTTGGGACCATCCGATTGTGACGGAATTGACCGCTTTTGATCAATTCTACAAAGCCGAGGAATACCATCAGAACTATTACAAAGACAATCCCAATCAAGGGTATTGCTCGTTTATCATTGCGCCTAAAGTCAGGAAATTCAGGGAAAAATTCAGTTACCTATTGAGTGAGTGAATGAGTGAATGAGTGAGTGAGTGAGTGAATGAGTGAGGGTTTGTGCCAAAAGCTTGGTATCTCTTCATGGAGAGTGTTCAGAAAACTGTGTCAATCAAATCTTTTGAATTCAATGATTCTGTTGTTAAAATGAATTTCGAGTTGCAAATAGATACTGTTCCACGCCATAATGGACTTGCTCCATTGGCTTGTAATA
>JBILHS010000012.1:0-74010 GCA_044350425.1 Saprospiraceae bacterium | reverse complement strand
GGTTCCGGATTACGGGTCAAAGGTAAAACGTCCTTTTTGAATTGTTCCGGAGAATTTTAAACCTAGTTCAAAAAGGCTTGCGCACACAAAAAGTTTTATTTTCAAATAATTACCCTATCTTTGCTGCGTATTTTAACACCAACCCGGTGTTTGTCCGCCCTGGACGACGACGTTTTTTGGATGTGCGCGAGCGAATTTTGATCTTTCATTTCGTTTCCCGTTCCGACCTAATCAGTCCCCCACATTCATCACGCTTTGCCCCTTGAAGAGCCACTACTGGCTCGCCGCGCACGAGACCGGACAACAATAATTCAATGTTATTCAACGATTTATCGCTCATCGAGCCGCTTCTGCGCGCGCTCGAAGCCGAGGGCTACGAACGCCCCACACCCATTCAGGAACAAGCCATTCCACCAGTTCTTGAAGGGCATGATCTGCTGGGTTGCGCCCAAACGGGTACCGGTAAAACGGCCGCTTTCGCGCTGCCCATGTTGCAGATCCTGCACACTAAATTTTCAAACCTACCCAACACTTCAGGCACTCGCCGACCTATTCGCGCCCTGATCCTGACCCCTACCCGTGAACTTGCCCTGCAAATCAGCGAAAGTTTTTCTGCCTACGGAAAAAACCTTCAGCTCCGGAATATGGTCGTTTTCGGCGGCGTGGGCCAAACACCCCAAACGGATGCACTCCGTCGTGGTACCGATATTCTGGTTGCCACACCCGGCCGTCTGCTAGACCTGATGAACCAGGGTTTTGTGGACCTCCGCAGCCTTTCCATATTTGTACTGGACGAGGCGGACCGTATGCTCGACATGGGTTTTATCCATGATGTGCGCAAGGTCATTGCCAAAATCCCGGCAAAACGGCAAACGCTGTTTTTCTCTGCCACCATGCCACCGGAAATTGCCAACCTGGCGGACTCCATTCTGACCAACCCGGTAAAAGTAGCAGTTGCCCCCCCTTCCACCACGGCCGAACTGGTGGAGCAAAAAGTGTTTTTTGTCCATAAAAACGACAAGAAAAACCTGCTGATCCACCTATTGGAAGATCCCAATATCAAATCTGCACTCATTTTTACCCGCACCAAGCATGGCGCCAACCGCGTAGCAGGCGACCTGACCAAGGCGGGCATCCGCGCGGAAGCCATTCACGGCAACAAATCACAAACAGCTCGTGTAGCCGCTTTGAATAATTTCAAAAACGGTAAAAACCGCGCATTGGTCGCTACAGACATTGCTGCACGGGGTATTGACATCGATCTGCTTTCGCACGTGATCAATTTTGAACTGCCGAATATCCCTGAATCCTATGTGCACCGCATTGGTCGCACCGGTCGTGCAGGCGCCAGCGGCATTGCTTTCTCTTTTTGCGAAGCGGAAGAATTGCCTTACCTGAAAGATATCCAGAAGCTGATCGGTCAATTGATCCCGGTGGATACAGAGCATCCATACGTGGCTGACCTTACCGCTCCCGGACTACCGCAGCCACGCAGCCAGCAAAAGCCACAGCGTGGTGCTCCAAATAGCAGAGCGGCACGTTTGGGCAACCAAAACCGCGGAGAAAATCGTCCGGCCCGTGCCGAACGCCCGCAACCCGAAGGTGATGTGATCCCGATGCCGGATAGCCGTGCTCCGAGAGATCCACGCCCTGCACGCAGAGACGGCAACGACCAGCCCCGTGAGCGCAACAACGATCAGCAGCGCGAACGCGGCAACAGCCAACCTCGCGAGCGCAACGATCAACCCCGTGAACGTAGCAATCAGCCGGCCCGCGACCGCAATGATCAACCCCGCGAGCGCAGCAACAACCAACCTCGCGAGCGCAGCAACGATCAACCGCGTGAGCGTAGCAACGATCAACCGCGTGAACGCAGCCAAAGCAACAACCCGGATCGTGATCGTCGGGACGAGCGTCGCCCACAGTTCGGTTCAAGCCGACCAGATTCCCGGGGACGTCGGGATGAGGGCCCACGTCCAGAGCAACGACGGCCACAAAATTCGCCGGTTGCAGGAGGAGATAAACCAAGCAAACAGGACATTGCCAACGAAATGCGTCGCCGGTTTTCCTCTATTTTAGAGGTATCCAGCATTGAAAAGCAGGATTTTAAGCGCAAGCCCAAGCCGCGTTTTGATTCCGCTGACCCCAAAACAGAGAAGCCAGGCGGTAATACGCGCGGTGGAAGTGGAGGTGGGAGAAGTGGCGGAGGCGGCCGTGGCCGTGGAAGATAAAATCTTCCTTCGGGTGTAAATAAATTAGCCGCCAGTCCAAATTTTTGGGCTGGCGGCTTTTGTTAGGAGGAAGTTTTTGGTCTTAACGTCGTAAAATAATCCGTTCCTCCAGAGGAGCTTGAGAGCTAGGCGTATTGTAAATTCTCAATTCCATCAAGGTGTCATTGATCGACTGGATTTTAAAGTTGAAATCTTGAAAACTAGACTCCATGGCAACAAATATTTCAGTGTCGTTATTACGAAGTTCCCAGATCCCGCGGATAATTGACACAGAATCAACATCTGTATCGCAATAATCTACTTCATCCCTGAGTTCAAACTTATGGTCTGCAGTAAATTTCCATCCGTCACCGAACTGACATGGAAGCGAATTGTCTGTAAAAACACCATCATTATTGTCATCCGTGAGGTATTCATACTGAACCCAGGTTCCGTTTAAAAGAATTAGTTCAACTTGAGGTGGATTATCCTTTTTGCAGAAAGCGCATAGGATGAGAAGTAAAGGCAGTAAAATTTTTATGTAATGCATTATCAATGGTTTGAAATTAATGGATGATAGAAAGATTTGCCTGAATTGGCGTGAGATCAGCGGCAGATGCCCTCACTTGATAGACACCATTGGGCAGTGATGAGACATTAAAATACTGTCCGTTATTGTAAAGATAGCTGTCCAGCAGCGAAGTGGAGCCACCATTCGCAGGATAGATTTGGATACGCACGCCATTGGGGTCGGTAGTAATGAAATCCTGCGACTGATTTTTGATGATATAGATAGAAACTTGGTTGTTGGTGGGGTTAGGGTTGATAATTATTTGACGATGTTCCCACGGGTCGTTGCACGTTTGGTAGGGTGCGGTAACTGTTTTAGTAATATTTCCACAGCTTGAGTGAATCACAAGAGTAATTGTTACGGTTCCAATTTCGCCCAACCCAATCGGCATGACCCTGAAAAAATCAAAATAAGGTCCATTATGGTTTATGGAATAACCAGTTAAATTATCTGTGGCAGTCCAGTCAAAAGTGATACCATCATATATTGGTGAGCCAAAAACATTAGCTTGATAATTCCAGGTACACTCATCAATGATCAGGTCAATATCGTAATTTGGGGTTTCCGTGACGATGGGCTTTTGGTAGGAGAAATCGCAATGCTCTGAGGCACCATTTGGTATTGTAGTGGAAAGATTGCCAGGATTCCAATGTTGATCAAGTTCCCTGTTCTCAGATCCTTCCACTTGTATAAAAGTTGGTGTTTGGGCTGACATCAATTGGGCGGTTATTCTGTCTGTAACGCTATTGTCTATTCTGTTACTTAGTTGAATATTATTACTACTAGTCCAATCGATTATATCACGAATTTGACCGTTGTTGTTAACCAAATTGATACCATAGTTGCCGCTTTGCCCCGGACACAACGTGGAAGGTCCTTCTATTTGATTCTCACCCAAAAGATGCCCGCTAGTTGTAGGCTCTGGTCTGACGGGATTATAATAAGGGGTTTGTTCTTCCGGATACCGAAGCATGTATAGGTTGTATAATGCCATAAAATCCAAGCCATTGAACTGGCGGGCGTCGCGTACATCACCCCAATCAGGCCCTCCGCTGTTTCCTTCCCATCTTTGGCCCGTCCAGCCGGGTGTGTTAGGGCATGAAAATTCTGGCCAAAGGACTTGGTAAGGTGCGAGAAGACCTGCTGCTTTTTTAGCATCATAGTCAGCAGGTTTAATACAAGGCCCTTCGCAAGGTGCATCGCACAACATCTGTTCAAAAATCGCTTTGTATTCTGAAAAATCATCATCATCGCCGACAAGATTGGGATCTTCCGGATGAAACAGATCATTCATCAATAGGAATATTTCTTTTTCTGAATCGATTGTTGCATTGGTAAATTTATTGGGGTGTGGCATATCACCAATATCTAAACTTACCCCCATTGCTGCTGAAAACCACACTTTTCTACCAAATTTTGGCCCCCATTTGGTACGGTCAATCAATCCTATCTTATGGTCTTTATTGCCGGATATAGCCTCTTCATTGATAAAGTTGAACATATATTCTAGTCCGGCATAGGTCCCTTGGAAATTCCCGCCTGCACATTCGCTGAATTTAATTGCATGGGTACAGCAATCTTCATCGGGTGACCCTGGCCAAAAGATGTGACGGGTAGTATTTTGCGGTAAATCGACAAAACCTTTTGCGATATCTTGAACAATGTCGAAAGGCTTGTAAACTTGGCCGTCGCAAGTGGTCACGGTGGCTTCTGGCGGGATGTAAGCCTTCACAGCTGCCAGCCCTGTTAGTACAGAAAACATCTGGTCCTGGCTCAAATAGCCCGTACTTCGTTCCATATAACATGCAGGGCTAAATGTTGGGTCGCAAGGGGGGATTTGAGACATCGCAAATGCTCCACCGACCAGATCAATGTTCCACTTATCTTCTGAAGTGTCTTGCAAACCTTCCTGCTCTTGAACGGCATCTTCCCGGATAAAAAAACCCGAATAGCCACTTAGATCAGGAGGCCAGGGACAGGTCGTATTGCATGGAATGTCAAAATTCCATTTCCAGGGCTGCCAATTATCGCATTGGGCATTGACGTATTTCGGTGGGCAAAGACAGGATTCGACGGATACATTGCCTGTATTGGGGAGGCAAATTTCTGTGCCAGCTGTAATTTCATCATACCGTTCTTTCACAAGGCAGTTAGCAGCTATGTCCAGACGACGGTAGGCTTGTAATGCTAGAAAGAGATCTTCTAGGGTGCGCTCCTGTTCTGCTAGCTGTCCGTTTTTGCCTAAAAGAGCGTACTCCGTGGCTAGCGTGACTAAGTACCAGCCAATTTGGTGCGGTGTTTCGGAGCCGTATTCAAGGAAGTTAAATCCTACATCAGTGAAATCTCCTGAATGGCCTGGCCCTGGGGGATTATAACTAGTTCCAGGGGAAGGGCCTGCATTTGCACAATTTTGGTTGAAGAAGACACTTTCATCATCGTTTACAGCACCCATCCCAAACCCTCCGTTAGGTGTCATGGTAATACTTGTTGCAGGTAAGCCATAGCCATTTAAAAGGTCTGTATTACAACTTAGTTGCGACAAATCACTTTCTAACCTTGTAATACCATTGCCAATACACCCCTCAGGCTTTCTGTCATTCATCACAAAGTGCTTAAGGTTTTCTCTATACTGCCAGTATTTAGACGTCAGAGCTTCGTGAGAGCATTGTTGTGCCTTACCTGTATTGCATAGGAGGGTGAGGGCAAGGCATGACAGCCTAGCCCAAAAGCGAGGAATTGCATTCATAATTGAATTGATTTGGTGAAAATTGCTTGGGATGAGGACAGCAAATCCTATTTCGTCAGTGTACCTGACAAAATAGACTAGCCAATAATTGAGAAGAATATTTTTAAAACTTAGAAAATAATATTGAAAGTTGTCGTGTCATTTCGAGTGACATAAACAGAACCTTGAATTTGTACCTTTGAAAGGTCATATGGTAGTGGCATGAGTCCCCAAAATAGACTAATAGACTCCTCCGATGCTAAATTTATAATTTTTATCACCTCGCTTGCATTCTCAATATATAAAGAGTCTCGAAAAACAAGGCCATTTGTTAACCCGAACTCTGAATCTTGGAGTGGACTATAGATCCCAACATGAAACTTATTAGATTGCCCATTATTCTTCAAAATTAGTTTTAGCAAGCCATCTTTCGGAGTTAGTTTTAGGCTCAGATCGTTTGTTTCGCCGCGAATAATTTTTGGAAAGTCAGCACCTGGCCCGCTCAATAAATAACCATATTTATTAGCCCCATAAAACGAAATAGGCTTTTCGTGACTATACTCGAATTTTCCATTTTCGTCCGAATAAACGAATGCATAGTCACAACAATTTGGAGCATTCAGATCATCTTTAAAACGAATCTTAAACTCAATCTGTGCACTATCAATAGGCACTCCAGAATGCTTATCCACCACCGTACAATTCACAGTGGTAGTTTTATCCTTATCACAAGAAGGTAGGCTAAACAGGAAAAGAAATGTAGCAAGAAAAAAGCAGCGTGTAAGTAAACGTGTCATAATCGGATAAAAATTTGGTGAATGGTGGAAACTAAAAAACTTATTGCAAAAGTACAGGGTTGCCAACTAATAACAAAGGACGGATTTTTGCTAAATGCGGAAAAATTAACGTTAAAAGCGGAAGGAAATCTGTCGGCGGTATTATCTTACACTCAAATCCTCCCCTTATGAACTTTGGAAAAGCACTAAGAACCATTCGTTTACTTGAAGGGCTAAGCCAAAAAGAAGCCGCTTCCCTTCTCCATATGGACGACCGAACCCTTCGTAACATCGAAACCGACAAAACCCGCATTACTGCTGAGCAAGTGGAACATTTCGCACGAATTTACGCGGTGGATATTGACCTTATCTATCATATGGCGAAGGAACAAGTCTCTTTTCAAAATATCCTTCACGAGTCCAAGCGTGATAGCGTTGTGCCAATTAAAAGCACTGATCTTTGGAAGGAGCTTTTTGACCCATTGTTATCGCGCCTTGAAATCTTGGAATCTCGTTTTAAGGAGTTGGACCAAAGTTGAAACTGCTTTAAAACGAGATCAAAAAAATCATGCATCACCATTAGGGTGGAGGCTGTATCAGCCAAAAGGCCGCTCCCGCAATCTGCAGGAACGGCCTTTCGCTTTTTAGCACAAAACCCGGGTTTACCGGAACGCAAAATACATCACTGTCATGAGGGCCGCAGTAGCCAACACAATAACCAGAATGAACTTGCGGTTTTCAGCGCGGTCTTTTTCAGATTTGTGCTCTCTCGAAAACTTTTGTTTGATGGACATGATCTAAGAAAATTTGTTGGTTTCAATAATTATGGATGGTGGACATTGGACATTGGACGTTAGACATTGGACTTGCTGCCTGCTTTGATCTAAGGTCGTCCAATGTCCAACGTCCAAATTCTATCAACTTAGCCCCTTTTCTTTGAAAACTCTGTTCAACCATTTCAGCATGGCAAATAAGGCAATGGCTGAAATGATTAGTAGCACAAAGTTAACCAAAAAGAAGTTTGCTTTGTCATCATATTTATCCCACATCGTAGCCAATACACCACTTAATTTATTGCCCAGAGAGGTAGCCAGTTGCCAGCCCCCCATCATCAGTCCTGTGATGTGCCGCGGAGCCATTTTCGATACCATAGACAGGCCCATCGGGCTGAGAAACAGCTCTCCTGCGGTGATCACGCCATAAGTAGCAATGATCCACCAGGCCGAGGATTTTTCTACGCCGTTGTGGCAGGCATAGACAGCCCAAACCGTTACAAGGGTACTCAGTGCAGAAATGATCAGACCCCAGCCAATTTTTGCTGGTGTGGTGGGCTCTTTCCCGCGTTTTCGAAGGAAGCTGAAAAACCAGATCACGATCGGGGTGAGTACGATCACAAAAAACGGGTTGACGGACTGATAGATCTCGGTAGATACCAGGGATACATTCTGTCCGACCGGCGGTCGTTCGGCCTCAGGAACATTCAGGAAGTAAGGATCGAACGTGTTGATCTTTAAAACCTGACCATTGGCATCCTTTGCTTTGCGGAACTGAGCGTCGTATTGCGGGTAGGAGGCCTCATCCATGTTCACCATTTGAGCCATTTTCAGGCTTTCGGCTGGTTTGGCCACCCAGGTGGGCATTGCCCGATCGGTGTAATATTCCGCCCAGGTGGTGAGTGCGGTGCCATTTTGCTTAAATACGGCCCAAAAAACAATGACCACAGCATAAATGGATAACAGGACTTTGATCCGGGGCTTGTCCTCCAAAGAGGCTTTATAATACGTCCACAGGTAAAAAGCAATGACCGGCATGCTACCAAACAGGAAGGCATCTGTGGAGTCCGTACCAAAAATGTTTCCGGGGATCATCCATCCTGCAATACCGGTAACGATGGCGGGCAAAAGCACAGAGGAAAGCATTCTGCCAACGCCCATTTCGCCGCTTACGGCTGGTTGGCGCACGTCGGCATGGGCATAATGTTTGGAACCGATCATGAATACGATCACGCCGATGAACATTCCGATCCCTGCGGCAGCAAATGCGGCGCCCCAGCCAATGTTATGTCGAAGCCAGGCTGCAAAGAAATTACATACAAAGGCGCCAATGTTGATGCCCATGTAGAAAATATTGTAGCCGGTATCTTTCAGCGCCCGGTATCGGTCTTCATTGTATAAGTTGCCGAGTAACACAGAGATATTAGGCTTGAAGAAGCCATTTCCCAGGATCATCACGAACAACGAGGCGTAAAAAGTGGTCAAACTGTTTGAAATCGCCAGCATCAGATATCCGATGCCCATCAGAATACCACCCAAAATGATGCTTCGCCGGTATCCCAGAAGCTTGTCGGCCAAAAGTCCGCCAATAAAGGGCGTAACATAAACCAGGGCGATAAAAGTGCCGAAAATGTCAGAGCCTTCGGATCGGGACATGGCAAGACCACCATGCTCCGAATCGGTCATATATAGCAGGAAGATCCCGATCATGAGGTAATAACCGAAGCGTTCCCAGAGTTCGGTCAGAAAAAGGTAGGGTAATCCTGATGGATGATTTTTAAACATAGTTTGTCGTTGGATTTTTGAACCTGGAATATTAGCGGGTAAATTCAGGAATCAGATGTTTTTCGCACCCAAGGCCCAAAGCACCATATCAAAAGTTCAGAATGAAATCACTCGGCAAATGTAGTTTCAAAATCAGTTTTTGCAAGTTCTATTGAAAAATCAAAAGTGCGCGCAGCACGATTATCTTTGCGCACTAATTTATGAAGGAATGAAAGGAAGGCGTTTTGGAGTGATTTGGCTCAAATTGCTCACCGTACCATCACTTTCAGACGTCATCACTTAATTATCGCACAAAAAAATGTTGAAGAAAAATTTGTTGTTCGTTTCGATAATCATAGCCCTGGCCCAAATTGGCTTTGCCCAACAACCTACAGTGCCGGAAGGACCCTCGACAACGGCCGCTACCGTGCCAGGAGCGGATAGTGTGCTGGTGACAGTCATTCTTAAACACCAGCAAGACAAAAACCTGCCGGAAATACGTCGTATCTTAGAATCACAAGGGTTTTGGGATATGTTCCCGCCACAAGACGTCCGTGTAGTATCCTGGACACTGGCCATGGGACTAGGGCATATCATTACCCTTCAAGTGCCTGCGGGTGCTATTCGCCGGCTAAACCTGGCACTTGAAAATGGAGCCTGGGGTGCATTTGATACAGAAATCTTTCTAACGTATGATTATCAGGCGGTTTGGCAGGATTATATAGAACGGCGTGAGGATGCGAAGGAAGATCGGAATTGAGGGTGGGACGGTGGACGGTTTACGGTGGACGGTTTACGGTACACGGTTTACGGTACACGGTACACGGTTTACGGTACACGGTGGGGAAATCGGTTGGCTTATCAGGTAAACTGGAATATTTGCTTCTTACAAAATGCGACAGGCTCTCATTCTCCTAAAGGAATGAGAGCCTGTCGTATTTTGGACTAGTTGAACACAAACCTGGTTAACTCCCATTTTGTTAACCAATTTTGGGCATGTCCACACCGTGCACCGTAAACCGTGTACCGTAAACCGTTAAAAATCAGTAAAGTACTCCCGTGCCCGCCGACCCAGATTGCGTTCTACGCCTGTGGCGTCGTTGTAGTTGTCGCCTTCCGTGTATTCTGTCAGATTTCGGTTGTAAAGTTTGCGCTCCCATTTTGGATCCTGTATTTCGCCCCGTGCGGTGGAGTGGAGTGTAATATAGTCATCTCCTGCCAGGGAGGGATTGTAAAACAGGAATTTAACGTTGGATTGTCTGGTGGCCGGGAAGTTGTAGTAGATCCAGATCTCGTAAGGAGAAGCTCCCGGCTCGTCTTCGATGTGCAGCAAATCGTCTGGTGCGCCAAAGCGCAGGTAGGCACGGCCACGATCCGTTTCAAACCCATATCTGAACCCACTGCTGAATTTTTTTTGTACCGCATCCGCCAGCGCCATGTACTTTTTATAGGCGCCTTCAGGATTGTTGGGGTCCTGGCGAACGAAGTGTCTGAAGATGAAAAAGCGCTTGTTCTTAAGGTCTTTGTCGCGATTTACATTATTTAGAATTTCCGCGTCGTCGCCCACCACAATGGGAGAGAGGGCCGCCAGCACATATTTCAATTGTTTTTCGTCAAGTTCTTGCGTGAATTGTTTCGCCAGGGTTTCATCCGTGATATCGTTTTCATTGAATTGTATCAAAGGATTGCTGCGCTGGAAGTTGGCCACACGCTTCGCAAGGAGTTCGTTGGCATTATTGCGAGCCTCCACCGTAAGGATATAATTGCCACTTTCCAGTTTACTGATGTCCATCTGTACGAGCAATACATCTATGTCTCCGGGCTTTTTGCGCTGGCTGCCTGTAGAGATCAGGCTTTTGCTGCTGCTGCCATTGTCCTGTTCAATGAAATAGCGAACGAGGTAATCGGCATCCGGAATACTCTTATTGGCATGGTAGATTTCCGCATAAAATGCAAGCCGGGTGGATCCACGATCATAAAAACTGAAGGGCAAGGGTTTCAGGGTATAGCCATTTTTTGTAAACGGCGTTTCTGTATCCTCGCGCTTGAAACTCCGGAGCAATTGTATTTCAGTCAGATAAAGTTTATCGGAGAATTTTAAACTGATTGGACTGCGGTAACTGGCTTTGTTTTCAATTTGGTTCAGATCCTGAACAGATACCTCTAATTCGTATTCTCCTACCGGTACAGGTAGGCGTTTGACATCGATGAGGGACTGTGGAACATCTACCATTGGGCTTTGAAGGTTATACTTTTCATAGCGGAGTACTTCGCTGCCTTTTTTGATCATAATCAAGATTTCAGCACCAGCCTGTAATTTGCCTCCTTCTGTTTTATTGTACTTAATTGTCAGTGCGGCGATCTCAATATTGACTTCCACGTAGGGTTTTCCGTCGGGCGTGTTGTAGGCTGCGAAGGAGACGCCCAGGTCAAGCGCATGCGCATTTTGAGCACAAACAGCCAGAATTAGGGCTACGAGCACCATAGGAAACAGTTTATTTTTCATAGAATTGCCTTTTATGATGATGAACAATGAATCAGGAGTAAGTTTGGACAGTAAACGCTGTTAAGGATACTGCTGTTCAATTACCTTTCAAATGTCGGATTTTTTAGCGGAATTGAGCTGAACATTTTTTTGCAAAAGTCAGGTTTCTGAAGGAGCATTTTCGTTTGGATACTGACCGCTTTTGCTGACCTGTTTAGATCCGCTTCGCCTGCCAGGCCCATGACAAAGCTAAAATACCTACAAAGGCAAAAGCGATTGGCAGGCTCCACAATTTTGCCAGAAAACCGATCAGCACCGGGCCGCCAAAAAAGCCCACCATGGCAAAAGTATTCATAGTAGCCAGTCCTGCGCCCTGGGCCATTCCAGGTGCGCGGGCTGCTGCTGCATATAAAACCGGAGCCCCAAAAGCAACTCCGGCGCCTACCATGGCAAACCAGATTAGGGCCAAAGGCATGATGGGCAATGCCGAAAGCAGAAACATTCCGGCTGCAGCCACGGCACCGCCGACAGTCAAAACCCTCGCTGCGCTAAAACGTGCGATCAATGCATCCCCTACAAAACGACCTGCTGCCATGCAAAAAGCATACGCAGCAAAGCCCCAGCCAACGGCAAATTCCTGGCTCATCACGACCTCTCGCATATAAACTGCCGACCAGTCAGCCATGGTTCCTTCCGTAACATTGGTACAAAGGCTCAGGAAAATAATCAGCCAAAGCCCGGCGCTGGGCCAGGTAAATTTTTGGCCACTTTGAGCAACTCGTTCGTGTTTTTCACTCATTTCTAAGGGTAACAGGTTCTTTTTTTGCGACCAGATAGCGATCGCTACCAAAAAAGAAACGCCGAACGACCAAAATGCCGGCACAACGCCCAGTCCTGTGAAAGTGCCAGCCAACGCAGAACCTGCCATGGCCCCTGTCGACCACAGGGCATGACAGGTGGACATGATTTGAAGCTTGTCCCGTTCTTCCAGGAGTGTCGCACAGGTATTCATGGCTACATTGGCAGAGGCAAAACCGGCACCCGCAGCAAACAAAGCAAGGGCCAGCAACCATACCGTAGGCGCGATCATAGGCAATGTAAAAAAGGCTGCTGCAGCGGCTACCGAGACCAGTGCAGCAAGCGGGGCGCCCAAACGGTGCAAAATGGGCACTGAAAAAGGGTTCATGATCAACACGCCTCCTTGCAAGGAAAGCAGCAGTAGCCCTAATTCCGCTTCATCGAGGCCAAATTTGTGCTTGATAAAAGGAATAAGTGCAGCCCACGTGCCGAAAAGAACCCCCTGCAGGGCAAATACCCAGCCGATAGATCTTGCAGTAGGGTGCTGAAAAAAAGTGTTTAAATGGGCAAACATTAAAATTCAAATTTAAAAAAAAAGCGGCTTCCGAAACGTTTCGGAAGCCGCTTTGGGGCACAAAAGTACCTGGCAATATTTACTTTTTGAATTTTTCAACCTGATTGGTGCCCAGATATAAAGTGTACTCGCCTTTAGGCAATGATTCAATGTTCAAAGACCAATCTGCGCATTTGGATGTGAAGCATTTTTCGAAGACAATTTTCCCCTCCTCGTTTTTGATTTGGGTTTTCAGGCATTTCATGGGCATCTCATCTGCCAGGAGCCAGATGCGTTTTTGAGAAAAAACGATTTTGATTTCTGTAGGCAGGTTGCCTTTTATTTCGCTGGTTTGCAAGTCAGCTTTTGAAGTCTGGGGAAATAATAATGTAGTCTCAGGCAAATTGCTTGCTTGCAAATGAGTGATAATCAGGGAAAAAGTTAATGCGAAGAAGATTTGAGTTTTCATATATTAAAAAAATATTTGTTAGGCGTAATTACCTTGGATTGGTTTGGAAAATTCACTGAGTTTAAGGTCCATAGGTCCAAAGTCAGATGATCGATAGACAAAGGTTCATTCAAAGAGGTTGCACTCGGCTGGTCAAAAACGATGGACAGTCCAATTCTACCGATGAATGATCCTGCTTCTGTAATGAAACTTCCAAACACTTGTCAGACTTTTGAGCGGCTGAAATGTTACAAACAGCTTAACCTGACTATGAAATTTCCAATCCGTTTGTTTTTTTTCTTACTCCCCCTGGCCTCTCTTTCGGCGCAAAGCCAATTCCAGCTGGATTCTGCCTATGTCCATGACAACTTTACCAAGCGGGAGGTGATGATTCCGATGCGCGATGGCAAGCAGTTGTTTACCTCCATCTATACACCCAAAGATCAGGCCAGGAACTACCCGATCATTTTAAGGAGAACGCCCTATTCTTGTTCGCCTTATGGAGCGGGTTCTTTTCCGACCAGCTTTCAAAATATGAATCTTGCACGGGCAGGATACATTTTTGCATTTCAGGATGTACGGGGCCGCTACATGAGTGAAGGCGATTTTGTGGACGTACGTCCTTTCATCCCGGCTTCAGATCCTTCTCCAAAAGGTAAAAAGCAGGTAGATGAAGCCTCGGACACCTATGATGCGGTCGATTGGCTGATTAAAAATGCGTCCAATAATAATGGGCGCGTGGGTGTCATGGGAATCTCCTACCCAGGATTTTACTCCACCATGGCGATCCTTGCGGGTCACCCGGCCATTAAAGCTGTTTCGCCTCAGGCCCCCGTAACGGATTGGTTTATCGGTGATGACTTTCACCACAATGGTGCATTTATGCTCATGGATGGTTTTTCGTTTTATTCTGGATTCGGAAAAGCACGACCTCAACCCACTACAGAAGGTCAGCCTGGTTTTGGAGCCTGGAATACGCCGGACAATTATGACTTTTACCTTCGGGCAGGTGCATTGCGCAATTTTGCTACGAAGTATGAAATGGGCAAGATCCCCTTCTGGAACGACCTCATGGCACATCCGAACTACGATGCCTGGTGGAAGGCCCGCAATCCACGGCCCCACCTGAAAAACGTGATGCCCGCAATAATGACCGTGGGTGGATTGTTCGATGCAGAGGACTGTTGGGGGGCCTGGAATACCTACAAAGCTCTGGAAGGTCAGAATCCTGCATCTCATGCAAATTCCATTGTCATGGGTCCCTGGGTACATGGTGGCTGGGCACGTGGCAGCGGTAGCCGATTGGGGAATGTAGTGTTCGGCTCAAAAACCAGCGAATTTTATCAACGCGAGATTGAGTTAAAATTCTTTGAATACCACCTTAAAGACCAGGGTAAAATGGAGTTGCCAGAGGCCTACATTTTTGAAACCGGCAGCAATCAATGGAAGACTTACGGAACCTGGCCACCCAAAAATACGGAGCAGAAAAAATATTTCTTCAATGCGCAGGGCAGGCTTCGGGATAAAGCACTTCTCAACAGCAACCATCCGGGAATTCAATGGGCCAGCAGCACTTATACCAGTGATCCTTTTAAACCGGTACCCTATACAGAAGATATTCACCTCGGACGGACGCGCGAGTACATGTGCGATGATCAACGTTTTGCTGCCCGCCGCCCCGATGTATTGGTTTTTGAAACGGAAGTGCTGAAAGATCCAATGACGGTTACCGGTCCTGTAATCGCAGATCTCTGGGTGAATCTTACTACTACGGACGCTGATTTTGTGGTTAAACTGATCGATGTTTTCCCGGATACACTTCGCGGAGCAGAAAACGGGGTTCCAATGGGCGGGTACCAGATGTTGGTTAGGGGAGAAATTTTCAGAGGCAGGTTCCGGGAAAGTTTCGAAATGCCCAAAGCTTTTGTGCCCAATGAGCCAACCCGGGTTAAGTTCGAACTCCCGGATGTATCTCACGCCTTCCTGCCAGGTCATAAAATGATGGTACAAGTTCAGAGCAGTTGGTTTCCACTGGCAGATCGAAACCCACAACAATTTATCAATATTTATGAATGTTTCGATGCCGACTTTATCTCTAGTGATGTCACCATTTGGCACAATGGTGTTTATGAATCGGGTATCATTCTGCCAGTTTTAAAGCAATAAGTTATGGGCTCCATGCGTAGTTTGATTTTCGTAGGCAGTTTTCTCTTTTCACTTTCAGTCGGTGGGCAGCCTTCGCCCTCGCATAATTTAAGGTTTAAAGAAATTCCGGATCGATGGGATGAGGGTTTGCCTATGGGTAATGGTCTGCTGGGTGCGCTGGTCTGGCAAAAAGATGGACGACTTCGCCTGGCCCTGGATCGTGCAGATCTTTGGGATGAACGTCCGATGGAAGGTCTGGATCGTCCGGAGTTTTCCTACAAATGGGTAGAGGCTCAGGTGGCTAAGCGCGAATACAGCATTGTTCAGGATTATTTTGATGCCCCTTATGAACGGGAGCCCGGCCCGACAAAATTACCCGGAGGGGCTATTGAGTTTGAAATCCCTTTAACAGGATCTGCGCTCAAATATGCCCGGCTGGATATATCAACGGGCTTAGCGGTGCTTGAATGGACAGAGGGCAAGCGTTTTGAAACCTTTGTCCATGCAGGAAAAAGGGAAGGCTGGTTCCGCTGCAAAGGCTTTCCTACCTTAAAGGATGCGTTGAAATTGCTGCCTCCCCAATACGGTCGACCACCCGAAAATGACGCAGCAAACTCTGTAGAAGGCAGTGATCTGGCAAGGCTAGGTTACCCACCATGTGAAGTACTGCAAAAAGAAGATATCTGGCTGTTTCATCAATCAGGTTGGAAGGGTTTTAGTTATGAAATAGCGGTGGCGGTTCGAAAATCCCAAAATGGAGATTGGGAAGGAGTTTGGAGTATCTCCAGCCATTTTACCCAATCGATCCAGGTAGAAAGGGCTGAAACAACCGTAAAAAAAGCCATCCGACATGGTTTTGAAAAGTCATTGAAGGAGTCCGGTCAATGGTGGACGGGATTTTGGGCTAAGTCGTCCATATCCCTGCCGGATACATTGATTGAACGCCAATATTACCGGGACCTTTATAAATTTGGTTGCACCGCCCATCCCAATGGTCCGATGATCAGCCTTCAGGCTGTTTGGACCGCTGACAATGGTCGTCTTCCTGCCTGGAAAGGCGATTTGCATCACGACCTGAATACCCAACTCAGTTATTGGCCGGCCTATACTTCCAATCACCTGGCCGGCGGAATGAGTTATTTGCAGCATCTGGAAAGCAATGAAGCCGTGCATCGGGCCTATACGCGTCGCTATTTTGGCACCACGGGTTTAAACGTTCCGGGTGTTTCGACCCTACTCGGGCACGAAATGGGTGGATGGATCCAATACTCCTGTTCTCCAACGGTTTCAGCCTGGTTGTCGCAGCATTTTTACCTGCAATGGCGGTATTCCCAGGATCGCATATTTCTAAAAGACCATGCCTGGCCCTGGTTGCTGGCAACGGCAGTACACCTGGACGAGTTGACCAGGCAACGCCCGCTGAACAATGGCAAGCGTGTACTGCCATTGTCTTCCTCTCCAGAGATTCATGACAATAGTTTAGAGGCCTGGTTTCCACAAACCTGGACCAATTATGATCTGGCTTTAACGCGCTTTGTATTTGAAAAAACAGCCGAACTCGCAGTAGATATGAAGCTGCCAGCGCTTGCTGAAAAATGGAGGTCTGTCCTTCGTGAACTTCCGGATTTTGCCTTGGAATCAAGTGGAGCATTGATGTTTGCCCCCACCTTAAGGTATCGGGAAAGCCACCGCCATTTTTCCCATTTGATGGCCATTCATCCACTAGGCCTTTTGGATTATTCGCGGGAATCGGATCGGAATACCATACAGCAATCGCTTGCGCTTCTGGATTCAGTGGGAACAGGCGCCTGGTGCGGTTATTCTTTCGCTTGGTTGGCCAATCTTCGCGCCCGGGCCCGGGATGGAGCTGGCGCACAGGAGGCTTTGCGCATTTTTGCGGAGGCCTTTGTTTCAAAAAATTCATTTCACCTGAACGGAGATCAATCCGGAAAGGGCTATTCTGGTTTTACCTATCGACCTTTTACTTTGGAGGGGAATTTTGCTTTTGCTGCCGGAGTTCAGGAAATGTTATTGCAAAGTCAGGGTGGGGTAGTGCGAGTTTTTCCAGCCATCCCGGAAACCTGGAATACCCTATCCTTCAAGAACTTGCGGGCTGAAGGGGCGTTTTTAGTTACCGCAGAACATGGCAAAAAGGTGGAGGTGATCGCTGAAAAAGGTAGGCTTTTAACGATTGAATTGCCAGCCGGAAAATGGACGTTACCTAGCCAAACAGCGGAGCATGAAGGCAATGTTTGGAAAGTATGGCTGAAAAAAGGAGCACAGGTTACCTGGTTCGCAGCTCGGTGAATGTGCCCTGTCTTTCTGTTTTATTGTTAAATCAAATCGTTCTCATCACCAGAATTTCAAAATAACACGACCATAATATGCGGATGGGCAGATCCTTTCTTGCCTGGCTGGAGGTCAACTGCATCGGTGTAGAATCAAACCGGGCAGGAAAGCGATGATATAAGTTTGCTGCGGTAAAAAAAAGTGGGTGCCTCCTTAGTTTGATGAGGGTTGATAAAGGTTATAAAGTGGATAATTTGCACTCGAAAAGGTTGAGTTTTCTCTTTTTTCGAGCTCAAAAAAATAAACCTTCACAAACCCTGTAAACTCATATCAACTTGTGAGACACCCACCTTTAATAAAAGCATCTTTTTTTCCGGACTGCTATTGCCGTTCAAATTTTACCTGGTAGCGGATATTGCTTTCAATGAGCTCGGCGGTGAGGCTGGTTTCAGAAAGCGCGACGATATCCCAGGTTTTTTTGTCGCCGTCTGTATAATTAAGCGTTACGTCTTGTTTGGTCTGATCTTCAGTCCAGTCGCCACTGAAGGTTTGAATCACTTTGCCGGTAAAGGGCACCGTAGTTGTTACGTCGAGGCTAAATTCCCGACTTCCTTCCAGGTTAAGGTCGTAGCTGTAGGAGGAGGTCTGGTCTACGCCGCCTGAGGTGACTTGAACAGACAACCATCGGCCAACGAGTTCGTCCTGGAATGTCTTTTCTTTTTTGCAGGAGGTTAAAAGGAATAGTGCAGCAAAACTCAAAACAACATTTTTCATAATAAAGAAAGATTGATGAAGGTGAAACGAGAGGGGTTGTAAAACTGCCCGTTTGTAATCGGATATCACATAAATGCTGTCAACCTTCAAAATATTGTTGCCCGTATCCCTCCTTTAACGAAACCGTAAGCTAATGTATTAAGATTTCGTTTACAACAGGGCTTACTTCCGGTCAAAGGTGATCCTGAAAAGTTTTTGGGTGTTGTTGTCCCAAAATGCTTCCAGGGTCATTTGATTCTCAGAAATAGAACTTACATCCCAAGCTTTAATGGGGGTGCTGTTAAAGTCGCTTAGCGTCAGGAAATGGTTGATCTCTTCGATCGCCCAGTCACCTTTTATAGTGTCTTTAACTGGTATGGGGTTGTTCAGACTTTTTGTTGTCGTCTCCATTTTGTAATTCAAGCTTTCTTCCAGCAGTAAATCGAAGGAAAGGGAGTCTCTGACTTCAACTGCTGCATCGTTTTCAACGATGATGACCTTTGAAGATTGCCAGTGGCCTATCAGTTGTTTTCGGAGGCTTGTTTCTTCTTCACAGGCGAAAAAGGAGGAGGCCAGTAAAAGGAAAGCAGCAAGTTTTAACACTGCGTTATTCATAAAAAAGAAGGGTTGAAATGAGTTAAAAGATTCGGATGAAATTCATCCGCATGAAATCGGTTCTTACATTAATGGTTTTAGGTCTTAAATATTGCTTTCAGATGGTCAGGTTTAACAAAAGACGGCTTCAAGAGATAGAATCCGCATTTTTTTCAACGGGAAAATTTTGCCATGCAAAGTTAGCAGGAAAAGGAGTGGAATAATTGTTGTATATTGTAACTTCGTTCGAGTTTTGCGCCTCTGAAGCGCAGCATTTTATCCGTTATCCGCTCGGTGAATTTTTATTTTTCACCCTTTCACCATTCATCCACCTCTTATGCTTAAGAAATACGCTGTTTTTGCCATTTTATCGATGTTTTCTCAGGGGGCCTCTGCCCAGCTCAAACACCTCAACCTTAATACGAGTGTGCATGGCGGATACGGCCAACTGTTGCATAAAACTGATTTTCAGAGTACCCCCCTGGAAGCGCTTTATGATTTTATCATTGATCTTCCGCAGACCAAAGACCTTACCTGGCAGGAATTTTTGGATGGCTATGACATCAAAGACCGGTTTTGGCAACCTCGTGTTGGATTCTCTGCCATGTTAACGTACAAAGATTGGCCTATAAAAGCCATTGGGGAAGCAATATCATCTACATCTTCATACACCAGGGTTTCTTATGCGGTCACCATGGGTCTGGGAAAGGACGTTTATATTGCTGATAGCACTTGGTATTTTTCATTTCTGGGCGGCTATAAACTGGTGCTCCAAGATTTTGGATTTGGGGCGAATACCATTGTCAACAGCGTAGGCCGGAAAGAGTCGCGAGAAGACTTGGCCCAGTTTTTTGGTCCGCAAGGTGCTCCAATTGGTCGCCCATCTGGTGACTTGTTCACGGTCAGGCTGGGCTTTGCTCGGACCTTAGATTGGTATTATCGCTGGAGTGCTGGCATTGAGGCTTATTATGAGCTGGATCTCACGGACAAACTGGTCCGAAACTCACGCATGACAACTTATGGGGCGCAGGTCTTTGTGCGTTTCAAGGTCTTTGGAAAAAATGTAGAGCCCGTTCGATATTATCCCAGTCCGGCAGGAGCCAGGAAGTATTGAACAGGTTCAACCAAAACTCAGCTCAAACTGGTGGGGTGCTTAAGCTATCATTCAATGATCAGAATGGATTGGCCTGTAATTCCTTCTGCCCGGATGCCTAACATATAAACGCCCTTCGCATTCACACCTAAGTCAAGGCTGACCTGGTTTCCATCAGCCAGTACGTCAAAACTATGGCAAAAGATTCCTTTCAAATCAAAAACGGCTATTTTTACCTGCATTCCAGTGTAGAACACTTCAGACATGAGAATAACATTTCCAGATCCGGCGGGATTGGGGGAAACTAGGAATTTGATCCCGTTCCTGTTCTGAGCAGAATCAGTTTTAGGACAAACCTGATTGCTCATTCCAAGAAATTCTTTCCGTGCCACTACGATGGTCGTACCCCGATTGAATACGACCCGCTTTCCTGTAACGTCCCTTACCGTGTCGGTATTGGTTGTGCTCGGGTGTTGGAACGAAAGAAACATGAAGCGTTTATTCGGCGTGAAGCTGATACCCGTTGGCTCACAGCCAAGTGGTGTGGTAGCAAAAAGGCAAACATTTGGGTTCGCAGCGGTATGATCAGGTTTTACCATCCAGATGTGGTTGTTGTCGCCGTCCTGCAATACCCAGAGATTATTGGCATTGTCAAACGCCAGATTATCTGCTCCAATACCCCATTTAGTCCATCGTATTCCTTCCGTAGTTTCAATGGGATAGAGGGAGTTTTCTACAAAAACACGGAGTTCGGACACAATAGGGCCCTTGTCTTTAAACTGCCAGATGCGTCCGCTGTGTTTGGTAGAAAAATAGATCTTTCCATACGGCCCGATCTCCAGGTCCTCAATGCCAGAGAAATTCCATGCACCCACCTGTTGGCAAAAAGTATTGATGTTGTTGCATTGATTTTGGGTTTGGTTGGGCACTTGTACCCAAGTTGCAGTTGTGGCCGTGGAGTCGTCGCGTATCAGGACAAACAGGTTTCCCGTGGCCAATTGTTTTTTTTGGGATGCAACATATTTAAAGATATAGCCGCGGTTTAAATCATCGGCTCCCCAATAAAGTGTTTTAAGATCAGAAGCCAGTACGCAGTTTTCGTGGGCGGCATTGCCTGCTTTCCAGATCTTCTGAATGAATTTTCGATCACTCGATCGGGTTTCGACCAGCCATCCGGAGTCAAAGTAGCCATTGCTGTCCAGATCGGTGGTTAAGATGGCCTCCTCGCCTGAAATGACGGTGCCCCAGGGGGTAATTCCGCCGGAACAAGGTCTGTTGATGCCCCCAACGTTCGAAAAGTCAACAGGGATACCGTTATATATATTCCAGATCTGATTGGTCTTATCAAATTCCAGATCAAAAACTGTAACTCCGCCCTGAAGGCCTGGAATCTCGTGGTTGAGTGAAAGATAGCCCCGATCATTTCGTTCGTTTTTGGGAACGAATGCGGTAAAGTCTGGCTGAGTTTTTAAGGTGGATCCATCGGCAAGCGTATCGCCAAATTGTGCCAAAACCTGAAAATCATGCGTGGCGGGCAACACAAAATGCCCGTTTTGGCTTGTGGGAATAACCGATGTGAAAATACCGAGGTTTTGAGCGCCCGGCCGGAAAAATGCAAGGCAGAAAAACAGGGTCAATGTGCCGAAATTAACATTCACATGAATCATATTTTACCCTAAAAAACTAAGTATCCAGGATCACTGCAATTTTTCCACATTGACCACATTATTTTTTCAAAGGTGTTGGAAGCTTCATTTCCAGTTTCTCCAAAGCATTCACAATCGTTTTTGCCATAAAATAGTCCCGATACCAACGATTGTCTACGGGGCAGATGTGCCAGGGGGTTGTACTTTGGTTGATGGCATATTCGTAGGCCTCCATGTACTCATCCCATAATTTGCGTTCTTCCCAATCGCCATCATTATGCTTCCAGAATTTGGTGGGATCATCCAGGCGCTGTTGAAGTTGTATCTCTTGCTCTTCAAATGAAATGTGCATATAAAATTTGAAGATCAGGGTATTGTTGTCAAATTGGATCAGATCCTCAAAAGCATTGATGGCTGCCATCCGCTTCTCTACCCGTTCCATGTCGATCCATCCATGTACGCGCTGGATCAGAATATCTTCATAATGGCTGCGGTTAAAAATAGTGGTCATCCCTTTTTGTGGTACCCATTTGTGTACCCGCCAAAGAAAATCATGACCTAACTCCTCCTCCGTGGGTTTTTTGTAACTCACCAGGTCCAGGCCTGCGATGGTACAATTGTGGAATACATTGCGCACAGCACCATCTTTACCACTCCCATCCATGCCTTGTAACACGACCAGCATAGAGTATTTGCCTTCGGCATACATGATATTTTGAAGCTCCCCGAGGCGCTCCACCAGACGAATGGTTTCGTCTTTCAGGTCTTTTTTCTCGAGGTTTTTGGGGGCCTCTGTGGATATGTTGGAGAGCTTGATCATAATCTGATGTGTGATGTATGAACTATGATGTTTGAACTATCCCCGCCTCCGCCATGATCATCAGCACGGCCTCCACCACATCCTCTACTTGAGGTTTCGAATGGTAATCTCCATCCTGACCATAAGCCGGACGGTGAGGCTTTGCACAAAGTGTAACCGGCGCTGAATCCAGCCAGCGGTACCCCCCTTGCTTTTCCAGGACTTGCTGCATCAGGAAAGCTGAAGCGCCGCCTTCAAAATCTTCGTCAAGAAAAACTACCCGATTAGTCTTTTTCAGACTTTCTACGCAAACATTCTTGAAATCAAAAGGCAAAAGAGTCTGAATGTCGATAATCTCGACCGAAATGCCATGTTTTCCAAGCTGGTCCGCAGATTCCTCCGCAACCCGAACGCAGGCGCCGTAAGTAATAATGCTTACATCAGTGCCTGGTCGCAATACCTCGGGCTCGCCGAGCGGTACGGTAAACGTGCCAACGTTGTCGGGCAGTTGCTCCTTGAATCGGTAAGCATTCAAAACCTCCACTACGATAGCAGGGTCATCTCCTTGTAGCAAGGTGTTATACATTCCGGCAGCCTGGGTCATATTGCGTGGCACACAGATATGCATTCCGCGCAGGGAGCCAAGCATCATGCCCATAGGCGAACCACTGTGCCAGACGCCTACCAGCCGGTGGCCGCGTGTCCGGATGATTGCAGGTGCAATTTGCTGATTGTTCGAACGCCAGCGCAGGGTGCAAAGGTCGTCCGAGAGCGGTGAAAGACCATAAAGCAAGTAGTCCAGATATTGGATCTCTGCAATGGGGCGAAGCCCGCGCATGGCCATGCCGATCGCCTGGCCCATGATGGTCCATTCGCGTATGCCGGTATCAAAGACGCGCTCTGTACCATATTTTTGCTGCATCCCGCGCATGCCCTGGTTTACATCGCCGATATGACCCACATCTTCACCAAAAACAAAGAGCTCGGGCATACGGGCAAAATGGGCATCAAAGCAGGCATTGAGAATTTCATAGCCGTCTTTGAGGGGAGATTCGTCGGAATATTGTGCTTTTTCTTCCTTCACCTCAATCGGGGACCTGGAAGATTGACTGAGTAGATTGTCTGAGTAGATCGTATGGCCTTCCAGTCGTTCCAGAGTCGCGAATTGCAATAACTCAGCATGCTTTTCAGCCTCGTGCTTCGGGATACTTTGCAATGCCCGCCGGGCCATCTGCAACAGTTCAAACCGAAGGGGCTCGCGTTTTTGGTTGAGTTCGCTTTGTATTTCAGCTAATACTGCGACCTCCGGGTAATTAGACCGGGTTTCCGTCAGTGCAGATAACAGGGAGTTTCTCAATTCAGCCACTTTGTCGTGATAAGCCCTGAATGCGCGTTGAGCAGCTTCTGTGGCTACTTTTTTCGCTTCCTTTTGAATGCTGTCTATTTCTTCGGTGGTGGCAAGCCCATTGGCCGTCATCCATTCGGCCATGCGGCGGTTGCAGTCAAATTCTTCCTCAAATTGAAGCCGCTCTGGCGTTTTATACCTGCGGTGATCACCGCTTGTAGAGTGGCCGAGTTGTTGGGTTACCTCCTGAATATGGAATAATGCCGGACGGTGGGTTGCCCGCATTTCATCTACTGCATCGGTGTAAAGTTTGCAAAGGGTAGGGTAGTCCCAGGCTTTCCCTTTGTAAATGCTGATGCCATTGGTGTCGCGTTCTGAATCGGCTTCAAAACCTGCGAGCACTTCGCTGATACTTTCTTTGGTGGTCTGATATTTTTTGGGAACCGAAATTCCATAACCGTCATCCCAGACACTGATGGCCAGTGGTACCTGAAGTACACCGGCGGCATTGATCGTTTCCCAGAAAGCACCCTCCGAGGTAGAAGCGTCGCCAATGGTTACGAAAGCGACCTCATTGCCCTGTTCACTCAGATCTCCGCAAATAGCAGCACTTTCCCTGAATTTTTTGCTTGCGAATGCTAAGCCCAGACCGCGTGCCATTTGTCCGCCGGTAGGGGCGATGTCAGCAGAAATATTGTACCGATTTTTCAGATCCAGAAACTTGCCCTCCTCATCGACAAATTTCGTTGCAAAATGGCAGTTCATCTGCCTTCCGCCTGAAAAGGGGTCATTGTAAGGATCGCCATATAATTGTGCGAAAAATTCATCCAGGGTCATTAAATTCAGTGCGAGCATCAGGGTCTGATCGCGATAGTAGCCGGAACGGAAATCACCTTTCCGCCAGGCCCGGGCCATGGCCACCTGGGCCACTTCTTTGCCATCACCGATGATGCCAAAATTGGCTTTGCCAGTCAATACCTCTTTGCGTGCAATGACACTTGCTTCCCGGCTGAGACAGCAGATGCGGAAGTCGCGCAAGACTTCCTGGCGATAGTTTTCAGTGAGTGTGGCGGTGGTGGCGCGTTTGGCAGCGGACATAGCAGTCTGTTTTGCTGGTGGAATGATAATTTGGAATGCTCTGATTCGACGATCTAAAGTACTAAAATGGCCCGCAAAAGTAGGAAAAGTAACGCCAAAATGAAGCGCTTGTAGGGTGCTCTGCAATCAATTTATACTAATTTTTCTTTTTACCTTTTTAGACATTCTAAATTGGGCTAATTTTGCCCCCCTAAACCAACCCCGGCAATTCTTCATACATTATCAAAAATCAACCTCACCATGTCTAACGACTTAAAAGTGCGCTACAGCGACGAGGACTTACAAGCTTTCAAAGTTATTGTTGACGAACGACTCGTGCAAGCACAGGATGAGCTCAGTACCACTGAAAAGCAAATTTCAGATCTGAATGAGAATGGTTTTAACCAGCAAGGTGGCGATTGGTACGATGATAGTAGTGCGCATACTGATTTGGAAATGCTGCAACGGATGCTGCAGCGGCAGCAACGCTTTGTTCAGGATTTGAAAAATGCCTTGCTTCGCATCCACAACAAAACATACGGCATCTGTATCGTAACCGGCGAACTCATCAGCAAAGAACGGCTTCGTCTGGTGCCACATGCCACCAAAAGTATGGATGGGAAAGCCCAGTCCAGTTCCGCCGCCAAACCCAATATCGAAAGTAGCACCGGGGCAGGAGATGATATGTTCGAAATGGATTCAGACGAACGTACTCCGGGAAAGCCTATTGGTGACAAGGTACGGCTTACCAACGGCAAACGTCCCAATCACTCCAGTGGAGACGACTGGGAAATGGACAATGAAACGAATGAGGATGCTGGTTATACCCGTCGTAAAAACGAGGATGAAGACGAGTGATCTTTTTTCTGCGCTAAAAAGAGGCTGCCGGTATTTCGGCAGCCTCTTTTTTTGCCCCGGTCATATTTTAACCAAAGGCAGATTCTTATGATTTCGTCCATCGGTAAGCTGTAGAAAATAAATGCCGGAAGCCTCCTCTGACAAATCAATTTTTAAATGAAAAAGTGTTTCAAAGGCTTGAATATCATAAGATTGAAGCGTCCTTCCAGTCACATCTAATACAGATGCTTTAATGACTGATCCGGAACTTCCCCCCAATAATTCAAACAGACCGGTACTGGGGTTGGGATTGATTTTAAATTGCGAATCCAGCATGGATGTGGTCATCACGGGTTGATAATCAATCGTAAAAAAGGAGTTAAAAGAACAGCCATTATCATCCAAAACCTCCAATGTGTACGTCCCATTGGGTAGGTCTTGCAAATCAGCATTGGGCGCATTGCTGCTGATAATATAGGGCGGGGTGCCGCCTTCCACCACCAGCATTACATCGTTTTGATCTTCCTGTATGGAAACCACCAAGGGCCCCGGGCTTTGGATAGAGACCAGATTGGTGGTGACCGTATTTCCTGAAGCATCCGAGATCAAGACCGAATAGGTTCCAGGTGCCAGATCTGTAAAAATCCCGCTGGACTGAGGTGTATCACCGTTTAAGCTATAGGAATAGGGCGGTAATCCGCCTGAAGCTGTTCCCAGTAATACAGCACTATGGACGCCATAGCATAAAATGGACTGAATGAGCATTAGTTGAGCCGACAATGGGCTTTGGATGATGGAATCCTTTATGGCCAATATGTACTCCTGAAATAAGGTCCCCTGCGCAGTGATCGTTTGTTCGATGGGGGCGGCCTGAAACGAAAGGGCTTCTTCCCAATAAGATTGAGCATTGTTTCTGCGCCGCAAAAGGCCCAAACCTTGCTCCTGTACCAGGGCAAAAGGATTGTCCGCATAGAAATATTTCAGATCATAATTGCTGATGCTTTGGCTGGCGTAAAAAAGTCCGAAATAACGGTCAGGGTCAACCAAAATATATCCATCGGCCGGCTGTAACACATTAGGGACCTCTTCGACAAAATAGAGGTGGACAAAATCTGACACATTGGAAGCGGACAGCACCAGGCTGTCACCTGAAGCAATGTCCAGACCGATCTGATCCACCGCTGTGTACGTATGAGTACTTATTGTGCCGATTGGAGCACCGGAGCGCCGCCAGGCTTCATTCAAGCCCAAGCCTTGAAAGTTAAAAAGTTGTCCATCCGGAGCAGCCGTGACATTGGGCGCGATGCCCCCTGCCGTTTCGTCCAATCTGAAATAAGTGGACAAATGGGGAATAGCGCCTGAAAGTTTTTGACACATATTGCCCCGGATCTCCTCGATGGTACGGACGGTATCCCAAATTTTAACCTCATCTATATTGCCCTGGAATGTACAGCACCCTGAAAATGCGCCAATGTAAACCTCAGGGTCGTTATGCGGCGGGATGTTTTCAGCCTGACTTACCAGGTTCCCATTTTTGTATAATTTCAAAAAACCAAGCGCCGCATCATAGCTTACTGCTACGTGGATCCATTGGTTGGGTGTAAGCACCACATTATCGGTCACTTGTCCCCATGCCCCATTATGACCTGCGGATAACACACCATTGGGCGCCCAAAAAGCGGTATTTTCGACTCCGGAAATGATATTATTCAGCTGACTTCCGCCTTGCCAATTGATCCAGGCCTCCTTCGTATAGGAGCTGCCCAGGACCGGGCCGACATAGATAAAATCGTCAGTGCCATCCAGAGTAATACAATTTCCTGACCCCGACATGATCCCCGGGATATCGAAGTTTGGAACCACAGAATAGTTGTCGATCAGTAAATTGTAAAATGTAAACATGCCGTATCCATCGGCATTCAACACCCAGGCATCGTTGCCTGAATGCCCCCCGTAGGACAAACTGGCGTTGGGAGCGTTGACGGATTGATCCAGATCAAGAATCAATCGGTTGCCATCCGCATGCATGCCGATCACAGCGGCCCCGGCGCCTTTTACTCTAAAATCATATGCGCTTCCAGCCTCCGTGGTTAAGGCGGTGGAAGCATCAGTAACTACGGTAATCTGTGTATTTAAAGTATTGGTGAAGCTTGCGCTCAGGACTCTGATATTCAACTGTTCGCCTGTTGGAGTATTGAATAGATCGGCAGAGACTTGTTTGTACAATTTTTCTCCTAGAGTCTGATATCCCTGCAAACTGTAATGGCAACCATCATGCCCATTGATGCCATTGGCGGTAACCGCTTTGGTGTTGTGCAGATAATCTTCAAAGGCCCTTTGGTAATCCCTCAATTGGAGAGAAGGTGCGCCACATCCTTCCCGCACCTGTACCACATAATAGGCTTCAATGTTTGGGAAATCAATTTCCCAGTCCGCGTGAAGCGCCTCAAAAAGGGTTTTGTGAATTTCATCCCGATTTCCATCAGATTCGCCCTGGTAAAATACCATCGCTCTGATATTTTCAGAAAGACCGGCATGGGTCAGGCGTTGGAGTAAACGACCGTAATTCGTGGCGGGGTCCGCAGGCAGTAGATCATTTTTTTGAAAAAACTCAATGGGCTTTCCAGGATCAGCCCCGTTGATAATGGCTACCGGGATTTGTAGATTTTGCTGGATCAGGAAACCCATTCGCAAGGCCCATTGTCCAATGGCCCCTGGTGAAAAATACCCATTGCCTTCTGCGATATACCAGTTATCGTCGGTGTACAGATCCGGATTAGAGGTGCCAAAACAACGAATAAAATTGCTTTGCCAGATATTAGCATCACCGTTGTAGGCAACGGCTTGCGCATTGGACTGACCTTCTACAGCAAAAACGTCTCCGGCAACTACATTGTCAGCACTTTTCAGCAAGACCAGCCCAGCGGGCGTTTGTTGTTCTGCTTTGAACGCATAACTCCATAAGCCAGCGACCAGTTCAAAACTCAGGTTGAATTGACCGTTGTTCAAGTCATTTAAAGACAGTGCTTTGCGCTCGATAGCCCCATCGCTTTTGGTCAGGGAAAAAACAAGGCTGTCTGGGCCGGAAGCAGCTGTTCCACGGATTTGGACGATTGCTTTATTGCTTGCAAGGTTCCGTGGATAGAGTTGGAGTGACTTTGGAAACTCCTGAATACTGATTTGAGAAAAAAGTAAACAAGGCGTGAGAAGCCATCCAAGAAAGAGTAACAGACTTTTCATGTACGCGTAAGGCAAATGGATGAAAATGGAAAATTTGCCGAAAGTATTAAAAAGCGAGAACTCGGGCCCACAAGTATCGTTCCAACCTATAAAAAGTGGCTGTCTCATTGGATGGTCACGATGAACCAAAATTTCCAATGAGACAGCCACTAAATTTTTTCAGAAAAATGCCGGGGATTAACCTCCAACAGGTGCTGATTGCAATGGGATCTGGGTAGGAGCTTCCTCCGTGCCACCGCCTGTGCCAACGGTCAGTACTGCCACAATACAAAGCACGATCAGTGCTCCGGCAAGTACCCAGGTTACTTTTTCTACAAAATCAGTGGAGCGGGCTGCACCGAAAAGTTGTTGAGCCTGGCCACCACCAAGGTTAGCGTCAATACCGCCACCTTTTGGGTTTTGAATCAAAATTGCTACAATCAGCAATATGCTCACCAAAGCAATGAATACTGTAATAATGGATAACATGAACGCCTATTTTTTAAGTTTGTCAATTTCGGAGGCAAAGTACGCGCTTTTTTCTGGAAATAACAAAGAAAGACGGGCATACATCTGAGCAGATTTGTCGCGGTAGCCTTGTTTGGCATAGAGTTTCGCCAAAGTTTCAGAGATCACATCCTGATTTTCAGCTACACTGCGCTCGGCCAATTGCTGCGCAATACCTTGAGATTTAACAGATTCTTCGATTTCTTTAGCCAATGGCCTGGCTGGTTTTGCGACTGGAGCAGGGCGTTGAATGACGTCCAAAACCGGGGGGTGAAAATTGTTGACCCAGTCAGAAAATGTTTGACGAACCACTGGAGTTAGGGGCGTTGGTATGGATTCTACAGGGGTTGGGAACGCTGGTTGCGTACTGAAATCAGCCTTGTAAACCAATGAAGGTGCTGGTGCAGCTGGTTCTATAGCTTCGATGGCCTTTAGTATTTCAAAACTTTTTTCTTCTCTGGCGAGAGGAGCGAGTGCTTCCAGTTCTCGTTTTACAGTTTCTATAGGCTTGAGCTCCAGTACTTCTTCCGGTGCTAAAACCTGTTGTGGTGCAATGACCTGTGGTGCGACCAGCAGGAAAAGCTTGGTGCGATCGAGGCTGTAAGCAGCAGCAGTAGCAAGGTTTTTTATAGCATCGGCGTGGTCGATCTGGTGGGCTTTAATGGCCAACAGACTGCGCAAATTGTGCGCATAAGGGTAGGCCAACGCAAGGGTCTTTAACTCCTCGTAGGTAATGCGCCGGAGCAGATCCGGGTCGTTCACAATTTGAGAAAAACGGTCTTGTGTCACGAGGTGGTTGATTTGTTGATCTGATTATTTGGGGATTCGTTACCAATCATTGAATGCTGCGTTAAAAATATCTTCCAGGATCTGTGGAAAAATTACATCTTGTAAGAGTTGATCCTGGACGGTAAGTAAGTCGACCGTGTTGTTAAATTCAGCAAAATGCCGGAATGTGCGTGCTAATTTCCAACTCTTTTTATCATCGTTATTGTTTATAAAAAAGATACTCACGCCAACTTCCAGACGATTCAATTCAACCACTTCGCCCGGTTTGGGAGCCACTGGTACCACGCGATAATCGATCACTTTTCCAGAAAACTCGACGTCTGCATCCGTATTTTTTAGACTCAGGCGACTTTCAAGGCGTATTTTGTCCTTCAACCTTTCTGTAAAATTCAGACCCAGTGTTGGAGGAGCATTGGAGGTTTCTGTTTCAAAATTTTGAACAAAAAAAGTTTTCACATCCGGATCGATTGAGATGCCTTTAAAGGTATAGCAGCAACCCGATAGAAACAGCAGCAAAAGACAAAGCGCAAAAGGCAAAGGGTGCAATCTCATGTTCGATATTTTCCAGGATAAACGGTTTAGTACATGGTATGGATGCCTGACGTGCAAATATACCCTAGAAATCTGTCATTACTCCCATTCAATGGTTGCAGGTGGTTTGGTTGAAATATCATACACTACCCGGTTGATCCCTTTTACATTGTTGATGATCTCACTGCTCACCTCAGCAAGAAACTCGTGTGGAAGTCTGCTCCATTCAGCGGTCATTCCGTCTGTAGAGCTTACAGCACGTAAAGCAATGGTCTTCTCATACGTACGCTCGTCGCCCATTACGCCAACAGAATGAATGGGAAGCAAAATGGCACCAGCCTGCCAGACCTCATCATAAAGTTCATGCTCCTTCAGCTTAGCGGTGAAAATCGCATCAGCTTCCTGAAGGATCTGAACTTTTTCCGGGGTAATGTCCCCCAGAATACGAATACCCAGACCAGGGCCCGGGAAGGGGTGGCGGTTGAGGATATTGGGGGAAACATTGAGCTCCCGACCAACCCGGCGTACCTCATCTTTGAAAAGTGAACGCAACGGCTCTACAATTTTCAGCTTGAGTTTTTCAGGTAAACCACCCACGTTGTGGTGACTTTTTATGGTAACAGAAGGTCCGTGTACACTGACAGATTCGATCACATCAGGATAAATGGTACCCTGTCCCAACCACTGAAAATCAGGATGTGCTTCACTTTCTTCTTCGAAGAGGTCAATAAATAACTTACCGATGGCTTTGCGCTTTAGTTCGGGGTCAGTCACTCCGGCCAAGGCGGCATAAAAACGATCTTTTGCATCCACCCCTTCAATGTTCAGTCCCATGCCCTTGTAGGAATCCAGTACTTCCTGAAATTCATCCTTACGAAGTAAACCATTGTCTATAAAAAAGCAGAACAAGCGGTCGCCAATCGCGCGGTGGAGTAGGGTGGCTGCCACGGTACTGTCCACACCACCGGAGAGGGCCATAATAACCTGCTCATTTCCGATCTGTTTGCGCAGTGCTGCAATGGTTTCGTCCACAAAATGCTGTGCAGTCCAGTCGCCGGCGCATCCACAGATGTCGTGGACAAAGTTTTTCAGGATCTCAAATCCTTCCAGGCTATGAAATACCTCCGGGTGAAACTGGATACCGTATACGGGTTTTGCAAATTTTCCCTCTTCCGAACGAAAAGCCGCAAAAGGGATCGTATCTGAATTGCCCAGCACTTCGAAGCCTTCGGGCATCCGCACGATGGTATCTGAGTGGCTCATCCAAACCTGGGAGCGTTTAGAAATTCCTGCAAAAAACGGATCGTTTGGTGCGTGCTGCTGGAGCATGATCTTACCGTATTCACGCTTAGATGACTGCGCTACCTCGCCGCCAAAAAAGTCGGCCATCAGTTGCGCGCCGTAACAAATGCCGAGTAAGGGCTTTTTGCCGGCGATCAGGTTCAGGTCAAGCCGTAATGCATTTTCCCATCGGACAGAAAAAGGGCTTCCGGAAAGAATGACGCCCATAATATCGTCCGTGAGTTCGGGCAGTTTGTTGTAAGGAACGATCTCACAATAAACATTCATCTCACGCACCCTGCGGGCGATGAGTTGGGTATACTGTGATCCAAAATCTAGGATGAGGATTTTTTGCATAAAATCAGGTGTGGTGAATCTATGTTCACCAAAGAAATACTAAGAGAAGACGCAAAGGTAATGAAAGAGAATCAGCCTTCCTTCTCAAACACGCCACACAACCAATTTCCGCTGCTTTTCATTTCTTTTTTTGTGAAACCTGCTGCCTTTGCTGCTTCAGTAACGATCTCTTCATCGGTCAATAAGATGCCGGAGATCAATAGCCAGCCTTTAGGTTTCAACAAGTTGGAAAGCGATGGCAGGGATTCCAGAATGATAGGACGATTGATATTCGCCAGGATCCCATCAAAATAGTTGCCTTCAATGTTAGAGAGTGTGCCCAGGCGGGCAGTCACATTGTTTACGCCGTTGGCGATGCAATTTTCGACCGTATTCCGGTAGGATTCTGATTCAATATCAACGGCTTCCACTTCAGTAGCCCCTTGTTTGGAAGCTAGAATGGCAAGAATTCCGGTGCCGCAACCATAATCCAACACTTTTGCTCCCTGAAGCGGCAGGTGCTCGATGGCTGCAATGCATTGCCAGGTGGTTTCATGATGCCCGGTACCAAAAGCCATTTTGGGATTAATGACCAATTCCCATTTTACTCCCGGAATGGGCTCATGGAAATCTGCACGAACCGCGCAGAAATCACCCACGATCACGGGTTGAAAATTACTTTCCCACAATTCGTTCCAGTTTTGTCCAAGGATAAGCTCTTTTCCCCAGGTAAAATCGAATTGCCCCTGTAGATCAAGCAGTAAGGCGTCTATTTCCTGGATTGATGCGGTCGCGGGCGCATATGCGTTTAAACCATCTGCCGTTTCCTCAAAAGTGTCGAAAGGGCTGTCTGATAGAAAAGCCACGAGGATGTCAGCGGTTTCCGGGGTAGTTCTTAATTCGTATTTGTGATAGTTCATGTTGTCTAGTCCAAAATATTGTGGCGCAAAGAGACGGAAAAACTATTCATGTTGCGCTGTATATTTAGGTCACCATAAAAACAAATACAATCAATCAGCGGATTGATATTAGCGAGCCTACTCCCAAAAATAAGTTCGCCGGGTTTTTCTAAGGAATAATCGAGCCCCACACTGGTTTTTGAATCCAGCTTGTAAAACAGACCTGCGTTGAAATTCAAGGTGGTGCCAAAGGCGGTCCAATCTGACTGGTTGTTTGAATAAGTATTGGTAGTTTGCGGCAAATCATCTATTTGAGTAGAAAATTTGGAAGACATCTGGGAAGAAAAGATCTGGTTGGGACCACCTCCAATAACCAATGAAAATTTGCCATCTTTTTTAAAAGCAATGTGAAGATGAACCGGCATTAATAAGCTATTCAAGTTGGTTTTTTGCTCTTGAATGGACTCTAAATGTACTAAATCTAAAGATGTATAATTATTCCGTTGTCTGATATTCAAGGATGCAGACCGGTACATTAGGGATGCTGAAATTCGAAGATAAGTTCCTAAGGACCAAGAGTTCCAGATTCCTATGGCATAGGAACTGCCAGCATTGTTAGACACGGTCCCCTGATTGTAACTGCTGGAAAAGTCTGAAAAAGTATTTTCTGAGGGGAGCGTGAAATTACCGGCCTTCACGGTAAAGCCAAATTCAGGTCTTTTTTTCTGAGAAAAAGCAGAAAATGCAAGGCATAGGAATAGCGGTAGAAAGTAGGTCTTTTTCATAAAGTGCAAGTCATTTTCCTGCAAGACAGAAGTCAGCACCCAAGAAGTTGGGTGCAATGGAGAAAATTTATTCTCCAGTAGATTTCTGGCCATTAAAAATCCAATTCAATCCTAAACCAAATTGTTGATCTCTCCCTTTGAATAAGGCCTATTTCAGAAGTTTACCGTCTGAATTTACCTATGCCAGCTTTAGGTGCAGGCAACCCCATTCCACCAGCTCCTGGCGGCATGCCCATTTTTCCTGCAGGCATTTTCGAAACCTGATGCATCATCTGCCGCATCTGACCGAAGTTTTTCATAAAAAGGTTGATCTGATCAATATTCTGACCGCAGCCTTTGGCAAGTCTTTTTTTGCGCGACAGGCTGATCGCATCCGGATTAGCGCGTTCCCAGGGCGTCATGCTCTGAATGATGGCTTCTACACGCAGGAGGGCTTTATCGTCAATAGGGGCATCTTTCAAGGCTTTATCCATACCTGGTATCATGGACATGAGACTTTTCAGATCACCCATTTTTTTGATCATTTGCATCTGACCTAAAAAGTCGTTGAAGTCAAACTTGTTCTGTTTGATGCGCTTTTCAATCCGCTTTGCCTCTTCATCATCAAATTCAAGCTGTGCTTTTTCCACCAATGACACAATATCACCCATACCCAGGATACGCTTGGCCATACGATCAGGGTAAAATACATCAAGTGCATCCAGCTTTTCCCCCTGAGACACAAATTTGATGGGTTTACCCACCGTATGTTTGATGGTCAACGCTGCACCGCCACGGGTATCACCGTCCAGTTTTGTCAGCACTACGCCATCAAAATTGATGCGCTTGTTGAAGGCTTCTGCGGTATTTACGGCGTCTTGCCCCGTCATGGAGTCCACCACAAACAAGGTTTCCGTAGGCCCGAGTGATTTTTTGATATTTTCAACCTCGTCCATCATCGCCTCATCCACAGCTAGACGGCCTGCAGTATCCACGATCACCACGTCATGACTGTTTGCTTTCGCAAAAGCAACGGCATTGCGGGCGATGTCTACCGGGTTTTTATTCTCGATCTCTTTATATACGGCTACCCCGATGCTTTCGGCCAGCACGGTCAATTGCTCGATGGCCGCTGGGCGATAAACGTCACAAGCTACGAGCAAGGGGCGCATTTTGCGTTGTTCCTTAAGGTATTTGGCTAGTTTGCCGCTAAAAGTGGTTTTGCCTGAACCTTGCAGACCCGCTACCAGCACGATACCCGGGTGACCTTTGACATTGATGCCAACGCTTTGGCCCCCCATTAATTCCGTCAGCTCATCGCTCACGATCTTGATCATCAATTGGCCTGGCGACACACTTTTCAATACATTTTCTGTGCCCAGCGCTTTCTCTTTTACCCGATCGGTGAAGTCTTTGGCAATTTTATAGTTCACATCGGCAGCCACCAAAGCACGACGGATCTCCTTGATACTCTCAGCTACATTGAGTTCGGTGATGCGGTTATTGCCGCTTAAAACCTTGAACGCACTATCTAAACGGTCGCTTAAACTTTCAAACATTGTATTGGAATATTAACGAATGACTTAAAATATGGTTGATTTGCTGTTTCGGTTTGCAAAGGTACATTGTTGGACGGAATGCCGATGGGTAGGCGGTCTCTGAAAGTTTGATTCTGATTAAATCTCAGACACGCGCTGATTTTATCGGCCGCCTTTGCTCCGCTTCTGGGCGATGCCCGGATCTAATTCCATCGCTTTTCTGCGAAGCTCTTCGCCTTTTGCGGCGTTCCCGGATGCAGAATAGGCCAGCCCCAGATCCCAAAGAAATCCGGCTTCTTTAGGGGCGATCTCCACGGCTTTTTCAAACCATTTGATGGCCTCTTCAGATTTTCCGCTGATCCCGTATCCTACACCCATCAGTCGCGCTGTTTCCGGATCTTTTGGATTTAGCTGCCAGGATTCTTCGAAGCATTTGAAGGCGTTTTGGATGTCTGCTTTTTGTTCCCCATAGTATTTGCCTCCATCGCGCAAGGCGAGTGCCAGATAGGTTTTGAGTTTAGCATCGTCCGGAGCAAATTGTATGGCCTTGCGATAATCTGCGATTGCCTCCACGTATTCTTTAAGTACAAAATGCGCGCCGCCCCGACTGATATATGCATCCTTATAATTTGGATAGATCTTGATGGCCTGGTTCAGATGTGGCATGGCCTTCATACAGAGCACGGATTGTTTTTCCGCGTCTTTTTCTTTGGTAGCACGATCAAAAAGCACGCCTCCGCAGGCATTTTGGAGTTTCGCACTGTTGATAGAAACCGCAGCGTCCGTCATAAAAAGATTCTCATTGCTGCTCCAGGCAAAGTTACGGACGAAGGTTTTGATGGAAAAAAGCAACATTACGCTACCCACTACACCCAGCACCAAGGACTGATTGTTTTTTAAAAACTTACTCAAAAATAAAGCGATCAAAAGGCAAAAACCGACCGATGGCATAAAAGCAAAGCGCTCACCCATATTGGTGCCGATCGGAAAAACCAGGTTGGAAACGATACCAAGAGGGAGCAAATAGAGCAAAATGCCAAAAGCATATGGATCGCGATGCTTGAAACCACGCAGCGCCCAATACCCCATAAAACTATAAAGTGCCAGGCTCAAAAGCACAAATGGGTTGCCAAAACGCATGATACCAATCTGACGCGGGTAATAGTCATGGGTGAGTGGATGCGGAACAAACAACAATTGAACGTATTTGCCCAGGGTATACAGGATCGTTGCCAGTCTTTCTGCTGGGGCAAACTTGACCCATTGGTTCCCTTCCAGTTTCAGGAAAGGGTTGTTCATCAGCTCCATGGGTTCTCCTCCAAAGCGCCAATGCAAAATGCTTCCCCGCAGCAGGAAAAAAGCTGCAAAAGAAATAAAAATAGGAAGGCTGGATTTCCAGATTGAAGTGTTGGAAGGGCTCTGGTCAGCACCTCTAAAGAACCACAAGGCTAAGGGAATCAAAACAACGTATGCTGCAGCATTTTCTTTAGAAAGACAGGCAATAAAGAAAGCTCCTCCTGCTGCCAGAGCCCACTTGGTTTGTTGGGTATCCCATGCCTTCAGAGTAAAATACAAGGCAGACAGACAACCTAGGAGCGTCAGGATTTCGTCGCAACCTTTGATGTTTGCAACCACCTCTGTATGGATCGGGTGCGCAGCAAAAAGGACCGTGGCAAGCCATGCGATCATCGGCCCATAATGTGCCCAAAAGGGGGGGGGGGGGTGATTGAAGACCAGAGGGGGAGTCAAAAGCTTCAAGAGCGTACGGTAAAGTACCACACAGGTCAAAGCGAAAAGAAGCACTGTAAAAAAGTGGAATAGAAAAGGGCTGGTACTAAACTGATACAAGAAAGCAAATACCACCAGGGTCATAGGGCGGTAACGTCCACCTGTAACCAAAGCTTCCTTTCCTTCTACTTTGAAAAATCCAAAAAAGGTATCGTTTGAAAGGATCCCGCCGACTCCTTTAATGCCCTGCTGGGTGAACATGTTGTCCGTGATGACAATGGCATCATCAAGTGTGAACTCATGGGTCAACGTATTTGCGTAGAGTAAAAACGCGAAGGCAAAGATGAGTCCGCTCTGGAGTAGAATATTGTTGAAAAATGCGGACGGCTCCGAATGCACGTTGGAATACGAGTTGTTTGCGGTGGAGCTTGAAGCTGGCTTAGCAGAAGCAGTTTTGCGTTGTTGTTTGGACATGATTGTTTTTTTCGTCGGCGAAAGAACGGGATTTTTTGCTGCTAAAAATTTCCAAAAAACAAGATTCGCCCTTGCGATGATCACCTGACCCATGAAGGTAACTTGCTTTAAGCAACACTCAAGTGCCCCCCGGCTTTACGAAAGGCCTTATATGCACCTTTCCCAAATTTTGTACCGTTGAAAACCATGGATGGAGCACGTTCTTTTTGGACTTCTGTAGGTAGTGCGTTGAGTTCAGCGCATTTTTCAGAACAGCATCCAGCGTATTTTGGACGACAATCGTCGCATTGAATGAAAAGGATGTGACAATACAGGTTGGCGCAATTCGTATGGTGATCTGAAGGCTGATCACATTGATGACAGTGGGCGATCACATCAGGGCTTATTCTTTCACCCAGGCGTTCGTCGAACACGAAATTTTTACCCAGGAACTTATTGTCCAGACCATTTGCCCGCACTTGACGGTCATATTCTATGATGCCGCCTTCCAGTTGAAACACGTTCTCAAAACCATTGTGTTTCATATAGGCACTTGCTTTTTCGCATCGGATCCCGCCGGTGCAATACATCAGGATCTTTTTATCCCGTTGGTCTGCAAGCAACTCAGCGACCATCGGAAGTTCTTCCCGGAAGGTGGCAGCATCGGGGGTAATGGCATGCTCAAAATGGCCCACCTCGCTCTCATAGTGGTTGCGCATATCTACAATGATGACGCCGGGCTCTTCGCTGGCGCGGTTCCAGGCCTCGGCATTGAGGTGCGTACCGGTTTTTGCAGGATCAAAGGTTGGATCCGTCACACCATCCGCAACTATTTTGTCCTTGACTTTGATAGTCAGGGCGAAAAATGACTTTCCTTCGGCTTCCACCGCAACGTTCAGCCGCAGCCCACGGAACATTTCGTAACTGTTCATGAGGGTTTTGAATTGCTCAAAGTGTACTTCTGGTACAGAGATCTGTGCATTAATGCCCTCTGTGGCCATGTAAGTACGTCCCAATACTCCCAAAGCATCCCACCACGCATACAATTCGTCCCGAAAAGCCTGCGGGTCATCAATGCGGGCATATTTGTAAAAAGACAGTGTAACTCTTTGAACGGTATCCTTCTGAAGCAACTCCTTTAGTTCGCGGCGGTTGACGCGGTTGTGGAGTGCTTTTTTGGCTCGACGCTGTGGAATGGCAGCCATGTCGAGTGCTGCGGTGATGGATTTTTCAATCATAATAAATGCATAAAGTGCAAATTTCCGATACCAGCACGAGAGCTACAACTATTTCAGGGGCCATTTTTATGGGCTGGGAACTTCTATGGTAAGCTCAAGGTTTATGATGCCAACAATTGTTAATGCAGAAATGTCAAATATGCAAATTAAATTGCTGTAAATTTTCATTTTTAGGGTGAATGTTTTGAAAAAAATCTGCACTTTTGGGGCGTTCTCTCCTGACAAAATTTATTAACGGCCTAAATTATTGACCTATGGAATGGAGACGGCTCAACGGCCAACGAATCGACCCCCCCCTGCTCACTGCGGTGGAGGAGACCATTCGCCGCGAGGGCGCCGAGGGTCACAAACTGAAGGTGTGTATCGGGACCGACTCACAAGTGATCGGAACAGAGGTGTACTTTGCTACTGTAATCGTATTTCTACGAGAAAAGCGGGGCGGTTTTATGTTTATTTCAAACGAGAAAAGTTTGCGAAAAATGACCATCCGCGAGCGAATGATCCTCGAAGTAGGCCGCTCGGTAGAAACTGCATACGCGCTCTGTGCACTGCTTGATCAATTCGACGTAGCACTTGAAGTACATGCTGATATTAATACGGATCCAACCTTTGAGAGCAATACAGCGCTCAAGGAGGCCATGGGCTATATCCTCAGCATGGGTTTTGTTTTCAAAGCCAAGCCGGATGCGTTTGCTTCTTCTTGCTGTGCGGATAAAGTGATCTAAGCTCGATCCATGCTTATTTCCCCAGTCTAAAGGTTGCTGAACCCAGCAAACCTCTCTCGCAATAGATGCCTACCACATAATTGCCTGACTTAAGGCGCTCATCAAATTTGTGGCTGAAAGTAACCCGTTGTACAGCAGTCAGATTCACCTCCTTGACCTCCTGAGCGGTGATATTGACAGGGCCAGCTGGCGCATTGATGGTTGCTTTGGCCGCAGTTTTGCTCATGACAGGCACAGCCTTGTCATCGGTCATTGCCAGATAAAGCTTTTGTTGTCCCTGATAAGCCTGGGGCACATCCGCAAGGTCAAAACTGACAAAGATCTCCCGGGTTTTTTTAGCCCGCGTAGTCAGTTTATCACCCCGGCGCTCGCATTGGACAGAGAAAGAGGTCGCTTTGAATGTAGCCGATTGGGTCTTTTTGATTTGAGATTCCAATTGCTTGGCCAGGTCTTGAACCTGCCCCGTAAGATCAGTGTTAGCACCCTTCAGAGAAGCATTGTCTGAAGTGAGTTGTGCCACCTGGACCTTGAGTTGGTCATTTTCCAGACGCAAGCCGGTGATGATGGTCTCTAATTCTATTTTGGCCTTTTTTAACTCCGCAACCTGGGCACGGAGACCTTCCAAGTCCTTCACCGAGGTGATTTTGATCTGGCTAATGGTCGCTTCTTTCTGTGCTACCTGTTGAGCGGAGGTAGCCACACGGCCTTGCAAGCTTTCATTTTCAGTACGCAAGATTGCATAAGCCATGGTGATACTATCCAAAGAAGTTGTGATCTGAGCCTTTTCAGATTCTAAGGCCACACGCTCTTGCTCCATCTTTTCATTTTCGGCGAGGTAGTTCTTCGATTTTTGCCAAAAGAAAAAACCAAGGCCGGCAGAAAGGAGGAGCAGTAAGGTGACCACAATGCCATAGGTGCGGGAATTTTGATTGTCACTCATATTAAAATACTTTATAGTGGATGGAAGTTTGATTGTTCAGGTAAAGCCTAACAACTTTAGCGGCGGGAAGGCTAAACCTTTTTTGCCAGGTGTTTTTCAATGGCTTTTGGATCGTATTTGACATGAAGATTGATCCACATCATACGTGAAATTCTAAACACATAGACGAAATTAACCACCAAAAAGATGCTTAATAAAGTAAATGCAACGGTTTGACTCCAACCCAAATACCAATGAAAAAACGCGATAAACAGCAGGCAGAACCATCCGGTCCATATGTAGGAGATAAACATGGAGCCATAATAGTAACCCGGTTCCGGAAAATAATTAAGGTCACATTTTGGGCAACGTTTGAGCATGTCAAAAGACCGAACAAAGGCCCAACTGCCCGTTTCAAACATTTCACCCTCATGACATCTTGGACATTTGAGGTGAAAAATACTATATCTTCTGGTTCCTTTTTTTAAAATTGACATCAAAAATGTATTGAACATGAATGGTTGCAAGCCCGACTTGATTAAAATGACGCACAAAGGTGGCTACTCTATGCGATAGTATTCTCAACTTTGTCCGTGAAAATGAAAAAATGACCACTGAAGAATTACTTCTACGCCTAAAAGAGCAGGACCGTGCCGCCCAAAAGTGGCTTTACGAACGGTATTCACCGCTGATGTTCAGCGTATGCAAGCGTTATTTGCGGTCACGGGAAGATGCTGAGGAGGCTTTGGTAAGTGGTTTTTTCAAGATTTATTCCCAGATTGAAAGTTATTCCGGCATTGGAAATTTTGAAGGTTGGATGCGTCGGATCATGGTAAATGAGTGTCTGATGACACTTCGGAAGGTACAGCCCCTCATTTTTCCGGGCGATGACGCACAAATTCCGGATCAATCAGATGGGTTTAACATCGAATCCGATATTTCTGTGCGGGAAATTCTGGAACTTTTGGAGCAACTGCCTCCAGGCTATCGGACAGTTTTCAATCTTTATGTGCTGGAGGGCTTTAAGCATATTGAAATTGCGGAGACGCTTGGAATCAGTATCAATACCAGCAAAAGTCAATTGATCCTGGCGAAGGAAAAACTTCGCAACCTGATGAAAAACAAAGGCTTTTATTAATTCAACCCACAAGTCCTCATTTACAGTCCTGACCATGCCAGACTTATTTGATTTCTTCAAAGAAAACGAGGATAATATCCAGGAAAAGCCGTCCGAACAGGTTTGGCAAAAACTGGAACAAAAACTCGAACGAAACCGTCGCCCCAGGCGGCGTGGGATCCGTTTTTTACAGATCTGGGTGGTGGTATTGATATTGCTTATTTTGATTCTGGCTGCCATGTTGGTTTGGCATTATTCGCATCGTTTATAGACTTCTTGTTCTTTCATCGTTACTTATTTGATCAGCTAGGCGTAAATTTGCGCCTTATTTTTTGACAATATGACCTCTACTCTCAACATGCTCTCGGAGCGCGTCCTACATCTCGCTGAATCGGAAACCCTAAAAATGGCACGAATGGCCCGCGAATTACGCGCACTTGGCCACGATGTTATTAGTCTGAGTCTGGGTGAACCTGATTTTGACACCCCGGATCACATCAAAGAAGCGGCCTATCAGGCACTCCAGGACGGCTACACCAAATATACGCCCGTGGCCGGGCTTCCAGAGCTGACCAAGGCCATAAGCGAAAAATTCAAGCGGGATAATAACCTGGATTACCGTCCGGAGCAGATCGTGGTGAGCAACGGAGCCAAACAAACGATCTATAACTTATGCCAGGCTTTGCTCAACCCAGGCGACGAGGCGATCCTGTTCTCGCCTTATTGGGTATCCTATTTGGAAATTGTAAAACTCTCGGAAGGCGTGCCGGTTTGCGTGTATGCCGGGGTGGACCGGGACTTTAAACCTACCCCTCAGCAATTGGCTGATGCCATCACACCTCGTACCAAGTTCGTTATTTTTTCTTCCCCATGTAATCCGACAGGCAGTGTTTTTACCCGGGAAGAATTAGAAGCTTATGCCAATGTACTGGCCCCGCACGAACATGTTGTGGTGATCAGTGACGAGATTTATGAATATATCAACTTCACCCATGAGCATGTGAGTATTGGCTCTTTCCCACAGGTAAAAGACCGTACGGTTACAGTAAATGGTTTTGCTAAAGGTTTCGCCATGACCGGTTGGCGACTGGGCTATATGGGAGCCCCAAAATATATTGCAGATGCTTGTACCAAGATTCAGGGACAAGTGACCAGCGGTGCTGCATCCTTTAGCCAAAAGGCAGGTGCAGTGGCTTTGATGGCCGATCTTGGCCCTACCGAGGTGATGCGTGAAGCATTCCGTGAACGGCGCGACATCATCCTTTCCATGATCGAGGAGATCCCAGGTATACGCGCCAACCACCCGGACGGAGCATTTTACATTTTCCCGGATGTGAGCAGCTATTTCGGAAAAACAGATGGTCATACCGTGATCAAAGACGCCGACGATTTTTGTGATTACGTAATGACCAGTGCTTATGTGGGCCTGGTTTCCGGTGCGGCATTTGGCGATCCAAATTGTTTCCGGCTCAGTTATGCGGCTTCAGAGGAGCAATTGCGGGAGGCGATCCGACGGATGAAGGAGGTGTTGGGACGCTTGAAGTAGAAAATAAGAACTACCTTGATGGAATCCTGGTTTTATGCCAGGTTTTGCCATCATAATTCCTATTGGAAAATATCTTCAATTGCCTGATCGACAGTTATGTAGCGGATAAAGTAGGCTTGGTGGAGCATTTTTTGAATTTGCCCCTGGCCGCACATCTCAAAGGAAATTTAAAAACTCTTTTTGCGGAAGATCAATTGCGTGAAGCGGGTATCGGGAATGAATCAGCGCTCCAACAGGATAAACTGATCCGAAGCGACAAGATCTATTGGCTGGATCCTAAGCATGATGATCCACATGAAAACAACTTTTTTCAGTTGATGGACCTTTTTGTGCGGCATCTGAACAGTACCTGTTATACGGGCATTACCAGTTATGAGTTTCACTATGCTTTGTATGAAACCGGTAGTTTTTACAAAAAACACCTGGATCAGTTCCGCAGTAACAAAGGCAGGGCTTTTTCCATGATTATGTATTTGAATGCGGAATGGGCGCCGGAAGACGGCGGTGAATTATGCATCTTCCATGACGGTCATACCCAAACCATCGCTCCCCTCAATGGCACCTGTGTTTTCTTCAAAAGCAGCGAACTGGAGCATGAGGTACTCCTGACACATGCACCACGTATGAGTATTACAGGCTGGTTAAAAACGGATTAAGTCCGGGCTTACAGAAAAAATTCCCAGGCCGTGCGATATGCTCCATGTTCGGAGCAATAATCCAGAAACTCCTGGTAAAACTTGTTGTGCCCGATCGTTTCGGAATCACCAATGACCACCAGCACCTTCCGTGCTCTGGTCATGGCCACATTCATCCGACGATAGTCCTGTAAAAATCCGATCTCATGTTTGTTATTGGAACGTACCAGGCTGATGTAGATCACATCACGCTCCTGACCCTGAAAACCGTCGATGGTGCTGATCGTTGCAGTGCCGGACGAAAGCAATGGGGCAAGAACCGGATCATCCCGGAATATTTCTTCCAGTTGATTGACCTGCTCCCGGTAAGGAGAAAGTACTCCAATGCTGGGCAGGGTGGGGGAGAGCGCAGGATCAGAAGAGGTCTCTTCTGAGGGCAATGAATCGCTAAATCGCCGCAATAAAGGAAGCAAATGAGCCCGAACCAGCATAGCTTCCTCGGCGTTGAATTTGCTCAGATTGCGATGCAGCGCCCCCGGGCTTTCCTGCACCCGTTCTTCAAAACCACAACCTGCGGTGTCAATAAAGGTCACACTGGCTTCTGAAGGGTGAATATCCGGGGTCAATAATTCATGGCCAGCCACGCTGCCATGGGCTACCAACTCGCCTCCATAAAAGTAATGATTGGGAAACCCCATGATCACCCGATGCATTCGGTATTGTACCGTGAGCAGGTTCACATGGTCTGGAATGATTTTAAGGCAGCGTTCGATCAGGGTTGTCGAAAGTCCCTGACGGGCAGCATCTGCGTTTTTAACAGTTGGGGGTAATTGAAATGGGTCGCCGGCAACTACCACCCGACTACATTTTGCAATGGGAATCCAACAGGCAGGCTCCAGCGCCTGTGCTGCCTCGTCGATCACACAAGTGCGAAACCGACGCTTTTCTAAAAGTGGGTGGGCAGCGCCTACCAGGGTACAGGTGATGGCCTGAGCTCCACTCAGGATCTCATCTACAATCCGGTCTTCCAGGGTGCGGGCCCAGGCGTCAAGGTCCCGGGCTTGTTGTTTCAGGTGGGTTCGCTCCCGACGATCTTCCGCGTCAAAATTGCGTTTGAACCGACCAGCCTGACGGCGGAAATCTGCTGCAGCGATCTTTACTTTTTTGATGTTTTTTGCCTCCGGATGTGCAGCCAGAAGCGCATCTACAGTATGTTGGAGTACACTGTCATCGACCCGGCTGACATTGCCGATCCGTACTACATTCAGGCCCTGGCCAGCCAAACGTTCTGTGAGTAGATCGGCTGCTGTGTTGCTGGGTGCAGTAACGAGCACAGTTTGCTCGGTTTGCGCCAATGACTTGATCGCGGCCACCAGGGTGGTGGTTTTTCCGGTGCCAGGGGGGCCATGAATGATCGCAACATCGGGATTGTAAAGAATGGCTTCGACCGCCATTTGCTGCGATGGATTCAGGCCTCGAACTACCTTTTCATCTGTAGCCAGACTTTCATCTACTTTAGAAAGATGGATGTCTTTCTTGTCTAAAAGGCTTGTTTCAAGTGCTCCATCCGGAATGCAGTGCGCTGTGGTTGAAGGTGTGTATACTTTGGATGAAGCAGTTCTCCATTCTCCGGCTGAATTTTGTCGGGGTGTCATGATGTCCCTCAATTCTGCCAGCCGGTCTCCTTTTGCAGCGATCACTTTTTCCAGTGCACGGTTCATCTCATGGTAGCTGCGATCATCGAAGAGCATATCTACTCCGAGTTGGCCGGCGTTGATCCAGTCTGGCACATCCCGGGCATTTAGGATGATCTTCATGCGATTGCGCTCCACAAAGTTGATCACCCCTTGTTTTTCAGGTTCATCCGCATCAGGCGCGAGGCTGAACAGACTTACCGTCTGACCTGCGCGGAGTTTGTGGGGGGCGTTGAGACGTGTCGTGCGCTCTACAATGATAAATGCTTTTTCACTGAGCGCAAACCCGGTGTTGACCACTTGCAAGGGATACCAGGTATACCCATTTTCTACCCGATCGGCGAGTGGTTTGCTCCGAACTAATTCGAGGAAAGCGCGGTGATCTGCTTCTTTTTCCTGCCTAAGCAGTTGTCGCAGGTTTTGGAAATGTGGATGTTGCTGCTCTGATGTCATGTTGGCCGGCGAAGGTACAACGGCCGGCAGCCTACTAATACCTTACAATCGACTTGGCGGTAAAGAATACAACAACAAAGTATTCTCCCCAAAATACTCTTTAAATGCCAAGGCGAAGGTGCCCGGACTACTAAAGCCCACCAATTCGGAAATAGCCTGTGGCGTCCCGGCCCGTTTTTCAAGCAGGGTTTTGGCTTTTTCAAGCCGCATTTCACGGATGAGTTGTACGGGTTCTTTGCCGGTGAGTACCTTTAACTTTTTGACGTAGTGCGTTTTAGAGAGTTGAAGCCTACGTGCGATATCGTCGGCCATGAAGTCGGGATTGGCGAGATCATACTCGATCATCTGGACCGTTTGCAGCAGGAACGGATCTTCCAGCGGCACCCGATTTTCAGAAAAATACAGTTGCAGGAAGCGGCTGAATTGCTCATGTTTCAACTTGCGGGCATCTAAAAGGCGCTGTACCGAAGCATCGAACTCATCATCAATGACCGGACGGGTAAACCAGGCATCCGCACCTGCGCGGAGCGCGTCAAGTTTGCCTTCGTTCCCAAATTTATCGGTGAGTAGCACGACAGGAATGTGGTTGGTGCGTTCACTGAGTTTGATCTGTCGGGCGATCTCGATGCCGGCGTGACCTTGGATCAAAACGTCACATACAATAAGGTCTGGCAACATTTCAGAAGCCATTTGCAAGGCCTCTGAGCTGCTGTTAGCGGTTTCGATCTGAAAACGATCCGAAAGTAACGATTTTAAATACAAGACGACCTGGCGGTTGGGCTCGATCAGCAGACAGATCTGTTCAGGCTTATTCCCCTGATAAACCGTATATTGATCAGCAGCAGCCCGGGGACTTTTTTGAAGTTCTTGGGTGGCTTCCACGCCAGCAGAGATCGCGTTTTCATTGGCCTCATGTTGGAGGTTCGCGCGCATTACATCCCATTCCCGCTCCTTCTTTTGCAGTCTTTTGCGCCAGCGGCCGTCGCTTCGGGCGTTCCAGACCATTAAAGTCAGCAAAAATATTCCGCCCAGGATACCATAAAGCCAGGCCTTATCCCGCTCAATCCTTATAAATCTGTTTTGTTCTGCTAGTTCTCGTTGCCGCAACGCAGCCAGAGAATCGAATTGCTGTTGCATGCCACGCGTTTCCAGACGGCGTTCTCGGATCGCTATGGAATCTTGCGTAACGGCCAAAAGCTGCTGACACACCAGTGCTTGGTTGGGAAGCTGCCATTTGCCACACTCCTGAACCAATGTTTTTAGCAAGGCTGCCTTATTCATAAAATTTGGATCGTGTCTGGCATCCATTTCTGCATCTGCCAGCAATCGGGTGGCACTGCGGTCATCCTGATTGGCTTTGTAAATACCAGACATCAGGCTCAGGGCCTTGGAGCTGATTGGAAGTTTTTGCCTTTTTAAAAACTCCCGAAAGAATTCGACTTCCACCTGAGCTTGTTCGTAATTGCCAGATTGAGACAGTTGCATCAGCAAAGTAAGCCGGTTGCCCAAGGTGTCAAGAACAGCGGCGGGCTGGCCGGAAAGAGATTCGGCGGCGAATGCAAAAAGGCAGAAAAGGGAAATCCGGAGTATTCGGTGCATGGGTGTTAGAGAAAACGAGTGCGCAAAAAAAGGCATTTTTTGGGAAACAAGGGGCATTTAAGGCTGAAAAATGGTTAATTAGGCTGAATAAAGGTTGATTACGTTACATAAACTTAACTTTGCGGTCTTGCTTCCATTTTTTCCATGCTAAAAAGTTTGCGTATTTATCTTTTTCCATTCCGCTTGCTGGCGTTCTGGATGTTGTTTTTTGTCGTATTCCGGCTGTGGTTCGTACTGTGGTTTCGAAGCGATTGGTCTGTTGAAAACCCGGGCGGCACCTGGCTTTCCTTTTGGCATGCATTGCCCCTGGATTTTAGTTTCGCGGCCTACTTGCTGGCGCTTCCTATAATTTTGTGGCAATTGGGTATTGCTTTCGGAAGCGCGGCTTACGCTGGACTTGAAAAAAGCATTTTCACATTCAATATATTGATATTCAGTGTATTGATCTTTATTTTTGGGGCGAATGTTTTTCTATACCAGGAATGGCAGACTCCCCTGAACAACCGTGCCGTGGAGTATTTTAAAACCCCCACTGCATTGCTTGACTCGATGTCCCTGCCCTTTAAGCTGGCAAGTTTATTGATTTATGCAGGCTTTGTTTGGCTTATGATCCTGGGGTATAAAAAAGTGGTCGGTGTACAGGTCTATACTGGAAAAACTTCCGCCTGGAACTTATTGGCCCTACCAATTTGGCTGGGACTGTTGATCCTCGGTATCAGAGGCGGCACCGGGGTCATGCCGATCAATGAGAGTGCAGTGTACTATTCTTCACATTTATTTGACAATCATGCGGCCACCAACCCGGGATGGAGCCTGAGTCATAGCCTGATTGAAACGCGTTCTACAGTGAACCGATTTTCATTTATGGCCGATTCAGTGGCCGAAAAGGAAGTCAAGGCACTTTGGTCTAAAGGAAAGCGGGATGATGTCTTTGATTTCCTGCGTCCAAATCTTGCAGCCGATAGTGTCCCGATCCAGACGAATGTCGTTTTTATTATTTTGGAGAGCCATACGGCCCAGGTAGTGGAAGAACTGGGTGGTGAGCCAGGTGTTTGTCCCAATTTAAGTCGACTGATCCGGGAAGGTATGCTGTTTGAAAATATTTACGGAAGCGGCTACCGCACGGATCAGGGAATCGTGTCGGTTTTGGCTGGTTATCCGGCACAGCCGGATCAAAGCATCATACTACTGGATGATAAGGCCTCAAAGCTGGAGTCTATTCCACGGGTGTTGCACGAAAACGGATACTCCACCGCATTTTTATACGGTGGTGAGCTGACTTTTGCCAATCTGGGTCTATGGCTGGCGAATCAGCGTTTTGACAAAATCATTTCAGAAAATGATTTTAATAGCGCTGAAAAAACACAACGATGGGGTGCGGATGATGATGTTTTATTGCAACGGACGGCTGCGGAAATCAATAGCCTGCGTCCGCCCTTTTTTGTAACTGCGATGACCCTGAGCCTGCATCCACCCTACGATGTGCCATTTCAAAGTAAATGGTCGGGAACCAGCGATCAGGAGAAATTTCTGAACAGCGCCAGTTTTGCAGATCATGCCATTGGGAAGTTTTTCAAAACGGTCGAACAGCAGCCCTGGTACGAAAATACCATTTTTGTGCTGGTGGCAGATCATGGCGCCTCCCAACCCGGCGGAGTCGGCATGGACCGACCTCAATCGCGTCATCTTCCATTGATCGTCTTTGGAAAACCTTTGCTGGATGCCCGACGCGGTCAGCGGATTCATGCATATGGAAATCACCACGATATTCCTGAAATCCTGCAAAGTGTGCTGAAAACCGGGAAAGATGGTCACTCCAAACCGATCCGGTGTGCCTGGAGCCACAATCTTTTTGAGGTAGATGCCTCCGAACAGATAGACAAGCGATCCTATGGTTTTGCCTATTATACCAATGAAAATGGGATTGGATGGGCCACGGCACGTGGCAAGGGTTTTTACGAATTTGGCAGTAAAACGTGGCGTATTTTTGAAGGGGAGTTAGATGCTGAAGATCGGATCCATGCCCAGGCTTATCTGCAAACTTTGTACAATGACTTTTTGGCGAAGTAAAATCCTGTTCGGTTTTTCAGACACACGCCAAAATCTGTTCAGGTAGCTTTCACATGCTCTTGTTAAATAAATTAAAATTAAAAATAATTTCTGGCACAGTTTTCGCAATCTGTTGGTCTGTGTGTAAGTATTGTTCTCCGAATTCAAAAATTCTAAGGCGCGGGAAAAGTCTCTTGCCTTTTTTATGGCGGCGGCTTTAGCCCCGCTGTTTTCCCAAGAGATACAGCGGCTAAAGCCGCCGCTACAATTCCAACATTTTCTTATATCGGAAATACCCCCGGGCAAAACGCAATGCCTCGCCCAGCGGGGTGGGGTAGTGGCCCATTTTTCGCTGGGCCCGGTTCAGACGAAAAAGCAATCTCCAATGCTGATAAAGATCGCGGTAAGCCCGAATCATTCCATGGCCAGGATCGTAAATATGGGCTGGTTCTCCAAGTACACCATTGAGTTCCATAGCTTTGAACTCTCCTCGTTGAAGTGCTTCAAGAGAAGTGCTTTTCAGATCGAAACGCGCGTAGTGAACCCCGCGGATCTGTCGACAAATGGGTTCAAAAACTGCCAGCATTTCCGGAGAGATCAAGTGATTCCCATTTAAAAACTTTGTGCCTCTGGAGTGATTGCCAATAGGCTCTAACAAAACGGTCTCTCCTGCTGCAGGTGTTTTTTTCAATACTTCCGGAAAATCCCGCTCAAAACGAGGGAGTTGGAAAGCCGATCGGGCGTTTTTTGCCATTAATTGCCCGATGTTTGTAACGCCATCGCCAACGACTGAAAGAAACTCTTTGAGACATACAGAAGTGATGCCAAATAAGCCGCCTTCTCCTGGATAAACATGGTACAGTACAGAAGCCTCTACGGGTAGGGAAAGGAACTCCTGCAGGATGAATTTTACATTCCAGCGCGAAAGATATTCGCGTAGAATTTCAGGGTTCTCTACTTTTTTGACCAAAAAACCCCGCTCTCCTACATCAGGTTTGGCGATAAGCGGGAAGCTGATTTTTGCCCGATCCAGCGCGGCCATGATATTTGTAAAGTCCTCCCCGGGCTGCACAGGGATTGTATTAGGTAATATTTCAGGCGGTAGCAACTCCAGGATATTCCATTTAGACTCGCCCATGGCGCCGCCCAGCGGAATCGCGGGATTCACGTTTGAAAAGAAGATCAGATGCCTGGCGCGTGCAGCAAACCATAGCCAATAGCCGTATACCGGGATGTTGGCCAGCCACCAGGGGTGGTACTCCCATTGGGTTAAACGGGTAAAAAAGTGCATTTAAATCGTTGGATTTGAATAGGATAGTGCCTGACGGAGGTGGTTTTTACCGGGTAAGCTTCCAAAGCTCAGCCCTGTTATTGTTCACACCAAATAATAAGGCTTGCTTCCCTTTTACTTTGATGTTGCTGATTGCCTGTACATCGCCCCTTATGTTGAAACCAGACTGATCGTATGGCACAAATTGAAAGCCTCCATGGCCATCTCCCAAAAATAATTGTCCATGGTTGCCACTGAGGTTGCCAAGCTTAACCCTTGCGTTGGTTCGGTTTCCAGTTAAGATCAGGTCTGCCTTTCCATCCTGGTTGACATCCAGTATCGTGATGGCTTCGACCGGAGCAAATTGGGCTTCAGTTGGAAGTACATGCCGCTTAAATTGTCCATTGACATTTTCAATCCAGGACGATTCCAGGGTTTTTACCTGCTTTCGATCGGCTCTTTTTATCTGCTCCTGCGTAAGGATGTCACCGACCTGTGCATCGGCATAGTCTTTGAAATAGTTGAATTTTTTGCGAAGATAAGGCAGTTGACCTGTCATGTCTTCCATCGAAACAAAGGGGTAAGACTTGCCTTGCATATAATGAAACATCAAAGGGTCGATGCTTCCGTTTTGGTCAAAGTCGGCTGAATAAAGTTCAATGGGTTCTGCTTCTGAAGCATGTAGCTGGCTGTTCAGGCCAAAGTTGCCAGCCACGAGATCAAGGTCTCCATCGCCATCCAGGTCAGCAGACTGAAGGGTGTTCCAGAAGCCTTCCGGATTTTGAGCAAGGTATTGGGTCGTTTTTTCTGTCAATTCGCCCTTTTGATTTTCATAGAATCGGATGGGCGACCATTCTGCTACCAAAACCAGATCTAGATCCCGATCGTTTTCAAGATCTAACCAAACGGCATCTGTGGCCCCGGGCAATGTTTTCTGGATTGAAAAATTTCCTTTGCCGTCGTTCACCAATATTTGACTTTCTGCAAATTGAGGGAACCTGCCGGATAGAATGCCTCCCCCCTTAAACAGATCCAGGTCGCCGTCGCCATCCAAGTCTCCAGGCTTCACGCAGGTGCTTGGTTGAGTAGATTCAGGTAGGGCTTTGAGCGTTTTGGAAAATTTGCCGTGCCCGTCATTGAGGTAAAGCCGATCCTGCAAGGCAGGGTCTTTTTCTTCAAATTCATATCCGCCGGAACAAACATACAGATCCTGATCGCCATCCCCATCGGCATCAAAAAAGGCTGCAGCGCAATCTTCACTGGAGGCATCTGAAGCAAAAGCGGGTTGCGGCGGACTAGTAAAACCAGTGCCGGACTGCAAGAATATCTGTCCGGATTGACCTTTTGCTCCGCCGCAATAAGCGTCTTCCTGCCCATCTCCATTCACATCCGCCACAGCAATTGCCGGGCCCTGGCGTGAGTAGAACCAGGGAAGCAGGCTTTGCTTTTTAAAATCGTTGTTTTCGTTTTCATGGTGCTGGAATGGGATTGCATCCGGGGTTTTTGAAAAGAAAGCTGTTTTTACTGACGGTGCAGCATAATTGTACCGACCCTTTGAGTCCTCTATTTTGACATTTAGGGTTTGGTTGGCAGGCACGTTTTTTAAGACCTCCATTTCGTCTGTGGGCCAGACAATGATCAATGAGTCTAATTTTGGGGCATTCCCAAGCCCCAGGGATAAAACAGGATCTACGGAAGATTGGAATCCCCGCACCATATTTTGTTCGATATAAAAAACCTTACCTGCTGCATAAGCCCAGACCTTTGTCCCAATGCCGTTAGGATTGGTCTTTGGCCCCTTTAAATTTATCCTGAGCCAGTGATTATCGGGGTTTTGATCTGCGTGATTTTCCAGAATACTTGCAAAATCGTTGGTATTATTCAGGATCAGATCCAGGTCGCCATCGTTGTCCAGATCTGCCCAGGAGGCGCTTTGGGTTACTACGGGCTTGGATAAACCCCAGGCATTGGCCTGATTTGAAAATTTCAACTCACCTTCATTTTTGTAGAAGTAATTCGCTTCAATGATAGGTGGCATTTTTTGCAAATACTCCTGAAAACGAATGCTTTCCTTTCCTTTCTGGATGTTTACGACCTCGTCAGCTGTAAATTTTAAAAAATCCATGTTGGTATGATCCCGTGGGTATCCATTGCTTATAAACAGGTCGCGTTGACCATCATTGTCAAAATCAAAAAACAGGGACGACCAACTCCAGTCGGTGTTTGATACGCCTGCAAACTGGCCAATTTCTGTGAAACTTCCATCCCTGTTGTTATGCTGAAGCATGTTTCGGCTATATTGTTTGTAAAAGCCACTTCGGATCATTTGATACACTTTTTCAAAATTGTCTACTCCGGAGTGCATTTTTTGAAGGTGGTTTCCTTCCGGCAGCATATCGAGACTGATCAGGTCAGGTAAAGCATCCCCATCAAAATCAGCAATATCGCAGCCCATTGAAAAAAGGGAGGTGTGATCGAATCGTTTGGCGAGTTCTTCCTGAAAAGTACCATCCTTCTGGTTGATGAAAAGGTAGTCCGGTTCGTTAAAGTCGTTGGATACAAAGACATCCGGCCAGCCATCCTGATTGATATCACAGGTATTTACCCCCAGACTGAAAGTCAGTACATTGGAGGTGATGCCCGCTGTTTCAGTGACGTTGGTAAACTTCTGGCCGTCATTTCGAAACAGCTTATTCGTAAAGGCAGGGTCCTTTTTGTTTTTGATCTGATAAATATCGAGCGAGCCCCGGGAGTATTCTACGGTGGAATGATTGAGTAAAAACAGATCCAGGTCGCCATCTTTGTCATAGTCGAAAAACGAAGCGTGGGTGGAGTGAGCCACATCATTGAGCCCATAATCGGCTGATTTTTCCTCAAACCTTATTATTCCATCGGAGCCCTTGCCTTTGTTGATAAATAAAAGGTTTGACCTCAGATTGTCAAATGGGTATCCCGCGCGGCAGATGTAGAGATCCAGCCAGCCATCCTCATTGATATCCACCGGTGTTGCGCCGGTGCACCAGCCTTCTTTTTCAGCAATCCCGGATTCCTTCGTGATATCCTGGAATTCGAAATTTCCTTTGTTCAGGTACAGGCGATTCTTAACCATGTTACCGGTAAAAACCAGGTCCTGTAAGCCGTCGTTGTTGAAATCTCCGACTGCGGTACCTCCGCCGTTATAGAAATATTGATACTTGAAAATATTGAAGGTTTCTTTTTCAATGACAAGGTTGCGGAATTCAATGCCGGTCTGGCTTTTGGGTACTTCAGTGAACGCAGCCTCCGAGGGCGTTTTTCCGGTACAGGAGTACAGGAGAACAAAAGAGCAAGCAAAAAGGAATTTCATAGCGGAAAATGTACGACGGTTTTTCAAATTGATAAAAAAAGCCTGCCTGCGGTTTAAGGCAGACAGGCTCCTATCACTATACTAAAGAATCATTAAACCATGTCTAAGGTTAGTCAATATCCCACCATAGCGAGGTGCCACCATTGTCGGCGCCGCCAAGGCATTGAATGGCCTTCGCAACCTCATCGGCATTGGTCTGGAATTCTCCGGCAGGGAAGTTGATCCGTTTGATAAATTTATCGGTATCAATTTTTCCACCAGAGTTGTTTACGATCACCGGGAAAAGCTTGGGATAGCCAGTGCGGCGCACTTCTGACCACGCTTCCTGTCCATCCGGATACATCGAGATCCATTTTTGGGTAATGATCTTTTCCAGTTTATTTTCAAAACTAGCGGCCTCATCCCACTGAATGGTTGCGGTCCCCAGATTTGGATCACCGGCATTGACATTGTTCACTGAATTCACCGGATCAACATAAGGCGCAGGTTTACTGCTATTGTCAGTCAGGTAACTGGTTGCATCCAATCCATACTGAGCGAAAGACATTGTTACGCCCATTTCGTACATTGCCTGTGCTGTGCCACCCATACTCCAGCCCCGAGCATCGCCCTCCGCCCGAAGGAAAAAGACCTCTGCTGCAGTCATAAGTTGAATCTTGCCCAGATCGACCAAAGAGGAGAAGCCCGTATAGTCGTTTTTGGCAGCGATGGCGATACCCTGACGGATGCCTTTAGCTTGTCCGGGAACGATTTCAGAAAGGTTGAAATACTTGCCTAAACGTGGGTCGTTATATCCTTTTAGAATACTTTCCATGGGTGCGCCCATCCGAATGTCGTTCCAGGCGTTGTCCATAATATTGAGCGGGTGAGTGATGCCTGCATCGCTGGTTACCAGGAAGTTATCATCGTTGCTAACGATAACACCCAGTGGGTGACTGATCGCTTTTTCGCCCTCAGCTTTACCACGAGCAGGATCTGCCTTAGAAATGCGGATCGCCAGGCGGAGACGAAGTGAGTTGGCAAAACGTACCCATTTTGAATAATCGCCGCCATACACCAGATCGAAATTGGTGAAGGATTTACGGGAGGCCGGGTCTTGTGCAAGCGGGGTCAGGGTGGCCACTGCTGCATCCAGGTCTTTGAAAAATGCATCATAAGCGACTTCCTGACAATCATACTCCACACCACCATTAGCAGTCAGCTTTCCAAATTTGGTGTAAATGATCGGACCATAAATATCGCTGATCCGGTGCATCGCTTCCACTTTGCAAATTTTTGACCAGGCGATAAACTCAGGAAACTCTGTACCAGCGTTGCGTTCTGCCTCCAGCAACGGCGACATTACGTTGCTATAGGCTACGTTCCAGGGCCAGGTGTTCCATCCGTCCACGAGATTATAGGTCATGTTGTTCGAGTTGCCAGCGAAAGGTGTTGGAGGCATCATATAGCCGGAATACACGTCAGCAATGAGGTTTTGCTGCAATTGGGTGATCCAGGCTGGCGTATAAGAGTAAATGTTTTGCAGCACCCCTTTAAATGGTTCGCCAACAAGCTTATAGTCTACGGCCAGCTGATCATTGGAGATCCCGTATGGGTCTTTGTTGATTTCCTCAAAGTCCTTCGTGCAGCTATTGAAGGTGATCACTGCTACTGAGGCGGCAGCTATGAGGGAAGAAAAAATTAGAACTTTCTTTTTCATATTCAAAGATTTGAAAACAATGTCTTTGGATGGGACATCGCAGTTTTAGAGAAAAGAAGCCGATCAGAACGTGAGGTTCAAATTCACACCCAGGCTACGTGTAGCAGGAGCAGCGAATGAATCTACGCCTTGGAGGCCAGTACCGGTAGACATAGAGATCTCCGGATCGAATGGAGCGTCTTTTGTGATGAAGAACAGGTTGCGGCCGACTACAGAAATCCGGACAGCAGAGAGGCAGTTAGATTTGCTGACCAAAGACTTGGGTATCGCATAGCCAATTGAAAGTTCACGGAAGCGGATATTCGTAGCGTCATACACATAGTTTTCGGTAAATCCTGCACGGCCACCCACAGCTTGATACCAGGTTTGAGCATCGATCTTACCTGCTGCTGAACCGTCAGGGCGTACAGCACCTACGTCGATACCACCGTTGTTCCGCGCATCTGCAGAGGCCTGTGAAACACCGAGTTCATCGATCATTGCCTGTGTGATAGACATTACTTTACCACCAAAACGACCGTCGATCAGGAATCCAAGGTTGAAGTTTCCAAATTTCAGATTGTTGTTCCAACCGAGCATAAAGTCCGGGTTTGGATTGCCAACAATACCAAATTCTCCTGAAATAGGTTTGCTATCCGCATCCAGCATAATATTGCCTCTGTCGTCACGCATAAACTTTTTACCCAGGATGTCGCCAAATTGGCCACCTTCGGTGATCACCATGGCGTAGTTGTTTACACCTGCGCCAGAGATCGTAAATACCCCATCGCTCAGGCGATCATCCAGCTTTACCACTTTGTTTACGTTGCGGGTAAAGTTCAGGCTGGTATTCCATTCAAATTTGCTGGAACGAACCGGAGTGTAATTGATCATTGCTTCAATACCGCTGTTCTGGATATCACCTGCGTTGATGATATAGGCAGTGTAGCCTGAACCAAACGGAGCCGCAATAGAAAGGCGCTGATTGGTAGTATTCGATTTGTAGTACGTAATGTCGAATCCAAGGCGATTGTGTAAGGTACGTAGATCAATACCTGCTTCCAGTGAAGTAGATAATTCAGGCTTCAATTCTGTTCCCGGCAATGGACGTACGGTATTCACCTGAAGGCCGTTTACAGAACTGATGGTATTGAGCGGATTGGTGTCATAAATAGAAACACCATTGCCCACCTGTGCATAAGAAAGGCGGACTTTCGCGAAATCAATGCCTTTCATCGTGACCATTTCAGACAGAATGCCAGTGAGGCCTACCGATGGATAGAAGAACGAGGTGTTGTTGGTATAGGCCAGGGTAGAAGACCAGTCGTTGCGGCCGGTCACATCCAGGTAAACCATGCTTTTGTAACCAATTTGTGCACTGGCAAAAACGGATTGTAATTGCTGGCGGGTCAGGCCTTCTGCAATGCTTGCTCCGGGCTGCTTGATATTCTGAAGGCTGAACACATTGGCAAAACGCAGGTCAGCACCTTTGGAATCAATAAACTGAGTGCCAAGACGAGTATCGTAAATGCTTGTACCAATCACGGCATTGAATCCGATTTTCTCAGAAGGGCGATCAATGATAAACAATGCATCACCGTAGCTGGAAGAACCTTCATTCTTAGACTGGATGTAACGACCATTTGCATCTGCCAGTGTTGTCTGGGTAGACGCATAAGCTTTTAGATCGTTTTTGTCGTAGGTCTTGTCGGCAGAACCACGCAGCTGGAAACTAAGCCAGTTGTTAAATTTCCACATACCGGTCACCATAGCGATCATACGGTCACGTGAATCTTCCCGTGGTACACGGTTGAGGATCCAGTAAGGATTTTGCTGGTTGTCCTGATCTGCGGTCCAGTTCTGCACATTGGTATTCCGTGCAGAAGAAAACGTTTCATAATTGTCTGTATACTCCTGAAAATCAAGTCCGCGTGGGAAGAAATACAGACCGGTAAGGGGATTGTAGTACAAACCAGAAGTCTGACGGTTTTTGCCGGTCTGGTGTACGTAATTCAGGTTCGCGCTAAGATTCAGTTTGTTCTTAAAGAAATTAGCGGTCTCCCTGAAATTAAGGTTGTAACGCTGGAGGTTACTGGTTGGAACAATTCCTTTAGCCCCCGTGTGTGCAAAAGAAAAATAGGACTGTGCCGTTGAATTGCCGCCTGTCAGAGACAAGGAATTGATCAGGGTAGTTCCGGTTTGGAAAAAGTCCTTCACATGGTCCGGGCTGGCAGCGCGTGTGCCCCAGCTGTCCAATGAACCAGGTGCAGTTTGATTGTAGGAGAATTGAAGTTCAGGCAATTCAATGGGATTCTCTGTAGTCAGATTAGAGGAGAAATTCACCGTGGTCATGCCAGGTTTGCCTTTTTTGGTGGTAATCAGGATCACCCCGTTGGCAGCCTGAGAGCCATAAAGTGCAGCCGCAGACGCACCTTTCAAGACTGTAGAGCTTTCAATATCCTCAGAGTTGAGGTTCGAGATCGCATCACCACCGTCTGAACCCGGTGAGCCGGAACCAGCCGATTGTCCCCAGATATCACCAGGCTGTGCCGGAGAATAGTTGAACATTGGGATACCATCTATTACATAAAGCACATTGTTATCGCGGGTAGATTTGCTACCACGCAACACCACTCTGGTAGAACCACCTACGCCAGACCCGCTTCGGTTGATCTGAACCCCGGCCACTTTACCAGAAAGTGAATTGACAAAGCTGGGATCTTTAACGCGATTTAATTCTTCGGTGCTGATCTCTGTGGCAGAGTAGCTAAGCGATTTTTTCTCACGGGAAATACCAAGAGCAGTAACGACCACTTCGTCAAGTACAGAACTTCCGGCCATGGAAATGTTTACGGTAGTATTCCCAGCCATTGGAATCCGTACCGTTTCGTAGCCTACATAACTGACTACAAGCGTGCCTGAAGTGCTGCTGACCGTGAGGCGATAGTTGCCATCCACATCTGTCAATGTACTGTTGCGTGTACCCGCTTCATTGATAGAAGCGCCGATGAGCGCTTCGCCCGTGGCGCTGTCTGTCACCTTGCCTGAGACAGCCTGTGCCAGCACCTGCCCGCTCAATGCGAGACAAAGGAGCAGCACTGGAATCTTAAACAGACCCCTGTCAGACATTTTTGTAAAAAAGACTTTCATACAAAATGAGTTGTTTAGTGAAAAAGATTGGATAAAAAATGCTCAATTAGTTTTTTCAGATAGTATCTTCCCGATCCGATACCCGGATGATGCATAAAAAAGGATGAAGGCATAAAGGGGTAAAAGGATCCAATAGGCTTGTTGTGGGTTAAACTGGTCTGATAAAAGTCCATAAAGTAAAGGGGTAAGTGCACCACCCACGACACCCATAATAAGCAGCGCAGAACCCTGTTTGGTGAAGCGCCCCAAACCATCCAGCGCTAAAGGCCAGATGGATGGCCAAAGCAGGGCATTGGATAAACCCAACAATGACACGGCCCATACTGAAGCATGACCAGGAAGCATCAAAACAGCCATAGAAAATAACAACCCCAGGATTGCAGTGCCCTGGAGCATGCGACGTTGGGGGACAAATCTGGGTGTTGCAATAATACCTACCAGATAACTGCTGATCATAAAGAGCATGGTATAGGTGGCAAAATACCGGGCTTCCTCAAACAGCATGCCTTTGTACTGCCCATACCCGATAATTGAATCTACGGCCAACACTTCCACGCTGACACCGCAAAAAATCGTCATTGCTCCCAATAATAAGTGCGGATATTGAAAAATACTGCTTTTGGCAGCTTGGTCAGTGCTTTCGGATTCAGGCTCTTCTAATTCCGGAAGACTGGAATATCTAACCAAAAGACCGAGGGCAAGCAGGAATGCTGTCATCACGGCATAAGGTAGGATCAATCGTGCAGAAAGCTCATCGAATAGCAAGGTCTGATCAGCCAGCGGCATAGAGGGCAATTGGCGGTGGATCGTATCTACCTCGTCATCGCTTTTAGTTAGGACATCTATCAGGGTCAAGGGTGCTACAGCACCAGCCAGTTTATTACAGATGCCCATGATGCTGATTCTTTGCGCTGCCCGATTGAGTGGCCCAAGAATGGTGATATAAGGGTTGGAGGCCGTTTGTAAAAGGGTTAATCCTGTGGCTTGTACAAACAATGCAACCAAAAACAAAGGGTAGGCCCGCTGCATCGCTGCAGGGATAAATATCAATGCTCCCAACGCCATTACAACCAGGCCTGCAGTCATTCCGTTTTTTAACCCTGTTCTGCGCAAAACCCAGGAACTGGGAATCGCCATTACAAAATAAGAGATATAAAATGCAAATGCCACCAACATGGACTGGGACGCATTCAGGCTACAAATCAGCTTAAAATAGGGTATGAGTACTGCATTTATCCAGCTGAAAAAACCAAAGACAAAAAAAAGCATACCCAGCAGCACGAGTGCACTGCGATGGCTCTGATTTTGAATGGTGGGTGCTTTTTCCATGATATGCTAGTTCTCTGCGTTTGAATTGCGGACTTTGCGATCAGCTGCACCACCTGTCCGGCCATGGTCGAAGCCCTGGGCACGTTCCAGATCGATCATGGCCTTTGGCCTGAGGTTGATGATAAGTGCTCTTCTATTCGCGCCTGTACTATTTCCTCTGCTGTAATGCAAGGTCCCTCCGTGATGGAGCACACAAGAACCCGGACGCAGAGGGATACTGATGCCTTCTTCTTCAAAAGCCTCACACATTAAGGCACCTCCTTTAGCTGCACTCTGATGTGGACGCATTGGGCTTAAATGTGACCCTGGTACATACCACATACAGCCATTTTCTACAGTGGCCGGATCCAGCGCCAGCCAGCAACTTACCGCGCGTTTATCTGGCATATCCACCCAATAAGCTGCGTCCTGATGCCATGGGGTAGGCGTATTGGTATGTGGAGCCTTGTTGATCATCATATCAAAATCCATGTCGAGGTCTTTGCCCATAAGTTCCCGGGCAATCTGAAGCACTCTTTGATGGTAAGGCATTTCGAGCAAAGGCGCAAAATCACTGGGCCACATGATCTGTGTGATCTTTTCCCCGGGATCATTCTGATCCCCTAATCCGATACCCAGGTCGGTTCGATTCCCGGAAGTGTTGATGGTTCCGTCGAGGAATTGATCGTAAATCTTTTGGTACTGCCCAAGTTCATCAGGCTTAAGAATATCCTCGATCTGGAGATATCCGTTTTTCTCAAAAAAATCGATTTGAGTTGAAGTAAGGCTCATATTTATCTGTTGCTGAGAATTATGGTCGGTTTTGATCATCCTTTCCAACGAACAAAAGCTTCCATGGCCTCATATTCTGCCAGTCCAAGTGCACGGTACATCATGGCAGACTCACGGTTTCTATCTTCAGCACGTTGCCAGAATTCGCGGCTATCGTCACCAGGAAATGGTGGGCGGTCCTTTTGACTTTGGTGCATAAAGATGGCCTGACGTTTTTTTCGCAGCTGTTGCGGACTCATAGGCACGGCCATTTCAATTTCATGCACGGCCCATTCATGCCAGGCACCCCGGTACATCCAAAGCCAGCAGTCTTTCATCCAGGCATTGCTTTTGAGGCGGTTGAACGCTTCGAAAATAGCGTCCAGGCAAACCCGGTGGGTACCATGCGGGTCAGCAAGGTCACCTGCGGCGTACACCTGATGCGGTTTTATTCGTTCGATCAGGTCAACGATCACTTGAATGTCGGCCTCCCCAAGTGGCAGCTTTCTGGTTGCGCCAGTCTCGTAAAACGGCATGTCAAGGAAGTGTATATGGTCGTCAGTAAGCCCTGTAAAACGAGCTCCCCCGCGAGCTTCGCCTCTGCGGATAAGGCCTTTGATGCTGCGAACTTCCGGAATGTCCAGCTCGGCGGCGCCTTTTGTGTTTAGGAAATGGATGACCTTTTTGTAGAGTTGGCGGTTTTCCTCACTCAGCGTCTTTTGCGTTTCTCCGAACTCCAGCATGAACTCTGCATAACGCAGCGCATCAAAATCATGTACCGCAATGTTACCGGAGGTTTGGTATGCGACGTGGATATCATGCCCTTGATCTACCAGCCTTTGAAAAGTGCCACCCATTGAAATGACATCATCATCGGGGTGAGGGCTAAACAGAATGATCCGTTTATGGGCGGGCTTAGCACGTTCGGGTCGGTGAGAGTCATCTGCATTAGGTTTGCCACCAGGCCAGCCTGTGATGGTTCGTTGCAAGCGGTTGAAAATGCGGATGTTCAGTTCGTAAGAGTTTGCTTCTTCTATGATCAAATCACTAAGACCATGTTCGTTGTAATCCTCGTCGGTGAGTTTGAGAATGGGTTTTCCTGTTTTTTGAGCAAGCCAGACTACAGCTTTACAAATCAGATCATCGTTCCATTCACAAATACCTGCCAGCCAGGGCGATTTCATTTTGGTCAACTCTTCGGAGGCACTTTTGTCCAGTATGACTTTTGTATTGGGGTGTTTTTGCAAAAATGAAGCAGGCACAGAGTGCGTAATTTCTCCTTCTATAGCCTGTTGGATGATATGTGCTTTGTGTTGTCCGAAAGCTAGGAGATAAATGGTGCGGGCTTTAAAGATACTTCCGACACCCATCGTGATGGCACGGTAAGGTACATCGTCTTCGCTTTGAAAGTCCCGTGCGGCGTCATGACGTGTGAGATGATCCAGTCGGACCATACGGGTAGGGGAGGACTCCCAGGCACCGGGTTCGTTAAAACCAATGTGTCCGGTGCGACCGATGCCTAAAAGCTGGATGTCTATTCCGCCGGCAAGATCGATCAGCTTTTCATAATGTTCACAATAGGCGGAAATACCCTCCATCGGTATGGTGCCATCCGGGATATGGATGTTTGCAGGAGGAATGTCGATGTGGTCAAAAAGGTATTCGTGCATGAACCTCCAGTAACTCTGCCTGGCCTCTTTAGGCATTGGGTAATACTCGTCCAGGTTGAATGTGATCACATTTTGGAAGCTTAGACCTTCTTGTTTATGAAGTCTGACCAATTCTTCATAAACCTTGATCGGAGTACTGCCGGTAGCAAGGCCCAGGACAATTTTTTCCCCATCCTGCTGCTTTTGACGAATGGCCAGCGCGATGCTTTTAGCAACGTGTTTTGAAGCTTCCAGTGGGTCGTTCCATACTTTAACCGGGAGCTTCTCAAAAATTTTAAGCTCGTATTTCAGGTAGTCCACAGATTCTTTTTCCTTGATTCTCATTGCGTTGTAAAACAGTTTTTCCAGCTTTAATATGAGATTTTATGTTTGGCAGGGTCAAATGTAAATCACTGTTTTTGTATTCCGTGTACGCACACGGAATTTTTTTATTTCTTCCGTGTGCGTACACGGTATTAATATTGTTTGGAAATTTGCTTTTATTAAAAATGGAGTTTTATCTCAAATAAGGCTACCTTAACTGCTTGTTTTTAGACAACGCTTACAAGAAGCAGTTAAGGAAGGTTTTTGGCGAATCATCTGGCTGCACCCAAATTTAAATCCTATATTCTATGGCAGAACCAATCAGGATCAAAGACATTGCTGAACGTGTAGGGGTATCCAGCGGAACGGTGGATCGGGTGATTCACAAACGTGGTCATGTATCTGCTGCGTTGCGGGAAAAAATTGAGCTGGTGATGGAAGAAATGGGCTATGAGCCGAATATTGCGGCTCGTACCCTGGCGCACAACAGAAAAGCCACCAGTATTGCAGTCATACTGCCAGATTACCGCACGGATCCATATTGGGAACAGCCCAAAGAAGGGGTGGAACGCGCCGCTGAGTCGGTACGCCACTATGGAGCAATGGTTGAATTCTATTTCTTCCCGATTTTTGAGCCCCAAACCTTCCTTTCTACCGTTTCAAAAGTGCTTGAAACCCAACCGGACGCAGTTTTGGTCGCCCCCTTGTTTTTAAAGGAAGCCCAATTCCTTTTTGCTGAATGCGCCCAGCGTAATATCCCTATTGTTTTGATCAATACGCAGATAGAAGATAATGATGAGCTTACTTATATTGGCCAGGACTCTTACCAGAGTGGTGTGCTTGCCGGGCGACTCCTCAATTTCGGCCTGAATGACGGAGATCATGCCTTGCTGGTCAACCTGGACAAAGAGGTGGCAAGTGCAAGGCACCTACAGGAAAAAGAAAGAGGATTCAAGGATTTTTTCAATGGCATTGAAAAAAAGTCTGTCTTCATTCACACTGCAGTTCAGGAAGACTTTGATGATCCGCAAAAGATGAAGGCCTGGGCAGAGGAACAATTAGAAGAAAATCCACAGCTTAAGGGCTTTTTTGTAACCAATTCACGCGCCTATAAATTGGTAGAGGCACTTCCTCCTGCATTTTTGAAAAAGGCCAAAATTGTAGGATTTGACTTGATTGCTCCCAACCTGCGACTGCTTGAAGCCGGGAAGATCCAATTCCTGATCAATCAAAATGCCTGGCACCAGGGGTATTATGGAATCCTGACCATCGTAAACCAACTGATCCTGAAAAAGAAAACCCAGCGTATCCTTTACCTGCCGCTGGATATCATCGTAAAAGAGAATGCAGAATATTATCTGAGCGGAACCGTACAATCTCCTTTAATGGTCGTGTAAGTCGTTGTATTTTTGCGCTCCATTTAGATCCAACCATGCTAGAATATCTCCTCCGCCTCGGCGACAATACGCTTATACTCTCACAGCGCCTCAGCGAATGGTGCGGCCACGGCCCTGTCCTGGAACAGGATATCGCGTTGACCAACATTGCACTCGATTTACTGGGCCAAACCCGTATGTACCTCAGCTATGCAGGGGAAATAGAAGGGAAAAGCCGTTCCGAAGACGATATTGCCTATTTTCGAGATGCACCTGAATTTAGGAATTGCCTGTTAGTGGAGCGTCCTAATGGCGACTTCGGACAGACCATTGTAAGGCAGTTCTTCTTTGATGTGTTCAACTATTACCAGCTTCAGGCACTACGACAGAGTTCAGATCAACGTCTGGCCGACATCGCTGAAAAAGCACTGAAAGAAGCGACCTATCACCTGCGTTTTTCCTCAGAATGGGTCGTAAGGCTCGGTGATGGAACGGAATTGAGCAAACAAAAAATGCAATCCGCTGTGAATACGCTCTGGCCTTTCACCGGTGAACTCACCACGCCGGATGCAATAGACCTGGAAATGGCAGAACAGGGTATCGCACCCAATTTGTTGGATATCAAAGTCTTGTGGGAAAAGAAGGTAACTGAAATACTCGATGAAGCTACCCTGAGCATCCCCACCAATACCTGGATGCAAAGCGGTGGGAAACAAGGAAGGCACTCCGAACACCTGGGCTTTTTGCTGGCTGAAATGCAGCATATACAACGCACCTATCCGGGGCAGGTTTGGTAAAAAATCTGGTTGTTTTGACATCTGGCTTCGGACAATTTCAAAAATAAAGAGGCTGTGTCACAAGTAGTGGAATGTCCTTAATTCTGCTTTGTCACTTTGCCGCAGCGCGGCTTAACGTCGGTAGAAATCGAATATAGAACCGGTTCGGAGGTGCAGAGCGCCGGAACTCTTGGCAAAATGTTCCGGTGCTCTGCACCTTATCGACTTATCATTAATAATTTCTACCGACGTTAGGCCGCTACGCGGCTAAAGTGACACACTCTAAGGCGCATTCTATCCTCACACGAGATTTGTGAGACAGCCTCTTTAAATATTCTAGGATGCTTAAACCACCGCGGTTTCTAAAATTGTCAATGACATATTATCCGCATCCAATTTCGCTTCTATCCCGTACGGAAAAGTAGCCTGATGCGTCACATGCCCAAAAGGAATTCCATACACGACCGGGATACCCAGGCCACCCAATCTATCGCGTAAAGCATCCGGTAAAGAGAAAGATGGGCTATCCGGTTTGGGCTGGCAATCGTTGAATACGCCCAAGGCGATCCCAGCGGCCTGTGTCAGATCAGTAGCCTGTAATAGTTGGGTCAACATCCGATCCAGCCGATAGGGTTGCTCGCCCACATCTTCTACAAAAACGATCTTTTTCCTGAACACAGGTGCAAAGGGCGTACCTGCCAATGCAGCAAGCAAAGCCAGATTTCCACCGGTTAATGCCCCAGTTGCTTGGCCCGCTGTGATTACAAAAGGTTGATATTCAGGTGGATCTAATTCCAGGCCTTCACGCAAAGCTGAAATGGTATAAGGTGTGCCTGCCAGCATCAACTGAGAGCGAAAATGCAGCAAAGTATCTTCCGGATAGTCGGAGGCAGCTACCGGACCATGGAAAGTCACCAATCCTGTACGCTGGTGAATGGCCAGATGTAAAGCGGTGACATCACTATATCCAATGAGCGGTTTTGGATTTTGGCGAATGAGGTCATAATCAATATCAGGCAACAGACGTGCCGCTCCATACCCGCCGCGAATGCACCATACTGCCTCTATCTCAGGATTTTGGAACGCCCAATGCAAGTCGGCCAGTCGCTCCGTATCCGTTCCAGCAAGATAACCATGATGGGCGCGCAGACTTTTTCCCTCCACGATCTTAAATCCAAATTGAGTCAGATTGGCGATGCCTTTGGCCAGCTTTTCTTCCGAAGGCGGACTGCTCGGTGCAATGAGGGCAATGGTGGCGCCTTCCCGTAAACGCCCGGGCTTGATCAGGCGAGGTTTGTGGATCTCTGGGTTTTCAGCCATGAGCTGGAATGGATTTAAACTGGCCGCCAGCGCAGCCAATCCGGTGGTTTTGAAGAAATTGCGACGGAGCATTTTTATTGGGGGGGACTTTTGTGTCTTTTGTGGTTCAAATTTAAAAAGCAAACCCCATTTGAAACCCAGGAAGCATCACAAACCTGTTTTCGTTGCCGTTGCTGTATCCATTTAAATTCAAAGTTGATTTATAGTTTTCAACCCCAAATGGAACGAAAAGCTCCAGTGTAGCGTGCCCAAACTGCCATTGTATTCCCCAGCGCAACAGGATTTTTGTAATGCGCTCCTCATAAGGAACATAGGTAGGTATAGGAGGCACCGGGAAGAAGATGTCGTTACTTAAACGAAATTTACGCGTTCCAAATCGAAGTTCTGGCCCCAGATATATGCCGCTTTTGCGCCCGGAAAAACGTCCATGAAGGAAATATTTGGCAAAACCACTCATTTCAAAACCGCTTAAAAACTCTGCAGGATAGTAATAATAATCTGAATTGTTGTCCAAATAGAAAGTCCCCTGAACACCGAGATGCCAATAGTCCCGGGGGCGCTCCACCGATAGGGAATACAATTTATAACTTTCTCCCAGCCATTGAAAGCCGATCCCGGTCTGAATGATCAGCTTTGGGGTGTGGTTAACAGGTAGTTCATTGAGTTCCTGTGCAGTGCAATTCAAAGAGAGGAATAGAAGAAAAATTTGAAGAAAAAGTTTCATATATATTCATTGAAAAATATTCAAAATGCAAAACCGATTAGAATGCTTGGGAACATCATAAACTTCTCCCTGATTCTTGATACATCGGTATAAGTTATCTCGTTTTGGGTGGTTGAAGTCGCTATTGTAGAACGTTGCCATCCAATGGGTATGGCTATGTCAAGTAAGGTACGGCGCCCCGGTTTCCACTGCAGGCCCCAACGGATCAGGTAATTTTGGGCGCGTTGGACGGATTTGAAGGTGTAATATGAAGGAATGATGCCGCCATAAAATTCTCCTTCTGAATAAATAGCGCTATATCGGAATTCCGGACCAAAATAAAATTCACTCTTTCGACCGCTAAGCCGACCGCGCAGGAAGTGTTTAGCAAAACCCCCGGCTTCAAAGCCGCCAAGAAAGTTGTACTCAGATCCACCATTTTTGAAAATGCGGTTATCTGATTCTTTCTTTAGGACATAACCGCCCAAAATTCCTAAATTCCAAAAATTGCCCACCGGAGTTTCAATAGTAAGGAGTACGGATTGCTGGAATTGGGATCGGCTAATATTCATACCACCTCCCGACAGTACAATGACCCGTTGTGATTTTTTCGCTGGATTGGCCCGAGTTGCCTGCGCAAGGCAAAAAAGACTGCAAAAAAAGACCAGGAAAAGTGATAAAAAAAAGGGCTTCATCCGTTCATGTTTTTTCAATGACACAAAAATAGCCCAAAGAGGTTGGCTCATTTCAGAAAATTTGTCAACATAGCACTTTTCTTTCCAACGAAACCTGCATATTTGCTCCTTATGGATTTTGAAAATAACCCACCGATTGTTGCAAACGACGCTTCCGAGCATAAAAACTGGAAGTTTAAGGAGTTAAAGATCTATTCGTCCACCGAATGGCTCGCTGACAATAAGAAAAAATACCGGCAGGTGTTTGACCGCCTGGAGACCTCCTATATCTATGCCGAACTTTCTTTTCACAATAAACAGTTCGACCTGGACGATTGGGAAGTGAACGTAGAACTTCGGTGTTATACAGTCAAAAAGCAACGAAAAGAGCTTTGTATCCTGCCTTTCCAGCGAAAGGTCAGCAAATTTGATGCAATTGGCTATATCCGGGAAGGCTGGGGCAACAAGCAGGAAGGTGTTTTCTGGAAAAAAGGAGCCTACGTTTGGGAGGCCTGGATAGAAGGTGAAAAAGTGGGTTCCAAAAATTTCTTTGTCGAAGATGCCGGTCGGCCGATCAGCCGTGGCGATAATCCATATTGTAAGATCACTTCCCTCAAAATGTACGAGGGGCCTTACGATGACACCCCTGAATTCGAACGAAATTACCTCAAACGTTTTCATGACGAGGAAACCCGGTATGTCTATGCGGAGTTGATGCTCAAAAATGTCCTGCTCAGCAAAGCCTGGCAATGTGAGGTATTCATCAAGTTTTACAACAATGCCAGAGAACTCAAAGGTCAAGTGGTGCGCCTGCACAGTGTTCAAAAAGGGGACGATGGGGTCAAGATCACGGCAGGCTGGGGCTCCAATGTGAAAGGCTCCTGGCGGCGTGATCGCTACACGGCTGAAGTGGTATTTATGGACCAAACCCTGGCTGTGATGCCATTCGACGTAGCGGAGGAGTGGGATTTTGGAACACATCCGGTCTACTTGCCTGAAAAAGGCCTGCAGGTTTTTCTGGAACCAGAACCAGAGGATACTGAAAGTTTCGAAGAGGTTTTGGTAAAACTCGACGCACTCATCGGCCTGGCAGAAGTCAAAGTGAAAGTCCGCGAACACGCACAATACATTCAGTTCCTTCAACTTAGAAAGGAAAAAGGCTTTGCTGAAAAAGACGGGATTAACGTCCATTCTGTCTTCAGTGGCAACCCGGGCACGGGCAAAACCACGGTGGCCAAAATGATGGGCCGGCTGTATAAAAAGATGGGCCTGCTTTCCAAAGGACACGTCCATGAAGTAGATCGCTCCGATCTGGTGGGCGAATACATTGGACAGACTGCTCCTAAAGTCAAGGATGCCATTGAAATGGCGCGGGGCGGGGTACTATTTATTGATGAAGCTTACGCCCTCGCGCGCAGCCCTGAGGACAGCAAGGATTTTGGACGGGAAGCCGTGGAGATCCTCGTGCGCGAACTTTCCAACGGGCCCGGCGATCTGGCCATCATTGTGGCCGGCTACCCCAAGGAGATGAAGACCTTTCTGGATTCTAACCCGGGCCTTCGGAGTCGTTTTAAACTCAGTTTTGATTTCGCGGATTATCTGCCTCAGGAACTCGCGCAGATCGCAGATTACGCCTCCAAGGAGAAAGAGGTCTCCCTCGCCAAAGAAGCCAAAGATCTGGTAGATGAACTGATCACCGAAGCCTTCCGCTCCCGCGATCGCGCCTTTGGCAATGCACGTTTTGTGCATGATCTGGTGGATAAAGCGAAGATTCAATTGGGCCTGCGACTCATGGCCATGCCCAATGTGCGCAGCCTGAGTCCCGAAGCGCTCACGGTGGTACTCCGCGAAGACGTAGAAAAAGTACAGGTATTCCGCAAAAAAGCATTGCCCAATATTCCCGTGGACGAGAAGCTGCTCGCAGCTACCTTACACGAACTGGACAGCCTCATTGGCATGCAGGCCATCAAGCGCGACATTAAAGAATTGGTGGATCTGGTGCGCTTTTACCGCGAAAGCGGGCGCGATGTCTTGGGCCGTTTTTACCTGCATACCGTGTTTGTTGGCAATCCGGGCACTGGTAAAACCACCGTGGCGCGTATCCTGACCAAGATTTACAAGGCACTGGGCGTACTCGAACGCGGCCATACGGTAGAAACCGACCGTCAGGGCCTGGTCGCAGGATTTGTAGGACAAACAGCCATCAAAACCGCCGAACGTATCGAAGAATCCATCGGTGGCGTGCTGTTTATTGATGAAGCCTATGCGCTGAATGCCGCAGCCTCCCGGGGCACCCAGGGTGATTTTGGCGATGAAGCCATTCAGACCCTGCTCAAACGCATGGAGGACCGGCGCGGCGAATTCTTCGTGTTCGTGGCCGGCTATCCGGAAAACATGGATAACTTCCTGAAAGCCAATCCGGGACTTGCCAGTCGTTTCGACAAGGTGCTGCGTTTCGAGGATTATGCTCCGGAAGAATTGCTGGAGATAGCGCTCTACATGTTCCGTCAGGAGAAATACCAGGTGGAAGAGGAAGCCCGCGAACACCTCGGCAAGTACATGGCCTTCCTGCACCAGTTCCGGGACAAATATTTTGGAAATGCGCGCACCGTGCGCCAGGTGGTGATGGAAGCCATTAAAAATCAGAACCTGCGTGCTTCAGCAGCCAAGATCACGGATGAGCCTGAGTTGCATACGCTGAAACTGGATGATGTGGCGTCGTTCAACTTTGATAAGGACAAGTTGAACTTGTTTGTTCGGAGGGGGATTGGTTTTGGTCGGTAATATTTCGTTACTTTTGTATCAAAATACTGAATATGCAAATCATTATAGATATTAAAAAAGAGCAAGACTTGCAGGTGCTATTGCCATTGTTGGAACGCATGAAAATTGCGTATAAATCATTGCCGGGCACTAAAGAAGCGAATGAGAAGAATACAGGGGCTGTCAAACCTGCTAAACTCTCAGATAAATATGCAGGCAAACTTTCCAAAGAAGTTGGTCGGGAATTACAAAAACACATAACCCGATAATTCAATTGTCCGAGGCCATTGTGAGCCGAACCATAGAAATCAGAAAAGCATACAGAATTAAACTTCCCGATGCTATCATTGCGGCAACGGCCTTAGTAAACGATTATACCTTGGTTTCTCGCAATTTGGGCGATTTTGAAAAAATTGAAGGACTGACAGTTATTGACCCGCATTCGCTTTGAGACGGGGGCATAATAAACCCTTAGCCTTTTTTAAGGTCATCTTCCATTACCTTTGATAAGGACAAATTTAACTTGTTTGTTCGGAGGGGGATTGGGTTTGGACGGTAAGATCATCTAGATATTACTACTTTCCCATTTGCTAAGACTTGGCCCCTCTCTGATATCAAGTTCCATACATAAAAGCCAACAGGCAATTGTTTGACAGAGAAACTTACCGCCTCCTCGCCTGCTGAAATTTCTTTATGAAATACATTGCTGCCAAAGACATCAATAAGAGTGAAGTATAAAGCTTGTGAGGTCGGACTGGTAATCCCTACGTTCAGCCAGTCACTAGCAGGGTTTGGATAGATTTTTAAATTTTCAGTTAATGGTTCATTAGAGGATGAAATACACCCTAATTGAGTTTCAAATGCACCTAGGTCAACCGTGTCACAGTAAATTCGAGGGTTTCCAGCAAAGTCTAATGACAATTCCAACGAGTCAACAATAGAATTTATACCAGCATTAAATGCGGATGATACAGGCTTGAAAGCGAAATCTGAACAACCTAAAGTATCTGTAAATTCAGGCCATGTCCCATGTTGAACCGCGTCACCACAAATACTAATATTATTGAATGAACAATCAGGATGACTTAAAATACTATGATCGATATAATAATCATTCACGGAATAACTATCCGGGTTGTTATTGTAAAAAATGTTTTTTAGCTCAGTCTGCAAAGACTCCCAGATAATACAATTTGTGAACCTTGTAATATTAAAGCTATCAATCCCGTTCAAACTTGGTCGCCAGGCTTTGTTAAATGGATAAATCCCATTATTATAGAAAGTACAATTAATAAAATCCGCCTGAACTTTGCTTTCCCAAGGGGTAAGCGCACTATAGACGCTTTTATTTCGAATAAAAAGGCAATTTGTTGCTTTTAATTTATATTCAATTTCTTTGTCCCAAAGATGGCTGCCCCAGCGCATAGAAAGAGCAGTTCCAATACTACTTTGAACGAAACGCGCGTTTTCTATAAAACAGGTATTATTTAAATTGAAAAAACCTTTAGTATTGCCTGCATCAAAGAACATTTCTATCCCAGCGCCAGGACCAAAGCTTTTATTTTTGTTAAACATGCAGTCATTAATTGTTACATTAAAAATAGCCCCATCAGATTGATTGGTTAATGCGATAGATCCACCCTGATTGTACCGAGCAATATTTTGTATAAACTGGACATTACTCAAATTTAGGGTTATGTCGGTTCCGCCATAATTTGCTATTAAAATTGCGCCAGCTCTTGAATTCGCATAATTATTGGCGAAGTAACTATTTTTTATATCTAAAAAAGCACCGCCCTGTTCAAAGATAAATGCAAGACAGGCCCCTTCTACTGCAGTATCTCGTTCAAATTTACAATCAACTAAATAGACATTTGGGTCAGCATTTGCAAAGTTAATGGCGCCTCCCAAAAATGAAGCACGATTATCATTAAAAGAACAGTTGACTATTCGAAAGTCAAAATTGGGATTTTCGTGACCATCTTTGTGAATTGCCCCGCCAGATGTTGCCTGATTCCTTAAAAAAGTACAATTTGAAAATGAAGGAGATGCAACATGTTCCGAATTTCCGTCAAATCCAAGACAACTTACTGCTCCACCATACTCAGCTATACAGTGAGAAAACGAACAATTGCTAATTGTTGGAGCGGTAACAGGAATAAATTCGTCTGCTTCTACTAAAAGGCCACCTCCATGGAGGTCGTTATTTGATAAAAGCGCATTTTTTGCATATCCGGATGTAATTAAGAAGCCATCTAAAATTGCGGTAGAATCGACTCCTTTTGCAAAGATCACATGAAATGAATTATCAACTCTATTCCCTATTTTTCCAATATCGCCACTTAATATCGTCGGATTATCCATGATTTCTCTTTCAAAAAAGTCAATTTCATCCCCATTAAACCCCCCGTAAATTGATACACCATTTTTTAAGTTAAAGGAGAGATTTCGTTGACCGTCACTGCTAGGCTTGTAAATGCCTTTGGCTACCCAAATTTGGGCACCATCAGAAGCAGCGGAAATTGCCTCCTGGAGATCAATAAATGCATCTGCCCATGATAAGCCATTGTTCATCCCAATTGCAGCGTCACTTACATAGATAATACTTTGGCCTGGTGCAATTATAGGGAAGAAGACTGAAGCGAGAAAAATTAAAAATATGTTTTTCATATGATAGATTTAAATAATTCTGCAACACCAGAAATTATAAATTTCAGGTGATGCTTAGTAATCCTTTATATTGCAGCTAGGTTCTATTCGCTACTTTTCATAAGTGTTCCAGCGAATGTCTGGCTGCCTGCTATTAGGCTGTAGAAAACGATTCCATTAGCCAAATTCTGCAAATTGTTAATAGTTAAGGTTTGGGTCCCAGAAGGCATATTTTGTTGGCTATTGACTGTTTGCCCAAATTGGTCGGTCAAAATTACAGAAATTGAGGAAGGTTGATTTAAGCTTAAAATGAAACTCACTGTACTTGTCATTGGAGATGGCAGAACATTTGTCAGTTTGTTTTGGGTAGAGCTTCCAAGACTTGCTTGCAAGACAACTTGTGAATTTGAAGCATATTGACTATTGTTAACAAAAACATTTCGTAATTCATCTCCAAATGTAATAATATCTTCTATATTGGATATAGTTGTTTTAGCACGAAGCTTTACTTTGAAAAGATTTTTAGATTGTATAAGACTGTAAGAGGCAGAT
>JBILHS010000014.1:0-68843 GCA_044350425.1 Saprospiraceae bacterium | reverse complement strand
GGATTGTACTTAAGCTCGGCTTCGGTGGCCAGCCTCAGATAAGTGGTGGTGGTAGCGCGGGTAGGTTGAAAAAAATCAACCCGGTGCACCTGCGGATCGCCGGGCAGGTAGATCGCCTCAAAAGCGTCTCCTTCGCTGAAAGGGAAGCCGCTGGGCAGGAGAATAGGATCCATCGCTGCCACTGTAAAATCGCCCTGCTCCATGAGGCTATCCACGCCCAGTAAAGTGTAACTGATCTTCTGATTATTGGAATCATCCTGATGCACGAGGTGTAGCCGTGCCACGGTCCGCTTGCCTTCGCGGGACAATTGTTCCATGTTTTTCCGACTGTATTTGCTCACGATGCTGGTAGAAGCCATCCTTTTAGCTTCCTGTATTTCACCAAACCATTTAAGCCCAAAGAAGGCGGTACCCAGCAGCAACAACAGACCGCCTACGGTCAGGGCCAGGTATTTTCGGGTCTTTCCTTCTGTGACCCGTCTGACCTTGTTGCGGGGAGTATCTGCTTTTTTATTGACCCGAAATTCGTAGCCAAATACCCCGTTTTTTTTCTCCAGGATAACTTCGATGAGTTCATCCTCAATAAAAAACGAGTACATCTTACTGTCCTTTACTGAAAAATCAACCTGCATGACCTTCATATTGCAATGGATCATGACGTGTCCCGAACGGTCGCCATGATAAAGCCCCACTTTGTGGCGACCTCCTGAATCGTCGAGAAATACCCAGTTGATTTGAGCCATGGTGCAAAGATTGTGGGAAAAAACAATAATGCTGAAAATGTTAACGCGTTGATCTAAAAATAAGGTGTCAAATTTGCAATTGGCATACTATTAATCAATTGATTACAATGTAATGAAATTGGAGCTTTACCTTGCCTTTTGAATTTTAAAAACCCATTCCAATGTCGCTCCAGCAATCACTTGCCGACTTCACACGCTATTGCCGTCAGCACCTTCGAGGTGATGAAAAAGGCGAAGCTCAGATTTTTCTTGATCGGTTGTTTACAGCTTTTGGCTTTTCCGAAGGATTAAAAGGAGCCGGGGCAACCTGTGAATTTCGAATCAAAAACGAAACCCGTCGCGCTACGTCTTTTGCAGATCTTGTGTGGAAACCACGCGTGCTGGTTGAAATGAAAAAATCGGGCGAAAAACTTGAACTTCATTACCAGCAAGCATTCAGCTATTGGCAACAACTCGTGCCAAACCGTCCACGGTATGTTGTGCTTTGCAATTTCGACGAATTCTGGATTTACGATTTTGATGTGAACATATACGAGCCATTGGACAAAGTATTGCTTGATCAATTGGCCGATCACTCAGAGGCATTCGGTTTTTTGCTGCCTCGTGAAGAAAATCCTATTTTTAGCGTCAATCGGAGTGATGTCACCAAAAAAGCGGCCGAGCAAGTGGCTGGTGTGTACGAATCCATGCTTCGTCGCAGAATTCCAGAAGAAGAAGCACTCCGTTTTTGTCTGCAATGCGTAGTAGCTATGTTCGCCGAAGACGCTGATTTGCTGCCTGATTTGCTTTTTACTAAAATGGTAAAAGACAGTCTGAGTGGTCAGGCTTCAGCCTACGATGCCATCGGAGGCTTATTCCGCGAAATGAACACGCCAGGCCAGACGCCTGCGGGTCGGTTTAAAGACACCCCTTACTTTAATGGTGGTATTTTCGACCGCGTTCAACCACTCGAGCTCAACGAATACGAACTCAACTGTCTCGAAAATGCTGCTTCATTCGAGTGGCAAAATGTAAGCCCTGCTATCTTCGGTTCTATTTTTGAGGCAGGCATTGAGAATACCAAAAAAGGTTTGCGGCATAACCTCGGCGCCCACTACACCTATGAGCAGGACATTAAGAAAGTAGTTGCTCCCACCATCACGGACCCTTGGTTGCAACGTATTGAGGAATCCGATACGCTTGATGAGCAGTATGAACTGTTGCGCGAGCTCCGCCATTTTCAGATACTAGATCCTGCCTGTGGCTCAGGTAATTTCCTTTTTATTGCTTTCAAGGAGATGAAACTGCTGGAGAAAAACCTGCTTGCTCGTATCCGGGAACGCTCCACCAATCGGGAGGATGCCAAACGCCTCAGCGAGTTTTTGCAAAACGAACCATTCGTCAGCACCCGCCAATTCTTTGGTCTCGATGTGAATGAATACGCCGTCGAATTGGCCAAAGTTACCCTGATGATCGCTAAAGAAATTTCTGTCCGTGAAGCCTTTGATATTCACGATGCTGCGCTCCCTTTGGATAATTTGGATGCAAACATTCGTTGCGCCGATGCGCTTTTCACCGACTGGCCGGCCTGCGAAGCCATTATCGGCAACCCGCCCTACCAGTCCAAAAACAAAATGCAACAAGAGTTCGGTGTTGAATACCTCAACCGCCTCCGTGCAGCTTACCCCGAAGTAAATGGTCGTGCCGATTTCTGTGTATACTGGTTTTACAAAGCCCATCAGCACTTGCCTGAGGATGGCTATGCAGGCTTGGTGGGTACCAATACCATCCGTCAGAACAACAGCCGGGTAAGCAGCCTCGACTACATTGTACAACACGGTGGCACCATCACCAACGCGGTATCGTCGTAGGATTGGTCGGGCGAAGCCGCCGTTTATGTGAGCATTGTAAATTGGAAAAAAGGCCAGGAGCCAGGACCGAAAGTGCTCTATACTGAAAACCCGGACAAGACGCTCAGTGCCCAAATAGTGCCGCACATCAACAGCAGCCTCTCGCTGCAAATTGATCTGGCCGGAGCGCAGGTTCTGTCCTGCAATACAAGCCCTAAGTGCGTATTTCAGGGTCAAACACACGGCCACGAAGGCTTTTTGCTGGAAAAAGTGGATGGGCTAAAAATCCTGAAATCTCATCCTGAATACGCCGAAGTGCTGCGACCTTTCCTTATTGGCGATGAATTGCTGTCCAATTTGGGCGGCCAGCCCGGAAGGTATGTAATTGATTTTACGGAAAAAGACATCATTGAGGCCTCATCTTTCAGGGAACTTTATAAAATCGTGGAGGCCAAAGTTTTACCCGATAAAAAGACAAAAGCCGAAGCGCAAGATGCAGAAAACCGCGTGGCCTTGGAGAAAAACTCAAAGGCCAAAGTGAATAAACACCACATCAACTTTTATAACTCGTGGTGGAAACTCGTGTGGGGACGGCGAGAGATGCTTCAAGCCATCCGACAACTGCCAAGATATATTGCCTGCTCACGAGTGACGAAGCGGCCGATTTTTGAGTTTATTTCTTCTGAAATTCAACCCAACGATGCGCTCATGGTCTTCACGTTGGACGATGACTACTCGTTCGGCATCATTTCATCGGGGCTTCATTTTCTATGGTTTAAGGAAAAGTGCTCAACGATGAAGGGTGACTTTCGTTACACTACCGAGTCGGTCTGGGACACGTTCCCCTGGCCGCAGCAACCCAGTGAGGTACAAATCCTTGCGGTGGGCAAGGCCGCCAAAGCCCTGCGCGATCTCCGCCACGACTATATGAGCCGGGGTCATCTTAATCTCCGTGACTTATACCGCACGCTAGACAAGCCCGGGAAAAACCCGCTCCGTGATGCGCAGGAAGCCCTTGATCGGGCGGTGCTGGCAGCCTACGGTTGGCCGGAACTTTCACCCAGTGATATGGGGGGTATTTTGCAGCGGCTACTGGATTTGAACGCGGCAGTGGCGGCGGCAGGAACTATGGCTACTAAACCGGGTGTGGCGGCGCATTTGCGGGCGGGGTTGGTTTCAGAGGATTGTGTGCGGGTGGAGTAAAAACCATAAAAGCATAAAATAAATTTTTTCAAATAAAATCACTTTAAAGTGATTTATAAATTTTTTACTTACCTTTGCACGACTAAATAATGTTTTAATCCAGTTCCACTCATGAAAGGTCATAATTCATCAACCTTGTCTGCTTATAGAGCAAGCAAATCAAAAGCCCTTGTATATGGCTATGGAACAAACTGTTCAAATTGCGTTTTTTTTAGACAACTTTAAAGTGAAACTTGGTATTTGGGGTGTGATTTTTAGGAACGATCGACATAAAAACACGCAAACCCTTGCTGACCTTGAAATCACTGTCAATGACGTAAAAGAAATCCTCGCTGATTTAGCCATCGAAGACTATTCTGAGGGGCCATTACCTGAAATCTTCTACGGTGGCTCCGAAATGTGGGTCTTTGGTAAGCTGGTAAAGCGCCACGAGATATACATCAAAATCACGCTTGGTTTGCCCGGCAACCCTACGATTTGTATTTCGTTCCACGTTGCTGAGTTTCCTATGACTTACCCTTTAAGGGTTTAATCCTTTCTGTTCACAGAATCCAAGCTAAAATTACTTATGCTCAGCCCAATGACAGGCAAGGAAATGAAGTTGCTTATACGAGAAAGCACTCTTGCCATCCGCAAAGAATCCTTTCCTGTAATGTATCACGTATGGCAATGTGAGGATACCGGAGAGGAATTCGAAGACTCCAACATGATGGAAACAAACCTTCGTCAGGCTGCTGACCAATATCGAAGCAAACACAATCTTCCTTTTCCTGAAGAAATCATGGAAATCAGGGAGCAATATGGAATTTCAGCATCCAGAATGTCGGAGGTGCTCCGTTTTGGTATCAATCAATACAAGCAATACGAAAGTGGCGAACTGCCAAGTGAATCAAATGCCAGTTTGATTTTCCTGGCACACCATCCTAAGGGCTTCTGTCAATTGGTAGAATTGAGTGGCCTTGAGGAGGCAGAGAAAGAGCGTTTAGTTCGGAAAGCCGAAGAATTATTGAAAAAAAATGCCCATTGGCGAGAGCATGAATGGACCACTAATTTACTAATGGGTTCATCTCGCCCTGATGTGGAACGCGGCTTTCGTCAGCCCAACCCCCATCGACTTGGGGCTATGACTCGGTTTTTTGCAGACAAAACGTCCATTTTCAAAACCCAGATGAACAAAATTCTTTTCTATGCAGATTTCGTTCATTTCAAACGGCATGGCCGTTCTATTAGTGGCGCAAAATACCGGGCCATAGAAATGGGCCCTGTGCCCAACAATTTTGATGGGCTGTTCCAATTTGTCGAAAACGAGGGATTTGTGCGGATTGAGCATCACGAATACCCAAACGGGAGCATTGGCAGCAAATTTTTACCAGGTGGTGAAATTCAGATTTCAGATTATCTCGATGAGTCTGAAACAACCACTTTGAGGGACGTGAGTGAGCGGTTTAAGAATGTAAAAAGCCAGGAAATTATCCAAATCAGCCACGAAGAAGATGGCTGGCAAAAAAATGCGGCCAACCGTTCGCTTATAAGTTATTTGGATGCATATCGACTTAAAGCGATGTAATATTTCAGCCAACGCGTGGATAAGCTTTGGCTGAAATATTACATTCCGCGATAATTAACCCTTTTTCCCCCGAACCTTCGGCCGACCCATACTAACATACTGAAAACCCAGTTCTTTCATCTGCTCCGTATCGTACACATTCCGTCCGTCGAAGATGATCTTTTCACTCAGGGTAGCAGCCATGTGTTCGAAATCAGGCGTGCGAAACTCATTCCATTCCGTCATGATCGCCAGGCAATCGGCTCCTTCCAGCACATCATACATCTTGTCGCAAAGTGTGATCCGGTTGCCATAAATGGAACGAACGTGGTCCATGGCTTCGGGGTCGAAAGCGCGGATCTTGGCGCCCATGGCTAAAAGTTCGTCCATGATGACCAGCGCCGGAGCTTCCCGGATATCGTCGGTGTTGGGTTTGAACGCCAGTCCCCAGACCGCAATGGTTTTGCCAGCAAGGTCGTTTTTGTAATGCTTCTTTATTTTTTTGGTCAGCACACCCTTCTGGATCCCGTTGACTTTCATCACGGATTTCAGGATCTTGAAATCGTAGGAATATTCGGAAGCGGTCTTGGCCAGTGCCTGAACGTCTTTAGGGAAACAGGAGCCGCCATAACCGATGCCCGGAAACAGGAATCGCTTGCCGATACGCGAATCTGAGCCCATGCCAATGCGCACCTGGTCCACGTTGGCGCCCACTTTTTCGCAGAGATTGGCGATCTCATTCATGAATGAAATACGGGCCGCCAGGTAAGCATTGGCGGCGTATTTGGTCATTTCGGCGCTGCGCTCATCCATGAAATAGATCGGATTGCCCTGACGGACAAAGGGCTCGTACAGCTGGCGCATGACCTTGCGGGCTCGTTCGCTTCGGGTGCCCACCACCACGCGGTCGGGTTTCATGAAGTCGTCCACCGCCACACCTTCCCGCAGGAATTCAGGGTTGGATACCACGTCGAACATCTTTTTGGAGAGCTTTTTCACCATGATGGCCGCCACTTTTTCGGCCGTGCCTACGGGGACGGTGCTCTTATCCACGATCACTTTATAGTCTGTGATGATTTCACTCAGATCCTTGGCCACCCCCATGATGTAAGAAAGGTCCGCAGAGCCATCATCGCCGGGCGGGGTGGGGAGGGCTAAAAATATGATGGTCGCTTTATCCACGGCCGCTTTCAGATCGGTGGTAAAATGCAGACGGCCTTCTTTGGTATTGCGCTCAAAGAGGACATCGAGACCGGGTTCGAAAATAGGGATCTTTCCTGCGCGCAGGCTTTTGACCTTTTCGTGATTGTTGTCAACACAAATGACATTGTTGCCGGTTTCGGCAAAACAAGTTCCAGTGACCAGCCCAACGTAGCCAGTTCCAACGACGGCGATATTCATGTATGGAGTCGAGTGTGAATGGTATCCCTGAACGCTGTTCCGGGAAAATGAGCTACAAAGGTAGGAAGCGTGCAGCGAAAGCAGGGTTGTAACATACTAATTTTAAACCATCTGCAACAAATACGCGTTTTTTAAAATATGGTTCTGTTGAAACACCCTACTTTTGGACGAAGCCAGATTTGATATGCATATACCCTCGAACAGTTCAGTTTTCCCCTTGCAGGTTAGTAAACACGCAGCCCAGGTGGCTATTTTTTTCCTGACGATTTATAGCCTGAATGCTCAAAAATCAGTATCCAACCTTGTGCCGAATCCAGGTTTCGAGCGTTTTTCCAATGCCCCCATTGGCTGGTCTTATAAGGGTGCCTTCTTTGGAGAAGTGGTGAAATACTGGTTCAGCGCCACTACCGCCAGTCCGGATATATACGGGCCGGAAGTGCACGTGCCGATGGATTGGGCAGAAAAAGGCTTTGGCAAACAAAAGCCGCGTACCGGTAAGCACATGGCAGGACTAACCCTTTTTGGTTGTACCAACGGAAAGCCGCATTGTCGGGAGTTCGTGGAGATCCAATTGGCGGAGCCCCTCGTGATCGGCCAGGCATATTATGTTGAATTTTGGGTGAGTCATCTGGAAAAATCCCTGCAGATCAATAATTTAGGGGCCTATTTCAGTATCAGCGAGATCAAACGTCTGACCGATGAGCTGCTGGTCCGGGAAGCGCAGGTGATCGCGAAAGACATTGTGCCGGCGCCCAATGGCAAGTGGGTAAAGGTGAGTGGACAGTTTGTGGCAAAGTATGAAGCGGAGTATGTGGTCATTGGCAATTTCAAGGACGACTTCAACACGCTTTCCGTAGCACCCAGGGAGGATTGTTTCAATTACGCCTATTATTACCTGGATGATGTACTGGTGAAAAAGATCCCGCCGTTCAAACCGGTACCTGTCAAGCCCGACGACCTGTCGAAACAGACCTTAGAACCCGGGAAAATCATTCAGCTCAAGAACATTTATTTCGAATTTGACAAAGACGAACTGATGCCACGCTCCTTTGTGGAATTGAATAAACTACTGAAGATCATGCGCGACCATCCTAAACTGGTCATCGAGATCATGGGACACACGGATGCACTGGGCGAGAATGCCTACAACCTGGATCTTTCCCGCAGGCGGGCGGAATCCGTGCTCCATTTTTTACTGGAAAATAAGATCAGCAAAAATCGGCTGCGCTCGCATGGGGAAGGGGAGGCCAAGCCGATTGCTTCGAATGAGACGGAGGAGGGTCGGGCACAGAATCGGCGGGTGGAATTTGTGGTGGTGAAAAAGTAGGGCTTCAAGTTAAAAATTCCGCCACATCATACTCTCCACCGGCTTATCCGTCTTTTCATTGTACTTAGCGTTCTGCTTCTTGTTGTAATAGTTGGCAATGTCGCCATCCACCAGGAAGTAGATGAGTTGTCCGATGGGCATGCCCGCGTACACACGCACCGGCATGACACAGGAAATTTCCAGGGTCCAGTGGTTGCAAAAGCCCACGTCGCCTTTTCCGGCCGTGGCGTGAATGTCAATGCCCAGTCTTCCGATGCTGCTCTTGCCTTCAAGGAAAGGCACAGAATTGTGGGTTTCTGTATATTCCTCCGTCACGCCCAGGTAGAGGGTGCCGGGTTGCAGCACGTAACCTTCTTCAGGAATTTCAAACGTATTGATCTTATTGTGGCGCTTAGCATCCAGCGCATGATCCTGATATACAGCGAAGTAACGGCCCAAATGCACGTCGTAAGAGTTGGTGCCCAGGCACTCGGGGCGAAAAGGTTCAATCACGATCTGACGGCTTTCGATGGCCTCGAGGATCTTTTTATCGGTTAGTATCATAGTAATTCCTGCTAAAAAGCCCGCAAAAGTATCTCAAGCCGCCTAACTTTTTGTCAAAACAGGTGTTTCTCTTTTCTAAATATGAAAAAGACACTCGTCCTCGGCGCCACACCAAATCCTGAACGCTACGCTTACCTCGCCACCAGGCGCCTCACCCAATACGGCCATGAAGCGGTGCCGGTGGGTATCCGTACCGGCCTGATCGGAGATCTGGAGATCCTGGAAGGAATGCCTCCTGTGGAAGGTATAGATACTGTAACGCTTTACATTGGCCCGGCCCGCCAACCGGAATATTACGACTACATTTTCTCCCTACAGCCCAAACGGATCATCTTCAATCCGGGCACCGAAAATCCTGAATTGATGCGGCTTGCGCAGGAGCGCGGGATTGAAACGGTGGAGGGTTGTACTTTGGTGATGCTTTCTATTGGGGGGTATTGAGGGGGGGAGATCCGGAGAGTTTAGGAGCTGATTTCTTAAACATATCTACCATGCAAAATAACTACACCCGCAACGCCAACCTATTCAGGGCATTTATACTACTTGGCTTAGCCCTAGCTTTCTATATTTATATGTTAAACTTTAAGCATCTTTCCGAGGGTCAACTGATCTCTTGGACGCCGATATGGTTTTTCCCTATTGTCATTGGTTACGATGGGTTTATAGCAAACCGCCTACTAGAGAAAAGCGCTAAAACGGGATTGGAAACAGCATCAGACACCGTTTTTGAATTGATAAAGGGAAGCATAGGCGTCTGGGCCATTCCAATTGTTTTTTTATTGCATTTGCCGTTTTTAATGATCAGAACTAGGAGCGTGCTATTAACGGCCATTTTGGGGTCATTAATTTGGGCAATTGCTCAGACTACTGGACATTTTGACGTTGGATACTAGACACGATTATGTAAGTGCATGGTTTTCAATTTTTTAGAGTGCAAGTCCAACGTCTATTGTCAAAATGTCCAGTAGTCTGGCAATTGCTATGTGCCTGTTTTTTGAATACATTTTTCCATACCTGTAATGGATAGTATTCTGATCAGAAGCTCGTGGTAGAGCATTGCCAGCGCTTACAACCATAAGTCAAGCATAAATTTGGAATCCACAAAAAACCAACCTCTCCCTCAACGGAGGGGGCGAAAGCGTTTTTACGGTAGGAAGATTGTTTTCATTTGGTTTTGAGCCGTTCGACGAAAGGTCGGACGGCTTTTTTTATGCCAGCTGGTCACCTTCGGAGGACCACCAGTTTATCGGTCCCCACCAGGCGGGCGTCCAGGAAGAGGGTGGCGAAATAAACGCCTGGTTCGATGTTTTCTATTTCCAGCGTATGGCCCTGACTGAGTAAAAAGGTTTTTGCAGGGGCTCCCAGGGTATTTTGGAGCACGACTCGGTCGGCATCTATTTCCTCAGACAAAACAACGGTATTGCCTGTTACTGGATTGGGCGTGAAGAACCCACCACGCAAAACAGGCGCTTGGGTGGCTACATAGGATTTAGTCGAATCACAGGGAAAGGTCACAAAATGGAGGTCGAGGCTGTCGTCTTCATAACAACGCAGGCCATAGATCCAGGGGTCACAGGTAGGGTATTGAGGCGTGATATACCCTGTGTTTCCGATGCCTTCAATGATCTCTGAGCCCCATTGCAGCAGTTCACCCGGTCCTAATCCGGGGTTTGAAACATGCTGCACTTTCAAAACATTCCCATTTACCGTGACAAAAGAAACGGAATCTACCACCACCACGAGTGAGTCGCCCCATGCGATGGGTGGGTTTGGGATCACCCAACTTTCGCCGGCAAGGGCATCAAAATCATAAAGCAGGTGGAAATCGCCATCATGATTAGCATACACTAGTCCATTTTTCTGAAAAGTATGAAGCAAGGGAGCATAAAAGGAGCAACCCCAGTCACTGCCACCGAGAATATGTTTGCTTTCAATCCTCTTGCAGGCCCTGCCCTGAATGGTATCAATACCGGTGACTTCAACTTTTATATAAGCCAGTTTCCACGGCAATGGGGGCGAGTTGTCTTCAAAATACCAGGTAGCGCCCAGCGGAGCAAATTCAACCTGTGCCGCCAGCATTAAGGGGCATAAAAAGGGGAGGAGGAGCAGTAGTCTTTTCATGGTATGGATCCATTTAATGGTAAAAGGTAACTGGTTAGGTTGGAACACGGATTTGCATCGATTTTTGCATTCATTCAGAAATCCGTGTCCAATCCGTGTCATCCTTGTTCCAACCTAACCAGTTACTAAAAATTCAGGATTTGACAAAAACGGTCAGATCGCGCTCCACTTCCCAGTCTTTGGCAAAGAAGAAATTGAGCCGGGCGGCAGTCTCTTCGTTGACTTCAAGATCATGAAGGGCATCTACCGGGGAAAAAACACCCGGACGCAGGCATGGCAAGGTGCTGTTTTGGGCGTTTGAAGCGTAGCCGACCCATGTTTTTTGGCCCAGTAATACAGGCAGCCAGTTTTTCAGGAGCTGGGCTCTTTTGCTGGAAAAGATCAGCCACACGGGAAGTGTGACCAGGAGTGCAAGACAAATACACAGGTCGATCAGGCGTTTATCCCGTCGATGTCCCGGCTGGGCAATGTTGTAGCGGATGTCAATGGTGTACAATTCGCCCGGTTCGTCTTTGCTGCTGCTGCCGATGATGCTGAGGCTTTCTTCGGGCACTATTTTGTAGGAGATGGCGGGTCCGATTTGGGTCATGTAGGCCATAATTTCCTGTGAACCAATGTCTTTGGAACAAAAAATGATCTCGTTGGCGGCGTAAATGCGCACCAGTTCAGCCAACCCCCCCCCCAACCCCTCCCCTACAGGGAGGGGAGCCGCACTCGGCGGAAGCACGGCATCGGCCCCCCTCCCTGTAGGGGAGGGGTTGGGGTCTACGCGCCCGATGAAATTTTTCCCACCTGCTCCCACGCGAGTCAGAAGCCCCAACACCCGATTACACTCACTTTCGGAGCCGACCACAAGCAGGTTTTTGACTTTGGAACGTCCCAACCGGAAGTTTCCAAAGGACCAGAAATGCATGGCCAATCGAATGCCCACCGTGGCAAAAACTGCCCAACCTGCGCCCATCAAGACCAGTGCCCGCGAAGGCCGGTAATCCAGGTCCAGCAAGCCATAAACGGCCGATAAGATCAAAGTTCCCAGTCCCAGACCACGCAACAAACGACTCAGATTGTACCGCGTGTCATAGCCGCCGCTGATCCATACCGTACCCAGCCAGATCAGGATGTACAGGGGGAAATTGAACCACAGGACATTGGTTTTGAACCAGTGGGGGTCGTGGTAATAATAGTTGGCCCAGAAGTCCTTGAGCAGCACCAGTCCCAGGTATATGGCCGCTGCATCCACCGCCGGGAGCCAGGCTTTGCCCAAAAAATTGCGGAGTACCGTCAGGCTCGCCCTGAACCAGATGGCCCCTTGTAACATCAGCACAAAGAGCCCCGCCCGTCGCCCGCTGAAATGCTTGCGGGCAAAGATGATCATCGCCTGATAAAAGGTACGCACGTAGTTGAGCGATCCTTTTTTGGTGCTTTCACCTTTGTAGTGGATGATCTTGGTTTCGGGGAAATAATAGTTTTTATAGCCCGCCAGCTGAATGCGGTACGACAAGTCAATGTCCTCCCCATACATGAAAAACGCCTCGTCCAGCAGGCCCGATTGGTTCAGTGTGGTCTTCCGCATGAACATGAAACAACCCGCCAGTACATCCACCTCGTTGGTTTCATTTTCCGGCAGATACCCCATGTGATAGCGGTTAAAGACCGGGCTTTTTGGAAAGAGGCTGGAAAGGCCAAAAGTCTTGCAAAAGGCTACCCAGGGCGTTGGGAAACCGCGTTTGCTTTCAGGTAAAAATTTACCGCTGCCATCCAGCAGTTTGCAGCCCAGAGCGCCTGCTTCGGGGTGAGCATCCATGAAATCGAGGCATTTGCGAAAGGTATCCTCTTCTACCAGGGTGTCAGGGTTGAGCAACAACACGTATTCTCCGGTACTTTGCCGTATAGCCTGGTTATTCGCCACGGCAAAACCCGGATTGTCCGTATTGGCAATCAGCCGGACCTCCGGGAATCGTTCGCGGACCATGCGTACGGAGTCATCAGCCGAATGGTTGTCCACCACCCACACCTCGCCATCAATGCCCTGCATGGCACGCCGCACAGAGCCCAGGGCCTGCTCGAGGAAGTGGCGAACGTTGTAATTGACAATGACGACGGATAAGCGCATGGGGCGCAAAGTTGGTGTTTTTAATCAAACACTCCTACAACCACGCCTGCCGAAGACTTAATGTTTCGCACCTGCACCGTCCGTCCGTTCATGATGATCGGGATACTGCCCGGCGCAACCGTAGGGAAAAACATGTCCACCCCGTTCAAAAACGGGAAACCGCCGAAGGTGCCCACAGGGGTAAGTTCGGTCTGACTGTCGCCGTCGTCGTACAGAAAATAGGTGATGGCTGTTTTGGAAGGAGGCGCGTATTGTGCGGTCGACAATTCTGAACCGGCAGCCGTGAGGATATCACGCCCATTGATCACAGCCTGACTGGCGGTAAAAACATTCACGACGGTTTGATTGTCCACCTTCGGCAATCCAGCCAGCAGTAGTCCCGCAAGCGATGGCGGCGGCGGAATGGTGCGCAAATAAACCAGGCTATTCAAGTGGGTAATACCTTCCCGGAAGTAGTGGATAACGCGCTGACTTGAATTCGGCGGGGTGGCCACAAATTCAAACGTGGTGTTTGCCTTGATGTTTTCAGGGCCATATTTACCTTCGGCGTTGGTCATAAAAGTAAAATCCGGGGCATTGCCCACGCGCGCTCCGGTAGCGGGATCTACCTCCCAGATCTCCACTTTCGCGTTTTCCAGCGGGGTGTTTTCTCCAAAATAAAGCACTTTCCCTGCAATGCAAACCAGCGGGCCCTGCGGCGTAATGTCAGGGTTGGCCGGTGGACTGTTGTGGAAAAACTGCCAGACAGCCGCAAAAGATTCTTTGCTCGTGGCGATCTGATAGTGGTCTTTGCCGGGGATCATGGCGTTGGTGGCGCCGGTGATGTCGCCATTGTTCGCGACCTCGTCGTCGGGACTCCAAAGGTTGAGTGTGGCCTCGGTGCCGCCGGGACCCGCCGGACCAGGTTGTACGGAAGCGCCAATGTGGACGTAGCCATCTACTTTGGCCGCCCGGGAAGCATCGGAAAGGTAGGTGTAGCAAACCCCGCCCCCGGCACTATGACCCATGAGCCGCACCTGAGTGGCGCCTGTTTCCGCCAGTACTTTATCAATGAACTGGTCCAGCAACTGGGTGTTGCCGCCGCCCAACTGGTTCAGACTGTTCCAGTCGAAGGCGTAAAGGGATCTCCATTTATAACCATTGGAGGTAAAAAGCTGGTGAAATTTTGTCCAGGTATCGCCGGAGGCAAGAAAACCATGCACCATTACAATGGGGTAGTTGCAGGTATCACATTCCACCGACGAGGGTGGCGGTGTGTTTTCGGGGGCGGTATTGGAAAGCAGTTCAGCGCGGGTGCAGGCAAGCGAGCCGAGCGCGAGTAAAGCGAGGTAAAGCAATCGAGCCATGTTGGAAACCTGAATTTAAGTCTGTTGATAAAACGATAGGGCAAACGTCGGGCTAAGTCGCCGCTTTTTAGGCAAAAAAGGTAAAAAGCTTTGCCCGATGACACGAATTTCATTCCTTTCGACCAAAATTCGTCCACATGAAATGTATCGCACGCTTTATTATCCTGCTTTGGGTTAGCCCAGTCCTTGCCCAGCCTGGCTGCCCCGATCCGCAGGCTATCAATTTTAACGCATTAGCAACGAGCAACGACGGTTCCTGTCTCTACCCGGTTACGAACTATGCTCCAATCTTTAAAGCCAACCTGCCCAATGATTTGAAAGAGATCAGCGGACTTACCCAAGCAGGCACCCGGTGGTGGGGACACAGCGACAGTGGTTTCGACGAAGAATTTTTCAGGCTTGATCCTGAATCAGGGGATGTTTTTCAAAAAATTACCCTCAAAAATGCCAAAAATAAGGACTGGGAGGATATCGCCAGCGACGGCACCCAACTCTACATCGGCGATTTTGGCAACAACAGCAACGACCGACAAAACCTCGGGATCTACATCGTTCCACTTTCCTGGATTGGCAACAGCAACTCCGAAACGGTGCAGGAGTTTGAGTGGTCCTTTTTGCCCTTTTCCTATGCGGATCAAACCAATTACACCGCGCAGCCAGAAGACAGCACGGTCTTCGATTGTGAAGCTATGATCTTTTACAACGGCCGCATTCAGCTGTTTACCAAAAGTCGCCGCAATTACAACACCGTTCATTATGTGGTGAATCCGGCATCCAATGTGGCCGACAAACTTGAAACCTTTGACGCACAAGGCCTCATCACCGGGGCTGCGCTTTCGCCCGACCAGAAACTCATTGCGCTGGTCGGCTATGACCTCCGGCCTTTTATCCCGACCGTTTTTTGCTGGTTGCTTTGGGATTGGCCGGCAGGGACAGACCAGTTTTTCGCAGGCAATAAACGTCGCATAGAACTTGGTACAGCGCTTCAGATCGGGCAGGTTGAAAGCATTGGGTTTGACGGCAATCGCTCCGGGTATATTTCCAATGAGGTCACGAAATTCAATGGTGTGACGATCGTAGGGGAGTCCGTTCGAAGTTTTGATTTCAGTCCCTGGGTGCCGGGAAGTGTTAGTGCAAATGAGGCAGATAGCTTGGAAGCATCCTTTGAATTGCATCCCAATCCCTTCTCACAAACGGTGCGATTTTATTATTCCGATCCTAAAAAACCGGATCTTTTGCGCATCATAAATCAGCTTGGGCAAACGGTTTTGACCTTAAAAGAAGTGCCGGAAACCCTGGATCTGGGGTTTTTAGACCAGGGTTTTTATGTGCTTGAATTTTGGCGGGAGGGTCAACTGGTCGGGAGGGACAAAATCCTGAAACAATGAGTAGATGTTGTTCAGTTTTTTAGAAAGGGTATACATTTTCCGGTGAACAAACCGGTTATAGTTCTTTGAAATGTCGGAAAAGAAAAATGGAGGGGAAACTTGTATTTCTCACGCATAAATCCCCCCTTCCATGCGCCGAAGTGCCCACAAAGATATCTTCGATTTTTCACAACGGGTTACACCCGGGTCCAATAATGGTCAGATGTGCAGGCGAGTTTGCCTGACGGCCAGCCTGATTCATGCATGTATCCACAACGGGCACTGCCGCTTGGAGAGTATAAGTGAATCCACAGAGGCTTATCGTGCACGGAAGAAGTCCAGCTTGCTGCAACAGGCTAAGCGTTGGTTGAACAACAAATGGACGGACTGGCAGACTTTTTACATGCCCTTTGTGAGGCACTTTTTACAGGGTTTGTCGACCAAAGGCGAGATTGTATTCGTCATAGACGGCAGCCAAACAGGCTCGGCTAACACTACACGGATGCTTTCGGTCTTGTGCAGGGACTTTGCTATTCCGGTAGCGTGGGTTGTTAAAAAGGGAGAAAAAGGACATTTCCCTGAGGAAATACACACTGATCTGCTCAAAATGGTCGCCCGAATTTGTCCCACGGGGTGCCGAATCGTGCTTTTGGGTGACGGAGAATTTGACGGTCAGGGCCTGCGGCAGTGGTGCTGTGACAATGATTGGTCGTTTGTGGTTAGGACATCTTCGGATCGCCTCATCGATTTCGACGGCGATGTCGCCCGCTTTGATTCCATCCAAACCACCCAACGCATTTGCTTCATCGAGGGCGCATTGCCACTGGCAAACGCCGTGTATGGGCGGGGAAAAGGGTATTCAAAACCGCTTTTCCTTTTGACAAATCTGGAATTGGGCTACGAGGCCTGTCATTACTACAAACGACGATTCAAGATTGAAACATTGTTTAAGCACCTTAAGTCTGCAGGCTTTTACATCCACAAGACCCGGCTGAAATGCCCTGTAAAACTGGCTAACCTGATTATTGTGGTCGCATGCTCATTCATTCTCTGTTTTTGCATGGGCTTGTTCATTAAAGAAAAAGAACCTCTGCATAGGACCGAATTGATCGTGCGAAAAGACAGACTTCGCAAAATCGACCCAATTTCGATCGCTCAACTGGCTATCAGGAAAAACTGCGAAGGCGTCCTTATTTTCTTATCCAATATTTCAAAGAACTTCAATGAGGTGTTTACTTGAAAAATGTGTGCCCTTTCTAAATTATTTATACTCCTCCACGTGGCCAGGGAGTGGTAGAGGAAAAAATGAATAATCTCGTAGCATATTTGAACGAAGATACGATTCACCAAGAGGATCCATTGATAAAATGGCCATTGCACATTGATATTGGACGTTAGACATGATTCAGCAAGTGCATGATTTTCAATTTTTTAGGATGCAAGTCCGATGTCCAAATGTCCAGAAGCCTGTTTCCATCCTTTTACAAATCCGTTACATTGTTTTACAGCCCAAAAGCTGCCCGGTCTCTGCCAGACCGTTCTTTTGCAGCATTGTTTCACTAACCCAACATCGTTATGTACTTACACATGCTCGCTTTTTTGCTCTTTTTTCAATCCTTCGTCGCCTGCCAGTCCATGCACGAAAACGCTCCTCAAATGGAGGCCAATCTTGCTTTTTCAGAGTACCAACAGAAGCCTGAGACAGCAGCGCAACCAACTACCAACATCGTTTTTCAATCCATCGACGGTGGGCAGACCTGGCAGGATGTCAGCGCGGGATTACCCGGCGGTTTGCCGGTGGATTATTTTTTGACGCAGCACGGGGAAGTTATTTTAGGTGCGGAATCCGGACTGTACCGCAGCAAGAGCACCACTACAGCCCCTGTCTGGGAAAATGAGATGCAGCTGATGGACCATTTCTCAGGGGTCTACCCCGGCCGAACCGGTCTGTATGCCTATAGCAATCAGAACGGTTTTTTTCAAAGCATATCAAAGGGTATATGGACGCCTGTGTTTGCTGATCTGAAAATCCAGGCTCGCCCATTTCGTACCATCATGGAAACACTCAACGGAACCCTTTTCATCGGGACCGACAACGGCATTTACAAATCCGCCGATCAGGGGAAAACCTGGAAACACGTCTATGAGGATGGCTGGATGATCCACATGGTGGAGTCAGAAGGCGTACTTCTTTGCACCAACCAAGGGGGGATATTGCGCTCGACCGACCAGGGAGAACACTGGGAGACGGTTATTTCTGAAGGTGGTGTGGGCATTGCAGTGGAAGTCATCCAGGGCGGGTTCGCTGCCATCACTTACAATACCGAGTCCGAGACCCGGAGAGTGCGCATTTCCAGCGACGGTGGCAAAACCTGGCAGGCCATTGATGCTGGAATTCCGCCACACGCTAATATTGCTTCCATCAAACAGGTGGGCGAATACTTCTTTTGCGGCCATCCGAACGGCATTTTTCGTTCCGCCGACCGGGGCAAAACCTGGCAATTGATACTTCCCTCCATCAAGGATAAGGTGTTCAATTTGTCTGTTTCTGGCCAGGTGATCTATGCTGTTCCGCTCAATGGAGGATGTTGAAAAAATGGGGGTGCGACTACCAGTCGCACCCCCATTTTCTAAAACTTCCGGATCTTAATATTCTTATACCAAACCGGATCACCATGATCCTGCAATGCGATCCGCCCTTTTTGTGAAAGGCCGAAATCGCCGCTCAGTTTTGGAAATTTACTGCCGGCAATGAGCTCCAGCCATTTTGAGGTCGGTTTGCCGCCCTCAAACATCTTAAGTTCCACTACTTTTCGGTTGTTCAACCAATGCTCCACTTTTCCTTTTTTGAAAACAAGCCGGGCATGGTTCCATTCGCCGCCGGGTTTTACCGTCACGTATTTACATTCCATCAGGTCGTAAAGATCGCCTGCACGGTGCTTGGGAAATTTAGAATCCGGGTGACAGGCATTGTCCAGAACCTGCATTTCGGGACCGGTCTTCCAGGGATAATCGTACTTGCCCGGGTCTTCCACAATGTGATAAATGACGCCGGAATTGCCACAGGGCGCAATTTTCCAGTCCAGCGAAAGTTCGAAATCTCCATATTCCTCCGCACTCACAATATCACCGCCATCCGGGGCCTGCCAACCGCCATCCGGATTCGCCTTTGCATCCAGATGGATCGAGTTGTCTTCAATGATCCAGGACTTGCCCATGGTGGTTTTGCCATAATTATGCCAGCCGCTGATGGTCTGGCCGTCAAAAAGCAGTTGCCAACCGGCGCGTTTTTCTTGCTCCGTCAAGGTGTTGTCAGCAGGAGGTGTCATGCTTGGAGCTGTACTGACCACGCCTGCGTCGTTTGCAGGAATTGCATTCAAGGTGTACCAGGCTTCGGTGGTCCAGATCTCATGGCCGAGTTCTGAAAGCGGCAAATTGCGCAATTGAATGTAGACCAGATGCTGCGGTTTCAGGTTCTGGATTTCCAGAAAGACTTTTTTGCGGTCGGCCGAAACGGAGGCTGATTTTACCTGCATACTTTCCTCATCCATCTTGGGACCGCCGTAGTTTACCGTCGGTTTGTACCACCATTGTTTCACGAGGTAGGAGGAAATATCCCAGCCGGCGCCTTCCGGTAGCGGCTCGGTGAATTCTATTTCCATTCCGTTGGTCTTCGCGCGCACCGCCAGCATTTCAAACACCGAATTGCCATTGTATTTCATCCGCTGCAGACCGTACCAGAGTTTTCCCTGTTGTCCCCAGTTGCCTGGAGCGCCGATCATGCCGACGTACAAGGCGCCATCAGGCCCCCATACCAGCCGGTGTGTAGAGCCTTCCAATCCCTGCGAAAAACGGAACACACAGCCCTGGTAATCCCCATTGACCTTTTCCATAAATACCCGCTGAAGACCGCCATAGCAGACATCTCCGTGGATCAGTTGATTCTTATAGGGGCCGTCATTGAGGACGGTAGGTTGGGTGGGGGAGTTGCCGATATCGTCCTGGGGCAACCAGACCACAGGCTGTTGGATGGGTATCTGCGCCACCGTCGCGCTGTCCACCGCAAATGAATTATAGAATGCACCCGGCTTCACATGCAGGATCTTGGAAGAGGGCAGCCAGTCTCCCTGATTGTCGGCAATAAAAATTTCACCGTCAGGCCCAATCCCTACGCCGTCGGGCGTTCTAAGGCCACGTGCAATAAATTCAATACTGCCATCTTTGGCGCTGATTTTCACCACTTTACCACGATCCAGGCCCTGTGGCCGAGTACTTGCACCGCCCGGATTGATGGCAATGGCCAAGGCGGCGTAGAAATAGCCTTCTTTGTAGACCAGGCCAAAAGCAAATTCGTGAAAATTAGCAGAGGCCCGCCAGCCTTTTGCAAAACACTGGTATTCATCAATGATATCGTCGCCATCGGTATCCACCAGCTTGGTCAGTTCCTGTTTTTGAAGGACGTAGATCACGCCATCCACTACTTTTACGCCCAGAGGCTCGGCAAGTCCGGCTGCGATCCGTTTTACTTTGATCTTTTTTGGATCGCCGGAGGATACGTTCTCTAAAAGGTACACCGCGCCACTGGCATCCCAGGTAGAAACTACCAGGCGTCCGTCGGGTAAGAAGTCCATGCCCGCTACTTTAGGCAAAAAGCCTTCAGGACGCGCCTGAGAGAGGTCGTAGGCCGGGTGTACTTCCGTCAGCGGTGCAACGTCGCCAGGAATGGCATTTGCGATTTTTGACATGGCCTTCATGCCATCCACATTCTCGGATTTCTTGTGGTAAAAACTGCCTTCACCAAGCACTTTGAAACCTACGGTGCCAAAACGGGTCCATTTCAATACGATGCCCCGGCCTCCACCGCCCTGGAAATAATCAAAACGAATCGGGTGATAACCAGCCCGAAGCGCAATTTCGGCTTCTTTGGGTTCCATGCCGTGCGGACCATCATGGGTAATGATCTCCTGACCATCTACAAACAAACGGCTGCCATCATCGCTGGCGAGCTGGAATACTACATTGTCATCCTTTTCCAGGAAAAGATACCCCGTGCCTTGCACCGCGAAATTGTCTTTGAGATCACCAAAGTCTTCGGCTCCGGCTTCAATTTTGGCAGTAGTGGCCACCAGGACAGGTCTTGCTTCAAAATTTGCATCGGCCAACTTGGTCAGGGGCTTCTCAGAAGTCCATACTTTGATCAGCAATCCGGGAGAAAGATCCTTGTCGCCAATGGCCTTATCAGCCTTAATCCACTGATTTTCCGGAATCTCAGCCAGGCTTTTGGCCGAAGCGCCACCTTCCCCATCATCTTCGCCCTCGTCCAGCGAAAGCACATAGTTGATCATAGCCTTGGCATCTTCCGGCTGAAGGTCCGGGTGGGCACTCATGGCCGCAGCGCCCCATACACCGGCGCCTCCTTTCATGACTTTTTGGGACAGCAGTTCGAGATTTTCAGGCGTGTTTTTGTAGCGTTCAGCAATCTGTTTGTAGCCCGGCCCTACCGTTTGAACCTGTGGATTGTGGCAGGTACGGCAGTCGCTTTTGGCCATGACGCGTTCGCCGGGACTGATGGCTTTTCCGCCCGTTTCGCCGGATTCCTGCGCCAGTCGAAGTGCATCGAAAGGATTCGGAATCAAGGGTTTGTTGATAAACATCGTCCTGAAATGCGTGGTTCCACCCGAATTTAGTGTCAGGGAGCCGTCAACAGCCAGCGCTGTAAGATTGTCTTCGGTATCCAGCTTTTTTACGTCGGTTTGCTTCCAGGTGCCATCGGTCTCAATGTTGGTAGTGGCTGCAATGGAAGCAGCGTTGGATAGCATCGAAACCGTTGCGCCTGCCGGAGCATTTTCTACCGTGAAGCTGCGTTCAAAGCCGGTCTGCCGATCGCGGTCCACAAACTCAGGTCGCTCATTGATGCGGATACGCTGACCATCGGCCAGCACGAGGTCGTACATCAATTCGGCATGGCCATCTTTGGAGTAACGGTGGCCTTTATAATCCGTGCGTGGGTTTTCTGTTTTGCCGCCCATGGTAACGCTCCAGGGCTGTCTGTGCGCGTTTTCAAACCAGGCCGCTCCAATGCTCATGGGTTGTGGGCCGTGGCGCATATTGTACACCGCCCCTGTGAAATCTACACTGCCCGACCACACTTTGTAAAGTGAGCAGGAGTCGGTAGAGTAGGAAGCCCAAAGCTGGTCGCTGAGTGCAAAAGTGATCATTCGGGGTTGTTTGTCCATCACTGAACGGAATACCCAGGGGTCGTTGGGGCGGGCAATTTCGGCGCCAGTGCTGCCATTTTTAGAGGCAAAATACCAGACACCGAGTAAAATGGCGATGAGGGCAAGGAAGAGTGTACGGGTCTTCATGTTATGTTAGAAATAATGATGGCGCGAAACTTCATTTCGCGGGAATGAACTGCGAGGCAAGTTGGTGTGGTGAAAACCTGATTTAGAAAGGAAAGGGCGGTGGCGAAGGTAGAATTTCTGGGATTTTAGTGGGAATGATTTTTTATTGAAATATGCTTTGGTTGGAATCCTCTTTGAACATAGCGTGAAGGGTGCTACTTTTGTGGCGCTTTTTGCCCCGGCAAATCAAGCGTTTAACCCAAATATGTAAATATTTTTTGAGTAATCGGGGCTTTTAATGGAGACCTCCGAGGTCTTCGAAGACCTCAGAGGTCTCCATTAAAAGCCCCGATTACTCAAAAAACTGTTCCCGACACAACATGACATCCCGCGCAATTCGCCGCCAATTTCTGGATTTTTTCGCTTCCAAAGGACACAAGATCATCCCTTCTGCGCCCATGGTGGCCAAGAGCGACCCCACTCTCATGTTCATCAACTCGGGTATGGCACCGTTGAAGGATTTCTTCCTCGGCAACGAGGCACCCCCTTCTAAACGCATCGCAGATACCCAAAAATGCCTCCGGGTGAGTGGCAAACACAATGACCTCGAAGACGTAGGCATGGACGGCTATCACCATACCATGTTCGAAATGCTCGGCAACTGGTCTTTTGGTGATTATTTCAAAAAAGATGCCCTGGCCTGGTCCTGGGAACTCCTGACCGAGATCTATAAGATCCCGAAAGACCGCCTCTACGTATCCATTTTTGAGGGCAACGAAGCGGAAGGGGTGCCTTTTGACCAGGAAGCTTTTGATGTGTGGCGGACCATGCTGCCTGAAGACCGCATCCTCAAATTCGGCAAAAAGGAAAACTTCTGGGAAATGGGCGATCAGGGACCCTGTGGCCCCTGCTCCGAAATTCACGTGGATCTGCGCTCCGATGAAGAACGGGCCCGCGTAGATGGCAAGGAACTGGTCAACAACGACGACCCGAATGTGATTGAGGTCTGGAACAACGTATTCATGCAGTTCAACCGCAAAGCGGATGGCTCGCTCGAAGAACTCCCGGCTAAAAGTGTAGATACCGGCATGGGTTTCGAACGTCTTTGCCGCGCGGTACAAGGCGCCCGTTCCAATTATGATACCGACCTCTGGAAACCATTGTTCGACTTTTTGGGCAAACTTTCCGGCCATACCTATCAGGATGTTTACCCCGGCAGCGATTCGCCTGCGCTTAAAACCGATATCGCGATGCGTGTGGTGGCCGATCACCTTCGTGCGGTTTCTTTTGCTATTGCCGACGGACAAATGCCTGACAATGGCGGTGCGGGTTATGTGATCCGCCGCATTTTGCGCCGGGCTGTGCGCTATTACTACTCAGTCCTGGACATCAAAGAGCCGGTCATGTACCGCATGGCCCCGATCCTGGCCGAAGAATTCCACGACGTTTTCCCGGAACTAAAAGCGCAGATAGACTTCGTTTCCAAGGTAATTCTGGAAGAAGAAAAAGGCTTCCTTCGTACCCTGGAGTCAGGTTTGAAACGCTTCGAAAATATTGAGGTAGAAAACAAAACCCTGGGCGGCGCACAGGCATTCGAACTCTACGACACCTTTGGATTTCCATACGACCTGACCGCTTTGCTGGCCAAGGAAAAAGGTTGGAATGTGGATGAGACAGGCTTTAAGGCCGCCCTTCAAGGCCAGAAAGATCGCTCCCGCAAAGATGCGGTGAAGCAGGTGGGAGATTGGATGGTATTGCGTGATGAGGCGAGTGTGGACTTTGTGGGATACGATCAGTTGGAAACCCGCAAATCACACGTAGCCAAATACCGCGCGGTGACCGCCAAAGGAGAAGTTCAATACCAGATCGTGTTAAACCGTACCCCTTTCTATCCCGAAGGCGGTGGTCAGGTGGGCGATACCGGCTGGATGATCTTTGGATCCGAAGGCACCGGACAGGAGCGTGTTCGTGTACTGGATACCAAAAAGGAAAATACCCTGATCTACCACATCGTTGAAAAATTGCCGGAGCAGATCGACGACGAGACCGTTCGCTGTGAGGTGGACGAGTCCAAACGCCGACTCACCGAAGCCAACCACTCGGCTACGCACTTGCTGCACGCAGCCCTGCGCTCCGTGCTGGGGACACACGTACAACAAAAAGGCTCGTACCTCAACGAAGAGACCCTGCGCTTTGACTTTCAGCACTTTCAGAAGCTCAGCGAGGAAGAATTGGGTAAGATCGAACGCATTGTGAACCGGAAGATCCGCGAAAATATCGCCCTGGATGAACGCCGCAATCTGCCCATCGAGGAAGCCAAAACCATGGGCGCTATGATGCTCTTCGGAGAAAAATACGGAGAGTCGGTTCGTATGATCACCTTCGACCCGGATTATTCCCGGGAGCTTTGCGGCGGTTGCCATGTGCAACACACCGGGCAAATTGGCTATTTTAAAATTACTGCGGAGACTGCTATTGCTGCCGGGGTACGCCGTATCGAAGCAGTGACGGCTCAGGGCGCAGAACAATACGTAGCGGGCCTGGAAGAGGAGATCGCATCCATTAAAAACGTACTGAAAGCAAAAGATTTGACCAAAGGGATCCTGGCTTTACAGGAGGAAAACAAGCAATTGCAAAAAGCCATCGAACGGATGGTGCAAGAGCAGGCCAATGGGCTGCGCGAAGGACTCCGTTCCAGGTTTGTTGACTTAGGTGGCGTGAAATTCCTGGCTGAAATTCTACCAATCGGAGATGCCAACGCAGTAAAGACCCTGGCAGTTGAGCTGGAGCGCGAAACAGGCCATGCGGTCATCGCATTTGGATCCGTTTCAGCGGAGGGTAAGCCTTCCCTGACCATCAAGATCAGCGACAACCTCGTGAAAGAAAAAGGCCTGAATGCCGGCACCATGGTGCGCGAACTGGCACTGAAGTTCCTCAAAGGTGGTGGCGGCGGCCAGCCCGGTTTTGCTACGGCGGGCGGGACGGATGCTGCGGGCTTGAAGGATGCAGTGGAAGGGGTGAAGGGGTATTTGGGGTAGTTGAGGATATTTTTGAAACACAAAAGGCACCAAAGGACACCAAAGGAGTTGAATTCATCTAACCTTATGTGCTCTTTTGTGCCTTTTGTGTTTCAAAACCGAAGGTGATCAGTTTTTTAGGTAATCTAAGGAACAATTTATGATCAATTATGAATGGTTCAGAACGCAATGGGTCGCAGTAAAGACCGATGACCCTTCCAATATTTTACAACCGATCGGGCTCTCAGATTTTACAAAGGTCGACTGGGAAGCAGGCGTGAAAGCATCCGTACACGAACGGGAAGAAAAACGGTTTGTTTCGCCGGTGATCCAGGGTTGAGTTTTTTTTTTGGTGATATCGACGCGGTTTTGGAACGATATTATAAACAGCATCAAAAGGAGCATGAGCCGGAATATAAGAAAGCAGGCAGGCATGCTGCCTTGGCCCAGATGAGTACATTTTTTCCTGAAGTCCAGTTGTTTATGTCCTATGATGGCAATTGGGAATATGTAAGAGCCGTTCAGGGAAAAATTCAGCGTGCACTTTGTTTTGCAGACGATCCATATGAAGTTGGAGACCCCTCAGCGATAGAAATCAGGAATGGTGGCACCGCGCTCCCCGAATTTCAAGACCAATTCGTGGATTCCTTATCTAGCGAATTGCCCTATCTGATGGCGGGTGTCTGGAGTGTCAATCCCCTTGAATTGGATGAGCCACCATGGGAATGGCTAAGAAACTCGCAGGGCCTGCTTTATAATGGGGTAAGCGACACCCAAAGGGAAACCCGGGAATATCTCAAAAGTTGGCTCCAGGGATTAAAACAGGCCTATATTGAGGATAAATATGGCATTGAAATCAACAGACCCAACTAAATCCATTTGGATGAAAGCTTTCGTCCTGCCTGGTCTGTTTTTAATTGCCAGCAACTCCTCAAGCCCTTCTCCCAACCCAGTTTCCCCCCTTCCCCAACCAGTTTCGGAGCCACCAGTGCTTACCCAGGCCCAGCTAGATTCCTTACAAGCCCTAACCGGGAAGGCCATCACCCCATCCCTTTGGCGTACATTGTTTGAGGAAGACTTTGAGGAAACGCCCATTATGATGCTTTCCGGAAATCTGGACCAGGATCCTGAACCCGAACTCGCTTTTTGGTATTACTGGGAAGCCATGCGCGCCATGGGAGAGATTAGCGTGTTGGACCAGAAGCAATCCGGCTGGAAAAAAATCGGCAGACATTACCTGGATTTTTATGGCGGTATGATCCTTCCAGACATCGATACGGCCAATCGCATACTGCTGACATACAGCTACGGATCAGGCAGCGGATATGGCTCCGAGGTGTTGAGTTTTTACCAAAACCGGAACGACAGCCTGGTTTGTGTGTTTAAACTGCTGGAAACCGAAGGTCTGGCTTTGTTGGGAAGTGGTGCGTTCAGAAGCATTCATGCCCGCTACCAATGCAAAGATTCCAGCCAGATCTTGACCACCTATCGCTATCAGGTCAATGCAGGTGACAATAGCAGGCGCCCCGGGAAACTCGTTTTCAAAGCCCAATTGAGCATCCCGTTTTTTTGGGATGAAACACGCCAGCGATATTTACCCAAATTCCCGAAGGGTTTTCCGCCCATGAATTCAACGGAAGGATATCTGGATGAAGGAGAGAGTACTTTTGATCCGTTCTACCAACCCCAGTTGGAGCAAATAAAATGGCACGGCCCAAAGTGGAAACGTGAGGCACTGGGTAATCCATATGAAAACTAACGCCCCATATGCTCCCCTACAAACTCCAAAGCCCGCCGCTCGGCCCAGGAATACTCCCCACCGCCTCTGGCCTGAAAACCACAATGCCCGCCCTCTGAAGATAATTCGAGGTGAAAAAACGGATGCTCCCGAGCAATTTCCACCGGGAAACATTCCGGCGTGAGGATCGGGTCATTCAGTGCACTGACCAGCAGGGTTGGGATGCGCGTCCCGGCTACAAAATTTTTAGCAGAAGCCTGCTGATGGAACTCATCGGCAGAATTAAAGCCACAGATCGGTGCGCTAAAATACTCGTCAAAATCATACCAGCGCCGCACCAGTTTCAATTTTGAAACATCCAGCCGACCGGGGAATTGCCGGGCCTTGTGTCGGATCTTCTTTTGCAAAAATGACATGAATCGCTTCTTATAGATCCAGTTGTCCCAACGATCCAGAACGTCCGCGCCAGCCCGGATATCACAGGGTGCAGAAAAGGCCACCGCGGTCCGTACCTGAATCGGAAGGTTTTCGCCGCCGGTCCCCACATATTTCAAGGTAATATTTCCACCCATACTGTAGCCAACGAGCACCACCGTATCGTAACGGCCCGATGCCAAAGCATGCTGCACAATGGCAGCGATGTCTTCGGTGTCGCCATGGTGGTACATCCTGAATTTGCGGTTCATCTCACCGGAGCAAGACCGGCAATTCCAGGCCAGGGCATCCCATCCGTTTTGGGCAAAAAGTTTGGCCGTGCCCATGCAGTAAGAGGCCCTTGAATCGCTTTCCAGGCCATGCGTGATCACGACCAAGCGGCGGGTTGGACTAGTTGTATACAACCAGTCGAGGTCCAGAAAATCCCCATCGGAGGTCCCTATTCTTTCTCGCTGATAATCAACCCCTTTTACCCGGCGAAAAACGCCCGGGATCATGGATTGCAGGTGCCCGCCACGCTGCAGAAAAGGTGGGCCTGGATAGGAGGATCTGGGGATAAGGGGCATTTATTAAAAAATCAAACTTAATCCGGTCCGGAAATTCACCGCCGGCGTGTTTTTGATCGAGAAGGCGTTCGATAAGTTGTCTGAAGCAAAGTAGATCTGTACCGGGCCTGGTTTGAATACGAGATGTAGACCCAGGTTGGCGGCAGAGCGTTCGTTGATGCTGTACATCGCGCCTACAGAGATCCATTTAAGTGGTTTAAACCGGGCACTTGCCCCCACCGCTACGGTCGCTTTGGCCTCCGAACGTTTTTGGAAATAAGTATTCAGACCAAATGACCAGCGTTTGCTCAACTCAAAATTTGCGCCCAGATATCCCCGAAGTGGCAGGGAGGTTTCAAAGGTCTGGGCGGTCTTTTTGAAATTGAAAATATCATTCAGGGTATCCAGTTTGGTCGCGAAATCCAGACTGTCCGTACCATTGATGATGTCTGCTCCAGGGAGGGTCACGCCTTCGTAGTTGTAGTCGCCTTCACTTGCAAAGTAGTTGGCTTTTTCTTTCCAGGTGATCACTCCACCGAGGTCCAGCAAGGAAAGGTTGAAGCTGATTTTTTCATTGAGTTTGTATTGGAGGCCCAGATCAAAAGCCAATCCGGTGTTGGTGGAAAAAGCCTTGCCTTTCAATTTGCCCAGGACAACATCGAATCCTAGTCCGGACGTATCAAAAGCGGAGATCAGAGAAGAAGAATAGAACGCGTAGTTGGTGGATAGCGAGAGCTGGTAAATATCGTCACTCGTTGTGATGGTCGCTTTCTGTCGATTGTTATCTGTGAGCAGCGAGGCAATCCCGGTCAGGTATTTGGCCCGAACGCCCACCTGCACCGGCCCGAATGCTCTGGCAAGACCCACACTCCACTCATTCCAGTTGGAAATATCGGACTGTATCGCAATGTCTACGGTCTGGCCGATGTACTGTGCATTACCATCCCAGATGAGAGAGGGCAATGTCTTGGGATAGGTAATGGCCCCGCCCAGGCGATTGGCATGTCCGGCCTGCAGCCAGATCTTTCCGGGCAGGCGAATGCCGAGGGAGATGGTTTCTATACGCTGGTCAAATTGTACCGTGTTGCTGGGATCGAGCTTGGCCAGGGCATTGGTGAAATCAATGATGGTGCGGTCACCGTCTTTGACAAAAACATCCTTATAAGAAACCGTTCCCGAATGGGCCCCATCCAACCCGATACCAGGCAATCCGATCACAAAATGCTTGTCTTTTGGAACAAAGGCAGGGTTGGTGGAGTTGCTGTGCCACACGTCCGAAAGAGAATGTAACATCAGTTCCTGTTGTGCCAGCACTGGCCCGGTGATGCAGAGCAGGAATATAGCCGCAGCCAGTCCAACTTTGATCTGTAGTTTGGTTTTCAACGATATATGATTCAAATACATGATGGTCTTGTTTATTAGGTTGGGCAATGATCTTTTGGGGGAATTCTGGATATAGTAAAAAATTATTTCACACAACGCCACGACGACACAACGTTTTGATTACCACTGAATTTAACGTCGTGTCGCCGTGGCGTTATGTGAAACTATCCTTTCCCGATGTTTACAAAAGGCAGAACAGAAAACCTGCATACCTCACAATCGCTTCCTGACTTTCATCCCCATTTTCACCACGATCTTATCGGTTGCCAGAAGTTTGACGAAAGTTTCCCCGCCATTGGCTGTTGAAAAAGAAGTTTTCAGCAAGGCGTCTTTTGCCGTGCGGATCTGGTCAAATCGTGCGGCGGTCATCGGGATGAACTCCTCCGTCCGGGTGATGCCGGTAGCAACCCCTTCGCTGTTGATGGGCGCGGATCGGATGAGCTCCTTGGGACCGCTTACGAAGAGGGAATCAAAGTTGTTCTGAGCAGCATCCCTGAAATAGATCTGCATCAAAGACGAAATGGGTGTGCCGTTTTCGGTGACCAGTTTGAATTCCACATCCTCAATGTTAGCGGAATCCAGACTGCCGAATTCGCCGAAGTCAAGGTTCAAAGTTTGTTCAGCACCGAAGTTTTTGATCGATCCTTCCAGCTGCAATTCTACCCGCAATTGAAGTTTGATATTGCTTTTATCGGTGATGAAGCCAATGAGATTGGGATCACGTTGGGCATTGCTGATGCCGTCCACTTCATAAATAAGCCGTTTGGGCTGACTGTTGAAGATCTCAGCAATGTTAGAGTTGGTTTCATCCAGGGAAATGTCGGTGGATTTGGTTTGACCCACTTCACCCAGGGCCCAGGATGGATAGTTGAAATCCTTGTAATCAAAACTGTCACTTGGTTGAAAAACGCCCGTGCTTACCAGTGGTATCACTTCATCATGCTGCCCAATGAAACTGATGTACCGGATCTGTCCCCGCACCGGAAAGCCCCAGGAATTGCTGATCCGCATGGTTACTTTCGGGTTCTTCACTTTCAGATCACCTTTCAGTTCGGTTTGATTGATATCAATTTCAATGGTATCTAAGGTCAGTTTGTACCATTGAAAACCCCAGTAGCCTTCTACGTAGCTGAACTTCAACGCATTGGTAGCAGCGATCGGAAAGTCCGGAACCCGGATCCGGACGCCGTCGGGCCGATAAGCGAAATACTTGAAGGTCAGGGAGTTGTCGGGTGACTCCAGGTGATAGTTTTTAAGCGGGATGGTATCAGACAAGTAAAAAGCGCCGGGTGCAACCACAAACGGATGCTTAAATACCACGCCGTTAAGACTCATTTCCGGCACTTCAAAATAACCGGTGAGTATATCCGGCGTAGAATTTTTGATGTAGAAGGCAATGGTGCCGGCCAACAAGTCTGCCACCCGCAGTTTTACTCCGTCTGGCGACTGGATCGGGTTGGTAAACACCGAATCTGCCATGATGATGGGCACGGTGTTGTTCAAAAAATTAAAAATATCACTCGCCGGCTTTTCTGCCACGTCGCCCGAATAAAAGAGCGTCATGGTGTTATCTGCATTTACAAACAGGGTATCACCGGAAAGCGTGTCGTTCAGGGTGGTGAACAGCAGGTCCTTCAACAGCAATTCCGTTGAAAATAAAGGGAAGGCAAACTCCGCCGGATGATCGGCCAGTTCAATATTTTCGAAGTCTGACTTTTTGCAGGCAGACCAAAGCGTCAGGCCCAGGGCAATGCTCAGGGCTATCGGAAGGGATAATCGGTGGTGCATATTCAGTAAGGGAAAAGCGTAAAAATGTCGAATGATCCAATCGTTTGGAAGATTCTTCCAAGGAACAAAAATACTCAGGAAAGTCGGTTGCGATAGTCCCGATACCCAAATCGTCGTGAAATATCCAAATTACCATCGGGGCGCCAAATGGCAATGCTCGGATGGGTCACGCCATTAAAGGTAGAGGTTTTTACCATCGTATAGTGAATCATGTCTTCAAACACGATTTTTTGACCGACTTTAAGGGGCTTCTCAAAGGCATAAGCTTCCATAAAATCGCCGCTCAGGCAACTGACGCCCCCCAGACGGTACACGTGCTTATCGCCTTTTTCAACATTTTCTCTGGCATCCCGGATGCGTGGCCGGTACGGCATTTCCAAAGTATCCGGCATGTGGGCCGTGAAAGAAACATCCAGAATAGCGGTACGTAAGCCCCCGTTTTTTACAATATCCAGTACCGTAGCGACCAGTACTCCGGCATCCCATGCAAAAGCACTGCCCGGCTCCAGGATCACCTGAAGATGTGGCCACCTTTTTTTAAACGCCTTCAATACAGAGATCAGATAAGGCACATCATAACCTTCGCGGGTCATCAGGTGCCCTCCCCCGAAATTGACCCACTTCACTTGCGGCAGGAAGGCTCCGAATTGTTTTTCGAAGTGTTCCAATACTTTTTCCAGGTCCTGGCTGCTGCTTTCACACAGTACATGGAAGTGCAAACCCTCAATGCCTTCTGGCAATTTTCCTTTGAAGTTTTCGATCGGTTCGCCTAGCCGGGAACCCGGGGAGGCGGGGTTGTACAGGGCGGTGCCCACTGGCGACCAGCCCGGATTGACCCGAATGCCGGGGCTGACCTTTTTCGGGGCGTTCAACACCCGCTTCTGGTATTTCCGCCACTGTGCGATAGAATTGAAGGTGATGTGGCTGGAGTATTGCAGGATCTTGCCAAATTCTCTGGGGATATAAGCCACCGCATAGGTATGTGACTCGGTTTTCATTTCCTCGAAGCAAAGCCTGGCCTCGTGCAGCGACGAGGCGGTGGCGCCGCCCACATATTCACGTACCACCGGGAATGCACTCCACATGGCAAAGCCCTTGAAGGCAACTATGATCTGCACATCCGCCTCTTTTTGTACATGATTTATGATCTCCAGGTTTTTGCGCAAGCGGGATTCTTCGAGTACAAAACAGGGGGAGGGTATTTTTTTAATGTCCATTTTTTACTGTGATTAGAGTGATTTCAATGATTTGAGTGGTGCAAATCCTTGATTCCAATATGAATGAAAAGCATCCGTGTTCCACGTATCATAGGAGTAAGGTTCAAATCAAGCCCCTGGATTTCAATTCCAGATATTTATTGATCGTATTCAAGGTCAGATCCTGTGGCTTGGTGAGTACCGCCTGAATACCATATTGACGCAGTCTGGTCACCATTTCCTTTTTATCTTGCAAAAACTGCCGCGCCACGGTCTGACGGTATACATCAGCAGTGGTATGCACCGGTTCTGTGGCGAGTTTTCGGATCTCTGTGTTTTCAAAAAAAACCACCACCAGCAAGTGCGCTTTACTCAATCTTCTCAGGGCCGGTAAGGCGCGTTCCAAGGCATAACTGCTCTCAAAATTACTGAATAGGATCAGGAGCGATCTTGCACCAATGAGTCGCCGGACTGCCTCATAAAGCAGTTCGTAGTTGGATTCAACGGGGCGTTCTTTTTCACGGTAAAGGCTTTCGAGGATCCGGTTGAGCTGGCCTGAATCGCGTTCAGCTTTGATCGTAGCACCCATTACATCTGAAAAGGTGAGCAAACCGGCCTTGTCTTGTTTCTTCAGAATGATATTGCTGATGGCCAGTGCCGTATTGATGGCATAATCCATCAGACTCAGTCCCTCAAATGGCATCCGCATGGCGCGGCTTTTATCAACAATGCAATAGACCTGCTGGCTGCGTTCATCTTCGTATTGATTGACCATTAAAGTGCCCTGACGGCTGCTGGCCTTCCAGTTGACGCTGCGGAAATCATCGCCCTGAACGTAGTTTTTGATCTGCTCAAACTCATAGGAGTGCCCGATGCGCCGCATTTTTTTGATGCCCGTATCGTGCGCGATGTGTCGCATGGCCCGCAGTTCATAACGCTTCATCTGTATGATGCTGGGGTAAACATCAACGTCCTGAGGCTGCTCAAAAATGATCCGGCGTTCTACCAGTCCCAGGCGGGTGGAGACAAAAACATTCAGGTTGCCAAAGGAATAAACGCCGCGTGTGTAGGGCAGGAGCGTGTTTTCAGTAAGATAGGCCTGACCTGCTGGCAAGGAAACCTGGATCTCCAGATCACGTTTTTGGAACTGTATGGGAAGCTCGTCTACGATATTGAGATTCAGGGGAATACTTCCCTGGTTTTCTACAAAAATCTTTATAGGGTTTGGGTCGGAGAGAGAAAAGACGGGATTAAGTTCTCTTTTACAGAGCACCTTGGGTTTGCGCAAAAAGAGCAACATCCAATCGGTCAGCACCAGCCCCAAAAAAACCACAAAAACCGTTTGCGCAATCGGGAATAGCCATCCGAATGGATAAGCCATGGCAAAGAGCGCGGCGGATGCGCCAAAAAGCCAGAAGAAACGGTTGCTCAGATACATGAAGGGATCTTATTGGTTTTTTACAAATGCAGCGTATTCCTTCCCGCGCTTTTCAGCAAAAAAATCAAACAAAAGCATAAGTAATCCCTGAGCCAACATTCCCGCACCCAATCCTTCGGTAAAGTTAAGTTCCTGATTCAGCAGGATCATGAGCAGGCCCAGCCCGATGAAAAGCACTTCCAGCCATGTGATTCGGACAAAGTTGCGCAACACGGCTGTCATTCGAGGGCCTTCCAGTGCCTGGAACTCAGCAGGCGACTCCGACAGTAGTTTGTCCAGGTCATCTGCCTGAAGATCACTGCGTCGTGCCACTGCGGCGCCCACCATCACTTGAACAATACCAATCACGACCATCGGGATGGACAGGCCAGTGTAAAAGGGGGAGCCTGCTTTCAGCAAAACGCCTCCACCCACAGAACAAGCCACGATTCCGATCACCATGGCGACAAATCCGCCCTGTTTTTCGGCCTGGAAATACGATTGAATCATAGTTAGTAAAAAGTTTCAAATTGCAAGTTGAAAGGGGGCAGGTTTCAAGTTTCAAGTAAAAAGTTTCAAGTTGGAGGGGGCAGGTAATAAGTTGCAAGTTGAGCGAGGGCAGGTAAAAAGGTTTAGGTTAAAAACGGGCAAAATTCAAGCTGGAAGAAAGCAATAATCCACTCCAGGACTCAAAATTTTAAACGTGCCACGTGCCACTTTAAACTTGCAACTTTAAACTTGCCACTCAAAACTTGCCACTCAAAACTTGCCACTCAAAACTCAATCTATCTTTGAAAATGTTACTGCTGCATCCGGGCGAAGGAACAACATCCCGGTGGTACAAACCGTGTCGCCGGGAGCAATGCCTTCTGTGATCTCGATCATTCCGGCCTGCCTTACGCCTGTTTTTACCACCACAAACGTAGCCTTTCCATTCTTGCAAAGGATCACTTTTTTGTCGCGGGCCTGCGGGATGATGGCCTGGTTTGGAATGAGCAGGGCTTTAGAATTACTTCCTATGGCCAGACTTACCTCGGCAAAAGCCCCGGGCAATAATCCCCGACTGTCGCCCACCACCGCACGAACCTGCAGATCGCGGGAGCCTTCCGTAATACGCTGTTCAGTGGCTTGAACGGTGGCTTTATGGGGCGATTTGCTTCCTTCTACGGTAAAGTCCAGCGATTGACCGGTCCGGAGTTGCTGGCTGTATTTTTCGGGTACTGCAAAGTCAAGTTTGAGTGCAGAAGCCGAGCGAAGGGTAGTGATGGCTGTGGCCGGTGAGACGTAGGCGCCCGGGCTGATGCGTCGCAGGCCAAGAATGCCATCATAGGGAGCCCGGAGTTCGGTTTTGCTGATGTTGATACGCAGCAATTCGATGTCCGCCCGGAAAGTTTGGGCTTGTAGTACTGCCAGGTCATATTCCTGTTGACTTACCCCTTTGACCTTCAGCAACTCGGTCAGGCGTTGTTCGGTAATCTCTGCCTGTTTGAGTTGCGTTTCAAGTTTTCGGAGCTGGGTTTTAAGGTCTTCGTCAAAAATCTTCAACAATAGATCACCCTTGCGCACGGGACGGCCTTCGGGTAGGTTCAGGCGGATCACCCGGCCGGATGCTTCCGGGTGCAATTCGGTCTCTTCGGCAGGCACCAGATTGCCGCTGGCCGTCACGCGCTCGGTGAGCACGCTGGGTTTAGCTACAAAACCTTCCACAGAAGATACGCTGAGTGTAGGTTTCCCCTGCGTAACACCGGGAGCGCCTGCGTTTTTATCAGATTTTCCACAGGAAAAGAGGAAAAGTGTGGCACCTATTAGTGCAAATAATGGCTTCATGGATAGATAGTTTTGGCTTTTTGGAATCAGATGAAAGTAACAGGGTATGGTGCTCACGTTCTATTGGGCGGCTGTTCACTAAACTCTCCTGTGGGGAAAGGGTTTAAAAAACAAGGCAACAAAAGCACCTGATCGAAAAACCTTAAAACAGTCAGGGTGCAAAAATAGTATTCACTCCGGAACCAGCCCGTTCAAAGTTGCAAACTTAAAGCAGACCTCCACAAAACGTTGATATTCATTGAAAAACCCGCTCAGGTATTTTACCAACAAAAAATAATTGGGCGATAATTAAACTGATTATCAACAAGTTGGATCAAATCATCTAAAAAACTTTTCGTCTACCCTTGCACAGTGTGGCCGGTCGTTTTACATTTGCAGCCTCTTTGAGGAAAGGGTCTTTATTAAAAAGATTTTTCGGCCCTTTCAAACGTTACAAATTTTTCAATAAAAATGGATACACTGAGCTATCGGACGGTCTCCGTCAGTAAAGAAAAAGCGGAGCACAAGTGGTACATCATCGACGCTGAGAACCAGATCACGGGTCGTATGTGTGCTGAGATCGCTTCAATCTTGCGCGGGAAGAACAAACCGTCGTACACCCCACATGCCGACACAGGTGATTATGTCATCGTGATCAACGCCGAAAAGATTCGCTTCACCGGCAAAAAATGGGCCCTGAAAGAATACAAGCACCACTCACACCACCCGGGTGGTTTGAAAGTAGTGGTCGCAGACGTAATGCGCACAAAATTTCCGGAGCGTATCGTTGAGATCGGGGTAAAAGGTATGTTGCCTAAAACCAAGCTTGGACGCGCTATGTACAAGAAAATGTTTGTATACAAGGGTTCCAATCACCCACATGCTGCGCAAAAGCCTGAAGTACTTGTTCTTAAAACGTCCAATGACTAATTGATCTGTTTGGGCAACCAGAATGATGTTTTCAAAACATCTAACTCCGGTTGAATGCACGGATTACCTGGACTACTTTTTTACCCGACATAGCCTTTACATCTGCCGGAGTTTTAACGAAAGCGATGGGCGAAAAAGGGTTTCAATTTGACCACACTCTCACATCTTTGATATGGAAATGATAAATGCCGTGGGCCGTCGTAAAACCGCAGTTGCCCGCGTTTATTTGATGAAAGGAGAAGGCAAAATCACGGTAAACGGCAAAGATTACCGCGAATACTTCCCACAAATGCACGTGCAGCACAACGTGACGGATCCTTTTACCGTAGTAGGCATCGAAAATGCTTATGATCTGAAAGTGAACGTACGCGGTGGTGGCTATAAAGGCCAGTCTGAAGCCGTGCGTATGGGCTTAAGCCGCGCCCTGGTGAAGCTCAACGAAGAGTTCCGCTCGCCGCTGAAAGTTCGTAAATTCCTCACGCGTGACAGCCGTGCCGTAGAACGTAAGAAATACGGTAAGCCAAAAGCACGTAAGAACTTCCAGTTCTCTAAGCGTTAAAGTCAAAGTCCTCCCGGGAAAGGAGGAAGTTTCAAGTGCTTTATGCACTCCTAACTCATCACTCTTAACTTATAACTTCTCATGCAGAAGCCTACATATAAGGAACTCCTCGACGCTGGTTGTCACTTTGGCCACTTGCGCAAAAAATGGAATCCCAAGATGACTCCGTATATCTTTATGGAGCACAAGGGTGTACACATCATTGACCTCAACCGCACCGCCGACATGCTGGAGCGTTCAGCACTGGCTATGAAAGCCATGGCTAAAAGTGGTAAAAAGATCATGTTTGTTGCTACCAAAAAACAAGCCCGCGAAATCGTGCAGAAAGCTGCCGAAAGCGTAGGTATGCCTTTCGTAACCGAGCGTTGGTTGGGTGGTATGATGACCAACTTCGCCACCATCCGCAAATCGGTGAAGAAAATGCAACACATCGAACGCGTTCTGGCTGATACGACCCTTACCAGTATCACCAAAAAAGAACGCCTCATGTTCGGTCGTGAGCACATCAAAATGACCAAACACTTTGGCGGTATCGAACAATTGAACCGTCTTCCTTCAGCGGTGTTCATCGTGGACATTCACCACGAACACCTTGCACTCGCGGAGGCTAAAAAACTGAACGTCAAAACTTTTGGCATGGTCGACACCAACTCTGATCCAACGCAGGTTGATTTCGCCATCCCAAGCAACGATGACGCTTCAAAGTCTATTTCTTACATCACCAACTACCTGGTTAACGCTATCCGCGAAGGCCTCGAAGAGCGCAAAGCCGCTAAAGGTGACGAGAAAGAAGGCGCCGAATAATTTGTTGAATGTGGTCAATTTTTGAATGTGGTCAATGTGGTCAATGGGGTAGCCCACATTGCTCACATTGACCACATTCAAAAATTGACCACATTAACTCATTGACCACATTGTCCACATTAATTAATTGACCACATTTAAAAAAGATGACAAAAGTTTCTGCTGCCGATATTTCAAAACTGCGCGAATTGACTGGCGCAGGTATGATGGACTGTAAAAAAGCCCTGGAAGAATCCAATGGCGATACCGAAGCTGCTCAAGACTGGCTTCGTAAAAAAGGCATCGCTAAAGCCGCTAAGCGTGAAGATCGCGAGGCCAAAGAAGGTGTGGTAATTGCCTTGACGAATGCTGACCAGACGCGTGCCATTGTACTGGCAGTGAACTGCGAAACAGACTTCGCAGCCCGCAACGAAGGCTTTATCGCGATGGCAACCAAATTCGCAAACATTGCACTGGAAAACTTTCCAACTACCCTCGAAGCTATTCTGGCACTTCCATACGAAGGCGCTCTGACCATCGGCGAGAAAGTAGGAGAGCAGGTAGGTGTGATCGGCGAAAAGATCGAGATCGGCCGCTACGAGCCTATCACTGGCGCTCAGATCCTGACCTACAACCACTCGAACAACAAACGTTCTGTAGCCGTAGCACTTAGCCAGAGTGGCGAACAATTCGAGCAGGCTGGTCGCGACATCGCTATGCAGATCGCTGCAATGAATCCGGTTTCTGTAAGCCGCGATGACGTCGATCCAAAAATGATCGAAAAAGAGATCGAGATCGGTAAAGAACTCGCACGCAACGAAGGCAAAGCCGAAGATATGCTCGAGAAGATCGCACTGGGCCGTCTCAATAAGTTCTTCCAGGAGAGCACCCTGCTCAGCCAGAAATTCGTGAAGAACAACGACCAGACGGTGGACCAATACCTCCGCTCTTTGGACAAAGACCTTACAGTGACTGCATTCAAGCACATTTCGCTGTAATTTTCACTCGAACACTTTGCACAAACATATAGGCGAGTCATCCTGCTTCTGGCAGCGATGACTCGCTTTTTTTATGGCCGCTTTTGAAATGACCGGCACTTTGTCATCCTGACCAGGCTTAAGATCATATATCAGGTTGACAAATGTCATTGGTCAGGCCCACCCCTATTTATTCTTTTGCTGTGGAAGTGATGCGCTAACCAATTTTCAAGGGCTCATCAGACCCAAAGGGTTTTGAATCTTTATCTTACCCATTATTGTCCCCTTTCACTTTTCGGGTCTGTTCATTTAAATCTGATCTACATGAAAGTTTTAGTAACAGGATCCGATGGCTTGCTTGGCAGCCACATAGTCCGAGAATTATTGGCCAACGGGTACGCCGTAAAGGCCATGGTCTATCCAGGGAGTCATTCGCACACTTTGGAAGGCTTGCCAATCGAACTTTTTGCTGGCGACATCTGCCATCCGGACGAGCTGAGGCAGGCCATGGCAGGCTGCGAAGCGGTGATTCACGCGGCAGCCAGTACCAAGGTCTGGCCACCCCGCTCGCCGGATATCTGGGATGTCAATTTGAACGGAACAAAAAACGTTGTCAATATCGTCCTCGAGCAAGGTGTTAAACGGATGGTTTATGTGAGCTCTGCCAGTTGCTTTCAATTGGGAACAAAGGAGCATCCGGGTACCGAAGATCAACCTTCTGACGGTTATAAGTATCATCTGGATTATGTAGACTCCAAGTTTAAAGCACAGGAATATGTGTTACAGGCTACCCGGGAAAGCGGCCTGCCTGCAGTAGTAGTGAATCCCACCTTTATGTTTGGAGAATATGATTCGCAACCCAGCTCCGGCAAGATGATTGTGGCAGTCTATAAAAAGGAGTTGCCTGGATATTCCTCCGGAGGAAAAAACTTTGTATACGCAAAAGATGTGGCGCGCGCCTGCGTCAATGCGATCACCGAGGGTCGGGTAGGAGAATGTTATATTGCAGGCAATTCCAACCTGAGTTACCAGGAGTTGTTTGAAAAAATGGCCCCGATCCTGGGTGTAAAACCACCCGGGATAAAGCTCCCGGATCTGGCAATTCTTTTGGTTGGATACATCGGCACCTTGATAGGAAAATTATTTCACAGGCCACCCAATATCAACCATGCCACCGCCAAGGTATCCTGTGATGGCCAGTATTATTCTCCGGCCAAGGCAGTTTTAGAGCTCAAAATGCCACAAACCCCGATTGAAGAAGCCATTCGCAATGAATTTGAATGGTTGAAAACCAATCATTATGTAGATTAATCAAACCGAATCCCTATGGAATTTCCCCTGACCTGGTCCGGTACAGCAGCAGAAGCCAATTGGACGATCATTATGGTCACCTTTGGGTTTATCCTCTTTTGGTTTACCGGCAAATCCGAAAACCTGCTTCGATATCTGGTCGGGCGTTTTGGGACTGAACGTGGTCAGGCCCGCCATGTTTTCATCAAACGCGTGGTTGGAATGCTTTCTTTTGGTGTAATTCCGGCCGGCATTTTGTTCGCCAAATTCGGGCTGATATGGGCCGATTATGGGGTATCGGCCCGGTTTTCGTCTGCTGCAGGGTACTGGATCCTGGCTTTATCAGCGATCCTGATTTTTATGACCGCCCGCTCTACACATGCTGCGGATCATTTGAGCCAGTATCCAGAGATCCGGACCAAGCTCTGGAGCCGGAGCTTATTGGTCTGGAGTGCCTTGAGCTGGATGGGATATCTGCTGGCCTACGAGCTGATGTTTCGTGGATTCTTGTTGTTTTCCTGTGCACGCGCATTCGGCGCCTGGCCAGCGATCGTGATCAATACTGCCATTTATGCCCTGGTGCATGTGCCTAAAAGCGCCAAAGAAGGCATCGGAGCCATTCCCCTGGGTTTGTTGCTGTGTATCATTACGATTCAAACACAAACCATCTGGGTGGCATTGCTGGTACACTGGGTATTGTCCCTGTCCAACGAGTGGTTTTCTTTAAAATATCAGCCGGAAATGCGGGTCAATCGAACATAGAAATGAAAAAAATACTGATCACAGGGGCAACTGGTTTTATCGGAGGGGCTTTGTCAGATCAATTGATCAGGGAAGGGTATAACGTGCAGGCACTTGTACGGGATATGGGAAATACTGGTTTTTTGTCCAAAGAAGTCCGGCCCATATCCGGAGACTTATTTGACAGGAACGCCCTGGAGCATGCTATGGAAGGGGTAGAGGAGGTATACCATCTGGCTGCATATGCCAGACCATGGGCCAGCGAGCCAGCAACTTATTTTCGAGTCAATGTAAAGGGCGCTGAAAATGTATTCAAAGCTGCTGCAACAAAAGGTGTTCGAAGGGTGGTTTTTACGTCCACAGCAGGGGTGTTTGGCCCTTCTTTGGATAATCCGTCGGTTACAGAAGATTCGCTTCGCCTGACTCCGATTCGTACGGAATACGAGCGCTCAAAAGCAAAAGCGGAGGCCCTGATCCAGGATCTGGTCAAGGCAGGTCAGGATATTGTGATCGTCAACCCATCACGTGTTTATGGTCCGGGCCAGCAAACCGCCAGCAATGGGGTGACCAAAATGGTCCGCCTGTACCTGGCCGGGAAATTTCGGTTTTACCCGGGAGATGGAAATAGCATCGGCAATTATGTATTTATTGATGATGTGGTTAGCGGTCATTTGTTGGCAATGGAGCGGGGAATTGCAGGCGAACGATATGCACTGGGCGGAGAAAACGTCTCCTATAGAACGTTTTTTGAAAAGCTTAGCAAGGTAAGCGGGGTTCAAAACCGGATGGTCCCACTTCCGGTCAGTATTTTGAAGGCAGCTGCACATTTGTTAAAGATCCGGGCTGATTGGTTTGGAATAGCACCACTGCTGACTCCGGAATGGGTAGATCGGTTTATGGAACACTGGGCGCTTTCCACCGAAAAGGCAGAGGTTGCGCTGGGATATAAGCCGGTCTCCTTAACCGAGGGCCTTCAGCGCACGGTGGATTGGTTGAAATTGCAGACTTGATTGGGTCGTAGGTATTGGCAGTGCCCGCGGATGTCGCAAATCTGGAAGATTGTAAGAAGATCATCGCGGCGGCCATTCAACGTTTCGGCCGTATTGATTATTTGATCAATAACGCGGGTGTCAATATGCGTGGACGGGTGGAAGATATTCTCCCGGAAGCCTTGAGTATGATTATGGACGTTAATTATAACGGAGCATTATTCATGACTAGATTATGCCTGCCCCATCTGAAGGCCAGCCGTGGCGGGGTGCTTTTTGTTTCAAGCGTCGCGGGAATTCATGGTCTCCCGCTTTATACCCCGTATAGTGCCGCTAAGATGGCGCTAAGGGCATTGGCAGAAGGACTTCGGTCCGAATTATTTGGAACAGGTATTTATGTCGGGATCGCTTTTGTAGGTCTTACCCAAAATGAGCCTGGTAAAATGATTTATAATGGGGCGGGGGGGGAAATACCCAAAGAGGATGTAAGCATTTTTGGACTACAGCCTATTTCAGTGGTGGCAGAAGGCATCATCAGGATGATCGAACAGCGGAAATTCCGACATACCTTTTCTTTTATGGGCAGATTAAATGCTTTTTTGAACCGTATTTCACCAGAACTAATACAATATATCCTGGCACGTGCCTTTCTCAAAAAAGGATGGTAATCCCTGATCCGGCTTTACCAATTCAAATAAATACAATAAGCGGTGGTAGTAGTCATCTCGCCGAGTGATAAAAGTCATTAAATCACCTTAGGAAGATCATTATAAAAGACTTTGGCGCGCATTTACCTTTGGATGGACGTAAATAGATTTTTTAATTTTGTCTAAATTGCATTCCAAATGAATATTGTTAAAGTTCACGATGAACAATCTGCACTCGATTTTCTGCGAGTTCCTTCACGAATCTATTTGAACGACCCCAACTGGATTCGTCCTTTGGATCAAGACATTGAAACCATTTTTGATTCGAAACAGAACGAGGCATTTCAAGGTGGAGCATGTGCCCGGTGGGTGCTTTATGATTCACAAGGGGATCCGATGGGTCGAATTGCCGCCTTTATCAATGCGAAAATGGCCTATTCAAATCCACAGCCTACGGGCGGTATAGGTTTTTTTGAATGTTTACCCGATAAACAAGCTGCGTTTCTCCTTTTTGACACAGCCAAGGCATGGCTGGAGCAAATGGGGATGGAGGCTATGGATGGTCCGGTAAATTTTGGTGAGCGCGATTCCTGGTGGGGTTTACTGGTCGAAGGCTTTCGCGATGTACCTTACAAAATGAATTACAATCCGGCCTATTATAAGGGGTTTTTTGAGGATTATGGATTTCGCGACTATTTTAAGCAGTATTGTTTTTCGGTGAATTTGAAAGACTCCATCGATCCTTTATTTTATCGTCAGCACGATATTATAGCACGGAATTCCGCGTACAAAGCGGTCCATATAGATAAAAATCGCCTCGAGCAGTTTGCCGAAGATTTTTGTACCATATTTAACGGCGCCTGGGAAGGACACCAGGAAGGCAGATCGCTTGAAAAGTCTAATATCCTGCGACTTTTCAAGCGAATGAAACCTTTAATTGATGAAAAGCTGATTTGGTTTGCCTACTATGATGATAAACCGGTCGCTTTTTGGATTAATCTGCCGGATCTGAATGAAGCCATTCGACATTTCGATGGGCATTTTGGCTGGTGGCAGAAATTGCAATTGATTGCCAGGATCAAACTTGGAAAGTTTCGACGCATCAATGGATTTGTTTTTGGGGTGGTTCCAGAGCACCAGTGCACGGGAGTGGTTGGTTTTCTAATTGTAGAAGGATATCGTGTAATTAAAGAATTGCGGCAGTACAAAGAATATGAAATGCAGTGGCAGGGAGATTTTAATCCTCGAATGGTGCGTATTGGTCGTACTCTGGGCAAACAGAACAGTCGTCTATTGATTACATATCGATTTTTATTCGATCCTAATCAGCCATTTCAGCGGCATCCTGTTTTAAAGCTAAAGGAGAAAAATAATATGGTTGCTGTTGAACAGGATTGAAGTTCATTTGAATTTTCAATTGACTGTTCATGAATATTTTGCACAAGGAACGGTTCGTACTTTCCCTGATGAATTGCTTTCGGCCTTCAAACAAAAACCACCCATGATATTTAACGGTAAAGTGGTTGTTATTACCGGATCAAGCCAGGGAATTGGCAAGGAACTGGCCTTTCAATTGGCGCAAAAAGGTGCTAAAATTGTCCTTAATGCACGCAATGAAGCAAAATTGGAGCTGGTTAGAAACGAACTTTTAATGTTGGGGGCAGATGTGATATCCAGTGCCGGGGACGTGAGCGACCCGGATGCCTGTGAGCACCTTATGAACACCACTTTACAGAAGTACGGACAGATTGATGTGTTGATCAATAATGCTGGGGTAGGTGTTGAGAGCGTGATGGAACAACTTCAACCGAATGTATTGCGCAAGGTCGTGGAAACAAACTTTCTTGGAAGTATCTATTGCACTTATTACGCTTTGCCCCACATCAAACGGACCAAGGGGAGTATCCTGTTTATTGGCAGTATTGCCGGCATCCATGGAATTCCATTATCCAATGTTTATGCGGCAACCAAAATGGCGCTGATAAGTATGGCAGAAGCCCTTCATATTGAGACCTACTCCAGTCAGATACATATTGGCATCGCGTATCTGGGATTTACCCAGAATGACCCGGGGAAACAGCAAATCGCTCCGGATGGGAGTTTATTGCCTTGTCCAAAACGTGATCAGGCATTGGTTAGCCCGGTAGATAAGGTGGCTAAAGGAATTATACAAATGATTGAAAAACGGCAACATAAACGAGTATTCAGCAAGCTTGGTAAGATCTTGTTTTTCCTGAACCGGATTTCTCCGGAACTCGTCAGCCGGCTACTCAGATATCAATTCGATCGGCTTAACAGTCATTAGAGTTCGGACAGACTATTTTAAAGCTTACTCTAAATCATGTTCGCTCATGTCAACGACGGTACACAAACCCAGGTTTTCCAAAAAACCAGAAGACAGGCAACATTACAACGAACTACGCAGGCTGGTCAACAGCAGGCTGGAAGAACTGCCCCGTGGCCGGCTGGTTATAGCAAGGTTCAGGGCAGTGGTTCTTCCAATGGTTTATTTTTTACTATATTTCCTGGCATTAAATCAGAAGGAGTCAATTGGGTTGTTCTACCTGCTGTATTTTTTGATGGGTATTACCGCAGTATTGATTTTTCTCAATGTTATACACGAATCATGCCATGGAAATTTGTTCAGAGCTGCTTTTTGGAATAGAGCATTTTATTCTTTTTTCGATATCATGGGTATGAATAGCTATATCTGGGAAAAGCGGCACAACCATCTGCATCATCATTTTCCCAATATGGCCGGTTGGGATAGTGATATAGAGCAAAGCAGTATTATCAAAATATATCCACACGAAAATCCAAAGCCCATTCAGCGATATCAACAATTCTTTTTCTTTCTGTTGTATCCGTTATACCTGATTAACTGGGTCATCGTTCGCGATTTTAAGGATTATCTCAACAAAAATCAGATCGTTCGAAAAATTTGTCATACTCCGCTTTCTGAGTGGATAAAACTGCTTGCGTTTAAAGCGTTTTTTTTCTTTTACATCTTTCTGGTACCCTGGAAAATAGTGGGCTTCACGCTCGGGCAAAGTATCATAGCACTTATGATCATGCTGGGTGGAGCGGGAATCTTTGCATTGGCAGTGCTCCTCACGCCACATGTAAACACGGGTAATGCATTCCCATTGACGGATTCTCAACTGTTATCCTCCGATAGTTGGCTGATGCACCAGTTTATCACAACCAACGATGTGACAACCGAAAATTTCATTACCCGAAACCTTATGGGGAATTTTAATTACCACACCGCCCATCACCTTTTCCCAAATATCAGTTGTGTTTATGCACCCGAAGTGACTGCTGTAATTCGTGAATATGCCAGAGATCACCAACTTCCATACCATGCATATCCCTTCCTGGTGGCATTAAAAAAACATTATGAACTCTTAAAGTCTAATGCTGGTGCATGAACTATACCTGAAGGAAAGTGGTTCGCATTTTTCGCAAACCACTTTCCATCGGGTGTAACTGCTCATATTTTACCCTTCAATTATATCATTGGATGCCTGATTTCCAATTCGCTGATCTTCATTGTCATCCTAATCTGAAGACGTTTGGACATTCGTTTGACAACAAAAAGATAAATAAGAAGCAAGATCTTTGGTTTACGGAAAAACCAAATGCATTAAAAAAAGTGCTGAAATCCCTTTCCGGAATTACGCGCTTTAGTCAATGCGATTTCAGTACGATGGCCAAAGGAGGCAGTAAGCTGGCTGTAGTATCGCTCTACCCATTTGAAAAAGGGTTTTTCATTAATGCGGTCGGAAAAGGTGCTTTTTCTGCGACGCTGAGTGATATGATTACAGGTATTGGCTATGCCAGAGTCAGGCACCTCCAACAACACAGTAATTATTTTGATGATCTATGTCGGGAATACGAATTCTTCATTTCAGGCAGAAGAGAAAAGCAGATAGGAGCCACGACATACCGTTGGAAACCTGCCGCAAATTGGCAGGAACTATCCTCTATTTTATCCAATCAACATGAGATTGCGGTAGTACTTAGCATTGAAGGGGCACATGTTTTCAATACAGGATTAGCGGAGTATGGCCGGACTATAGATGAAGATGAAGTGATTAGTAATGTGCAACAGGTAAAAAACTGGGAGTACCCTCCGGCTTTCATCACATTTGCGCACAATTTTAACAATGATCTCTGTGGGCATTCGCGCAGTCTGGATCCTTTGGAACCCTTGGTGAACCAGCAAAAAAATCTTGGAGGAGGCTTTTCACCGCTGGGTGAAAAAGTGTTGGAGATGCTTTTAGATAAAAGATCCGGACGTCGAATCCTGATTGATCTCAAACACATGAGTTTAGCTGCCAGAAAAGCATACTTCGAATACCAGAAAGTGCATGACACCCAAAATAGTATCCCTATTGTGGTCAGTCATGGTGCTGTAACGGGTGTTGGCTACAGTGGAAAACCTGCTTTAAGTTACACAGGGCCTCTGTTTTATCAATCGGACATTAATTTCTTCGATGAGGAAATCATCCAAATTGGCCGTTCCAATGGGCTTTTTGCTATCCAATTGGACAGTCGCCGGATTGCATCTAAAGAAGCGCTTTCGCAAATCAGCAGAAACGTATTCTCTAAAAAAATTCGGGAGCAATCAGCCCGAATTGTCTGGAATCAGATACAGCATATTGCTGAAATACTCGATCAGGACGGTCAGTTTGCCTGGGGAACGGCCTGTATTGGAAGCGATTTCGATGGCACGATCAACCCGCTCAATGGTATACTTACCACAGCTGATTTTCCAATGATGGCGCAGGAGCTGCTCCATCTGGCCAATCAATATCTGAATCACAATCAATTGTGCTTATTTGAAAATCGCAAGATCACTCCGGAAGAGATTGTAGCACGCTTCAGCATAGAAAACGTGGTTCGCTTTTTAGAAAAAAACTATTAGATTTTTCCAATGTTATCAGGTTACCGTTATTTTTATGGAGGCCCTGGCTGGGTATTGAAAATGTTAATCCGAAACCGTCCGGACGGATGGGGCGGCTGGCTCCGTGCCTTCAAGCTGGTTCTGGGTAGTATGATTATCTGGCCGGGTTTGTGGATTGAGAAAACCTTTCTTAGTCGGAAAATTTGGAACCAACCCATTTCACCTGCACCGATCATTATTCTGGGACAGGCCAGAAGTGGTACAACGCTGTTATTCAAGCTTTTAAGCAGTAATTCACGTTGGACCTACATTGATGGAATGGATTTATATTTTCCGTTCTGGCCTCCTGTTGTACGCCGTATGATCGCACCGCCACTGCAGGCCCTTCTTAAGGTCCTTCGTGTAAAGAAACCCCATTTTCACAACTATGACCTGAGGCTTTCGGATCCTTTAGAGGAGGATATGCAGTATTGTTTTAGTCTTTCGCCATTTTCGGCGTATTGGGGTATTGTTTGGGCAAGACGGGCAGAAGAACTGATGAATGCTACGGTGGAATTCAAGACCCCTCAGGAAAAGGAAATTTGGAAAGCAGCCTATTTGTACGGACTTAAGCGTATTGCATATTACCAGCCAAACCGCAGATTGGTATTGAAAAGTCCCCCTTCGACTGGCAGAGTAGCTACGTTGCTCGAAATATTTCCGGATGCAAAGTTTGTTCACATATCGAGAAACCCGGCGGATATATTCAGGTCACTCGAGCAATTGGCCAATCAGGTTTTATTCGCTAAGTTTAGTATGCAAACGGCCACAAAACCCCAGATCAGGGAGTTGTTAATCCGGCATTACCAGTTGCTCGACGCTAATTTCCGCCGCGACAAAAATCTGATTCCGGATTATCAACTGAGCGAAGTAACGTATGATGAGATCATGCAGGATGCATTAGGCACTATACGCAGGATGTTTTCTGACCTAAAACTGGAGGATTGGGAACAATATGAAGATGAATTAAAAGTAGCCATTCAGAAAGAAGCCAGCTATGTTCCCAATAACGTTCCGATCCCGATAGATATTCAGGAGCTGGTTGCACATCACTTTTCAGAGAGTTGTGAGGATTGGGAAATGATCGTTAAAAGAAATAAGGTTAAGTCAATCCCATCTCCTTTCTGATCTGGGTACCGCTGACGCGCTCTACGGACGTGTCAAAGGATTCTTGCTCTATGGTATATCCGACCTCCCTGCCGTACGTAATGTTTACAATATTGGGAACAATCATTATTTCATACATGCCCTGATACAAAGGAGATAAATCTTTATTTATGTATCCTTTTACCTGTTCAATGGAAAATGGATTTGAATACATCCATCCCTGACAGTCTCTTATCATGATGCATACCTGACCTGTTTTAGCCAATGCCCGTTCAAACAAAGCTCTGTGACCAGAATGCCAGGGTTGCCATCGGCCTAATAATTGCACGGTTTCTTTCTGCCAGTTGAATACGGGTCTCCGTACATTATTCAAAATATGAGGGGCAATAAATTTCGACCATTTCTCCGCGTCTTGTTCTGTGATCCTAAAATCATAGACCTCCGGGACCACAAATGCTTTATTGGTGTCCTCAAATGCACTAAATTCAATGGTGTCCAGCCAGATCGTCCAATCAGCCTGAAATATCTCACGCATTTGTGTCAGAGGAGCAACAAAGTCACATATTACATAGTCCGTTTGAGCGGCGTCTGATAATTCCCGCATACGGTGGCTCTGTCTTAGGCGACCTTCATGGCTGAAATCCCAATCGTTGTAGGCTTCCCGAATTTTGTCGGCATTGAACCAATTTACGGTTTTACCGGACACTTGTATTTGTTCAACCAATTGTTCTGCAAGATAGGTTTTGCCAGCACCTGGTAACCCCATTACTAAAATTCGTATAGCCATAAGAATATGAGTTGATTATTGTGAAACGATCGACTTTTTAGAGCCTGTTCGGGAATTGGTTTTGATCCGAAAGCGAGCAAATTTTATTTCAAACAAGGCAAAATTTGCAGTCGTATGCGGACGATCCGGCGTCTCGTTTGAAACGGGATAACGCTGGTTGGAATGAAATTTGTCGGTTGCAGGCAAAAATCCAATTCCCGAACAGGCTCTTAGTTTTGAAAATATCAACAGTCTCAATGTTTATAAAATAGGCGCCTTCTGCCAGATTTGTTACATTTGTTTCCAATTATCTGTTTATGGTGGTTTCGTAGTGTAATACCCAGGCTCCCAACGGATTATATTCATCCCAAGGCATGTATTATTCATGCTTATTTTTAAATATCTCTGCGTAGCCAATAGTCTTGATATTTAGGTAATCCATGTAACCCTGAAGATAATCACTCGTAACAGTAATTAATTCATATTCTCTATTCCTGAAATAACTGAGATCCAGGCCACGGGGGTAATTTTCCTGACGTGTTTGTGTGCCAATGTGCAACACTATCTCAGAGGTGCCTTCTGGCAGGTGCTCCATAAGGTACAAAAAATTATCTGCTGTTGGATCTCCCCAAAAAGACATAATTTGGAGATCCGGATGAAAAATTCCAAGATCATGTAGTTTTTTTGCCCGCTTTTCCATCTCATTAATTCGAGTGTATTTTAATAAACCTATAGCTTTAAAAGGATGTGAAAAAATAAACCGGAGTGCAGTTTGGCGCCTGAATTTATTAACCGGAGAATTTGCGAAAAGGCCTGGGTATTTTGAGCTGGCAGTGATTGGACTTCTCACAGGGACATTAAATTCTGTTGCAAGTTCCAGAATAATATCAAAAAACGGGTTGTAGAGAGACAAAATACCATATTGATCTGAAAGATGATCAGGCCTGATATTGTAATTTTCGAGCGCAATTATCTGGGCTCTAAGTTCTTTTCTGAGATCATCAGTTGAGATGTTTCCAGTCCTGGATAATAATTCATTAATAGTATAGAAATCACCTTCGGCGTTGACCAAGGAAGGAATTTGTTCAGCACAAAGAATGGGTCGCCCCGTCGTTATATTTAGATGTGCTCCGATACTAATATCAGGGTGTTTTTCAGATATTCTTTTCAGATCTGGTAAAGATTCAGAAAAATTAGTTAATGCAGAAATGGCGGTAATTGCGTTTTTATCTGCCGCCAATTCTATTCCCTCATTAATGTTTTTCGAAGCTCCAAAATCATCTGCTGTTATGATCAAAAATCTATCCTGATCATATGGAACCGTTACAGATGAAGTATTTTTAACGGAAGTGCAAGCACTAACGAGAAAAATACTAAACAAGCAATTGGTTGTGAATTTCATGATTTGTGTTTTCACATTGAACTTATTTTAGTGTTTTAAGATTCAGCTGGACAAAAGTATTGCGGATATTAAAATGTGTAAATGCGGTTGGTCAATACATTCAATGATTTTTATTAGTTAAAAGCCAACTATCCCGTGCACTTTCCGTGCACTAAAAATCATTGAAACAAATGACGATGGTCATCGAGGCAGGTTGCCGAGATTGCTTAAGTTTGTGCAGTCATTTTCACTACTAAAAGCATGAAAAAAATACTCGTCACCACCGATCTATCCACCAGTTCCAAAGCTGCATTGCGCTTTGCTTTTCAATTGGCCAGTCAGGGCAAATTCGAACTGGTCTTTTTTCATTGCTTTCAGGCGATGATCCCAACGACCATTCACCGGGCGCACATCGAAGATGCTTTGCGCGAACAAGTGCAGGATCAGTTAAAAAGTCTGGAGCGTTTTGTGGCTGCTACGCATCGATCCATAAAGACAGGACCGGGCAATTACCGTTGTGTCGTAGTGGAAGACCTGAGTCCTGAAAAGGCGATTCTGGAGCAGGCGCAACGCGAGCAGGCAGATTATATTTGTATCAGTACCCGCGGTGCCGGACAGGTTTTAAAACTGATTGGTACTCATACCAGCAGGATTATTGTGCATTCATCCATTCCTGTATTGGTGGTGCCGCATACTTACCGCACGCGTGCCCTCAAAAAAATAATGTACGCTTCAGACCTGGAAAATATGGATCGGGAAATGCCGAAGGTTTCAGATTTTGCCCAGGCTACCAGCGCAAAAATTGACCTGGCGCACTTCTTTTACAATGCATCGATCCTGGCAGAGGCAGCGTCAATGCAGGCGATGTGGCGAAAGAAATATAAGGCCCTGGATCAGGTAATACTCCGACAGATGGACCTGGATGCCACTTTTGCTGCCCAGTTTGAGGTGGTAGTTAAAAAAGAAAAGCCGGGTATCGCGGCGTTCTTTACCCATACCAACCAGACCTGGTATGCCAAGTTGTTCAGTGCCAACCGAGCAGAGGCCTATTCATTTGTTACCAAAGTGCCGATGCTGGTTTTTCGGAAGGTTTGATGCCTTATTTCAGCGCTTGAGTAAATACGGTAAATTTTTTTTGGAAAAAGACTAGTGCCGCGTCCGGCCATTAAGGTGTGAATATGGCGGTCTAATTTTTCCTTTCTCTGCGTTGTTCGTCGGTTAAAATATCCCGCATTGCGCCCTTCTCACGCCTTGATAAAGAAAAAATTTGCCTCCCCACTTCACACCTTAATAGCCGGGCGCGGCACTAGGCCAGGGGTCTGTAAATATCCGTTTTTTCACCGAACAGTTGCGTAAATTTTTCAATACCCGCCTTCATGTACACTACGACGCAAAAATCGGGGAATGGTTATTCCACCGGGGAAATCGCTTGTCCTTTCTGTAAAGCTTATTTTCGGCTTATGCCCGATAGCAAGCTGCGTGTTTCTTTTATTAAACGACAATTGCCTGTCAAGCTAATTCAACGTTATTTTGGAAACGGCCACTTTGAAATGTCTGAGAATTTCGAGTTGCCTTCTGTTATATTGCTCAAATTGGGCATTCAATCGTATAAGATCAACTCCGGATTTTATATGATTCAGGAAGACCCCAAGGTTATAAGAGTTGACTTTTGAGTGCCTTTGTTCCGTAATCGCTTACACACTCAAACCACCCTTTCCGCCCTATTTTGGTATTACCTGCTAAATCCAAACGCCATTCCATAGAAAGCGCCTAATTTTGCCTTTCACTTCTCTGACATGATGAATCGCAAAATCATTTTCTCAATCGCAGCAGTGGCCCTCCTAGCTTTGGCCATATGGTATTTCCTGCCCAAAAAGAAATCAGCTCCGGTTTCTCAAACAGCACAAGAACTTCAGGCGGATCCGCAATTGACTCAACTCACGGAGATGTTGAAAAAGGATCCCAACAACGACACGCTGCTCTACCTTCGGGCTACTACCTACTATAAACTGGATGCGTACGACGAGGCCATGGCCGATCTGGAACATGCCATGAGGCAAGACTCCATGCAGCCGGTGTATTACCACCTGCTGGCGGATGTGCTGCTCGACTATGCCCGACCCAACGACTCCAGGCGCGCGATCGAGGTGCTCAAACTTGCCGCCCAACGTTTCCCCGATCGTATTCCCACTTTGTTGAAACTGAGTGAGTTTCAACTGATCGTCCGAAAACACAATGACGCGCTGGCCACGCTGGATAAAGTGCTCCAACGCGACCCCCAAAACGCAGAAGCATTTTATATGGCAGGCCGGGTGGCGCTCGACAAGGGAGACACCACGAATGCTGTAGCTTCCCTCCAGCGGTCTGTAAAAATTGATGCGGACAATGCCGATGCCTGGTTTTTTCTGGGGCGCATCTATAGCCTCCGGGACAATTCGGTGGCCGTGCAATTTTTTGACAATGCACTGCGTGTAGACTCCACCTACCTTGAAGCACAGGAATTTAAAGCCGCCTTTTTTAAGCGCCGTGGCCAATTCGATCAGGCGTTTAAAATTTACCAGGACCTCGTATTACGCGACCCGGACTATGCAGAAGCATACTTTGACATGGGGATGATCTACCTCGAACTGGATTCGTTTTCAAAGGCATACAGCAATTTTGACATCGCCACCAAGGTCGATCCCATCTTTGTAAAAGCTTATCTATACCGGGGAGTTGCCTCCGAAAAACTGGGCAACCTGGATGCCGCATTGGCAGATTACAAACAGGCCAGCGGAATGTCGCCCGAATACCAGGAGGCGCAGGAAGCGAAGGCGCGACTGGAGAAGAAATAGGGTTGATTGGGGATTGGGTTAATGGGGGATTTGGGGTGCCGAAGCTTTATATTCGTCCTTTCGTTTTGGATATTCCGGGTGTTAAGCTAGGTTCTCGTCTTGTCTTCCTGAGAAAACAGATGCCAGGCTCTGGTTCAACAAATCCCCAAATCCCCAAATAACCAACCATTTTGTTTTAAATTCCGCCCATTTAAAAACAATTTCAGAAAAACATCTTACTTTTGTCCAAATTTTGATCCAGCTTGCTGCACTACGACGAATTTGGTTTTGTGGAAGAATGGGAGGAGGAAAGTACTCCCACCGCTCCTGAAGCGGCTCCACCCTCGGAGCCTCATGCGCCTATGCGGGTGCAATTCCCGGAGGCTGGAAGCAACTATCTCGGTGGTACCTGCGATGGCTGGGAATACCGGACTGCTTTTACCGGTTCCCGACTGGCATTTGCCTATGAAATGCTGAAACAATTTCTGGAAGAAGAAGGATACTCCGATATCCCGCTGCCTGAAACCGCAGCAGATCTTAAGCTTTTTAAAAAGCCCCGCCTGGCGCAGCTTCAGATGTTCGCCGACCGTGGCTACGCCCACAATCCAATCAAAATTCTTTTCCCCAACCAGCGCAACACGCTGATCCTTTGCGTTTATAATGAGCAGGAGCCCGGGCATTTGTTGCGGTTTCATGGCGTGCAGTGAATGTCCAATATCCAACAAGAAATGTCCAATGTCCAAATAGGCGTTGAGCATGGTGTTTGTTGTTTTCAAAAGTCAAAATGTCAACGTGAGGTACTAAGCCCAGCGCCCACTTGGACATTGGAAATTCCTTGTTGGATATTGGATATTTAAAAAACCTCCAGTTCCGTGTGTAATTTCCCCGCATCCCGCATCCCTCCCCCAAATCAGTTTTCTACCTAAAACTTTTAACCAAAAACATCTCCGCGTATGAAGGTCACACTTTTCCTCTCCTCGCTTTGGCTTTTTATAGCCTCCTTTTTTGCTCCTGTTGCACCCACTGTTTCCACTGTTTTAACGGGAAACGTTACTGATGGCCACGAGGCCCTGATCAGCGCCACCGTTAAAGTAATGCGGGACTCAGCATTTGTGCGGGGTACCATCACAGATTATAACGGGGATTACCGGATTGAACTGGAACCGGGTACTTACGATGTGGAGTATTCCTATACCGGTTTTAAGCCTGAACGGATCTCAGGTGTGAAGGTTTTGGCCCGAGAAACGACGATTCAGAATGTGGTACTTTCATCAGGTTCTCAGTTGAACGAAGTCCTGATCTCAGATTATAAAGTGCCTTTAATTGAACAGGATAATACCTCCAGCGGACAAACGCTTACAGAAGACCAGATCAAAGCGTTGCCTAAACGCAATGTGAAGACGATTGAAGCGACTACAGTAGGTGCCTCCTCCGTTGATGGGGGAGAAGTGAATGTCAAAGGCGCGCGCGCCAATGGTACCGACACCTATATAGACGGTATTCGGGTTTCGGGTGGAGTACCTCCGGTGCAGGATGCAGAGGCATTAAAGGTCATTACAAATGGTTTGGGCCCGGCTGCGGCAAAGAGATCCGAAAAAGCCGCAGGCATGGCTAAATCGCCTGAGGTTGCTCTAAGAAAAGCGGAATTCACTCGGCCCCCATCGCCTAAAACGGATGAAGCGTATAAAAAATCATCTCCCGTATTAAAAGATCCTGCTCCGCCAGAACCCCCTAAATCTAATCTGATTAAAGGTGCACTAAATCTATTTGGTGTTAAAAAGGAATCTACCTCGCCAGTAAAAGAATCAGATTTTGATAAGCAGATGAAATGTTCCTATGATACTAAAGGATATTCAGAAGATGAAATTATTGTGGAAGAAGAAGTGTCTTCCCCGGGAACACCAGCCCAACCAGCTCCCCGGGCCGGTCTGCTCACCGCAGGCGAATGGAACGACCTGCAAAACTGGGACCGTCACTGGGTAGATCTTCTGGCAGATGGCGAAACCGACGCATATCAGAAGATGTACGGCTTCTTCCCCCGCCAGCGCTACACCGTAATGCTGACCAATGAAAACGATTTTCCGGTCGCGGATGCGGTAGTAAAGCTAAAAACGGCGGACAAAATTATCTGGGAAGCCCGCACCGACAATACCGGCAAAGCCGAACTCTGGGCCGCGCTTTTCACTGCTGAAAAGGAGACTGCTAAGCTCCATGCCGAAATCTGGGTGAATGAAAAAAAATACGAGATCAAGGCCCTGAATCCTGCCGCAGCAGGATACAATCTTTTAAAAGTCAATGCAGAATGTAAGGCCCCCAAAAACGTGGACATCCTCTGGGCCGTGGACGCCACCGGCAGCATGGGCGATGAGATCGAATACCTGAAAACAGAATTGCTTGACGTGATCGGAAGGGCTAAAAGCCGCAATCCGGAATTGGCCTATCGCATGGGCACGGTGTTTTACCGCGACCACGGCGACGAGTACCTGACCCGGACCAGCCCGCTTTCTGCTGACATGCTCCAGACGGTGGGGTTCATTCAGAATCAATTTGCCGGCGGTGGCGGTGATTATCCGGAAGCGGTGCACAGTGCTCTGGAAGATGCAATTTTTAAGCAGCATTGGAGTGAAAATGCGGTGGCGCGTATTTGCTTTCTGGTGCTGGATGCCAGCCCACACCAGTCGCCAGAGGTCATTGCGAGTCTTCAAAAAAGCATCCGCGAAGCGGCCCGTCTGGGCATCCGGATCGTGCCCATCGCCGCCAGTGGCATTCAGAAAGATACCGAGTTTCTGATGAAGTTTTTCGGACTGGCCACCAATGGCAGTTACGTGTTCCTCACCGACCATTCCGGTGTGGGCGGAAAACACCTGGAACCTACCACCGACGAATATAAAGTAGAGCCGCTCAACAACCTGCTCGTCCGGCTGATCACAGAGTACAGCAGCATTCAAACCTGTGAAGGGAAATCGGAGATCCGTTTTGAAAACGACCCGCAACAGCAGCCCGGCCCCGTGATGCAAGCCCAATATTTTCCCAATCCGGCCGTAGACCAGTTTACCTTGGAACTGCCTTTTGAGGTACAATCCGTTACGATCTACAATTCAGAGGGACTGGCGGTACGCAAGATTGAAAAGCCTGTGGCCGGAGCAAATGTGGTACTGGTCCATGATCTGCCAGCGGGCTTTTACACCATCCGGATCCTGAACAATGGATGGATGCAGAGTGGGAAGTTGATGGTGGTACGGAGTTAGATTTACGATTTACGATTTTGGATTTACGATTATTTTGATCCGAAGCGGGCATGATTCGTACCTTTTTCGGATCAAAATAATCGTAAATCCAAAATCCAAAATCGTAAATTATTTTAATGGTTCGTTTCCAGCAACAAAAACGAATAAGGCTCTATTTTCAGAAAACTACCATCTGCTTCCATAGAACAAACCTCGTTTTGCCAGTGATCAAACAAGGGAACGTGCAGCCCCTGCTCCCGGAGAATACCTCCGTATAAATGAACCGCATGTGCGCTAAAGTTGAAAAGACAGCACAGTTTTTGGCTGCCATGCGTCCGTATAAAACCCGCGATATGGTGGTGGTGGTGGGTATTCAACCAGCTAAGATTTTGGGTGTCTGCAAGCACAGACATTGATTTTCGGATACGCAACAATCTTTGTGTAGCAGAAAATATACGGTGTTCGATCGTCCCGGCCTTTTCCGCTTTCTTGTTCTTTTTCCAGTCTATGACCGGGCGGTGCATCCAGCGATTGTCGTAACTTTTAGCCGGGTCTTTCAGGTAACTGTAGTCATTGGTATAGCCCATTTCATCGCCATAAAACAGCATGGGTACACCGCCGATGAAAAAACTGCAGGCTTGCATTAGCAGGATGCGACGAATGGCCATTTCGATATCAGCTTCGTTTTTTGCTTCCAAAGCCTTTTCCAGTCCGCATAAAGAAGCCAGTGTGCCACTGATGCGGGCATCCTGGGTCTTTGGATTGACGGAAAACAGCGCACCTTTCGCCGGCGAATAATCCAGGGCGCCGGAGTAATAGTCTTTGATAAATTTCCGATGATCATAAGGTGTAAATCCGGCTTTTTCAATGGCGGCATCTTCGTACCCTAGCCCAATATCGTCGTGACAACGGGTGTAAGTGATCCAGGAGGCACCGTAAGGTTTTTGCAGGAGGTCTTGTTGCGAAGCCTGCATCACGCGGGTATCGCCTGTCGCGAGGGTATCCCATTGGGTGGCCATCTGCGTGGCATTGTAGGCAAAGTCGCATTCCCGTGCCTTGAAGGGCCCCGTGCCAAAGTATTTCATGATCTCTTTGGGCGCCACGATGGCTTCTCCCAGCAAAGCCATACCCGGCGTTGCGCATTCTACACACAATTTGATCAGCCGAAGGATCGTATGGGCCTCTGGCAGATTTTGGCAGCTGGTGCCGAGTTTTTTCCAGATAAAAGCCGGAGCGTCAATGCGAAGCACGTCCACGCCCAGGTTGGCGTAAAAGAAAACGGTATCCAGCATTTCACAAAACACCTGCGGGTTGGCGTAATTCAGGTCCCATTGATAGTTGTGGAACACGGTCATTGCCCACTGATTACATTCCTCTACATAGGTGAAACTGCCAGGAGCACTTTCCGGGAAAATATCCGGCATATCCTTGTCAAAAAGATCGGGCAGGCGGCGGTCTTCGTAGAAATAATAGTAGTCCTGATATTTTGGATCGCCTTTTTTGGCTTTCTGAGCCCATTCGTGCTGGTGAGAGGTGTGGTTGAGCACGATATCGAGCATAACATACATGCCGGCATCGCTCATTTGCCGGATCAGGGTCCTCAGATCGTCCAGCGTGCCAAAACGTTCGTCCACGGTTCGGAAATCAGACACCGCATAGCCGCCGTCGCTCTCATTGGGCGGACTTTGGAAGAGCGGCATCAGGTGCAAAAAATTAATACCCAGGTTTTGAAAGTAGTCGAGTTTGCCTCCGAGCTGCTTCAGATCTTCGCAAAACCGGTCCACATACAGGCTCATCCCGGCAATTTCGTTGCTCAAAAACCAGTGGTCTTTCTGGGCTTTCACTTCGTCTTTCTGCTTAAGAAACGAAGGTCGGTTGTGGGCGGCCTCAGCGATGATGTGCAGGAGTTGTTCAAAGCCCTGCTCGCAAAGTGGGTGCTCCGCGTACAATTCCCGGTACAGGATGCGAATGGCGGTGGCATTGGCCATCAGGCGGGCATAGAAAAGGTCGTTTTCGACGCGTATTCCTTCCTGTGCAAGGATGGCGTTAATTTTTGGATGGAGATTGCGGTGGTACACGACAAAATAGGTTTTAAAATAATTTCTTGTTGGCGGACATTGAATTTGTAGACCTCGGAGGTCTTCGAAGACCTCCGAGGTCTACAAATTCAATGTCCGCTCACAGGCATGACTGGAGCAGCCTCGTCGCTTTTTACAACGCTCATCCTCAGCACTGCCATGGCAGCTAAAAGTAACAAAACGCCGGCAGCTTTGATGGCCATTCCAGGGTCGCTTCCTAAAAAATGTTCGTAGATCGCCCCAAAGGTCAGCGTTTGGATGATCATCGGAATAACGATCATCATGTTTATAATACCCATATACACCCCAAATCGTTCCTTCGGAATACTTCCTACGACCAGTAAATAAGGCACCGCCATGATGCTGGCCCAGGCCACTCCAAAACCTGTCATAGGCGCAAAGAGCAGATATTTGTTTTCAATGCCGGAAAATAGCATCAATGCCACCCCGGCAATGCACAGGCAGGTAAAATGCACCCATTTGGGGCTGTACTTCCGGGTGAGCCAAACGAGTCCGAAGGCAGATAGGAAGGTGACAATATTGTACCAGCCATTGACCAGGCCGGTCCAGGCCACCGCTTCTTCGTACAACGATGGGTTTGCTTCACTCGAAGTTTTCCATACGGATTGGGCAATGCTGTGGGTACAAAATTGCCAATAGATGAAGAGTGCGTACCATTGAAACAGATAGACCAGGGACAGCTGCCACATGCTTTTCGGCATGTCCTTGATGGCGCTGTAAATTTCTACAAAAGGCTCAAAAATGCCGTGTTTGTTGCTGCGGATAAAAACCAGCTCCTCCGGAGTAGGCGGTATCTCGGGGGTCGTGTGCATGGACCACAATACAGAACAAATCGAGCAAACGCCACCGACAAAAAACGAACCATATACCCAGTACGGAATGCCGGAAGCTGAAACGCCGACAATATTGCTTTGAAAGAAAAACAAGGACAAGTTTGCCAGCGTGATACCCAGACCAGTAAAAAAGCTCTGGGTCAGAAAGCCCATGCTGTATTGGGTAGCGGGCAGCTTGTCTGCCACAAAAGCACGGTAAGGCTCCATGGCGGTATTATTGCCCGCATCGAGGATCCATAAAAGTCCCACCGCCATCCAAAGGGTACTGCTAAAGGGAAACAAAAACAGGCAAAGGCTGCATAGGATGGCCCCGACTAAAAAGTAAGGCTTCCGGCGGCCAAATCTGGGATGCCAGGTCTTGTCGCTCAAAGCGCCAATGATGGGCTGGATCAGCAAGCCGGTCATGGGCCCCGCAAGATTGAGCAACGGGAGTTGCCCTGGATCGGCGTCCAGGAAAGAGTAGATCGGATTGATCGCCGTTTGCTGTAGTCCAAAACTGTACTGGATCCCGAAGAACCCAAAGTTCATGTTGATGATCTGACTAAAGCTAAGACTGGGTTTGGTGAAAGACATAGAGATAGAGAAAAAGTAGACAGAATAATGGGCGTTAAAGTAGTGTGATTCAAGTTAGACTACGGGATAATTTGATATTAGACATTTGACTTGCACACTAAGATCTTGATAATCAATGCACTTATTGGATCCTGTAAAACGTATGATACTTAATTTTACTTTGTCACTTTAGCCGCAGAGCGGCCTAACGTCGGTAGAAATGGGATAATAACATCGGTTCGGAGGTGCAGCGCACCGTAACTCATGGCGAAATGTTCCGGTGCGCTGCACCTTATCGACTTTTCATTGAAAACTACTACCGACGTTAAGCCGCTCTGCGGCTAAAGTGCCAAAGTAGAATTAAATGTCAGGAGTACGGAATGAACCTTGTAGATCAAAAATATTTGGTTTTAAAAAATCACAAACGGTTTGCATGGAAGTATCAATTAAAAAAAATACCTTTGTAACGAAAATTCGCTAAATGAGGTTTTCGCGATCTCAATGCACTTATTTCAGTTATTTGGCGGGTTCACTCACTCATTCATTCATTCACCCACTCACTCATTATCATGTCAGTAGCAACGTCCAATATTCTCAAAGGCGGTGAGTTTCTCATCCGCGACAGCCGCCCTGAAGATGTATTCATTCCGGAGGAGCTGAATGAAGAGCAGCTCATGGTCAAGCAAATGGCCATTGATTTCCTGAACAACGAGATCGTGCCCAACCGCCCTAAAATCGAAAAACAGGAGCCAGGGCTTGCTCCGTCCCTGATCAAAAAGATGGGCGATCTGGGTTTGCTGGGCGCACACATGCCTGCAATCTATGGTGGTACGGAGTTAGACACCAATACCAATACAGTCATTTCGGATGTTTTTGGTCCGATGGGTTCTTTCAGTGTTCCTTTTGCCGCACATACGGGTATCGGGATGTTGCCGATCCTTTATTTTGGCACCGATACACAAAAAGAAAAATACCTGCCCAGCCTGATTACGGGAGACCTGAAAGCAGCTTATTGCCTTACGGAACCAGGTTCTGGTTCAGATGCGTTGAATGCCAAAACCCGCGCTGATCTCAGTGCCGATGGTTCCCATTATGTGGTCAATGGCCAGAAAATGTGGATTTCCAACGCAGGTTGGGCCGACCTTTTCATTGTATTTGCCAAAATCGGTGGAGAGAAATTTACCGGATTTATTGTCGATGCACATACCGCAGGTATCACCCTGGGCGCAGAAGAAGACAAGCTGGGCATCAAAGGTTCTTCTACCCGTCAGGTGTTTTTTGAAAACGTAAAAGTGCCTGCCGAAAACGTGCTGGGCGAAATTGGTAAAGGCCACCTTATTGCGTTCAACGCACTCAATATTGGCCGTTTCAAACTCGGGGTCATGTGCATTGGTGGCAACAAAGAAGTGATCAATATGGCCACGGCTTACGCCAACGAACGCGTACAATTTGGACAAGCGATCGGCAATTTTGGTGCCATTCAGTACAAACTGGCCGAAATGGCGATCCGCAATTTTGCCGCAGAAAGTGCTGCTTACCGCACGTCACAATGTATGCAGGACAAAAAAGCGGAAGAGTCGGCCGAGGGCAAATCTTTCGGTCAGGCCACGCTGGAATCTGCCGAGGAATACGCCATTGAGTGCTCCATTTTGAAGGTATTTGGTTCGGAAGTGACCGATTACTGCACCGATGAGAACGTCCAGATCCACGGCGGGATCGGTTTCAGCGAAGAATACCCTGCCGCCCGGGCCTACCGCGACAGCCGTATCAATCGTATTTACGAAGGCACCAATGAGATCAACCGGATGCTGATGGTGGATCAATTGTTTAAACGGGCCCTCAAAGGTCAACTGGATATCGTAGGGCCAGCTTGGGCCGTACAAAAGGAACTTACTTCCATGCCTTCGATGGAACGTCTCGAAGGTCCTTACGCCGAAGAGATCAAAGCTGTTTCAGACTTCAAAAAGATCATCCTCATGGTAGCCGGTGGCGCCGCCAAAATGCAGATGGACGGCAAACTCAACCTCAAGGAAGAACAGGAGATCCTGATGAACACCGCCGATATGTTCATCGACCTCTATGCCGCAGAGTCCATGTTGCTCCGGGTTCGGAAATTGTCCGGCATGGAAAAAGAACATCCGCAGGAAGTGTACGACGCTATGCTTCAGGTCTTTATCCACGATGCTACGGCCCGTATGTCCAGAAATGCAACCGATGCTCTGGCTTCTTTTGCCGAAGGCGACCTGCTTAAAACCTTCCTGATGGGGGTAAAGCGTTTTGCCAAATATCCAGCCGTGAATGTGAAAGTGAAACGCCGGTTGGTGGCTGAGGTGATGCGGAAGGCTGGGGGATGGTGTTTCTAGAACTGGTGATTGGGGTGAGATGGGTTTGGTGTTATAGGTTTCAATTACCCGAAATGCGATATATTCTTTAATGGAAAAATCTGGGGGCTTTGCGTGGGGGGGCTCCAAGTTGCACCCCCACTAAGCCTCATTTCGGATCCGCCGAAAAATTCACATCCCCGATTTTCACCCCTTTGAACGTAAAATCAGCGGGAGCCGGATCAGCAGTATTGGGTACAACCGCTTTTTCAGGGAAAGGTGGGTAGAATGGGTTGTTCGGATTAGGGAAAACATATTCATAGGGAACGAAGCGCCAGGATTTGCCATTGGGCAATGTATTACTCAAACCAAGGATCAACCTTCTCAAAATGATGATATCAAAGGTGGTCACTGCCCCATCCTGATTCGCATCAGCAGCAATGATCTTATAGGGAGAATCTAAGGGCTCGATGCCGAGTATATGTTTAGAGATCAGGGCCAGATCGTACGTGCTTAATCCATTCAGGGGCCTGTTGTTTTTAACGGGAGTCACCGTAAAGTTGGAGCCCACCGCTCGCGATACAGAACTGAATTCAGAATAAATGCCTTGTAAAAAAGGAGGGAACGACTCCTGATTGTAAGCGAATAATTGATACTCAAAAGAGTCCAGCAGGCAATTACTCCCCTTCACATCAATAAAAATACTGTCTATTCCAGCTTCTAAGGGTGTTTCAAAACGCATGGTAAAGCCTGGGTCGCAATTCCCGTTAGAATCCCCAACGAGAACGGTCGTAAAACAGACGGAGGTGTTCCCACTGTTATCCTTAGCCCAAACTTCAATCGGTTGGGCACCATACTCATTGGAGGTGAACTTAATATGGTTTTGCTGTGAGAACCCGGAGCCGGTACAACGTTTTCGTATGCCCAACTGAACGGGTTGTGAGTCATCGTACACGGAATCAACCATGTCTGTTGTCCAAAGCGTAGTGTAACACTGTGGGGCTAAATTGATGGATGGTAATTGCTTGCACACCAACACCGGCGGCACAGTATCCACCTGAGCCTTCAGGTTTTGGCAAAACAGAAACAGGGCAAAAAGTGGCAGGTAAAATTTATTCATCGGGAGACTTGTCAGAGCTAAAGGAAAATTCCCCACAAGTATAGCCGATTTAAAAATGGGTGGTTTTCCTAAATCAGTTTTTGCCCCGGATGCGACAAACACGAACCACAAAAGGCACAAACGAACACAAAAGGTACACGTTTCGGTTTTTTGTGTCCTTTTGTGGTTCAATTCTAATCGCCCGGGTCACACGAGCCCAATCCTCACTCCTTCACCAACTTCCAAACCCCAACCCCCGCTTTAGATCTAATTTGCAGCGCATAAAACCCTGCCGGCAAAGGATTCTGTTCCAGCAATAAATTCTCTCCGGCGCGTAATTCCTTAGTAACAGACCAGACGGTCTTGCCGGAAATGTCGCTGAGCGAAATAAGGGCCTTGCCTTCAGTGGCTTCCGCGAGGTAGACCGATAATTGCTGCCCAAAAGGATTAGGCGATACCAGGCCCTGAAGCACGGAGGCAGGTTCTTTGGCCGAGACCGAGAAACAACTTGTCCCCGAAATGATGGGACTCAAAAACGCAGCCAGTTTTTGCGCCCGCTCCGGTGGATTGTGCGCATAATGATAAGAACCGTTGTTGGCATAGCGCACGCATTCAAACAAAGCCAGGGCCGGGTTGAATGGATCGCAGGCCAGAAAATCAGTGGTATAAGGCGGCGGCTCGGGCATGGCCTGCAAGGCAGCAGCAATGGCGCCGTTGCCAAAGGTGTGCATGTAATTGGTGTGCCAGGGCGTATAGCCAAGGTTGCAATAAGCCGAAAGCGTGACCATCGGTTGTTCGTAACCAAAAGGCACGATCCCGTCGCAGGTCTGGTGGTAGAGGTACATGGCGGGCGTGTCGGGTCCCTGCAGCCAGCTGTCTGTCAGGGCATCGTAAGGCGCCCCGCCGAAAAAACTGGCGATGCCGATCACGTTATCGTTGTATCCATTGAGGTTGAGCGTGCCACCGATCGGGCCCAGGTCGGGGCGCTCCAGGGCTGTGCCGCTGGGGGTGATGATCTGGGTCACGCAGTTTTGATCATAGCAGTTGGTCACATTGGCTGCCGGGGTAGGGGCATTCGGAAGTGCGAAGCAGGCGCCGGGTTTTTCTTCCGGGCGGTCGATCAGTCCCGCGGCCACGGCCAGGAAGGCACCGGCGCTTTGTCCGCCCACCATGACCCTCTGGTTGCAGGTAGAATCCTGAATGGATCGGGCCTTCAGCCAGCGGATGGCCCCTTTGACGTCCTGTTGTCCCCGGTAGATGGCCCGGATGAGTTCCATAGAGTCAGCGGCATAAAGACAGTTGCTGGGGTAATCCAGGGCGGTCGGGCTGGGATTTGCCACGTAGCCGGCTTTGTGCCAGCCTTTGCGGTAGTTGATGGAAGCGACCGTATAGCCGCGTTGCACCAGTTCTTCGGCAAAAACAGCCTCGCCTTCTTTACAGCCCGAGATCCAGGAGCCCCCATGTACCAACACCATGAGGGGCCGCTGCGGGTTGTCGTCGCCGATGGGTTTGTACAGATCCAGGGTAAGCGAGGTGGGGATGCCGGCATAGTTGAGGGCGATGCCGTATTCCAGGTCTTTCTCTACCCGAAAACCATATTGTTTGGCGGTGTAAGGAGCTTGTGCAGCCAGGCTGGCGCTGAAAAACAGCCAGATCAGAAAGGTGTGTGTTTTTTGCATTGCAGAGATCGGGTGCTTGAAAACTTGTTTGGAACTACAGACGGGTTTTGTTTGACAAAGATACAGTTGAACACTTTCTTATTAACAGGTAATCCACAATGGGTTAATGACCTGAAATTAGTTTTTCTCGCCTGCTTTGCGCTTCAAAATGAATGGGTTATAAAGCCGGGTTTTGCAAAATTCAGGCAGCTTGGTTTTTTCTTTTAAAATTATCCACATTGAGTTATCAACAATGTTGAGAAATATGCCTGTAAAAATTAACCAATGTAAATCAATGCTTTGCAAAACTTATAAACATTATGTGGAAAATAATCTTTGGCAAACGCCAAAAACCCCCTACTTTCGCTGTTGCTTTTAGGCACGTTTATTACTCCGCCTTCCTCTCGTTGCATCCCTTCATTTATGTCGATATTTTTCAACTGGATTTTATCCGTTTGAAAAAGTGTCTGATCTCAAAAAATAGGCTTTCCGGCCTTTCTTTGAGTAGAAATGTGTCGCTCAATTTTTTTGTTTAAAATAGTAGTCAAACCCAATCACAATAGCAACAACCCATGGTAGATACAATCAATAAATACGAGCCGATGCTCGCAGAAAACCCGGATAGGTTCGTCCTTTTTCCAATCAAATATGGTACCATCTGGGAGTGGTATAAAAAGTCCGTGGCCTCCTTCTGGACGGCCGAGGAAGTGGATCTTACGCAGGACATCAATGACTGGGAGCATAAGCTTACGGACAACGAGCGTAAGTTCATCAAGCACGTGTTGGCCTTTTTTGCAGCCAGCGACGGCATCGTGAATGAGAACCTCGTAATCAACTTTATGCGGGAGGTGCAGATTCCGGAGGCGCGTTGTTTTTATGGCTTTCAGGTAGCCATTGAGAACATCCATGCAGAAATGTACTCCCTGCTGATCGATACCTATATTAAGGATCCGAAGGAAAAAGACTTCCTGTTCAACGCACTTCAAAACCTGGAATGTGTGTCCAAAAAAGGTCAGTGGGCCTTGCGCTGGATCGACAATGCACCTTCTTTTGCGCACCGGCTGATCGCCTTCGCCGCAGTGGAGGGCATCTTCTTTAGCGGCTCGTTCTGCTCCATTTACTGGCTCAAAAAGCGCGGACTCATGCCGGGTCTCACCTTTTCAAACGAACTGATCAGTCGCGACGAAGGCATGCACTGCGATTTTGCCTGCCTGCTTTATTCCATGCTGGAAAATAAACTCGATCCCGCTGAAGTACATGCGATCATCACCGAAGCCGTGGAGTATGAGAAAGAATTTGTGACAGACGCCTTGCCGGTGAGTCTCATTGGCATGAATGCCGAAATGATGGGCCAGTACATTGAGTTTGTAGCCGACCGCCTGCTGATGTCGCTGGGTTGTGAGAAAGCTTACGGCACCGCCAACCCATTCTCCTGGATGGATATGATCTCGATCCAGGGCAAAACCAACTTCTTTGAGAAACGGGTGGGCGATTATGCAAAAGCCGGTTTGATGACCAAGCGTGAGGATCAGATGTTCAGCATGGAAGCTGATTTCTAAGCGCTGGTTCTAAAAATATTAAAATCAAACTGCTCCAGGTTTTCATTCCATGAAATGCCGACGAGCGTTCTCACTAAAATCATTCACTACGCTTTGGGCTTGGTGATCGTATCAAGCAAAGCAAAACACTTTTTTATTTTACCATGGGCAAATTTGTTATTTCCACCCGTAAAAACGGCGAATTTCAATTCAACCTGCTTGCCGGAAACCACCAGGTGATCCTCAGCAGCGAAGGCTACGCAGCCAAAGCATCCTGCCTCAATGGCATCGAATCTGTGCGTAAGAACTCCGCCGACGATGCACGCTTCGAACGCAAAGAAGCTGCCAACGGCAAATTCTATTTCAACCTGAAATCCACCAATGGTCAGGTGGTGGGTAGCAGCCAGATGTACGAAAGCGAAACAGGTTGCGAAAATGGGATCGCATCGGTGAAAACCAATGCACCGGATGCTACCGTGGAAGACGAAACTGCGGCATAAATTTCTGGATTCTGGACTTCTGGATGTTAGACGTTGGACTTGTTTGTCAAAAGGCTTGATTATCGGCTTTTTAGGGCGCTTGTCCAACGTCTAAAGTCCAAACATCTACCCTGATTGTAGAAAAGCCAAAATTCAAACATGAAAACCCTCGTACCCTGCCTACTACTACTGACTTGCTGGCTTTCCCAAAATGCCTGTAAACAGGAAGCCGCACCCACGGACGCCCCCATTTATTTCAGCGGACTCACAACAGTGGATGAAAACGGGTCCACGCTGGGAGAGACGGATACCACCGACTGGCGTTTCGATGATGTTTGGACAGACAAAGAAAAATCGCTTTTCCCGGCCAATACATTGCTTTTTTGTTTGCTGAAGGAAGATAGTCTGGATGGCGTGTACCTCTATCCAAATCCTTGTAATGAGGTCTTTACAGCAGGCTTCAAAACACCTTTTGGGACCAGTTGGCACTTCCGCTGGGTGGATGAAGACTTTAAGGTATTGAAGGAATTTGACCTGACAAACCCGCCACCAGGGTTCAACTACTTTCAAATACAAACGGAGAATTTCCCACAAGATACCATCCGGCTGTATTATGAGGTTTTACTGGGCGTCTGTATCAAAAGAGGGCACGGCGATATCCTTATCCGAAATTGAAATGCATTGATATAGCCCACCCACGCAGCATGCGGTGTGAAAACACCAGGTACGGCGGCAAAAACTAAAAAAAAACACCCCAAAAACAATAAAAAAAATCAAAAGTGAAACTGAAGTCGCTTATTCTATGCTTGCTGCTCTTTACCGGATTTGCCTGTAAGGAAAAACTCGATACCAGCTGCGATACCAATTTCCTGGAGGCAGATGTAAATGGTCTTTTGTGGGAGGCTATGACCGTCAAAGGATTTAAATTCGGAACAGGCGGACAGATCTCCATTTCAGCAGAAGCCGATTATGGGGATACCCGAATGATAACCTTCGGCTTGCCCTGTGATATTAAAACGGGCGATTATGATCTGACACTTACCCCAGGCATATGGGATTATGGCGCCTATATCTATCCAAAAAGCGGAGGCACTTATTACTCGGAAGCCGGAAATATGAATGTCACCGTACACGATACAAGCGCCAGGATCCTGAAAGGAACTTTTGAATTTGTGGCCGCTTCGGGAGATGCTAATATCAGTAAAGGGAGCTTTTGTGTGAAATATTAGAAATTCAACACTCAAATCATTCAAAATGAAACACTTAGTTCTTTTTTGTACAGCATTTTTATTTATAATTCAAAATATTCAGGCGCAAAGCAAGCAGGAATTATCTGCCACGCTTTCCCGGGATCTGCAGGATTACAAACGGTATACACTGGAGCTTAAGTTCGATAGCAGTCTGCGGTATATGCCTGCCAAAATGTTTGAGATCGTCCCTTTTGATACTTTGAAAGAGAGCATGATCAAGTCTATGGACAATGAATACATGAGTATTCAAATGACCCAATTTGAATATGATCCCAAAAAGAAGCCGAAGATCAAAAAGGCCGGGGAGTATTACTGGGCCTATGTGGCGTATTCCGGAAGCATGCGACTGACCATCAAGGGAGAAGAGGACTTTAAGAAGATCCTGATCCCGATATTGAAAGAACAGTTTGGAGCCAAAAATGTGCAGATGGAAGGCGAATCCATCATGAACATCGCTCTGAGAAACAAAGAAATCATCGCATTCAAAGACCCGGCCCTGCCCAACTGGTCGCTGATCGAAGACAAACGCGGTGAGCCAGGCCCTGAGGGAGAACAGCAAAAGGCACTCTTTAGTGCTATCATGCCACCGGATGTACTGAAAGCTGTGGACGGTAAACGGTAGACGGTGCACGGTATACGGTCCACGGT
>JBILHS010000198.1:0-5153 GCA_044350425.1 Saprospiraceae bacterium | reverse complement strand
AACCGTCCACCGTAAACCGTCCACCGTAAACCGTCCACCGTAAACCGTCCACCGTAAACCGTCCACCGTCCACAACCAATCACTATGCGCTTTTTAACCATTCTTCTTTGCTTCCTGCTTGCAGGTTCCTTGTCTGCCCAGAATACCATTTCCGGTACCCTGGTAAGCGGCGGACTGACCCGGGAATTTATCCTCTACGTGCCGGCCGCGTACACCGGAAACATCGCCGTGCCCCTGGTTTTTAACCTGCACGGATACACTTCCAATAACCTGGAGCAATTGTTCTATGCCGATTTTCGTCCCATTGCTGATACGGCCAACTTTCTAATGGTATTGCCCAACGGCACCCTGGATGCGCAAGGCAATCGCTTCTGGAACACCTTTTTGGGTAATTCCAATGTGGACGATGTCGGGTACATGCGTGATCTGCTGAATTACCTGCAAGCGAATTACAACATAGACGCCAATCGGGTGTACAGCACCGGAATGAGCAACGGAGGCTTTTTGAGCTATTCCCTCGCCTGCGAAATGAACGACCGCATCACCGCGATCGCATCCGTCACGGGCAGTATGATCCAGTCCAAACTCAATGCCTGCAATCCGCAGCGCCCCGTGCCTGTCATGGAGATCCATGGTACCGCCGATAATACGGTGCCTTACAACGGCTTGCCCGCCGGCACCTTCGTTTCCATTCCTTCGCTGTTGAATGCCTGGGTGGGTTTCAACAATTGCGATCCGACGCCGACCATCACTCAGGTGCCGAATACCAATACCACCGATGGCTGCACCGCAGAACGGCAAGTTTATTCCGGAGGCGAGAAAGGCAGCACCGTGGAACATTATAAAATAAACGCCGGGGGACATACCTGGCCGGGCTCAGCCTTTGTGATCGGCGTGACCAACCTGGACATCAACGCCTGCAAGGAGATCTGGCGGTTTTTCCGGCAGTATCAGTTAGACCAGCTTTCTGCAACGAACGCCCCTGAAATCCTTGCGGAAAACTGGAGTGCTTACCCCAATCCGACGCAGGATCATCTGGTGCTGGAATCCGAAGATGCGCGCGCGGTGCAAGGGGGCCAGGTATTTGATGCCTTGGGCCGCTTGCAGCAGACGCTTGCTCCGGGCGCCACGGGCGGACGGATCTTATTGGAGACAGGGAATTGGGCTGCAGGAATGTATTGGGTGGTGATCAAGCAGGAGGGGAGTTTGAGTCGGGTGAAGGTGCTGAAGGCGGGGGAGTAAATATTAAAACATGGTTTGTGATGATGTTTTATTGCACACCAAACCCTCCCAGGCCTGGGTGTCATGCTGAGTGCAGCGAAGTATTTTAATTTAAAAGCAAAAAAATGGAAAAAAGTAAATTATGGTCACGCTATGCCGGCCTTTTTATACTGCTCTTGATTGGAGCCCGATTGGCTCGAACCTATTACAAAAACAGACGAGAAGAAGCAAAACCCGTGATAGCTTACGTTGAGCCAGGCGCAGTGATCGAAGGCCTGGATGACAATACCATCAAAGTAGGGGAGACCAAGCCATTCCAACTTGCATTGAAAGGACTCTCCTGTAATGACCTAAGAATATCAGCAAGCAGGCTTTCATTGCAAAAAACGAACGCCGATGCATGCGGTTGGCAGATAAGCAGTGAAACACCAGGAAATGGATTCATTAAAGTCATGGGAGCAGGAAAAGTGTTGATCGATTCGTTTCCGATTACCGTGGTGAAATGAAAGTAATGAATTAAGATAGCCTATTTGAAAGACGAAGTGGAAGAAAACAGGTGGCTTAAGGATGAATGAAAATCCATGTTCTGAATTTCACGGATCCCCTGCCGTTGTTGGCGTCCTCGCCAACAACAGCGACGGAGTGAAATTCCAGATTTGAAAATAGATAATTTGACCAAAACCAATGCCGATCATGACAATTGCTTGAGATTCCGTTCCACTGTTGTTGTTGGCGAGGACGTCAACAACGGCAAAGCTCTGTTTCTGCCTCAAAATGAACGAATTACAACGCAGCATTCCCGCAGACCGGGGCAGCACCTTTTTTTATCCACAGTAAGTTATCCACATTGTTAGCAAATCAACCCACAAAAGATTGCCCCTGTAAATCAAACACTTAGAAAAGTTATTCACATTCCGTGGAAAACAATCTTTGACAAACGCCCAAAACGCCCTACTTTCGCTCTCGCTTTCAGCAGGTATTTTACTCCGCCTTCATTCCTAACGTCCCTCTACTCATGTCGAGCTTTTTCTAACGGCCTCTCCGTCGTTCGGAAAACTGTCTGACTTCAAAAAAATGGCTTCTATGCCCTTCTTTTTGAAAAGGAGAAGTGTCGCGGTAATCCTTCAAAATTTCAAAATAGTAGTCAATGTTATAGCCCGGTGTGCTCACCAGGCACCAACCAACCACCGAAACAAAATAAAGCATACCAATTACACAACACCCACAATCATGATGCAAGTAATCAAACGCGATGGCCACAAAGAGGATGTGTCGTTCGACAAGATCACGGCGCGCCTACGCAAAATGACGTATGGTCTCGATACCAATTACGTCAACCTTATTGAAGTCTCCCAAAAGGTAATCATGGGACTTTACGACGGCGTGACCACCGTCGAACTGGACAACCTGGCGGCAGAAACCGCAGCAACCATGGCGACCATCCACCCGGACTATGCCCTGTTTGCCGCCCGTATTGCGGTGAGCAATCTCCACAAACAAACCGAAAAGTCGTTCTCTAAAGTCATTGACGACCTCTACCACTACGTAGACCCGAAAACGGGCGATCGTGCAGGCCTCATCGGCGACGAAACGCACCGCATCGTCCAGGAAAATAAAGCCCGCTTCGACTCGGCGATCATTTTCGACCGCGATTTTGAGTTCGATTACTTCGGATTCAAAACCCTCGAGCGCTCTTACCTCATGCGTATGAATGGCAAGGTGGTCGAGCGGCCCCAACACCTGTTCATGCGTGTTGCAGTGGGCATCCACGGGGCAGACATCGATGCAGCCATCGAGACTTACAACCTGATGAGCGAGCGCTGGTTCATCCACGCCACACCCACGCTTTTCAACGCAGGCTCTCCAAAGCCACAGATGTCGTCCTGCTTCCTGCTGACCATGACAGACGACAGCATCGCCGGCATTTTCGAAACCCTGACGCGCTGCGCCCTCATCAGCCAGAGCGCCGGTGGCATCGGCCTGAGCATCCACAACATCCGCGCCACAGGTTCGTACATCAAAGGCACGGGCGGCACCTCCAACGGCATCATCCCGATGCTGCGTGTGTTCAACGACGCAGCCCGCTACGTGGATCAGGGCGGTGGCAAACGCAAGGGCGCTTTCGCCGTGTACATTGAGCCATGGCACGCCGATATTTTTGAGTTCCTGGAACTGAAGAAGAACCACGGCAAAGAAGAGAACCGCGCCCGCGACCTGTTCTATGCCCTTTGGATCAGCGATCTGTTCATGGAGCGTGTGAAAGCGGATGCGGATTGGACCCTGTTCGACCCGAACGAGGCACCAGGTCTGTTCGACGTGTACGGCGCTAAATTCGAGGCCATGTACCACCAGTACGAGCAGGAAGGCCGTGGCCGCAAAGTGGTGAAAGCCCGCGACCTCTGGAATGCCGTGATGGAAAGTCAGACCGAAACCGGCACGCCTTACATCCTGTACAAGGACGCCGCCAACAAAAAAAGCAACCAGCAAAACCTGGGCACGATCCGCTCGTCCAACCTTTGCACCGAGATCATCGAATACACCTCGAAAGATGAGGTGGCGGTGTGTAACCTGGCATCCATCGCGCTGCCAAAATTTGTGGTCAACGGCCAGTTTGACTTTGACAAACTCGTAGAGATCACCAAAGTAGCGACCCGCAACCTGAACAAGGTCATCGACGTCAACTACTACCCGATCCCGGAAGCCAAGAATTCGAACATGCGCCACCGCCCGATCGGTTTGGGTGTGCAGGGCCTGGCCGATGCCTTCATCCTTATGGGAATGGCCTTCGACAGCGATGCTGCGAAGCAACTGAACAAGGATATTTTTGAGACCATCTACTTTGCGGCCGTCACAGAATCCGCTGCATTGGCTGAAAAACTGGGCGCCTACGAAACCTTCCAGGGCTCTCCGATGAGCAAAGGCATGTTCCAGTTCGACCTCTGGGACGTTACGCCATCCAATCGCTGGGATTGGGACGGTCTGCGCGAGCGCGTGAAAAAAACAGGCGTACGCAACTCCCTCCTGGTAGCACCAATGCCCACCGCTTCCACCAGTCAGATCCTCGGCAACAACGAGTGCTTCGAGCCATATACCTCGAACCTCTACACCCGCAGAACCCTCGCCGGTGAGCACATTGTGGTGAACAAACACCTCATGCGCGACCTCGTGCGCCTCGGCCTCTGGGACGAAGAAATGCGCGAAGCCATCATGGCCGCCAACGGTTCCGTACAAGGCATCGAAGACATCCCGCAGGAAGTCCGCGACGTGTACAAAACCGCCTACGAGATCAGCCAGAAAGTCATCATCGACATGAGTGCCGACCGTGGCGCCTACATCTGCCAGAGCCAGAGCCTCAATGTATTCATGGAAGCCCCGACGTTTGCAAAACTCTCGTCGATGCACTTCTACGCCTGGCAAAAAGGCCTGAAAACCGGCATGTACTACCTCCGCTCCAAAGCAGCCACCGATCCGATCAAGTTCACCCTCAGCAAAAAGCACCAGCAGAAGTTTGTGCAGAATGCGAAGACAAACGATCCGATCGTAACGGCCAGTGTGGGCGCAGAAAAGGCAGCAGCAGTAGCATCTACCGCACCCGTAAAAATGGCAGCGCTGGATATCACGGAAGTCTCCGGGAAAATCTGCAGCATAGACAACCCAGACTGCGAAGCGTGTTCTGCGTAGTCTGGATTTACGGATAAGTAATTTCCGATATCCTATTACATGATTTCCGATTTACGAATAGATGGAATGATTTCCGATTTTGATGATACGTTCCGGTGCAAATATTGGTGCCGACCGGGTGTTAAAAATCAACCATCAAAAATCTATTCGGAAATCGGAAATCATGTAATCGGATATCGGAAATAAGATATAACGGTTGCCAGGGGTAGCAAATAAAACAGCCAGGATTCAATTAACCCGTCGAAACCTTT
>JBILHS010000105.1:0-20368 GCA_044350425.1 Saprospiraceae bacterium | reverse complement strand
GAATTAGAAGCAAAAGAAGCGGCTTTGCTTAGCCTCCGCGCCCAAACCCAACCAAGAGGCAACTCCTCCGGCTGGAGCTTCCTCGGACCCAAACAAACCTACGATACCGATGGACTTACAGAGGTCACCTGGCAAACCAACCTTTATTCCATTGATATCTCGCTCTCTAATCCCAATATCCTCTATGCAGGCGGCGAAACCGGCGGTGTCTGGAAAACAACCGACAAGGGTTTACACTGGAGCCTGCTTACCCTGAATGTATTGCACGGTTCTTTTGGCGCCGTGAAAATCCACCCCACCGACCCAAATACGGTGTATGCTTGTACCGGAGGCAAGATCATCAAAACCACAGATGGCGGCGCTACCTGGGCTACCGTTTATACCGAAAGCAATCTCTGGGTAAACGACTTAGCCATTAAGCCTGACCAGCCCGACGTCGTGCTGGCTGCCAGTGATCAGGGCCTGCTTCGCACCACCAATGCCGGCGCAAACTGGACGAAACTACATACCCAACAAACCTGGGCCGTGGAGTTCAAACCCGGCAGCCCACTCACCGTTTTTGCGATTCGGAAGTCTGGCTCTGGCTCCGATTTCCGCGTGTCTTCTGATGGAGGTGCAAGCTTTGTAAATTCTAACACCGGCTGGTGGACCCCTGCGGCAAGTATGACCGTCACGGGCGGCATGATCGCGGTTTGTTCCTCCAATCCCTCCAAAGTGTACGCTTACCTCTGCGGCGAAGGGGGCAATCTGGGTGGCTATATCGGCGTGTTTAAAAGCACCAACAGCGGTGGAACCTGGTCCAATACCAATCCCGCCAATTCGATCGGACAACCTTATTCGATCCCCGGACATACGAACCTGATGGATGCAAACGGAGTAGATTGGTTCACGCAGGGATTCTATGACATGGCGATCGTGGTGAACCCCAACAACGACAATCAATTGATCGCAGGCGGATGTTCCTGGTTCAAAAGTGTGGATGGCGGCGCTACCTGGACCGCCCTCGGCTCGTATGTGGGCGGCCTTGCCTGGAGTCACCCCGACATACAGGCGCTGGCAGCCGTGGGCAATGATCTCTGGATCACGAGCGATGGCGGCATCAATTATTCCAACAATTTTGGTCAATCCATTGAAGCCCGGATGAACGGGGTTTCCGGCTCTGATATGTGGGGTTTCGACAGTGGTTGGAATGAAGACCTGCTCGTAGGCGGCCGTTACCACAATGGCAATATGGCCTGGCATGAAAGTTTTCCGGATGGAAAATTCTATCGAATGGGCGGCGCAGAAGCCCCTACCGGCTACGTGAATCCGGGTGAAAACCGAAAAATGTACCACTCGGACATTGGAGGGCACGAGATTCGGGGCGGGTTTCTGAATGGCGTAAAATCTTTTCCAGTGGGGCTTTTCCCGAATGAAAGTTACGCCTATTACGCTAACTCGGAAATGGTCTGGGACCCGCGCTGCTGGAACATCGTCTACCTCGGCAACCAGAATAAGATCTGGAAAAGCACCGATGGCGGCAGCTCGTACACCGCTTTGTACACCTTCCCCGGGAATGTCGACAACGCGGTCTATGACATTGAAGTGAGCCGCTCCAATCCGCTGGTGATCTATTGTTCGCAATGGGATGGCACGGACGATTCCATGTGGAAAACCAGCAACGGCGGACAAAGCTGGACCAAACTAACGAGTCTGCCTCTGCCGAACAACAACGACCGGGTGAAGCTGGCCCTCAGTGCTGAAAGCGAAAATATTCTCTGGGCGGCAGTCACCTATGGCTCCAACGGCAAGAAAATTTACAAAACCATAGACGGTGGACAAAGCTGGATCAATCTCACAACCGCCACGCTGAACAATTACCGCATTACCAATATCATGGCCCAATACGGCACCAATGGCGGCATTTATCTCGGCACGGATGGCGGCGTTTTTTATCGGAACAACACGCACACCGACTGGCAACCCTACAGCCAGGGCTTCCCGCTTTCGGCGGAGACCAACCGCTTGAAACCATTTTACAAAAACGGCAAGATCCGCAACGGCTGCTGGGGTTTTGGCGTCTGGGAGGCCGATCTGTTTGAGCCCTTCGCCGTCATTGCACAGCCCATGGCAAGCACCCTCGAAGCCTACTGCGCGCGAGACACCATTTATTTTGATGACTATTCGGTGCTGAATCATTCGGGGGCGAGCTGGGCCTGGTCTTTTAGTCCCGCGCCCAAATGGTCCAGCACAACCAATATCCGAAATCCGAAAGTTGTTTTTGGCGATGCAGGTACCTACACGGCTACCCTGACCGTCAATGGTCAATATTCCAAATCGCTCAATATCAGCATCGGCGATGGCTGTCGCGCGGATACCATTCCTGGCTCCGCGGTGAATATGGGGGGGAATACTTCGGAGGACTATGTAGCCTTCCCGGCTTTAAATCTGACTACGAATACCCTAACGGTTACCGCCTGGATCAAACCAGACGGGATACAGCCAGAATACAGCGCGATCTTCATGCATGATGGCGAAACGGCAGGATTTAACTTCCGGCCGGGCGACAATTCTCTGGGATATCACTGGCCCGGTGGACAATGGTGGTGGAACAGCGGCCTTATTGCCCCCTCTGGGGAATGGAGTCATGTGGCGATGGTGGTGGAGCCGACAGGGGTTACGCTTTATGTCAATGGCCGCGGATCGAAACAGAGTTTCACTGTACCTGCTGTAAATTTTGACTCCGGCAACCGCCTGGGCAATTACAAAGGCTGGGGCGGCCGTTTCGTGAAAGGTTCTATGGAGGAAGTATGTGTGTTCGATAAATCCCTGACACAGGATGAGGTCCGGGAACTGATGCACCTGACCAAAGAACCCGAAGCATTCCCCAATCTCATCAGCTATTATCAATTCAACGAAGTCAGCGGACGCGCACTCGATCGCGTGGGCGTACGACACGGATCCCTGGTAGGACCTACCATCAAACGGGAAAAATCCACCGCTCCGGTTGGCAAAGGGGTAAGCAAACGACTTAATATCGCTGCCGGGAAGAAACGGTATACCTTCGAGGGCACCGGATTGACCCTGGTATTCCCCACCTCGGGGAATTATCCGAATGGAGAAGTAGTGGTGTCGCGCCTGAGTGTCCCCCCCGATACGATTCCGGGGGTGGTTTATTCCAGTTCAACGGATTATTGGATCCTGCAGAACTATGGCGCCAATGCCAATTTCACCGCACCCTCAGAGATCTGGTTCTCCAGGATCGGCGCGATGCCCGCAGATCTGCCCGCTTCAGCCTGTAAACTCTGGCGGCGCGGACCGGTGGCTTTTGGCCCGAACTGGCAAAACCTGGATTCCGCAGATCAGCTAAAAGAAGGCCCGAATGCCTTTTTAGGTTTTACCAGCACCAATCAAATAAAATCGGCTGGTCAATTCTGGCTGGAGCTGCCAGGGTTGGTGGAGTCGAAACCTGCTGTACCGGCGACTTTAGTCGCAGGAACCGGGGAGGGGCAAGAAACAGCCGATCGGCAGGGTTTTCCTGCGACTAAAGTCGCCGGTACAGGGAATGAAGCATGCTCGGTGTTCCCGAATCCGGTGGCGGAAAATGGTACTATTAGGCTTAATGCATCATTTGCAGGAAGCAGCACATTCCGCCTTTTTGATGCCAAAGGGAATCAGGTACGGAAAGTAAAATTTGAAGGGAGTGGTACGCTTTCGTTGGCGGGATTGTCTGCGGGGGTGTATGCGTATCGGATGGAGAATGAGGGGTATCTGCGGTTTGGGCAGTTGGTGGTGGGGGATTGATGTACCGGCAACATTAGTCGCAGGAACCGGAAAAGGAGCATGTTCAAATATCTGTGTCAAAACCTGGCCGCCCCACTACCCCTAAGGGACAATGGCTTTGACTTGTTACATCTAACATCTTGTAACCGCTCGTTTTAACGAGCGGCCAGGAATGACCACGTATCACATCTATCTTCTGTGCAGAACATCAGCATATATAACTCATTGAAGATGTGATTTTTTTGCAAAGAAGATAGATGTGATCTGTGGGGCTGCTTTGTCCCCCGACTAAAGTTCGGGGGTTACAAGATGATAAATGTGATTGTCAAATTTCCTTAATTCTACTTTGTCACTTTAGCCGCAGAGCGGCCTAACGTCGGTAGAAATCGGATAATAGCATCGGTTCGGAGGTGCAGAGCACCGGAACTCCTGGCGAAATGTTCTGGTGCTCCGCACCTTATCAACTGTTCATTGATCATTACTACCGACGTTAGGCCGCTCTGCGGCTAAAGTGACAAAGTAGAATTAATTCAATGACATTACTCTAAAGAGAGTGCGGCCAGACTTTGACAAAGATATTTGAACACACTCCGGGAAAGACAAAATCTGAATAATTGGCAGGGGGTGATTGTTTTTTTTACCCCGCATGGTGTTCAAGCCCTGAATTTTGATAAAACCCTTCCTAGCCCTCCAACCAAATCTTAAGCCCAGTGCCGCGCTTGAAAGTTGGAGAGCGCACGCGAGGCTAAAATCAACAAAAGGACATGATGCTCAATCCGAGTAGTATCATCAGTAAAATACTCAACAAATTTACCCAGTCATTATTACACCAGTGCAGCCCTCTGACCAATTGGGCTTTTGTGCCAGACTCTGCGATTTGTCCCGCTACCTGATATTTTGCCTGCAATACACTACCGAGTATACTATCGAGCAACATACCCCCGAAACCACCGAGCAGTAATACGGTTTGTTCAAACCACGAAAAAGGGAAAATAAGACCTGCCAACAGCACCATGATGGCACTTCCAAGCAATCCCGCCAGCGTACCCTGTATGCTCACGCCGCCCGAAAGCCCTGGTGTTATTTTATGCCACTGCAGTATATCGTAGGTTTGTCCCCGATAGTATTTTCCAATTTCGCTGCTCATGGTATCGGCATTGGCCACTGCAAAAATCAGCGTAAAACAGTAATATACCCACTCCGCAGGTAAAACAGGATTTAATAAGGCCAGCAACATAGCCAAACCACCATTGGCAAACACCTGCAACGCATTGCGCCCCTGTTTTTCCTTTTCATGGGGGTTGAGTTTGCTGCATAAACTGCCGGAAACCAGAAAAAAAATGGGAAGTAACAAGGGCTGTAGCCCCAGCTGCGCGCTTAATAATAATCCCATCCAGACCGCTGCATTGCTGCCGCCCGATGTCAACCAGCGCCGCCAATACAATACAGGCCCCAGCAATAGGCCACCCATTAAAAAATAGCCTGAATCCATCTCTGTTAAAGCACCATTTTGCCATTGTTGCAGCATTAATGCCACCACAAAGGGGATCGTTAAATTGTCGCTGCCACGCCACGAAAACATTTCAGCTCCGGTAGCCAGCAAGGCCAGCAAGGCCAAAGGCCACCAGTGGTCTAATGACCATCCATAGCGCCACAGCAGTATGCTTAAAGTAGTCGCGAAAAACACCGCAGAGCCCAACACTGATTTTTGCTCTGATAAAGGCACCCAGTACCGCCGGGCCAAAGTACTGCCGGCCCATCCTGCCATGGCATCGGCCAGCGCGAGTACCATTGCCGCGCTCACCACATGTTGTTTGTCTAAGCCGGGAAGTAGCAACAACACCCCAAAAGCCAAAGGGAAAAGTGCAATTCCCCAACTCTCCCCCCGACTGACCATCAACCAGCGATAACGAACCGCGCTAAACAACAAAACGCTGAACAACAGGAATAAAAAAGCCAAAATGCGGGTTTCTTCGTATTCGGATATGGCTATTGCACAGCCCAATACCGCAAATACATGCAAGAATTTTCGCAACAAAAGCACTTGACCCGGAAATCGAAACGATAAAACCTGCGTCGCTGCTGTTAATACACCAATGCACACGAAGATAGAAAAAAGCAACAGCATATAATGTTTTATACATTTATAAACGGCTGCATTGGGCGCCGAAGTGACCGGTACGATGCACCAGAGGTCGTTCGAGAACAATCAACACTACATTGTGTTCAATGCATTCCAGCACTTTGATACCAAAGCCCTGATCCAGGAATCAACCATTGATGTTAAAAAAACTTAAACTGCTCTGGGACTTTACCCGTCCGCACACCATAATCGGTTCTTTTTTAAGTATTTCTACGCTTTTTTTACTGGCTTGTAAAGGAGAAAATGCGGTTTTGTATTGGCCGGTTTATGCCTGGACACTGCTTGCCGCACTTGGCTGCAATGTGTTTATTACCGGCCTCAACCAGATTACCGACTGGGAAATGGATAAGATAAATAAGCCCTTTTTGCCAATTCCGGCGGGGCGGCTGAGCCTGCGTGGGGCCTGGCAAATCATTTTAGTCGGTATAGCCGTTTGCCTGTTGGCCGCCTGGCAGGTTTCGGCCAACATGAGCATCGTCATGGTGCTGATTTTAGGGCTTGGAACCGCCTACTCCCTGCCGCCCATTCGTTTGAAGCGACACCATATCACAGCTGCATTTTGTATTGTGGCCGTTCGGGGCGTATTGGTTAACTTAGCCATCGGAGCGGAGTTAGATCGCTTGATATCAGCTGGTATACAACATTGGCCGGAATTAATATTACTGACCGTTTTCGTGTCGGTATTTAGCCTCGCTATCGCCTGGTTCAAAGACCTCTACGATACAAAAGGCGACGCGGAATATCAAATTCGGACCTTACCGCTGTTGTATTCAGCCCGGTATGCCTTTATCATGGGCAATATATTGGTGATGGGGGCTTATTTGCTGGCCATCGTATATGGTTATCAGGCCATTCAACCGCATAGCTGGCTGCTGAGCATCGGTCACGGCATACTGTTGGCGGCCTTCATCGGCCACGTTCTGACGTCCTCCATCGAAACACCCGAGGGAACCTATCGCTTTTATATGCGTTTTTGGGTGTTCTTTTTTGCGGAGTATTTGCTGATGTTGCTTTACGCGCTGTGTTAGAGCGGGTGGGGCCGGGGTTGGAAGATGGTGGTGTTGCGGGGTGGATATGCTTGTACATAACGTCCTGTGTAGCTGGCGTGTCGCCGCATAGGCGGCATGAGCAGCTACACTTTGTTGGCTTCCGTATTCAATTTCTATTTTATTATTTTTATTGGAAGACTCTCTGATTCATAGATTTCATTCGTTGACAATTCCATGATGACTTTAATCTTGAATTCATTGTCCAACTCTGGTGCTTTTTTTAATTTTAATCCAAAATCTTCAAATTTCATTATTGAGGTATCTTGAAGAAGATATTCATTTAAATCTAAAATTTCATTATGAAATCTTACTTCGAACAAAGCATTAATCGTATCATTCGCTAAATGCTCATCATCAAAATCGTTCAAGGTCAAAATTGTCATCGAGGTTAATTTTTCTTCTTTTGAACCTTCCCAACCATTTTCAAGACAAGAACAAGCGAGGGCAGAATTTATTATTGAGAATCCCCATGGTTTATTTCGATTACAATTGCTTGTGTGATACTCGACAACGCAATCAATTGTCAAGCCGTGATAATCAGAAAATTTAACCTCCTCGTTTCCTAAAATTTTATCAACGCAACACTCACCCCGTTTCTTATAATTTATCAACTCAATTCCTTGAATGTCGAAGTAATCACCTAAAAATGGTGGACAATTACAATCAACTTCAAACGGGTTGCAATTTTGAAAAGCAAATCCTGACACCATTATTGCGGTTAGAAAAATTGTTCTTAATCTCATCTTCATATTTTATTTTATGGAAGCCAACCAAGGTTGTTCGTCAACTCCCCCTATACATGACCCATTGCGTGAAAACCCGCTTTGTCACTACATTGCCGGGAAACACCTGTTACGTCAATCCAACCAATGCAGTTGGATGCACGCACCATGCAAGCCGACAAAAAAGGGAAGCTGCTTGATTCATGGAGGAGTTCTTTGAAGTATAAAAGTAGACCTTATTCTAAGCTGTACAAGTTATTACACGAATTTTATCCAACTACCGAACCTCCATAGCATGGTAGCCTGGAGCTGGGATAGCCGCACACTGCCATCGTTTTTTCCTGCGACTAAAGTCGCCGGTACAGAGAATCAACCCTACCCCGAGATCCGCTGCATCTCCTCAGAAGCTCCCGTTTGCCGTTGTCTGGACGACTTCAGTTTTTTGTTGCCAAAAGTGTTGGTCCAGGAAAGGATGAAACTGCGCTCCGCGAATTCGAAGGATGCTTTGGTATACAGGTTAATATCCGGTTGACGGGTGGTGCCGAACCAGTTGTCGGACTCAAACAGGTTGCTGGCACTGAACCGCAACTTGCCCCATTTGTCGCCAAAATTCTTCTCCAATCCAATATCCAGCCTACCGGTTGCATCCCAATACGCAATGCCCCAATAGCCCGGTGAGCTGTAACTTCCGGAAACTTCCAGGGTAAACTGCTTGGGTAAGCTGAAGGTATTGGTGGCGTTAAACCCGTAGTTCACATTTTGGACCAGAAATTTTTGCCCTTCCAGGGTAAAGTCAATTGAAGTGGTATTTAAAAAGAAATTGCTGGTCAGGCCCCACCATTTAGTTGGGTTAAGGGGTACAAATAAATTCAGACTGGCCACTTGCTCCCGGTCCAGATTGTCCGGCCGGATGATCTGCCGGTTGGTCTGCGCATCCACCAACGGGACGTAGCGCATCGGGGCATCTTCCAGGCTGTATGACAAACTTAAACGATAGGTTTTAAAGCTATAATTAAGGTTTAAGGCATCCGTAAAGGAGGGCTGGATCGCAGCATTTCCGCCCTGCAAAGTCGTTGGGTCAATGAAAATAAGCCAGGGCGCCAGTTGCCTGATCTGAGGCCGGGTGATCCGGCGGCTGTAGGTAAGGTTGAGTTCTTTGGTGTCCGAAAATTTTCGGGTAATAAAGACACTGGGAAACCAGGAGCCATACTGTCGATCCACCAGATCCGGCTCCTCTTCTGTGCCGAGGTGGGTGTTGGTATATTCATACCGAAAACCGGCTTTCACATCCGTTTTAGCATCGAATTTAGTGGAAAAAGTAGCGTAAGCGGCCGCCAGGCTTTCGTTCAATTGGGCCTTCGAAGTGAGCTCTGGAATCAGCATCCAATCTTGTTGCGGCACCCGGCTTTCTACGCTTACATCGTTTTCAAAACGCATGGAAGTGAATTTTCCACCCGTTTCCAGTTTGGATTTTGATCCGAAACTCACCGTGTAATCGGCCTTTCCGACCGCTACCTGAATGGGCGTTTTTTTACCGATCCGGAGTTCGCTGGAAGTGTTGAAATTCCCGTTTGCATCAGGATTTTGCAGATCGTAATAGCTGGGGTTGTTGATATCGTATTCGATGTAATCTGCGTCGAGATTCAGGGATTGGTTTTTGTTGATCTGATGCGCCAGATTGAGGTTGCCGGCGATGGACCGGGTGTGATTGATCTCCGTATTGGGCATTCTGAGCAGGCTGTCTACGTTGCCTTTGGTAGAATAAGTCACTTCGTTGGTGGCATCCATATCCCAGTTCCCGTCGAAGAAGGTACCCAATGCGCCAAAAACAGTCTTGGGGGAGAGCTGAAAATCAGCGCCCAGTCGCACATTGTGGGTCGGATAAGGGGTGCGGTATCGGTCGCTGAAAGTTGCGGTTTCCAGAAAGTCGTTGCCTTGTTGTACGCCACGATAATTTGTAAATACCTGCGGGTTGTTATTTAAGTAGTAATCATAGCCACCATACCAGTTGACCTTTTTCTTTCGGTAATTGAAATAAGCGCCTGCCCCGTATTTTTCGCCGCGACCATAGCCCGCTTTGGCGGAATAGCCACCGTTAAACCCTGCATCGCCGGTATTTTTCAGGATAATATTGATAATACCTGCGGAGCCCTCCGCGTCAAAACTGGAGGGTGGTGTGTGGATGAGTTCGATACGGTCGATGTTCTCGGCAGTCATCCCGGCCAGCATTTGCACAATGGCATCGGCAGGTAAACGGGAGATCTTTCCATTGATCATGATGACCACACCCTCTTTTCCGACCAGCGAAATACTGTTGGTGAGTTGGTTGACCTGTACCCCCGGCGAACGTTGCAGTACCTGCAGGGCATTTCCACCGGCATGGGTGATTGAATTGGCCACATTCACAATGGTCCGGTCAATTTTCTGCTCCAGAAAGGGTCTTTTGGCCACTACCGATACTTCATTGAGCATGGTATGATCCTCGCTCAAGCGGATGTTGCCGAGGTCAATATTCCCCTCGCTGGCATTGACCTGGATGGGTTTGGAAAAGGCCGGGGCATAACCCAGCATGTTAATTTCAATGAAATAATGGCCGGAGGGAGTGTTTTCGAACTGGAATAAACCCTGATCGTTGCAAACAACACCCTTCACCAGCATGGAATCATTGGCCTGACGCAGCAGGGCTGTAGCGGATGACAGGGCCTGAGATTTATCGTCTTGTGCACGTCCAAGGATGCTGGTTTGGCTTTGGATCGGTTGCGAAAAAAACAAAGTGATCGTCCATACCAGCAGGCATTTAAAATTTGGCTTTCTCATATTTTTGTATGTTGATTTTTGCGATCTAAGGTGTAAAGTTGAAATAAAAAAATAAAAAACAAGTGAATATTTTGATAAAAACAACAAATACAATCGTGTGCAAAAAGCTTTCAATCCTTAGACCAACCTGAATAAACATAAAAATGTCGGCGTGACATTAAGCCAGGCCGACATTTTATTAGGTCAATGGTTCAAAAATCTTAGTCCTCCAGCATCACCGCAGATTCGATCAAAATCGCCTCTTTAGGCACGTCATCATGTCCGCCAAAACGACCGGTTGGAACCACTTTCATCGCATCCACGACTTCCTGTCCTTCGATCACCTCTCCAAAAACGCAGTAGCCCCAGCCATGCATGTTCTCGCCGCTGTGGTTCAGGAATGCATTGTCTTTCACATTGATAAAAAACTGCGCTGTGGCAGAATGCGGATCATTCGTGCGGGCCATCGCGATGCTGTATTTTGAATTGGCCAGACCGTTGTTGGCTTCGTTTTTAATGGGTGCACCGCTGGGTTTTGAATTCATTTGGGCATCCATACCACCGCCCTGGACCATAAAATCATTGATCACACGGTGAAAGATGGTGCCATTGTAATAACCTGCGTTGACGTATTTGACAAAATTCTCCACCGTCAGGGGTGCTTTTTCCTGATTCAGAGAAAGGGTGATGACACCCATGGATGTGGTCAGTTGAACCTTCATTTTTATGATTGAATTTATTTTGAATGTTGTTGTGGGGTTGGCACCTGACTCAAAACCTTAGATCTGGTCTGTTGCTCAGATACGGTTTCATGCGGCAAAGGTAGCCAGGCTGTTGCTTAAATAGATTTCAAAGTTGCTGGCAATTTTATACTTTTATTACCGGGAAGTCATTTCCCCCAACTAAAAATCCGATCCATAACCATCCACTTCTCACCCGGTTTGGCGCCAGGCAGTGCCTGCTGATATTTCCACATCAGTTGTTCCCATTGCTGCACGCTTGCGTTTGCAGCATCCATCGCAGTTTTGAGTTCAAATGAAAAATCATCGCGGGTTTCCAGGATCATAAACAGACGATTGGCTACGCGATAGATCTCCAGGCTGAGAATACCCGAATCCTGAATACTCTGAATGATTTCAGGCCAGACATTTCGGTGATACGCTTCGTATTCGGCTATGAGCGCAGCATCCTCTTTTAAGTCCAGGGCCAGGCAATATCGCTTCATGTTTTGTTTGTTTATTTATGGTTGCTAACTCCAGACATCCCGCCTTCTTATCTTAACCTGAATGGCGTTTTCAATCGGGGTGTCACTCACCAGAATCAAATACCCACCGCCACCCGCGCCGCTCAACTTCCAGCCCAGGGCCCTGGAACGGTATTGTGCTACCACGTTCCAGATCTCTGCATCCACCATATTGGGGAACATGGCAATCTGGGCCTCAAAAGAGGCTTTAAAGGCCGCACCGAAGGACTCAATGTCTTTCCTGGCCAATGCATCCCAACAAAGGTCTGCAGCATCGGCCAGTGCTTTTGCATGTTCTGTGTCGATCTGCGTGTTTTCCAGCACATTGTAAGTGGATATTCTTGGTCCAAGCGTCACCAGATACAAATGGGACTCGATCCAGCCAAGAAGATCCTCATCGTAAATGGTTTCAATAGATTCAGGCCAGTAGTTGTTATTGTAATGCAGTTTGTTCAAGCCCGGAAAAACAATGCCGATGCTGTCCTGAGAACCGCTCACGTGGCCCGAACCCGGTGGATTGTCGTACACGAATAAAATTTTGGCCAATTGCTCCTTATCGCCTGCGGGTATTTCCGTTTTCCATAATTCTATGGCTTTGCGTCGGGTGCTGGAAGCCATCCCGCTCCGGTCGTTGAAGTCTATCGTGGGTTCAATAGAAACAGTAAGCACCGGGCCGGGGTAGAATTTCGAAACATAAGGCTGATCCAGCCAACCGCCCGCGATATCTATCCGGAAAGGGATGGTACAAACGGTGCGCAAGCTGGTGGTGGATCGCACCGGCAGATCGCCATGTGGTTTGCGACTCAAAACGTGATATTCGATCCTGTTTTTTCTGCACAAGGCTTCTTTTGCCGGGGTATGTCCATCCTCGTTCACCACGAAAACATCCGGCGCAATTTCCTCCAGTTCTTGTTCAAAATCAAGAATTCCCCAGCCCTTATTGATGCGCACGTCTTTTACACAGGCAAGGGCATCGAGCATGTACCACCGTTCGTTTTGATGGTTGACGGGATAGCGTCCTTTGAGGTTTTTTACATTTTCATCGTTGCCAATGCACACATATAAATCGCCATATTGCGCGGCTTCTTTCAAAAAGGCAACGTGCCCGCTATGCAGCAGATCGAAGCATCCGGTGACAAAAACTTTTTTATTCATTACTCCTGTGAAATTGGCAAAAATTCAGCCAAGCTGTTGCGGCGAAGGTCAATAAATTTTTGAGTTTGATCAGGCTGCTTGCCAATTTTTACCGCCGCGCTACGCTACCGAATGACCTACGGCAATTTACCAAAATCAATCTTCGGAATTCCGCCTTTTGCAACGCGAGTAAACTTCGTATTGAGGAGGGTAAAAACGGTAAAAAAACCGCCGTTCTTGAGAAAAAAGTGGTCGCCTTCCACACCGCCATCGAAATCGGCCCGATACCTCATTTTTGCATTAAAATCTCCAGTCAGCGTCGCATCGGACAGTGCTAGCCAATACCCATTGGTATCGCAGGCCCATTGGTTATTCAAGCATAATTTTCTGGTCACATACCCGTTGGCGGGTTCAAAAATTTCCAGAAAAGAATGCGCATGTTGGTACCAGGTATTGGTTTGGGGGCGTAAAAAAGAAGCGATCAGGAGCCACTGGCCGGTTTTGTCATCCATGAAATAAGCCGTGTAAATGGTCTTGCCCTTCCCATCCGGCTCCACGGAATTGAGAAATTTACACACTGTGCCCGGTTTCCAGGGATAAACCAAATAGCTCTGTCCGCCGGAGCCCTCATCTCCAAATTCTCCGGTATGAACGCCCTTGCCTTTTTTCAGCAAGCGAATTTTTTGTTCCTCGGGAATGGCCGTTGGATCATCCGTTTCAAAAGGACTCCAAACGGAAAACAAAATCCTCCTTTCTGTGGACGAATTGCGTTGCATCCCAAAATAGCCTTCTCCAAAGCCATTGGCCATGTAAAAGGAGCCAATCGGGTCATCGGCTGTCGGAACCGTCAGCTCATTGTAAAACCATTTGATGTCGGTGTTTTCCGGAAATTCATAATTCAAATGAACCGAAGGGCCTCTTCTGCCGAAGTAGAAGTTATTGTCCTTATTGTTAGGCACATAATCGACCAGGATGGGATCTTTGTGCCGAATGTACAATTCCTGGATGCGGGCAAAATCGGAACCGCTTTTTCGGATGCCTTTTAGCTTTACAAAATTATAGCCCCCGAGTATTGTTTCCCCTAATACAATTTCCCGGTCGCCGGCTTTCACATTGTACTCCTTCACAGTGCCATTCACCGAAATCGACAAGGTGCTATTGCCCGACTGTTCAACTAAAGGAAGCACCAAGTGCACGGAATGAGCGGTATGAAGCGAAAAGTAGAGGGCATATTCGGTGTTTTTACTTTTCCAGTTTTCAATGCCATTGTCTGTAATCTCCTCCCTGGATTTTGGGGATATTTGAAAGGCATTGCCGCCAAAAGGGATGCTTTTTTGTTGTGCATTTGCATTCGGGCGGTTGGCCAGGCAGCTGGCAGCGAGGAGCAGCAGCGGTACATGATATGGACGGATGGTGGGTAATTTCATAGCGATAAGTGCCGGAACTGTTGCGGCGAAGGTCAATAAAATTTCGGGTTTGAGCAGAATGCTTTCTGGCTTTTACCGCCTGGTTACTATATTCCTCGCCTGAAATTTTCACTACGCACCAACGGCGGAGTGTGTGGAAAAGAAGCAACACAAAATTTAAAGAGTGGGGAGATAGTGTTAATTTCCGATTTGTTCGATTTCCGATTTCCGAATAGATTTATGATTTGCGATTAGATTTTTGATTTGTGATGGTTTTGTTGCTAGCGACGAAAATGGATATCAGTTCATTGTTTTCAATGATCAGTGAAGTGAGCTTATCCTCGCCAAACCATGGGCGCTTCGCGATCAGTTTAAGACAAACAGATGTTTCTCGAAGCTCTTTTTGGCATATTTTCATCTTGTGAATGAAATCTTCTTTCGATTCAGCTGCTTGTGCCTCTCCATAGTTTAAGGCCGGTGAAGTTGCAGAACGGATTATTTGAGAACCGAGATGCCGGGCTCCAAATGTTTGTGGTAATGCTTCTGCCATATCCATAATGCGCGAAGCAAAATCAATCAATCGTGATTCAAGTTCATATGCTTTCATAATTTCATGGTGTTTAGTCTGTGAAAAGTTAAAAATCATCCATCAAAAATCTATTCGGAAATCGGAAATCAAACAAATCGGATATCGGAAATCAAACTACCCCGCCCACCCCTCCCGATCCAAACTCCGATAATGAATCGCCTCCGCCAAATCCTCGATCCGAATATCAGCACTCCCCGCCAGATCCGCCGCCGTCCGCGCCACCTTCAGGATCCGATCATACGCCCGGGCAGAAAGCTGCAAACGCTCCATAGCCGTTTTTAAAAGCGTCAGTCCGGCCGGCGTCAATTGACACACCTCCCGAACCATGCGACTCGGCATTTGCGCATTGCTATACACATCTTTTAAATCTTTGAATCGCTCAGCCTGTACGACACGAGCTAAAAGGACCCGCTCTCGGATGGCTGCACTGTCGAGTTTGGCACGTTCGGTATTGGTGAGCTCGTCATAGCTCACTGGCGTCACCTCAACATGCAGGTCGATGCGATCCAGCAGCGGCCCGGAAATCTTGGAAACATAGCGTTTCACCACGCCAGGGCCGCAGACGCATTCTTTTTCGGGGTGGTTGTAATAGCCACAAGGGCAGGGGTTCATAGAAGCCACCAGCATAAATCCCGCCGGGTACTCCACCGTAGATTTCGCCCGACTGATGGTGACCCGGCGTTCTTCCATCGGTTGGCGCATCACCTCCAGAGCTGTCCGTTTGAATTCCGGCAATTCATCCAGAAACAATACCCCATTGTGCGCCAGACTGATCTCTCCGGGCATCGGGTCGGAGCCGCCGCCTACCAGGGCCACGTCGCTGATGGTATGGTGCGGGGCACGGAAAGGCCGTGTGGTGATGAGGGCCGCATGGTCGGGCAGAATACCCGAGACGGAGTGGATCTTGGTGGTTTCCAATGCCTCGTACAAGGTAAGCGGAGGCAGGATAGTGGGCAGGCGCCGCGCCAGCATGGTCTTGCCTGCACCCGGCGGACCGATGAGAATCACATTGTGCCCACCCGCAGCGGCAAGTTCCAGGGATCTTTTGATGTTTTCCTGGCCTTTTACGTCCGAAAAATCTACATCATAGATACTCGAGGCATTGGCGAACTCATCCCGGGTATTGACAATCAATGGCTGGAGGTCTGAAATACCGCCCAGCACGTCAATGGCTTCCAACAGGTTTTCTACCCCATACACCGCGATATCGTTCACGATTGCTGCCTCCCGGGCATTTGCTTTGGGCAAAATAAAACCTTTGAAGTTTTCCTTGCGCGCCTTGATCGAGATCGGCAAAGCGCCTTTGATGGGTCGCAGCGAACCATCCAGCGAGAGCTCGCCCATGATGATGTAATCTTCGAAGCCGTCGGGCGGAATGAGACAGGCTGCGGCGAGCATGCCCAAAGCAATGGGCAGGTCGAATGCAGAGCCTTCTTTGCGGATGTCGGCAGGCGCGAGATTGATGATGGTTTTGAGGCGCGGTTGTCGGAAGCCGGAGTTTTTCACCGCGGCTTCGATGCGCGGGAGACTTTCGCGCACGGCACTGTCGGGCAGTCCCACGATGTAAATTCCGAGTTTGTCGGTGTTGCCCAATGCGCCGCCGCAGTTGGTTTCGACGGTAATTAATTGGGCATCGACTCCGTGGACGGAGCCTGCGAATGTTTTCACTAGCATTTGGTTATCTGGACTAAAGCGTGATTGATTACATAAAGTTAGTGGGATTTTTTGGAAATGCAATAGGTTGGGTAACCAGAATTTGGGAATGGCTATAAAGCAGAATGGCAGGGCAATAATTCTTTGAAATAAGAAGGTCAATAGAGAACAATAGGAGAACGATCCACAACGTCCGTTAAAAGTGTCACGCACGGTGAACCGTTACAAGATGAAGGACTACGTTGGAGGTGTTCTGGACAAAGAGTCTACACAGCCTCAGAGCCATTATAAACGCTTGATCCGTTTTTTTCAGGACTGGGGCGACCGGAAAGAACTGCTGCATGACCTGATGCGTCAAAGCCTCCGATTTTTGCGGGGTTTGGGTTTTAAGACGCTGGTTATGGACGGGACGAGTTGGACGATTGGGGAGGCGAAAGTTCATTATTTAGTGTTGAGTGTTTTAGCCGGATCGGTAGCTGTACCCATTTATTGGGTACAGTTGGAGAAGATTGGCGCGTCAAGCCAAGAGGAGAGGAAGGCCATGTTTGAATCGGCATTTTTGCTGTTCAACCTGCGAGGGATGACGCTATTGGCTGATCGGGAATATATCGGCAAAAGTTAGTTTAAATTCCTCAAAGAGAACAAGATACATTTTGTAATCCGGCTTCACATAGGGGATTATTTTGAAGATGTGAACGCAGCAAAAGGCAAGGACTATGGGCTGATGCAGAGCAAGTGCAGTCTGAAAGACAAATTGGTCAAAAAGCAGATTTTTCTGGATACCCAGGCATACACCATCGTGATGATGCCAAACCCGAAACTTAATACGGATGAACCGGTGATGATCTTTTTGACAACGCTACCAGATGCGACAAAAGCCGCTGAACTCTACGCTAAACGTTGGAAAATAGAATGCCTGTTCCGGCACCTGAAAACCAATGGCTACAACTTGGAAGACCTGAACCTTAAAGACCCAAACAAAAACCTGCTCATGATGGCCATCGTCACAATTGCTTACACCCTAGTGCCGCGTCCGGCCATTAAGGTGTGAATATGGCGGTCTAATTTTTCCTTTCTCTGCGTTGTTCGTCGGTTAAAATGTCCCGCATTGCGCCCTTCTCACGCCTTGATAAAGAAAAAATTTACCTCCCCAATTCATACCTTAATAGCCGGGCGCGGCACTAGCCCTTAGAGAAGGGTGGAAAAGGCGAGATCGAATTGCTACACAGCGATATGCTGACGGCAGCCGGTGGCCAGAAGTCTCGATTTTTAGGGAAGGATTGGCTATTCTGACTGCTAAATGTTACCGGTTTATCGACTTCTTAAATTACCTTTTCAAGGCTTTAAACACAAAAAATCATGCGATTTTCAAAAATGTCCAGTAGTATGGTTGATGAGATTTAACACAGGAAGTGAAAACTCCGTAGTCATCTTTCCAAATTAGATACCGCATAAAGAGGCATCACCTGAATATCTTCAAATGCTGAAAAGTTTTCAAGCGAAAATCGGTAGCCAAATGGTTTGTTTTTCTCTCTCAAAAACCGTCTCAGGCTTTGCATGCTGCCTTGTGCAGATGCTTTTACTTCAACAGGCAACAGATCAGCGCCTTGCTGGATGATGTAATCTACCTCGGCATTTGCATTGGGTGCTTCCCGATGCCAGTAATACAAGGCCGGTGGGGTGTATGGCGATCCATACTTTAAGTATTCCAGCCCCCAAAATTGCTCGGCAAGGGAGCCTTTGTTGATAAAAGTAGCCGCCGGGTCAAACAAGATTTCGGCAAGATCAAGCCCCAGGATCCTTTGGAACATACCCGTATCCAGCAGAAGCATTTTTCTTTTTTTAAGGTCAACTTCGGTGCCGGGAGGTATGCCGTTTGCGGCAGTATGGGTCACCGGCAATACCCATCCGGCCATGATAAGCAGATCAAGCGCTTCTTTGATCTGCCCATGGTTTGAGGAGGACGAGGCTTTGCTGAACTTGAACTTTCCACCCGCCTGTTGTATCACTGCGCCAAAAATCTCGATCAGGCGGGAAGGTGGTACCGTGTTTTTATATTTTACAAAATCTGCTCGCAAAGCGACATAGAGGTCATCTAAAATTCGCTGACTTTCAAGTAACTGTCCGTTTTTTGCATAATTCGCTACAACCTCAGGCATGCCTCCGGTAAGCAGAAATTTTTTTAAAATCTCCAGCAATTTTAGGTGCAGCAATTCGGGCAAAGGATTTTGGGCGTTGGCCAGCAGTTTTGCTTCCAACAAGCGGCCTTCACCTATGGTCCATAAAAATTCATCCAAAGAAAAAGGATATAAAAATATGGAACGAACCCTGCCTACTCCATAAGATGGCAGCGATTGAAGCGCAAACTCCAACAAGGACCCGGCCGCGATGACATGCAATTCAGGCATTTTTTCATAAAAAAAACGCAAAGCGGAGATTGCTTGCGGACAGTTCTGTATCTCATCCAAGAAAACTAAGGTCTGGCCCGGAATAATCGGTACGCCCAAAAAAATGGAAAGGTTTTCAACAATGCGTTGCGGGTTAAGCTCCGCGCTGAAAAGGGATTTGAATCCAGCGTTTTCCTCGAAGTTCACCTCAACGAAATGATCGAAATGCGCCCCAAGTTGTCGCACAGCAGAAGACTTGCCGACCTGCCTTGCTCCACGAAGCATCAAAGGCTTGCGGTTTGGGTCATCCTTCCAAGTAGTTAGATGTATGTCAATTAGCCGTTTATAATACATTTTCGTAAAATTAGTAGGCAAAAATACTAAATAATTTAATTTATAGTAATCAAAAAGTTCTATTTTATTCGATTTTTAGTACCCGAAATAGTTTTTAGTTGTCTTTCTTTGAAGAAAAATGACCCCAAGGACATACCAGATAATTTTTGCCAAGCCGAGTCTTACTTGATTCCAAATACAAGATACCCGGCCCAGCGCCGCGCTTGTGTCTTTTGACCAAGCGCCCATCGAGAAAAGAACAAAACTATTGTTACTGCTTGATTTTCTGTGCTTTAAAGGCGATATTTTGAGCGCTTGGTCAAAAGACACAAGCGCGGCGCTGGGCTTGCGATTTGCTTGGAGGGCAAGGAAGGGTTTTGTCAAAATTCGTGGTTTGAACACCTGAAGGGGCAAGAATCGCCGATGGCGGAACGGATATACGGGCTTCTATACCTCATAAAATTTTTATTTACAATTATTTACAATATTAAACTCAACGCACCACCGCCATCCCCCTAACCACAACCTCTCCACCCTTTTCAGGCCAGAACCGCACAAAATAAATACCCGGCACATATTGCGACACCACAAATTGGGTGCGCACCCTCGCCCGGCTCAATACGCTGCTCCTCAATTAACCTCCCGGCAGCATCAAAAATACTAAGGAGACCACCCTGACAATCAGGCAACTCCACAGAAGCAACACTGCTCACCGGATTAGGCCAAAGCGACAAGTACGTGCCACACACCGGCGGCGGCGGAAGCGTATCCTCCGGTGGCTGCGGACCGTTGATACCGAGTGTATCGCAGGGCGAGCCGGGTAGGTCGTAGAGGCGGAAGTGGGGGAAGTGGGGGAAGTTGGTCAGGGCAGACGCATGAATATAGAGTAGTAGTTTAGACTAATTTCCATATGTTTGTTGGAAAAACGAGATGGCCGAGATAGAAAGTTTGTTAGTAGGTCTTTTGGATCACTTGAATGAAGTTCCTGAACCCCGTCAGAGCGGGAAAACAGCGTATCCATTGAACGAGATTTTGTTTTTGACGATCAGCGCCGTCGTTAGTACTTGTTCGGAATGGGACGAGATAGTTGACTTTGGAGAAGACAAATTGGATTGGTTGCGGCGTTATCGCCCCTATGTCCATGGTATCCC
>JBILHS010000185.1:0-6248 GCA_044350425.1 Saprospiraceae bacterium | reverse complement strand
TGATGACCTGGCAAATTACAACCTTCAACCCTGTAAAATATACAATCCACCTGCGAGACCATCATGGCTATTGCTATCAGCATACCAGCCAGTACAAACCCGAACCCACCCAAAATAATTTAAGGAGGGTAGGAACCGCCACCCCAGATGGGGCGGGTTGGCAGGCTTTGGGTGAAATTTAAGGTTCAATCCACCTATGGCACCATCCAACAAAGCCCTGAGCGGGCAGTGCCTCGATGCAGATTGCGATGAAGGCGTTGATCGTCCATCATCATTTGGAGCAATGGCATGCCTTCTTCCATCGCGCCAACCAGGCACACCTCTTTCACATGGGTATCAGTCTGGGATGGGCTTTTGCCAAAGCAGAAATATCCCCTGTGCCTTTTCTGGATTCCCTGGCGCCCTGGGTGACAATCATGATTTACGATGGCATGGGCTATTTCCATGGATTATTCAAAGTCAGAAAAACCATTAAAAGCCAGGAGATACTCCCCGGGATCCACGGAAATGCGCTGAAGGGATTTGATCAGGGTCTGGGTAGGCGGCTTTGGTATAACACCAAGGGTGAGTATCATCATTTGAAAAACATATATTCCTTATCATTCAGATCACTGATCCCAGCGTATGTTACGTAATGACATATCTGCCAAATCATACCCCCTTAATCAAAGTCAAACAAATCGCCCCACATAGATTTTTTATGCGGTTTGCGGTAGCCGCCACCGTCACGGTCGCCGAAGGGGCGATCTCCGCTCTGGTGCTTGTGTTCGCGGCGATCGCGGTCGTCATCGTCGTGACGGCTGCCTTTGTACTGGTCGAATTGCTGGCTGGTGCGTTCGATGATTTTGTCGAGCTCACCGCGGTCGAGCCAGACGCCCCGGCATTGAGGGCAGTAATCAATTTCAATTCCCTGGCGATCAGAAATGGCCAGCAGGACGTTGCATTTTGGACAATTCATGTTGTGTAGTGATATTTAATTTGTTTTTTACTCGATGCCAAAACTCTGGTGGGTTGAGGCGGGAGGCAAATGTATGAACCACAACCTACATCATGATGAAGAGGTTCATTACGAACAAAATTATGCTGACCTTGTTCAACCTCTGCCAGCCTTTGTCGGCCAGTTTCAGCCCGATACTGCTGCATACCATAACAGTAACGGATATACTAAAACAGTCCCTTGTCATCCTGAGCACAGCGAAGGATCCGGGGCGATAGCCCCTCAAAAGCAACAATGATGAGCAACAATTTCCCCGGGTCCTTCGCTACGCTCAGGATGACAAGGGCCGGTCTGATGGACGAGTTTAAAAACTACAATGTCTGTTTGATCAGACCTCAACAATCATCACTCATGTAATCATCCATCGTCACTCAAAAAAAAGCCGACGATTATTCGCTGGTCCGATTGCCGGTTGAACCAAGCCCTCCTGAATGCCGCTCCTCCAAAACCAGCTCCACATCCCTCAATTCCAGCTCCTTCGCAGCCAGCAAAACCAACCAGTGGTACAACAGATCTGCTGATTCATTCAGGAACAACTTCCGATCCGTTCCAAGGGCTTCAATCACAGTTTCTACGGCCTCTTCACCTACTTTTTGGGCCATTTTTGCCAAACCAGAGGCAAATAGCCTGGCTGTGTAGGAGCCTTCCGGGGCCTCCAGTTTTCGTTGCCGGATGATCTGCTCCAGCCTGGGTAGGAAATACTTCGGCGTATTGGAGCTTCCCCAACAAGTATCGGTGCCTTTATGGCAAACCGGACCATGGGGCTTCACCTGGATCAAAAGGGTATCCTGATCGCAATCCAGCTGGATGGTGTTGACTTTCAGGGTATTGCCTGAGCTTTCTCCTTTCATCCAGAGACGCTGTTTCGAGCGACTGTAGAACGTGACCAGGCCAGAGCTCCGGGTGAGCTGCAGGGCTTCTTCGTTCATATACCCCAGCATTAGTACCTGCCGGGTCTGAGCGTCTTGTATGATTGCCGGCAAAAGACCATCGGGCGTTTTGCCGAAATCGGGCATTTCAAATTCGGATGGATATTCCATGTGCGGAAAGGTAGTTTTTGAGTGAAGGAATGGGGATCTCCCCGAAGTGAAAAACGCTGGCGGCCAGGGCTGCATCCGCTTTACCGGTCGTGAAAACATCCAGAAAATGGCTGGCCGTCCCGGCACCTCCGGATGCGATGACTGGCACGGAGACCGCCTCTGAAACGGCCCGGGTGATATCCAATGCGAAGCCGGCCTTAGTACCATCATGATCCATGGACGTAAACAGGATCTCCCCGGCGCCGCGATCGGTGGCTTCTCTGACCCAATCCAGCAAGCGAAGCTCGGTTGGAATACGGCCCCCATTCAGGTAGGCCAGCCACTCGCCCGCTGCGTTGGGACGTGCATCCACCGCCAGTACAATACATTGATTGCCAAAGGCACTGGCCAGTTCGTTGATGAGTTCGGGCCGTCTGATGGCGGCAGAATTGATACTTACCTTGTCTGCACCTGCCTGTAACAGGGCCTCTACAGCGGCGACTGATCCAATGCCTCCACCTACCGTAAACGGAATATCCAATACCTGGGAAATGTGCCGGACGAGTTCCACCAGGGTGCTGCGCGCTTCATGCGTGGCTGTGATGTCGAGGAAAACCAGTTCATCCGCTCCCTGGCGTGCGTAGGCGGCAGCCAATTCCACCGGATCTCCGGCATGCCGAAGGTTTTCGAACTGGATGCCTTTGACCGTTTGCCCGTCCTTGATGTCCAGACAAGGGATAATTCTTTTGGCTAACATATACTGTGATTAAAGTTTCAAAAAATTGGCCAGTATCCGCTGACCGCTTGCGCCCGACTTTTCCGGGTGAAACTGTACTGCATAAAAATTATCCCATTGCAAGGCTGCGGAGAATGGCACGCCATAATCAGCCCTTGCGATCGCAGCGTCGTGATTTGCTGCAAAATAACTGTGCACGAAATAGACAAAACTTTCCTCTGGGACACCTTCCATCAAGGGCCCGCGCAGATCCCTCAAGGTATTCCAGCCCATGTGAGGCACTTTAAGATGAGCCGGTCCGGGCTGGAATTTCCGGACCATCACGTCAAAAACACCCAGGCAATCGGTGTCGTTTTCTTCGGAATGCCTGCAGAACAATTGAAGGCCCAGACAAATACCCAATACAGGCTGTTTCAATTCCCGGATCACCGTATCCAAGCCCCGCTCCCGGAGGTGCTGCATGGCGGAGGAGGCCTCTCCTACCCCTGGAAAGATCACCTTTTCTGCACGCTGGATCTCTGCAGGATCATCGGTCCAAACAGCGGTTTCGCCCAGGCGCTCCAAGGCATGTTGCACCGATTGGACATTCCCTGCATTGTATTTTACGATCGCTATTTTGCTCATAGGATACCTTTGGTGGTGGGTAATTCCAGGTTATTTGGATCGCGTTTTACGCTCATTTTCAAGGCTTTGGCAAAGGCTTTAAAGATGGCTTCGATCTTGTGGTGCTCATTCTCGCCTTCGGCGCGTATGTTCAGGTTGCAGCGGGAAGCATCTGAGAAGGACTTGAAAAAGTGCATGAACATCTCTGTCGGCATTTCTCCAATGCGTTCCCGGCGGAAGGATGCATCCCAGACCAACCAGGGTCTTCCGCCAAAATCCAGCGCCACCTGTGCCAGGACATCATCCATGGGCAGGGTAAATCCATATCGCTCGATGCCTCGTTTGTCGCCCAGTGCCTGGGCAAAAGCTTCTCCCAAAGCCAGGGCGGTGTCTTCGATGCTGTGGTGCTCATCAATGTGCAGATCGCCACGGGTTTCGATTTTGAGATCAAAACTGCCGTGCCTGGCCAGTTGATCCAGCATGTGATCAAAAAAGCCCAGTCCGGTATGTATTTCACCCTTGCCCGTGCCGTCAAGATTCAGATCAATTGAAATATCTGTTTCCCGGGTCGTTCTTCGGTGCATCACCCTGCGCGGCGGCAGTTTTAAAAACTGGTAGATTTGCTCCCAGCTTTCTGCGATCAGCGCAATATCCAACGCTTGTCCTTCGGGATTGTACTCCGTGCCGACCGCGTGCTGCAAGACCAGGCCAGGTGTGGATTCGGCTTCCATCCCTGTTTTGTTTTGAATTAAAATACCCCTGGCGCCCAGGTTTTTTGCCAGCTGCATGTCTGTCATCCGGTCGCCAATGACGAAGGAGTTTTCCAGATCATAATTCCCATCCAGGTAGGCACTGAGCAAAGCAATACCCGGCTTTCTGCTGGGTAGATTTTCATGCCGAAAAGACCGATCGATGTGAATGTCACGAAATACAACGCCTTCATTTTCAAGCGTCATTAGCATTTTTTGGTGCGCCGGCCAGAAGGTTTCTTCCGGAAAAGAAGCCGTTCCCAATCCATCCTGATTGGTGACCATGACCAGCAAATAATCCAGCTCCCGGGCAATCCGGGCCAGTGCAAAAATAGCCCCTGGCACAAATTCAAGTTTTTCCAACGAATCCACCTGCTGGTCAGGCTGAGGCTCCTGAATGATGCAGCCATCCCTGTCTAAAAATAGAATCTTTCGCATGTTTTTTATAATAAAGAAGATTGAAATAGCACTCCCCAAATGAAAGCGTTGCCCGCAGATTTATTGGAGGGAATCCAAATTAGTACTGGCCATCTTTTCCAATAACCGGTTATTCTCCGCCACCGTCCCCACCGTAATCCGCAAACAATTTTCGCAATGCAACTCCCGGCTTCGATTTCGGACAATGATCCCATTTTTTGCCAAATACTGATAAAGTCCGTCGGCATCTTTGACCCGCAGCAGCAGGAAATTTGAATCACTGGGAAACACCTGTTCCACCACCGCTAAACGTGGCAATTCGATCTCCAGACGGCGGCGTTCTGCTAAGATCTGCTCCACCTTTTCAGCTACTTTTTCAGACTTTGAAAGGGCCTCCAAACCCAGCCGGAGGGTCACCTCATTGAGATTGTAGGGGTATTTTATCTTATTCAACACCTCGATGATCAGGGGATGCGCATAGGCCTGTCCAATGCGCAAACCCGCCAGTCCCCAGGCCTTGGAGAGCGTTTGCAGCACCACCAAATTAGGGTGATCCTGCAGTCTGGAGATCCAGGAAGCATTTCCACTAAAATCTGCATACGCTTCATCTACCACCACCAGGCCCGGAAAAAAGTCCAGCATTTCTAAGATAAAACCCTCAGGCAAACACTGCCCGGTGGGATTGTTGGGAGAACACAGAAACAGTATTTTTGAATGTTCATCGGTCGCTTTTCTTACTACATCTGCGTCAGGCGAAAAATCTGGTTTAAGGGGAGCAGGCCGGATCGCTGCGCCGTGAATGTTTGCCTGCACAGCATACATCCCATAGGTGGGTGGCAGGATGATGATGTGGTCTTGCCGAGGCTCTACAAATGCCCGAAACAACAGATCGATCGCCTCATCGGAGCCATTTCCAAGGAAGATCTGCCCTGGTTCCAGGCCTTTCAGGCTGGCAATGGACTGCTTTAAAAGTCGTTGCTGCGGATCGGGATATCTTGAAAAGTCCTCCTCCAGGGGACCACCGAAACTATTCTCATTGGCATCCAGCATGATGCGTGGTATCTGGCTGGTTTCCGGCGCTTCATCCCGGGCAGATGAATAAGGCTTCAGTGCACGGATATTGGGCCGGGTGAGGGCGCGCATTTTTGATTCTAAGGTATCCATGATTATTTTTTTAAACGGCATTCAACCGCCCTGGCATGCGCTTCCAATCCTTCCGCCTGCGCCATGATGATGATCGGCGGCGCAAGTTGGGCCAGCCCCTCCGGGGTAATTTGCTGAAAAGTGATCTTTTTCAAAAAGCTATCGAGCGACACGCCGGAATAGGCCCGGGCATACCCACCCGTAGGCAGGGTGTGATTGGTACCCGAGGCATAGTCACCGGCACTTTCCGGGCTGTAATGACCCAGAAAAACGGATCCCGCCTCCGTAACCTGTTCGCCCCAGGATGCATCATCTTCGACCGCCAGAATCAGGTGTTCAGGTGCATAGGCGTTCGACCAGACCAGCGCCTCCTGCAGGTCCCTGACTAGCAGTGCATGGCTGTTTTGAAGCGATTGCCGGGCGAAATCCAGTCGTGGCAGCGTTTCGAGTTGAAGTTCCAGTTCCTGCTCTACGGCATGGATCAGATCTTCCGAATCAGAGATCAGCAGCACCTGACTGTCCGGCCCGTGTTCGGCCTGACTGAGCAGATCTGCGGCCACAAAAACCGGATTGGCGCCGGAGTC
>JBILHS010000104.1:0-20522 GCA_044350425.1 Saprospiraceae bacterium | reverse complement strand
GCAAATCGCCTTGCGGCTTAAACGTTGTCGTGATCGTAACGGTGCCATCTGATGCTTTTTTGATTGTAGATTCCATTTTAATGCTGTATTTTTGACTCAAATCTACATCAAATGGGAATCACACCCTATGAATGTACTATTCAAAAAAAACAACATCGCCACAATTAGCAATGATCTGATAGAGGATAAGTATGACTCTTTTTGAAAAAAAAGAGAATGAATGTTTTTCATCTTTAAAAAAAAGGTTGGTGATAGGAAAAGTATTGACTCTATCAGTTGTTGCCAACTGACAAAACATTTCATAAAACTGCAATATATAAGGGTGCTAGTCGGTTGATTAAAGGGAATGCGAAGGATTAAAACAATTTAAAATCTGCTATCATGCATGAATAAAGGAAACATCCAAGCAAATTATTTGCAAAGATATCAAATAAAATCGTAACTTCCAAATTTAGCGAACAAGTTTAATGTTTCTCTATCGTGCTTTCATTTTATCTGAAATAAAAAAAACTTGCAACGAAATGTATAGTTCCAAGGGTTTGATATTCTACGGTATGCACACTAAATTCCTTGATAATCAAGGGCTATTATTTGTTCTGTGAATTAAGATAGAAAGACCAAGGAGGTTTTGCAATCGTATTAGTCCGTTGAAAAACGTGATTGGTCCTGATGGTCTTTCACTTTTCGAATAGCTCTTCCAATCACCTAAACGAGCGAGAGGTGTTTCCCCGGCTGGAGAAAACCCCTGGCATTTGAATTTTCGCATAAAGCGGAAAGAGATTTGGCGGAAATCGGCCTCTATCTCAAAGCGCACTTCCCGAACAAGCTAAAGCCGACCTATGTCAAGATTGTAGCTTCCTGCCGCCAGTTCGTCGATTACCCAAAGATGGGGAGAGTAGGCAGGGTTCGTGAAAGCCGCGAATACGTCATGCCGGATTTGCCCTATGTCATCATCTCCAAGAGCACGGTTCCAGCCTCACCATTTTCCGCGTTTACCACGCGGCCAGACGACCACTCGAACACTAATTTACTCGCAGTAGCTTTTTCTGTTCCAACACCCCCTTTGTGTGGAGTAGAACTGTTAAATTTTGTTCCGGATCCGAAAACTTAAATAAATATGCTTAAACTTGCCTCCTGTTTCGTCCTCCCCTATGTATGCTGGACGAAATTCTAATCCGTTGGCCAACAGTGTTCCCTGTGCCACGCCATGTAAATGGCCTCACACGCTTTAATCTCATTGGTTTTTCATTCCCTTACCTGTGCGCTCTTGGCTCTTTTGTAGCCAAGGGAAAGTTTACTCATTTCCTTCACCAATCTTAACTATCTAATCATGACCGATTTTCTAAAATTCCAACTTCCCGGAACGATGTGCTCTCCAGCACGTTCGCTTCGACTTTCTGCTCTTTTTGTGCTTGTCGCACTCTTTGGAGCATCATCCACCTCTGCTCAGGAAGCCGAATTATTCAAATGCCCTGAAAAAGAGTACAAATTTTCAGGTTCCCCCGCAGAAACGCTTTGTGACGAAAACCAAAACTTTATCTGCGAAACAGAAATCGGGGTTGGTACCCCATTCCCAAAGTCTTCCCTTTGGGGCGCATCGATCACGGGAAACGTTTGTATCATCGGCGATTTTAAAATAGATGCTCCTTTCTCATTTCAAAGTGCTAAAGTCAAGATCAATCCTGGGGTAACGATCTCTGTTGATGGCAGCCCAAACGGTTTAGATCCAGGTAGTACGCTGAGCATTAACAACTCCAAGCTATTTGCCTGCAACGGTCTTTGGAAAGGCATCAGGCTTGCTGGCTTCTTGTCCGCCATCGGGACATCTAACAATTCCGTAATAGAGGATGCCGAGATAGCAATATATGCAAGCGGCTTTACGGCTTTGGGTATTCAACAGACAATTTTCAACCGAAACCGCATAGGCATCGAACTTGTCACACCGTTCCCGAGCGTCTTTGTCCCTGGGCCGATCATGTGGACGTTTTCAGACAACCACTTTACCTGCGATGCCCCGTTGAACGGAACCGTAGATGAAATAACCACTGCGGGGGTAAAGTTGACGGATTCTTTCCTGGGCACTTCCCAGTCTGGGACAAACACCTTCACGGATATCCAATACGGTATCTATTCGGAAGGTGGCGCATCTTACATAGGCTGTCAAAATCTTGTCTTTCAGGGTATCCGGCACGACGGCATTTACATGGATCAAGGTAATATCAATCTTAGAGCCTCTCAGTTTGTGAACGGCTACGAAAAAGGCATCCATATCGTAACAGCAAACAATGTTATCGTGTCAGGAAACTGTGTTTTCACCTGGGATGACAACCTTCCGTTGCTCGTACCCGACGACTGGAACTACTACCATGGCATCCATATTGAAAAATTCTCCGTCGGTAGCAATACTAACGTAAACGGAAACCTTTTTTCGGCAGTCCTCACGTCCGGTAAAAAACGGGTCATAGGCACGTGGTATGAGGGAGCGGATGTCGCAGGCGGAACGGCTATTGGCATGACACAGAATACCTGGCACATGTATGGGGGGGCTAACGTCGGGGTAGTCATCAGCGGTAACTTTCCAAGCACGAGTCAGATTGATATTTTCAATAACGACTTTGATATTCAAGATCAACTCAACGTTGGGTCACCGATTTGCATTTCCTCTGATGGAAACAGGTACAATTTCGACATTATCGGCAACCGGTTTTATAATTTTCCTCCTTCATCTGGTTGGGCATCGGGGATACAGTTGTTCGGTTCGGAAGGAACCGGAAACCAGGTGAGCGAAAATCACTTTGAGCCTGGCACCCCTTTTCAATCTTACCTTATTGGTATTCAAATTCAAGACTTCAAGAACACCACGTTCTGCGCCAACACCTTCATGAACGCGGCCCGTTCCTTTGTTTCCTATGGCCAGAACGATGGAACGGTTTTTACTCGTAATATTGCATACGGATCACAACTTATATGCATCCACTACGAATCATGGATCGAAGACCAGGATCAAATGGGGAACCAGTGGACAGCCGAATATCAAGGTGTTATCTTCCCTCTAGTCCCTGCCATTCAAGCGGAGTGCTTTAACCCAGACTTCGCAGGTTTTTCTGAATTTTTTGTCCACACTGCCCAATCTACCGCTCTTGCAGGACAAGGGTTTAACCCATTTCACCCCAAGAACATATCCCCGGATGTTAACAATGAATTTTGGGATATGCAGAGCGGCACGCCTGCAAGTGGTTGCTTAAATGAAATAGCTGGGCCGGGAAGCGGTGATTCTAACCTAAAAAGGGCGGTCGCGGACGGATCCCTGGCCGCGCAGTTCACCAGCGACCTTTCCATGATTTGGCAGGCAAAGCGTGCGCTCTTTTTCGCCTTAAAGCGCCACCCTTCCCTCGAAGGCGAATATGCCGCCTATTCGACTTTTATGAACACTCAAACAGGCTCGAACATCGACAAATTCTATCAGGTCTTTACCGGGATTGACGCTGCCCGCAACGGGAGCGCGACTCTGGTGGCTAATGCGCAAAACAACCGCGTGGCGATGGAAAACCTCCTGATTCAGATTGAGGCCGACGACCTAGCATGGCAAAATGCCACCACTCCGGCGGAGAAAGAAAGCGCTAAGAATGCGAAAATACAGCACTTGAGCGAACTGATGCAACTTCTGCAAAACGCTGCCGGTTATCAATCTTCCTATAAACAGGGTATGCAATCTGCTCTGCCAGCTGTGCAACAAGTAAATAACAGCGTTACGTCGGTGAGCGATTGGGAAATTTACGAAAAAACTTCCAACGACATCTTCATCAGCTATTTGCTAAACGAAGGAATTACCTATGCGCAAAAACTGGTATTAGAGGGTATTGCAAGTGTTTGCCCAAAATACGGTGGAATGGCCGTGTATAATGCGCGAGGCATTCTGCCCGATTGTGCCATGACCTTTGACCGGGACAATTACCAAGGCTGTTACCCCTCTACTGATCCTGTCGGACTGGTTTCATCGCGCTCGGATGAAAATCAGAGCTTGGCAAAGGCTACAAGTGCTCAACTTTCGCCCAATCCTGCCAATGGCTTGGCAATGCTCAACATACCCGAAGGGAAACAGGGCGATATACAGATTGTTAATACACTGGGGCGGATAATCTTATCACAGAAGATTGCTTCGTCACAAACAAGCCTCAACCTCAGCCTGATTCCCGCCGGCACCTACTATTTGAATCTTCTTTATTCCGATGGGCAACGTGAAAGTATCAAACTGGTCGTAACGCAATAACGCGTATTATTTCACTTCAGGGCAAGTCCTTTTCATAAGGGCTTGCCCTGCCTTTTTCACGACTCAAATGCTCTCCTTTATGCGCTCTTTCATACCAGTTTTCTTGTTGTTTTTGCCCCTTGTATCCTTTTCTCAAAAAGGATATGGAAACCAATGGATTTTTGGGCGGTTCAATACCCCTCAACCATCAGGAACCATCCTGAACTTCAACGGGGGTACACTTAAAATTGAGCCAATTGACAAGCCGATGGAACTGGAAGGTGCTTGCGCCATCATGTGCGATTCTGTGGGCAAGTTGTTATTCTATTCCAATGGCTGCTACATCGCCGATGCTACTCACCAGATGATGGCTAATGGCGACTCTATTGGTAAAAACTACCTTGAGAGTAGTTTTTGTGATGCCGGAGGCAATCCGTTGACACAAGGTATGATTGCCCTGCCCAAGCCCGGAAGTGACCACCTATATTACCTGTTTTATACCGACATTGACGACCCCTACTCCATGCAGCCCTTCTTTCCCCTTGCCCCGCTGAGACTTTATTGCTCGGTTATCGATATGACCCTGAATAATGGTTTGGGAGCAGTGATAGAAAAAAACAAAATTATTATTCAAGACACTTTAGCCAGAAGTATGATTCAAGCAGAACGCCATGCAAATGGTAAAGATTGGTGGGTTGTCATGCCCAAGTCACATTCCAATTGTTACTGGACGTTTTTGATTACTGAAAGCGGCATTGACACCGTTTTTAAACAATGTATTGGACAAATTTGGGGAGACCGTGACCCACAAGGACAGGCTGTATTCTCCCCAAATTCTAAAAATTATGCACGTTTAAATTTCTTTTATGGATTGAGTATTTTTGATTTTGACAATAATACCGGATTGTTTTTTAATCCGAAGTATGCTGGGTTTGAACAAGATACTTTCTATTTCAGCGGTTCGGCATTTTCTCCAAACTCCAGGTTTATTTATGCCTCCTGTTATACCAAGGTTTGGCAATTCGACACTTGGGCAAGCGATATATCCTCAAGCCGAATCTTAATCGGAGAGTTGAACACTCCGCCCAATATTACCGTAACGACCACCTTCAACCAGGCTCGGTTGGCTCCTGACGGAAAAATTTATATTGCTGGGACAAATTCTCATAATCACCTTCATATCATCAACCGCCCCAACTGTTATGGGCCTGAATGCGACCTGCAACAATATGCCCTAGAATTAGCGGCAAGGAATAAATATACAATGCCCAATATGCCGCATTATAAGCATTGGAATGAAAGCGACACTTGTGAAACGGTCAGGACAAAAACTCCACTTCATGATTATGATCACGCAGTTCATCTTTATCCCAACCCTACCAACACTCGAATTAACGTGTCATGGTCTGGGGGAAACCCTCAATTTATGTCCGTTTTTTCTTCCGTTGGCGAAAACCTGATAGAAGTTACACCTTCGGAGCCAAACCTTGTGTTAGATGTTTCCACCTTGCCTAACGGGGTGTATTTTGTCAAAATTCAATTTGACAACCAGACGATTACCAAAAAGTTCTCTAAAACTGATTGATATGAGGGCTTTTATTTGTCTCGCGTTTTTGGGCATGGCACTTCTGTGCCGTGCCCAAAAAACCTCAAAAAATGAGTTCAGTGTCGGGTATTTTACTGCTGGTTATTTCTTTGATAGCACTTCCGTAAAAATTTCAAAATTCGTAAGAGGTAAAAATATTACGCTCAGCTACACACGTTCCTTGAACAAGCATCTATTTCTGAATGCCACCTATGTCAGGTGGTTTTCCTCATACGTCCCCAAACCTGAACCAGAGTTTCTTGCAGAAAATTCGATCATTACCAGGTACTTAAAAATGGTTTCTGGGAGCATCGGATACAGGATTTCCAAATGGGGAATGTCGGCCAAAGCAAAAGCGGGCGTTAGTTACCGATTCGCATTTGAAAAAGCTGTGCATTTCACCTATTTTAACAGTGGGAATTGGAATGAGCCTCGTGAAGGGTTTTATGCTTTCAAATCTGTTGGCACCACGTTAGGCTTGACGGTTTCACATCCCATCGTGTGGAGGTTCTTTGGAGAATTTGACTGCGAGTATGCCAGAATATTTTCAAAGGAGAAAGTTGACCAAAACCAACTTCTTTTATCGTATAGAGTCGGTATTCGGTTCTAAGAAAACACTGGAATCAGAAATTCACTCGCATCGCCCTACCCAGACAATCAGTTTGGGTAGGGCTTTTTCAAACTATGGCATAAATAAAATAGAAAACACTATTGTTTTTCTTTAATAAACTTCCCCCATACCCAGCCTATTTGCGCCCGGTAAGCCACACGACACCATCGGCCTTTTTCACCTTTCAGCTCGACTTCCTCTCCATATCTTAAAATGACAACTTCCGACCCGGAAGGAATCTGAATAACTATACGAGAACCCTCGGAAGGCAAAGTGTGCATGTTCACATTAGGGGGTCAACTTGGCACAGAATAAGTAATTTTTCTCCGCCCCGTCAGGTGTTCCCCAAGCATTTCCAGGTACTTCCCCCGCCGCGCCAGGGTCTTTTTTTGACCCGGCGCCACTTCCGTGGGTACCCATGCAAATGTACTAATCAAATGAAGGTGGCCAATCCTCACCATACCAAAAGTGAGTCAAAAAAGACCATTCATATCTGCAAGCACATAATACGCGGCAGATAACCAACGATATGCTTCCGGTACAGAGGCCAACTGCCATATCAGATGGAACAGAAACACTCCATCGCTTTAATATTCAAATTTAGAGTACGTTTGCCTTCACGAACCTTATCCTTTCAACTTTCTTATGCGTAACAACACTACCCGCAATCCCTATTTAGTTTCCTTTGCCCTTGTCTGTAGTTTATTCTTCATGTGGGGCATCGCCAACAGCCTGAACGGCTCTTTGATCCGGCATTTTCAGTTTGCACTCGATCTGAAACGCTGGCAGGCGGGTATTGTAGATTCTGCCTTTTACTTTGGTTATTTTGTGATGGCGATCCCGGCCGGCATCTTTATGCGGCGCTGGGGCTACAAAAAAGGGATTCTGGCTGGTTTGATGTTGTATGCGGGTGGGGCGCTTTTGTTCTATCCTGCCGCGGATTGGCGGGTATATAGTTTCTTCCTTTTTGCGTTGTTTACCATTGCGTCGGGCCTGGCCTTTTTAGAAACTGCCGCCAATCTTTATGTCACCGTCCTGGGGTCCAAAGAAGAAGCGGCCTGGCGGATCAATTTTGCGCAGTCTTTCAATGGCATCAGTATCATACTGGGCCCCATCATTGGAAGCTTGTTCATCTTTTCAAAAACAGAATACACGGCCGAACTGCTCAGTACCATGAGCCCCGAGCAGATTGAAGCGGCCCGGATCGCAGAAGCCCTTTCTGTGCAGGGTACTTATCTGGTGATTGCCGGGCTGGTTGGGGCTTTGGCACTGCTTTTTGCCTTCACCAAAATGCCTGAAGTAGGCCGGGAAGAAGAGCAGGCATCCGGAAGCATTGGCATTTTCGAGTTGTTGCGCAAGTACAAACACCTGAGTCTGGGCGTGTTGGCTCAATTTGCCAATGTGGGTGCTCAAGCCACGCTCTGGGGTTATTTTGTAGATTTTAAAATGGATCTTGCGCCCAATGCAAATCTGGGCATAGCCGCCTCCTACGCTGACTTAATTCGTAGCATCATTGGCGACGATGCCAATCTGACGCCCGAAAAAATGGCAGGTTTTCACGCCTCCTTTGCGATGGTGCTTTTCATGCTGGGCCGGTTTATCGGAACCTATCTGATGACGAAGTTTGATGCACGGCGGGTGGTTTCATGGTACAGTATTGCCGCCGTTATTCTGGTCGCTTTGGCCTTCCTGACAGGTGGTCTAACCGCTATTCTGTGTCTGATGCTGACCTATTTCTGCCAGAGCATCATGTTCCCGACCATCTTCGCTTTGTCTACCAAAGGCATGGCGCCTGCGGAAAGCAAACTGGCTTCTTCCCTGGTCATTATGGCGATCGTTGGAGGCGCTGTGATGCCGCCTATTGCGGGCTTGTTGTCGGTTTCTGGCGGGATGAAGATGGCGCTGATCGTGCCGTTTGTTTGTTTTGGGTATGTGGTGTATTATGTTTTGAAAGGGGCAAAAGCGGACTTCTGATTTACGATATACGATTTACGATATATGATATACGATTTTTTTGATCTGAAGATGTGAAGAATTACTCCCGCTTCGGATTAAAAAAATCGTATATCGTATATCGTATATCGTAAATCATTTCCCCTCTCCCCAATTGTCCAACTCCTCCTGACTCCACAATTCCGGAAAGAAGATCCGACGCTGATACTTAGGCAGCATATACTTTTTCCAGTCACTGCCTCCGGTAGCTTCGACAGGCGGACCACTGCTTTCGAGATATTTCCGGGCCGCATTGTAGTGCGCCATGACCCAGGTGATATTCACGGTATAATCGTAATGACGCATGGCATTCACCAGGGCGGGGTTTGCACGATCCTCAGCTGGCAATAAGCGGAATCGGGCCCAGAGGTTTTTCTCGTTATAGGCTTCCATCGTGCGGATGAACTCCGCTTTATATCGGTCCTCGAACAACTGGATCAGGGTAGTTTTTTCTCCGGTTGCATGATTTTTACCTGCCGCCTGCCAGTAGAGGTGATTGTACGCGTGCTCATAGGGTGTATTCCGGTCGATCGTAGCCCTGAACCGGTAATCAATCAGATTGATCAGATCGGTGGAACAGAATTCGATCATCCGGTACTGCGCGCTTTGAAAGCCACTGGCCGGGGTCAGGGTGTTGCGAAACTTCATGTACTGCTCCACTTCCATGCCATCTCCCATAATGGAAAATGAATTGGAAAGCATATCAAAATAGCGGCTGATGCGGGTCAGTTTTTCTGCAAAAAACGCGGTGGTAAGCTCCTTGGATGCCGACACCTGCTCGATCTCCCAAAGGATCATTTTGAACAGCAACTCATTGATCTGGTGATACATAATGAACACCATTTCATCTGGCAGCGTACTACGTTGTGTCTGGAGATTCAGCAATGCATCCGTTTGGATATAATCCCAATAGGTGATGGGCTTGGCCCAGACCAGTCCTTCCAGGTGAGTGCTTGGGTTTTGGCCGATGGCCTTAAATTTCTCCTCCACGCGTTGGAGAAGCTCTGGTTGTATGTTGTGCATGATCAAATAAGGTAAAGGCGGGCTCAAAAGTACCTGTTACCGGCGCACCAGATACGAGAATGCGCAAAAAATGTTCTGACAACATTTTTCATTGATTTTCTTCCAATGGGAGTTGCCCGTATTTGGAAAAAATAAATCCCAGGCCCGTCACAAATAAAGGCATCGAAAACATTAGAAAAAGGCCCGTTTCTTTCCAGGTACCAAAGTGAATGGTAAAAACCATGCCTAGAATCATAAAAACCAGCCCTCCTAGGATGCGGTGATACCAGGCCAGCCAAAGTGCTGCTAAAACGGCTGCGGTTGGCACCAGATGAAGCAAAAAGTGACCCATTTTTTGAAAAAAGGTATGGTGACCTTCAAAAGAGTCTAGCGCAAAAATGGAAATAAAACCAGCAAAAAGCATGGCTAAAACCCTTGGAAACCAGGTCAATAAAGCATTGCGGGTAAAAGTCATGAGCAGAAGATTTTACCGAAAAGAATCATATTTCAATTAGACATACTAATGACAATCCATTCCTGCTTTTGGTACTGCAGACTCAAATAAACTCAGGTCGAGGTGCAAGCCGCGCTGCAACAACAAAAAGCCGACCAGACCCAGGAGGATGGGTTGTGCAAACTTTATTTTCTGGCGGATCGAAACACTGAAGGAGCGCCCTAAAACACTGACCAGCAGAAGCAATGGCAAGGTTCCAAGGCCAAAAACAAGCATGAAAAGTCCGCCTTCGGGCCCACCGGTGGTCGCAATAGCGCCTGCCAATGCTGCATAAACCATTCCGCAGGGTAAAAGACCATTGAGTAACCCTATGAAAAAGGTACTGCCGCCAGGGTTATGCCGCATTCGGTTTCCAATGCCTGATTTTACACGTTGAGTGAACGCGGCAAAACCTGGCAATGCGGTCACCAACTGCTCAAACCTCCACGCCATAAAGGCCATCCCCAACATAAAAACACCGGCACTGATGGAGAGTATCTTCTGCAACCCAGCTACTGCCAATCCTTGACCCAAAAGCCCGAAAAATATACCCAGCCCCGCATAAGTCAGCAAGCGACCACTGTGATACACCAGCATTTGGCTCAGCACATGCCGCTTCCCTGCCGCATCCAGCGGAAGTGCAAGCAGCAGGGGCCCGCACATCCCCACACAGTGGAGACTGCCGGCCAGGCCTAGAAGTAGTGCGGGGAGTAGGATGGCCATTTTATTATTGGGTCATTGATCCTTTGGGGCTTTACCCCTCAGGGCAGACGCATTAAATTTTGAAGTGAAATTTATGAAGAACAGAAGTATTTTGAGTGACGATTGATGATTACATGAGTGATGATTGTTGAAATAGATGTTTGATTTTCGATGGCTGAAGTTCCACCAATCCACCATTCACCTCCTACTTCAACAATCGCCCCTCCACTTCAACAATCATCACTCATGTAATCATCAATCGTCACTCAAAAAAATTTAATTCCAATGCGTTTGCCCTGGGCTTCACCAACAAAGCATGTAGCTTATTGAACGTTTTAGGGTCTTATTGAACAACCACTGCCGCCTCCCAAAAGTACTTTTTCCCTTCAGCAGATTCCCAATCCAACTCAACATGCCAGCGGCCAGCGGTGAGCCCTTCCGCAGGGATATCCAGGGTATTGGCGTTTGCAATTTGAGTCGTAAAATCCTCCTTTGTAGTAGCTGAACGATAGCATTTAGCAGTACCGCTTTGAGCGACCACTCCTTCAGGAAATTTAACCCCGATGGTTTTATTCGCTGGATTAAAAGCTACCAATGGCGCCGACATGAGCGTTGCGGTATTTTGCTTCTTCTCCAGGCGATCCTGATAGTTCAGATCGAGTGCGTAATAGTCCTTTTGCACCAACTGTGGCGGGTACCTGGTGGTGGATATTACTGCATAGGTCATACTCGCAGCAAAAAAGATGAAGAAGATCACGATGCCTGTACCCCAGTTGAATTTCATATGAGTGAGTGAGTGAGTGAATGAGTGAGTGAGTGAGTGAATGGGGATGGACTCAATGATCTTTTTCTTTCTTTTTTGAGTCTTCATCGTGGTCATCCTCCGATTTTTTCGATTCGTGCTCTTTTTCCATTTTAGGCAGCGGACCGTTTATCCCCATAAAATTGGTTTTAACCTCGTCAATTTTTTTGCCGTCGGAAATAACTTCAATAACGATCGGGGTTTTGCGCCCCTTCAGCTCGTCTTCCGCCATTGAAACAAAAAATGCGCCTTCGATTTTCCCTCCTTTGGGTATGATTCCCGGTTCCTGCCCAACCATTTGAATGTGCGGACCAGGCAGGCCCATATGTAGTTTCACCGGAAGATCACGGGTAGTCTTGTTGATAAGCACGTAGGTATATAAATTGGTCAGGTGGGTATCGTCTTTCTGTTGATAAAGTTGTCCCGGCGACCGCAAAATAATGGTTTCTACAATGCCACGGCGAGCAATCAGGAAAACATCCAATACCAGCAAGGCCACCAGCACTCCCGTGTAGGCAAATACCCTTGGGGTAAAGATCTTGCGTTTCCCTGATTCAATTCCAGTCATCGAATCATATCGGATCAAGGCAAGTGGCCGATTGATCTTTTTCATGATCGAATCGCAGGCATCCATACAAGCGGTGCAGTTGGTACATTCGAGCTGGGTGCCGTTGCGTATATCTATTCCTGTTGGACAAACCGCAACACAAAGGTTACAATCGATACAGTCGCCCACCTTGGGTGTGGCGTCCTGAGCGACAGTAGCCGCTCCAACAGCGGATTGGATCTTTGCCACAGGGTCTCTGGATTCAACAGCGCCAATACGCTCTGCTCCTTTTTCCTTTTTCAGCTTGGTCCGCGGTTCTCCACGCACATGATCATAGGCTACTACGATCGAATCCTTTACCAGAAGCACACTTTGCAAACGGCCATAAGGACAAATGGTGGTGCAAACTTGTTCCCGTAAAACAGCAAATACCGCATAAAATGCGCCACTAAAAACCAACATGGCTGCAAAACCGCCCCAGTGCTGGTCGATCGGTTCACGGATGATCTTTAAAACCTCATCCATGCTGATGAGATAGGCAAGGAAAAAGTTAGTAAAAAGCAGCGCCAAACCATAAATGATGCCGTGTTTCAAGACTTTTTTCCTGATTTTCGTAGGCGTCCAGGGAGAAAGCGCCAGTTTGCGCTGTTCGCCAGCATCGCCTTCTATCCAGTATTCGATCTTACGGAAGATCATCTCCATAAAAACCGTTTGAGGGCATACCCAACCGCAGAAAAGTCGCCCAAAAACCACCGTGAACAAAATAATGAACACGATGAACGTCAGCATCGCCAGGACAAACAAATGGAAATCCTGTGGGGTGAACAACAACCCGAAAAGGATGAATTTACGCTCTAAGACGTTGAATAAAAGGAATTGCTCCCCGTCTACTTTAATGAACGGCATAGTAACAAAAACGGCCAAAAAGGCCACAGTTACCAACATTCGCCAGTTATAATAACGGCCCGAAGGTTTTTTAGGGTACAACCAAACACGCTTTCCATGCGCATCCACCGTCGAGAGGTGATCGCGATATTCTTCGTTATCTTCAATATCCGAATGGAGAAATTCCTGATTCATAGCGCTTAATTTTTGAGCAAACAATTGCCTCCAGAGTGTGTCCGAAAGGTCCGAGTGGGGGGCTCAAAGGTTTATGGGGCTGATAAAGGTTTTTTTATACGCTACAAATGGAAGCAGGCTTCCTCATTGAGTACGTATGAACATCCTTTATCAACCCCATGGATATCTGTCAACTAAAAAAGTCGACTTTGACAGAGACTATTCACTTTTTAATGGTCGTATCCTGCGGCGCAGCAGCCTCCTCAGTCCAAATTTCACCCTGCGGTGCTTTCGGATTGGGAGGATTTGTTCCTTTTAAGGACAATACATAACTGGCCACCTTTTGCATGTCTACTGGTTTTAATTGGGCAGCCCATGCGATCATGCCTTTGTCGGGTACGCCGTATTTTAAAACCTTAAATACATTTTTGATGCCACCGCCGTGAATCCAGTTCTCATCTGTTAAGTTCGGACCAACCATACCTTCCCCTTTTTGTCCGTGACAAGCGGCACAAACGCTTTTGAAGGTCAATTCGCCTTCACCCAAGGAGGCTGCATCGGTCATCGCGATAACATTCGCTTCATCTACAGCATTCGCCTTACCAGCCAGCGCCATGGCAATTTCTTTTTTGGCGATGGCGACATCTGTTTTGTATTCATCTGCCTGGTTCAGGCCATTCCCTCCCCAGTGATAGTACCACATATAGCCTATGGCCCAGATAATGGTCAGATAGAACATATTGACCCACCAAGGTGGTAAGTGGTTGTCAAGCTCACGGATACCATCATAATTATGATCCAGTGTGATGGCGGCCTCCTGTTCGCGCGGAACCGGATTTTCCCAGTACTTTTTGCGTAACCGGGTCAAAAAGTCCTCCTCCACTGGTCTATCGTCTGTGGCTTCAAAAGGAGTTGCCATACCATGCTTTTCTGATTCAAGCCGGATCAGATGTTTGGTAAGTAACGCATTGGTCCTTACCACTACCGTAATAACCAGAATAAACAACAGCGAAGCAAAAACCAAAAACGCTGTGGTCATGATATTTGAAAAACCATCTGCGGGAGGGGTAGTGGCAGGGGTAACTGCCTGCCCCCAGCTCATGGTGAGGCTGGTGAGCAGCAGTAGAAGGGTTGGTAAATATTTTTTAGATGTCATGTTTTAGAGCATTTTTTGCTGTCTGGTTTGGGAGGATTCTTCCTACACCTCGGAGGTTTTAAAAACCTCCGAGGTGTAGGAAGAATCCTCCCAAACCAGACAACCGTAAAAAACTAGTCCTCCAGAGGCATTTGAGCCATACGATCCATATCTTCCTTTTTGGAGATAAAGGCACGGATAGCCACAAAGCAAAAGGTACAGAAGAACAACAGCAGGGAACCAATTCCAAACCATTGGATACCGTCGACTGATTCAAGAAGATATTTGTACATTGTATTTTGATGTTAAGTATGTAAAGCAGGCCCAAGTTCTTGAGATATTGGAATTCAACATCCCAAGAACCTTATGGGCTTTTGCTATTCTTTTGGTTTAATTTTAATGTCAGTGCCAAGTCTTTGGAGGTATGCAATCACTGCTACAATCTCCTTGTCTTCTATTTGCGCATCTTTCACCCCTTGGCTAGCCAGGTTTTTCGCAATTTTTTGCGCTTGCTCCTGTGCATTGGAAATGGCATATTTTTCGAAATCCTTGGCATAAGGTGTGCCTAATGTGCGCAGAACACCAATTTTAGCTGGCAACATGCTCAGGTCCAGCTTGTCTTCTAACAAGTGTGGATAAGCAGGCATGATAGAACCGGGTGACATGGTGGTTGGATCCATCATGTGGTTGTAGTGCCAGCTGTCCGGGTATTTACCTCCTTCGCGCCATAGATCCGGACCGGTACGTTTACTTCCCCACAAGAATGGACGGTCGTAGATATACTCGCCAGATTTTGAGTATTCACCGTAGCGTTCAGTTTCATCCCGGAAAGGACGGATCATCTGGGAGTGGCATCCAACGCAACCTTCACGAATATAAATGTCGCGACCCGTAAGTTCCAGCGGAGTATAAGGCTGTACGGTGGAAATCTTAGGCACCTGACTTTCTACGAATACCATTGGAAGGATCTGAACGATACCACCCACGGCGATCAAAATGGTGCTGAACAACAACATTTGCATCGGACGACCTTCGATCCACCGGTGCCAGTATTCGCCTTCATGTGCAACGAGAATACGTTCGCGGGCTGGCGCTTCAGCAGACTCATTGGCCATGAAAGACCCTTGCTGTCCGGTTTTAAACAAATTGTACACACCGATCAGGGTACCCGTGAAAAACAGGGTTCCACCTACAATACGCAACGTGTACATGGGCATGATCTGGGTCACTGTATCCAAAAAGTTACCCCAGGCAAGTGTACCTTCCGGTGTGAATTCTTTCCACATCAAAGCCTGTGTCCAACCTGCCCAATACAAAGGCACGGCGTAGAAAATAATACCCAATGTGCCGATCCAGAAGTGAACATTGGCCAATTGCTTAGAATAAAGCTCTGTACGGTACATGCGTGGCCAAAGCCAGTAAAGCACACCAAAAGTCAGGAAGCCATTCCAGCCCAACGCACCTACGTGTACGTGTGCGATGGTCCAGTCTGTAAAGTGACTGATGGCATTCACGGATTTAATGGACAACATCGGGCCTTCAAAAGTAGCCATGCCGTATGCGATCACCGCAACCACCATAAATTTGAGTACCGGATCATTGGCAACACGGTCCCAGGCGCCGCGAAGGGTCAGCAACCCGTTGAGCATACCACCCCAGGATGGGGCAATCAGCATGATGCTGAAGACGGTTCCCAAAGACTGAACCCAATCAGGCAAAGTGGAATACAACAAGTGGTGAGGACCAGCCCAGATGTAAATAAATATCAGAGCCCAGAAGTGGATTACGGAAAGTTTATAGGAGAAAACCGGACGATTGGCCGCTTTTGGCATGAAGTAGTACATCATACCGAGATAAGGCGTGGTTAAGAAGAACGCTACCGCGTTGTGCCCATACCACCATTGTACCAGTGCTTCCTGAACCCCGGAAAAAACGGGGTAGCTTTCTGTCCAGGATACCGGAAACTCCAAACTCCGCACGATGTGCAGAACGGCAACGGTAACCCAGGTAGCGATATAAAACCAGATTGCAACGTAGAGGTGGCTTTCCCGACGGGTCAGGATGGTACCAAACATGTTCACACCAAAAATGACCCAAACCAGAGTAATCAGGATATCAAGCGGCCAAATAAGCTCAGAATACTCTCCACTGGTCGTCAGTCCTAAGGGCAAGGTGATGGCTGCGAGCAAAATGACTACCTGCCAACCCCAAAAGTGAATCCAGGAAAGAGTATCACTCCACATCCGGGCTTTGAGCAGGCGTTGCAGGGAGTAATAAATACCCATAAACAGGCCATTACCAACGAAAGCGAAAATAACTGCGTTGGTGTGCAAAGGGCGCAGGCGACCGAAGGTCAGCCAGGGCCCGAGGTTAAGGGAGGGATACACGATCTGCAGAGCGAGGATAATCCCCACCAGCATTCCGACAATACCAAAAATGAAGGAGGCCATCCCAAAGGCCCGAACAATTTTGTTGTCGTACTGAAATTGTTGAATGTTACTCATAATGAAGGCTTTAAATCTTCGTCTTGTTGTGTTATTTCTTTTTCAATTCCTTGCGGAGCAGGATCGGCGACACTCCCATCAAACAGCATCCGGATGGCCGGCGTGTAATCGTCATCAAATTGCCCGTCACGCGCAGCACGCAGGTAGGCAATCAAAAAGCCTGCTGCAAGCAGTAGGCTAACAAGAATTAGGAATAGCATGATTTTCATGGCACCTGTATGAACCCAGCTTTAGCTGGAATTGGCCACAAGATGGGGAGTAGGGAAAAAGCTCTTGGATGACGCACATCAGGGTGCAGGGTGATTTTAATCGAGTTGGGAATAATTAGCCACCTTAAGGCCAGTTTGCCTATTTTTGTGGGCAATGAATCTGGCATGATGTACCATCCCAGAATTTAGAATCAAGACGATATATTACACATCATGGATCAACAACAACGCAACAACCCATTACATGGCAAGACGCTGCAAATGATATTGGAGCAATTGTTAGAAGCTTATGGCTGGGAAGGCCTTGCAAACCAAATTAATATCAACTGTTTCAAAAATGAACCCAGCATAGTCTCAAGCCTGAAGTTTTTGCGCAAGACGCCCTGGGCAAGGGAACAGGTAGAGGCCTTGTACCTTCGGACAAAAGGCCTCTTTTAAGGTCATTCTATACTCTGATTCTCGTCACTGTATTGCATGGTCTTAAACATCCAACTTTGTGGCATAAAATTTCAATACTATGCAAAATACTACGCCGATCTCCAAGATCATGACCCGTAAGCCCGCTACTGTTACTCCAGAAGACAATCTGGAGGTGGTGCGCAATATCTTAGAAAAACATGGTTTTCACCACGTTCCTGTCGTAGCCTCAGGCAAACTTGCAGGAATTGTAAGCTATACCGACTACCTGCGTATCATCCGCGAATTATACGGCAGCGCACAAGAACAGCGTACGAATGCACGGTTACTCCATACCATATTGGTCAAAGAAGTCATGACCGAGCACCCCATATGTCTCGCCCCCACAGATACCGTGGAAGATGCCCTTCGGATTTTTAATACCAACCACTTCCATGCGATTCCGGTGATTGAAGACAACCGCCATCTGGTGGGCATTTTGTCTACCCAGGATCTGATCAGAATGCTGGAAAGGATACTTGCTCCGGATATTGATTACGCTTCGGAATAGTTCCTTATCACTTGCTTTACATAATCAAATGCACGTTCCCCATACTCCTACGGTCGAAGTGTCATCAGACCCTAAAAGCGGTTCCGTTTTTACTGGATTAACTGCAAATCAAGCCGTCGCTCAGCAAAAGATCTTCGGGAAAAACGAACTCGAAGCTACGCGCCGGCATCCTATACTGGATAGCATCCGGAATATTGTGACGGAGCCGATGTTCCTTTTGCTCGCTGTAGCATGTATCCTGTATTTTGTACTGGGTGACTTCACTGAGGCCATCATGATGGTCATATCCATCTTGTTTGTGACGGGCATCGAACTGTATCAGGAAAACAAAAGCGAAAGGGCCCTGGAAGCACTGCGTCAGTTTACCCGTGCACAGGTACAAGTCTTAAGGGATGGCCAATGGGTGGAATTGCCCTCCGAAGATCTCGTGCCCGATGATGTGGTTCGTATCGAAGAGGGCGAACGTATTCCTGCAGATGGCATACTCCTCGAACAACATGACCTCTCGGTAGACGAATCGGTGCTAACCGGAGAGAGTTTGTCGATAGCAAAAGCGCTGGAAACTCCCCCACCCGTAAACCATGCCACGTCCACCGTCGACCGTGCCCCGTCTACCGTCCACCGTGAACCGTCTACCGTAAACCGTGAACCGTCTACCGTAAACCGTGAACCGTCCACCGCAAACCGCCTCCTGCAAGGCACCACGGTAGCTTCCGGGAAAGGTGTTTTTAAGGTAACTGCAACCGGAGCAAATTCCGAGTTTGGCAAATTGGGCAAATCCATCGAGTCCATCGACCCCGAGCAAACCCCTTTACAAATTCAGATCAATCGTTTTGTGCGGAATATGGCCATAGCAGGTGGCTTGGCCTTTGCCCTGGTTTTCGCCCTGAATTTCTGGACCGAAAATGATGTCTGGAAAGCCCTTCTTTTTTCCCTTACGCTGGCCATGGCCATTCTGCCGCAGGAGATTCCTGTGGCCTTTAGTGCTTTTATGGGCCTGGGGGCCTTTCGGATGATCAAGTTTGGCATTTTGGCCAAACAACCTAAAACGGTAGAAAGCCTGGGTTCTGCTACAGTTATTTGCCTGGATAAAACCGGAACGATTACCCAAAATCAAATGTCTGTCGCTGAATTAGCAGATTTTTCAGGGCAAAAAAGAACCCTCGAATACGCGCTATGGGCCAGTGAACCGGAGCCGTTTGACTCCATGGAGAAAGCCATTCTCTCTGCACAAGTAGCTGCACTTTCTGTTACCGACGACCCAAGGCATGGTTTTGAACTGATCAAAGAGTACCCGCTTGGAGGCAGCCCTCCTATGATGACTCACGTTTGGGAAAAACAAGGCAAGGAGCGCGTCATCGCATGCAAAGGTGCGGTAGAGCGCCTGCTGGAAATCTCGAAAGTGGAAGCGGGTTTACGCGATCAGATTCTGGCCAAAACGGAGGAAATGGCCGGTAAGGGCTATCGGGTATTGGGGGTGGCCAGCGCAACGTTCGAGGGTACGGCTTTTCCAGCTGGACAGGATGATTTTACCTGGAAATTTGAGGGCCTGGCGGCTTTCTTCGATCCACCCAAAAAGAATGTGACGGGAGTATTCAAAAAGTTTTACAAAGCCGGAATCCGGGTGATCATGATCACAGGCGATCATAAAGCAACCGCGCAAAATATCGCACAAAACACCGGCTTAAAGGGCTGGGAAGCCGCTATGACCGGAGATGAAATCATGGCACTCCAGGATGCCGAGTTCCAGGTCGCTGTACAAAAGGTCAATGTATTTGCCCGGATGTACCCCGATGCCAAATTAAGGATCGTGAATGCCCTCAAAGCATTGGGGGAAACCGTCGCCATGTCCGGAGACGGCGTAAATGACGGGCCTGCCTTAAAAGCCGCCCAAATTGGGGTGGCTATGGGTAAAAAAGGGACCGAGATCGCCAAAAGTGCCGCCTCCCTGGTCTTATTAAACGACAACCTCGGCGCCATGGTCACCGCGATCCGGATGGGTCGCCGGATCTATGACAATCTAAGAAAAGCCATTCGGTACATCATTTCTATCCATTTGCCCATCGTACTCACGGTGGTAGTGCCTCTACTACTTGGCTGGCCCTACGTGCATATTTTGCTGCCTTTGCACGTCATTTTTCTCGAGCTGGTGATGGATCCCACTGCTGCCATTGCATTCGAAAATGAGCCTGCTGAGTCCAATTTGATGCGCAAACCACCCCGGGCCGCAAATACATCACTCTTTTCCTGGAATGAATTGCTGGTCAGTTTACTGCAGGGAGCTGCCATTACTGGCGGGGTGTTTTTAATGTATCACTTTGCCGTAGGACAAGGAAAAAACGAAGCAGGCGTCCGTTCCATGGTATTCGCTACTTTGGTCACGGCCAATTTGTTCCTGACCCTGGCAAATCGCTCCTTTGACTATGCCCTACACCGCACTTTGTTTTACAAAAACAACATGCTGCCCTTCATATTGGCCGTCTCGGTAGGAATGCTGGTGGCCATATTATACGTTCCGTTCTTGTCGCAGCTATTTAAAATGGGTGCGATTTCAGCTGCTGATTTGGGCTGGTGCGTATTGGCAGGGTTTCTTAGTGTGGTGTGGTTTGAGGTTTATAAGGCGATTCGGGAATGGGTCACCTAAACAATCGTGCCGCGTTCAGGCT